>NZ_JBSNCC010000001.1:0-660000 GCF_053764715.1 Methylobacterium sp. Gmos1 | reverse complement strand
ACTTTTGTCCAATATCTCCCTCCGAAACGAACCGGCTCTGCGACCGGGTTTTCGGACAGGGAGTGAAGCATGCTCAAGCGCCTCGCCGTCGCCGCCACGTTCCTGGCGGCCCTCGCCGGCCCGGCCGCCGCCCAGGACGTCGTTCGTCTCGGCAACCTGAAATTCGCCCATTACGGCGCGATCTCCTACATGAAGGAGATCGCCGCGAAATATAACCTCAAGATCGACGAGAAGCAGTTCGCCAAGGGCGCCGATATCTATCCGGCGATGGCCGTCGACCAGATCGACATCGCGGCGTCCGGCGCCGACGGCGCGGTGGCGGCGCGCGGCAACGGCGTGAAGCTCCTGGTGGTGGCGGGCTTCGCCAATGGCGGCGTGCGCATCCTCGGCCGGCCCGATCTCGGCGCCAAGACGCTCGCCGACGTGAAGGGCAAGAAGGTCGCGGTGGTGCGCGGCGGCACCCAGGACCTGATGCTGCTCGCCGAGCTGGAGAAGAACGGCCTGACCTGGTCGGAGCGTGCGGGCAAGGACGTGCAGCTCGTCTACTTCAACAACTACGCCGACCTGAACCAGGCCCTGGCGCAGAAGTACGTCGACGTGATCTGCCAGAGCGAGCCGCAATCGACGCAGGCCATCTCGAACGGCTGGGGCTACGAGATCGTCAAGCCCTACGACACCCCGATCGGCGTGCCCTACCGGCCGCTCGTCATGACCGAGAAGATGTATACCGAGAAGCCCGAGGTCGCCGCCCGGGTGCTCAAGCTGTTCGTCGAGGCGACGAAGACCTTCATCGAGAAGCCGGACCTCGCGGAAAAATACGTGCGCGAGCAGGTGTTCAAGGGCCAGCTCAGCAGCAAGGATTTCCGCGATTCGATGGACAACGCGGATTATACCTACGACATGCCGGCCGGCCACATGCAGATCACCGCCGACCTGATGCACAAGTACGGGCTCGGCAAGATGGTCAACCCGCCGAAGAGCGACGCCGAATGGGTCAAGCTCGACCTGCTCGAGAAGGCGAAAGCCGAACTCGGCGCCAAGACGACGAAGACCAACTGAGCCGTCCCGGAGATCTATGGTGACCCGCCTCTCCGCCTTCCGCGGCGCGCTGCTGCCGGTCGGGCTGCTGATCCTCTGGGAGATCGCCAGCCGCGCCGGCCTGTTCTCGGCCGTCGTGCTGCCGCCGCCGAGCGCGGTGGCCTCCCGCTGGTTCGCCAGCCTCGTGCCGGCCCTGCCATACGACCCCGCCAGCCAGAGCTACACCGCCTGGCTGTTCTCGGGCGAACTGCCGCACGACGCGGTGGCGAGCCTGAGCCGCGTGGTCGCGGGTTTCGCCATCGGCGTCGGCCTCGCCCTGCCCGTCGGCCTGCTGATGGGCACGAGCGACCGGCTCTACGGCCTTGTCAATCCGCTCTTGCAGATCCTGCGGCCGATCCCGCCGATCGCCTACATCCCGCTCGCCATCGTGTGGTTCGGCCTCGGCAACCCGCCGGCCCTGTTCCTGATCGCGCTCGGCACCTTCTTCCCGGTTCTCGTCAACACGATCGCGGGGGTACGCCAGGTCGATTCGATCTACGTCCGCGCCGCCCGCAACCTGGGGGCGAATTCGTGGACGATGTTCCGGCGGGTGATCCTGCCGGCGGCGAGCCCGTTCGTGCTCGCCGGCATGCGCATCGGCATCGGCACCGCCTTCATCGTGGTGATTGTCGCCGAGATGATCGCGGTGTCGGACGGGCTCGGCTACCGGATCCTCGAGGCGCGCGAATACATGTGGTCGGATAAGATCATCGGCGGCATGCTAACGATCGGCATCCTCGGCCTCGTCATCGACGGCGCGATGTCGCGCTTCAACGACCATCTGCTGCGCTGGCACCGCGGCCTGGAGCGCTAGGACCATGACCGCGACAGCAACCCTCCTCCGGCCTGAGCCAGCGGCCGCCACGGCCACCGTGCCCGGCGCCGCCGAGATCACCATCGCGAACGCCTCGAAGGTGTTCGGCTCCGGCGACGGCGCCGTGGTGGCGCTCGAGAACGTCACCGCGTCGATCCCGAGCGGGCAGTTCGTCTGCCTGCTCGGGCCGTCGGGCTGCGGCAAGTCCACCCTGCTCAACGCCATCGCGGGCTTCTCGGCCCTGACCTCGGGCGAGATCCGCATGAACGGGCGCCCGGTCGTCGACCCGGGCCCCGACCGGGGCATGGTCTTCCAGGAATACGCGCTGTTTCCCTGGATGACGGTGGAGCAGAACATCCGCTTCGGCCTCGACATCAAGGGCGTGGCGCGGCAGCAAGCCGACGCGGTCGTCGCCCGCATCGCCGGGACGCTGGGCCTGTCTGACTTCCTCGGCCGCTTCCCGAAGGAATTGTCCGGCGGCATGCGCCAGCGCGTCGCCATCGCCCGCATCCTGGCCCTCGACCCGCCGGTGATGCTGATGGACGAGCCGTTCGGCGCCCTCGACGCGCTGACCCGGCGCACGCTCCAGGACGAATTGCTGCGGATCTGGGCCGAGTACCGCAAGACCATCGTGTTCGTGACCCACTCGATCGAGGAGGCGATCTACCTCGCCGACCGCATCGTCGTGCTCACCTACCGCCCGGGCCGGATGAAGCGCGACCTGATCGTGCCGCTCCCTCGCCCGCGCGACACGGCCTCGGCCGAGTTCAACGCGCTCAAGCGCGAGCTCGCCGGGCTGGTGATGGAGGAGCAACAGCGCTTCACCCAGGCCGAGCTGCACGGAACGGCGGTCGATTGAGCGCAATTCATTGGATGGCCTCGCGATTGTCCCGGTGACGGGACGGCGGCCGCGGCACGATCGCGGCTTTGCGTTCCGCCCGGAGCCACGTAAGCTCCCCATCATGTGATGGACTTTTCGCCCCGCGAGGGTGCGGATCTGAGGGATATCGGCACAGCCGATGAGGGATGAGACGGCCGTCTCCGTGCCGGCGCGCGCCGCGGAGTACGCCGAGACAGCGCGCGCGACCGCGCCCCCGCCGCACGCGGCGGGGGATGATCCTCCACGGCGCCCGGAGCGGCGCGCCTACGCGGCGCTCGATCTCGGGACCAACAATTGCCGGCTCCTGATCGCCGAGCCGGCGCCCTACGGGTTCCGGGTGATCGACGCCTTCTCGCGCATCGTGCGCCTCGGCGAGGGCTTAGGGAGCACCGACCGCCTGAGCGACGACGCCATCGAGCGGACGGTCGACGCCCTGGCGGTCTGCCTCGGCAAGATGCGCTCGCGCGGGGTGGTGCGGGCGAAGTCGATCGCCACCGCGGCCTGCCGGCTCGCGGTGAACGGGCCGGCCTTCGTCGACCGGGTGCATCGCGAGGTCGGCCTCGACCTCGAGGTGGTGGACCGGCGGACGGAAGCCTACCTCGCGGTCACGGGCTGTGCGGCGCTCGCCGACCGGCACGCGGAGTCGGTGGTGATCTTCGACATCGGCGGCGGCTCGACCGAGATCGTCTGGCTCGACGGCTCGGCCGCGCTCGCCCGCAGCGCCGACCCGACCCTGCGCATCCGGGCCTGGGATTCGCTCCCCGTCGGGGTCGTCACCCTGGCCGAGCGCTATGGCGGGGCCGACGTGACCCGGCCGGTCTTCGAGGGCATGGTCGAGGAGGTCGCCGACCGCCTCACCAAGTTCGCGCTGATCGCGGGTGCTGCGGCGCACGCGCCGAACTTCCACCTGCTCGGCACCTCCGGCACGGTGACGACGCTCGCAGCCACCCATCTGCGCCTGCCGCGCTACGACCGGCGGCGGATCGACGGGTTGTGGATGCGCGACCGCGAGGTCACCGACGCCATCGACGGCCTGCTCGCGACCCGCCTGTCGGACCGGGCACAGAACCCGTGCATCGGCCGCGACCGGGCCGATCTGGTGCTCGCTGGCTGCGCCATCCTGGAGGCGATCCGCCGCGCCTTCCCGTCCGAGCGCCTGCGCATCGCCGATCGCGGCCTGCGCGAGGGCCTCTTGATGAACATGATGCGCGAGGACGGGGTCTGGCGCCGGGGCGTGCGGCCGGGCTGACGATGCGCCGGGCTTGCGCCGGCCGGCTTTCAAGAAGCGGGCTTGCGCCCGCAAGCCCGGGGCGTCATTGACCGCGAACGATTTTTTTCGATCATCGAAGGTCAAGGGATATGAGCGATCGTCGCGGCGGCGGCCTCCGGGGCGACCTGAAGCAGAGGGTCAAGACCGGGCGCGGGCGCACGGTCTCCTCCAAGCTCTGGCTCGAGCGCCAGCTCAATGACCCCTACGTGGCCCGCGCCAGGCGCGAGGGCTACCGCTCGCGGGCGGCCTTCAAGCTGATGGAGATCGACGACCGCTTCCGGCTGCTCAAGCCGGGACAGCGGGTGGTCGATCTCGGCGCGGCGCCCGGCGGCTGGTCGCAGGTGGCCGCCGCCAAGGTCGGCAGCCATCCGGGCGCCGCCTCGCCGCGGGGCCGGGTGGTCGGCATCGACCTCCTCGAGATCGAGCCGATGCCGGGCGTCGACTTCGTCACCCTCGACTTCCTCGATCCGACCGCGCCCGGCCTCCTCACCGAGATGCTGGGCGGACCGGCCGACGTCGTGATGTCGGACATGGCCGCCAACGCCACCGGCCACAAGAAGACCGACCACCTGCGCATCATGGGGCTCGCCGAGACGGCCCTGGCGTTTGCCCGCGAGATCCTGGCGCCGGGCGGCACCTACCTCGCCAAGGTCTTGCAGGGCGGCACCGAGGGCGGCCTGCTCACCGACCTGAAGCGCGATTTCTCGAGCGTGCGCCACGTCAAGCCGGCGGCGAGCCGGGCGGACTCGAGCGAGCTCTACGTGCTGGCGACCGGCTACCGCGGCGCCGAGGCGACCGACGGGCCGTATCGCGAGACCGATGACGGCGATGAGGAGGACGAGGCGGGCTGGCGGCCGTGACGCCGGCAGCGGCGATCGCGCGGGCCCGGGCGCTCCTCCTGGCGGACGGATTCGTGGAGGTCGGGCAGGGCACGCGGGGCGAGAGCTTCTACTTCGTGCTGCCCGGTACCGACGGGCAGTTGCGGGTGGCGAACCACGCCCGCACGCCGAAGCAGCGGCTCAAGCATCCGGAGGTGGTCGCGAGCCTCGTGGTGACGGGGCCGTTGTCGGACGAGGCGCTGCGGGAGCGGCTGGGCGCGACGCTAAGGGATTTCCAGGCACGGCAGGGATCGGCTGACGATGTTGGTCGCGCTACCCTGGCGTCTGTAAGGTAATGACGCTTTCCCGTTCTCATCGAGTGGAGGGTTTGCGTCCCAACCCCGTCAGCTCGGCTGCGTGAGTGACCGCTTCAAATACATTGCGGCCGCTCCTCATCTCGCGCGCGAATGTCGGAAAACAGGTGTTTTCCGACATCCAGGATCGCGGGCGCCGGTGACGTTCGGGGCCGGGTCGATCGACGCATGACGGCCTGAGAGCCCGGAGCCCCGGCGCGTCAGGACGCGGCGGGAGCCGCTGTGCACCGCGCCGCTCGCGCCTTGGCGAACAAGCGCCGGCCGTTCCAGGCCATGGCAGCCGCCATGCCGCCGACGCCGACGAAAGTCGGCAGCCCGCTGCCGGTGGCTCCGGCCGCCAGGGCCGCGAAGCCCCAAAGCAGCGCGAAGCCCCAGCAGACCAGGCCGGCGAGGTAGTAGCGGCCTGCCTGGGCGAGGGCCGAGCCGTGCCGCGCGGCGGTCTGCAGATCCTCGAGCCGGAGGGCGCCGGCGCTCTTGCGGCCGAACCCGGCGGGCGGCTTGCGGATCATCAGGCCGCCCTCGCGGCCTTGAGGGCGGCAAGGCGCTCGGCGATCGCCGCACGCCTCTGCAGGACATCAATCTCGGCGACGCCGCGGAGCGAGGCGGCGTCGGCCCGAACCGGTGCGCCCGCACCCGTCATCGCCCGCGCGAAGGCCTGCTCGGCGGCATCGACCTGCCGCTCCGCCGACCGTTCCGCGCTGCTGCTGCCGCCCGCCGCCTCGGTCCGGGCCTGCCGGTAGGCCGACAGCGTGTCCTCCATCTGGGCCTTGCGCGCCTTCAGGGCGGCGAGGCCCTCCTCGATTCGCGCCTCCTCGGCCTGCGCCTCGACCTGCGCCTCGGCGAGGGTGACAGCCTGGGCCTCGAAGTCGAACTGCTGCGACAGGGCCGCCTCCGCAAGATCCTCGCGACCGCTCTCCAGCGCGAAGCGCGCCTTCTCGGTCAGCGCCTCGATGCGCTTGGCGAGCAGCGCCTGCTGGCGGGCGGCCTGGAGCCGGCGCGCAAGGGCAGCCTCGCGCTCGGCCGCGACCCGGTCGACGGCGCGGTCGGCCTCGCGGATCGCCTCGCGCATCACCGCCTCGCCACCGGCCTGCTCGAGGCGGTCAACCGAGTCCTCCACGCTGGCCGTGAGAATGCGAGAGATGCGATTAAAGATCGATTCAGCCACATTGCGCTCCACCAACTGATGACCCTATGTTACGATCCGCGGATTAAATCCTGTTTAACGGGAAACATGAATTATCCAGCCAACGAAAAAATCGAATGTCTACTACGTCATTGCAATCAAACCTCACGCTGCCGGTGGGACGGCACAACTGACGAGGCAGTCCATGTCGTCAACCATCGTGCTCGCCGTGATCGCCGGAGCCGTACTTCTCCCGATCCTCATCCTCTTCGCCACCTACAATCGGCTCGTCGCCCTCGATCAACGCTGCGAGACAGCGTTCGCCGACATCGACGTCCATCTCAAGCACCGCCAGAACCTGATCCCGGGCCTCGTCGAGACCGTTCGGGGCTTCGCGAACCACGAGCACGAGATCCTGCTCGGCCTCACCCGCGCCCGCTCGGAGGCGCTGGCCGCGGTCGCGCCCGAGGCACGGCTCAGCGCAGAGAAGAACCTGACCCAGAACATCAACACCCTGATCGGGATGGCCGACCGCTATCCGGAGCTGCGCGCCTCGGGCCACTTCACGGCCCTGCGCGACGAACTCGTGGGCGCGGAGAACCGCATCACAGCCTCGCGGCGTTTCTACAATCTCGCCGTCGGCGAGTATGGGGCGACCTTGCGCCAATTCCCCGGCAGCCTCGTCGCGCGCCTGCGCGGCCTCACCCCGCGAGAGCCCTTCGATCTCGGCATTGAGCGGATCCTCATCGACGAGCCCGTCGCGTTCAAGTTCTGACGGGAGGCACCGATGTTCCTGCGAGTCAACGGCCTCTTCGGCTGGATCCAGGCCAACGACCGGCGCACGATCCTGCTGTTCTGCGGCTTTCTCGCCGCGCTCAACGTGGCGGCGGCCTTCGTGCTCTGGCTGCCTCTCTTGGCCTTCGACCCCGCGCACGCGCCGAGCCTCGCCCCAGCGGGCTACGCCGTCCGCTACGTCCCGGTCGTCACCCTGGCGGCCGCCGGCGTCTTCGGGCTTCAGTTGCTCTGGCACGTCCAGACGGTCCAGCGCTCGGTCGCCTTCGCGTTCGTGGATGACGCCGAGGAGCCTCGGCTCTGCCGCCTCGTCGAGCCGCTCGCGATCACCATGGGCCTGCCGACGCCCTATGTCGGGGTGATCGAAACGCGGGCGCTCAACGCCTTCGCGTGCGGCCTGAGCCGCCGGAACGCCGTGGTGGTGGTCACCCGCGGCCTGATCGAAGCGCTCGACGACGACGAGCTCGCCGCGGTCATCGCCCACGAGCTCGCCCACATCGCCAACGGCGACATCCGCCTCCTGGCCGCCGCCAATGCCTGCCTGCGCATGATCGACTGGCTGGTCCTGCCCCAGCGCTGGGAGGCTAACCGCCTGCGGGAGGTGCTGGCCTTCCCGATGGTGGTCGTGGTGATGCCGCCGCTCCTCCTGTTCATCCTGTCCCTGGGGTTCTGCGGGCAGTGCATCCTGCGCGGCAGCCGCCTGATCCGGCTGCTCATCACGGCCTCGCGCGAGTTCGTGGCGGATGCCCGCGCCGTCGAGGTCACCCAGAACCCGGCCGCGCTCCTGTCCGCCCTGGAGCGGATCGAGGGCCGGAGCGGGCTCGCCGCCCTGCGGCCGGGCCAGGACGCGATGATGATCGACGGGGCCTGCGAGGGCGCCTTCGCGACCCATCCCCCCATTGCCCGGCGCGTCGCGGCGATCGTGGCCGTCACCGGATCGCTGGCCTTCGTGGCGCCGCCCCGGCGCGACACGCGGGCCCGCGGCTTGCAAAGCCCGGCGTGTTCGCCAATCCGGGCGAGCCTGTATGGGACGGCCGTCAGGGTCCCGGAGCGCGGCGCGCTCGCACGGATCGGGGCGGACGACCCGCGGAACTGGCTGGGGCTGACGCCGGCCATGACCGTCGGCGCGGTGCTGGCGGCTGCGCTGTTCCTCGGCCTGCACTGGCGCGATCTCGGCCGGCCCGAGGCGCTCGTCACCGCGCTCGACCCGCGCCCGGCCGCGGCGATCTTCACGGTGGCGGCGCAAGGGACGGCCTGCAGCGTCGCAATCCTCGGACAGCAAGCTCTCGCCCTGCCCCTGCCCGCCCGCTGCGAGGCTGAGGCGATGCAGAACGCCAGGATCGCGCAGGCGGCGGTCGCGGGGCCGGCGGGCGCGATGCTCAAGGCGATGGCCGAGCCGCCCGAGGGCATGTACAGCCTCGGGTTCGGGACGTTCAGTTCCGTGCCGCCCCCAGCCGTCGAGGCGGCCGAGGTGCAGTCGAAGCGCTGCTTCCGCACCCGGGGCTACACGCCGGGCGAGGAGGGCTGGCACCGGGTCGACGCCCCGCCGCGGCACGACGGCGCCTTCAACATCCGGCGCTGGCTGGCCCACGCCGAGGACCGCGCGGAGGCCGCCGGCGCGGCTGCGGGCGACGCGGCCGACAAGCCCCTCAAGGAGTACATCGAGGCGCGCAAGCTCTTCTACGAGAAGGTCGACCACTTCTTCGGCGAGCCCGGTCTCACCGTCCTGCGCGCGGCCTACGCTTCTCCCGCCCACAGACGGGCCCTGGAGCGCCTGCGCGAGCGTCTCGCCGATCCGCGCTGGGCAGCGGCTCAAGGGCCCGTTGCGCTCGCCGAAGCGCGGCTCCTCGCCACCAACCCGGAGGCCTTCGTTACCTGCATGGCCCGCGCCCGGATGGCGGCCGGTGAACCTTGAGAACGCGCGCCGATGCGACAGAGGCGGATCCAGTCGGGTCGTTCAAGCCGGAGCCGATACGGAACCCAGGTTCGTGGTGATCACGCGAGGGTCTGCGATCCCACGCGGTCATTCGGCAGGTGCAAGCCTGTATACGGAAAACATGTGTTTGCAGACAGGAGAGGCCGTCAACCACGAAATGCACCGACCTCCACCGTAGAGGATGTGTGACAAACCCTGCCGGATTGAGAGAATGTGCGAAAACATCGCCTGAGGGGTTTCCCGTTAGAAGCCCCTCTCACCCTGCTCGCTTCGCCGCATCCGCTAGGAACTCCGCCACCGCCTCCACGAAAGGCTGCCCATAGGCATCCCGCTTCCGCTCGCCCACCCCGTGGATCGAGCGCAGGGCCCACATGTCGACCGGCTTCGCGCGCGCCATCTCGATCAGCGTGCGGTCGGGGAAGATCATGTAGGCGGCCACGCCCTCCTGGCGGGCGAGGGTCGCGCGCAGGCCCCGCAGGTGCTGGAACAGGGCCTCGTCGGCCTCCGACAAGCCGAGCGTGTCGTCGCGGTCCGTCGCCCCGCGGCGGCGCTCCTTCGGGGCCTTCGGCTCGGGGTCGGGGCGCAGTTGCACCGGCTCGCGGCCGAACAGGATCGCCTCGCCCTTGTCGGTGAGCGAGAGGCCGCCGTAGCCGTCGCCGTTCTCCGCCACGGCGCCCGCCGCGAAGAGCTGGCGCAGGATCGCCCGCCAGGCCGCTACCGGCTTGTCGGAGCCGACCCCGAAGGTCTTGAGCTGGGCGTGGCCGTTGCGGCGGATCTGGTCGCTCTCCTTGCCGTGGACGAGATCGCAGATATAGGCCGCGCCGAAGCGCTGGCCGGTGCGCACCACCGCGGACAGAACCTTCTGCGCCGCCACCGTCCCGTCGATGAGCGAGACGCCGCCGCGGCACAGGTCGCAGCGGCCGCAGGGCTGGCTCTGCTCGCCGAAATAGCCGAGCAGCGACTGGCGCCGGCAGGTCGCGCCCTCGCAGAGCGCGATCATCGCCTCGAGCTTGCGGCGCTCGACCCGGCGGCGGTCGTCGGGCACCTCCTTCTCGTCGATCTGGCGCCGGCGGAGCGCCATGTCGTCGAGGCCGTAGAGGGTGAGCGTGTCGGCCGGCAGCCCGTCGCGGCCGGCGCGGCCGATCTCCTGGTAGTAGCTCTCGATGGTGGACGGCATGTCGGCGTGGCAGACGTAGCGCACGTCCGGCTTGTTGATGCCCATGCCGAAGGCGATGGTCGCCACCACCACGACCCCGTCCTCCTGGAGGAAGGTGTCCTGGTTGCGCATCCGCACGGTCTGTTCCAGCCCGGCATGGTAGGCCAGCGCGTTGAAGCCGTCCTGCTGCAGGATCTCGGCGATCTGCTCGGTGCGTTTTCGCGAGGAGCAGTAGATGATGCCGCTCTCGGCCTTGCGCGGGCGCAGGAAGCGCGAGAGCTGGCGCGTCGGGTGCTCCTTCGGCGCGAAGGTCAGGCGGATGTTCGGCCGGTCGAAGGAGTGGACGAACAGCTCGGGCTTGCGCCCGCGGGGAAACAGCCGCTCGGAGATGTCGGCCCGGGTCGCGGCGTCGGCCGTGGCGGTGAGCGCCACGGTCTGCACGTCGCCGAGCGCCTCGCGCGCGCGCGCGAGGTCGCGGTACTCGGGCCGGAAATCGTGGCCCCATTGCGAGACGCAGTGCGCCTCGTCGACGGCGAGCCGCCGCACGCCGGCGCCCTGCAACGCCTCGATCAGGCCCTCCATCAACAGCCGCTCGGGCGAGACGAAGAGCAGGCGCAAGGAGCCCTGCCGGATGCCGCGCCAGGTCTCGCGGGCGCTCGATTCCGACACCGTCGAGTTGAGCGTGCCGGCGGCGACGCCGAAGGCCTCCATCTGCTTGACCTGGTCGTGCATCAAGGCGATCAGCGGCGACACGACGACGGTGAGCGACTGTTCCACCAGGGCGGGGAGCTGGTAGGTCATCGACTTGCCCGAGCCCGTCGGCATCACCGCGAACACGTCGCGCCCGTCGAGCACGGCGCCGATCACCTCGGCCTGGCCGGGACGGAAATCCTCGTAGCCGAAGGTCTTGCGAAGGGCAGCGCGGGCCTCGTCGAGGCGGTCTGTCATGGGATTCGATCGCTCTGCGCGGCCTTGCGACGGAGCGCGAGGCGTGTAGACATATTGGCGACGGTGTCTACACAGGATCGCGTCCCATGTCGCTCAACATCCGCAGCCAGGAGGTGAATCAGCTCGCTGACAAATTGGCGACGATGGCCGGCGTGAGCAAGACGGAAGCGGTCCGCATGGCGCTGGCCGCCGAGATCGCCCGCCGCGAGGAATCCGTCCCGCTCGTCGAGCGCATCAAGCCGATCCAGGACTATATCGCGTCGTTCCCCCGCACCGGGTTGAAGGCGGACAAGGCTTTCTTCGACGATCTGAACGGCGAACCCTGATGTTCGTCGATGCCTCGGCGATCGTCGCGATCCTGCTCAAGGAAGCCGGGGCGATCGATCTGACCAACCAGATCGACGCGGCGTCGGATCCGGTCACCTCCACCCTCGCGGTCTTCGAGGCCGTGACGGCGATCAGCCGCGAGACCGGCCTGTCCGTCGAGGATGCCGAGCGGCAGGTGAGGGGATTCATGGCGATCAGCCGCATCGGGCTCGTGCCCGTGGCGGAGGCCGAGGTTAACGGCGCTCTGGTGGCTTACGCCCGCTACGGGAAGGGGCGTGGACATCCCGCGCGGCTCAATCTCGGCGACTGCTTCTCCTATGCATGCGCGGCCGTCCGCGGCCTGCCGATCCTCTTCGTCGGCAATGATTTCAGCCGCACGGCGCTGCCGCCGACCCTCTGAGGCCGTTCAAGCCCGCACGCTCCCCTCCGCCACCTGCACCACGTCCGCCCGCCCGCCCAGCTCCCCGAACATCGCCGGGTCGGCCCCGGTCATCCAGACCTGCCCTGGGAGCGCTTCGAGCGCATCGAACAGCCCGGCGCGGCGGCGGGGATCGAGATGGGCCGCGACCTCGTCGAGGAGGACGAGGGGAGCAAGGCCGCTCATCCCGGTGACGAGGCGGGCATGGGCCAGCACCAGGCCGATCAGCAGCGCCTTCTGCTCGCCGGTCGAGGCGGTGGCGGCGGGCACGTCCTTGGGGCCGTGGCGGACCACGAGGTCGGAGGCCTGCGGCCCGGCGAGCGTCCGGCCGGCGGCGCGATCGCGAAAGCGGTTCTGGCGCAGGGTCGCGCGGTAGCGGTCCTCGGCATCGACCGCCGGCCACACCGCCACGAGGTCGTCGATGTCGCCCTCCAACCGCACCCCGGCCCAGGGGAAGGGCGAGGCTTCGTCGCGGGTCGACAGGATCAGGCTGTCGAGCCGTTCCACGGTCTCGCGCCGGGCGAGCGCTACCGCGACCGCGAGCTCGGCCACCTCGCGCTCGACGGCGTCGAGCCACGGCCCATCGTCGGGCCGCTCCTCCAGGAGGCGGTTGCGCGAGCGGAGCGCCCGCTCCATCGCGCTCACCCGGGCGCCGTGGCCGGCATCGACGGCGAGCACCAGGCGATCGAGGAAGCGGCGCCGGTCGCCGGCGGGGCCGCGAAACAGGGCATCGAGGTCGGGGGTGAGCCAGACCACCCGCACCTGCTCGGCGAACGCCGTGGGCGAGGGGGCGGTAGCCCCGTCGACGCGGCAGAGCCGGCCGCCGCGCTCCTCGCGCCCCCGCGGCGGCTCCCAGGCGGTGCCGATGCGGTGGTCGCCGCTCGGGCCCTCTAGCGTCAGCGAGACCGCGAAGCCGCCGGTTCCGCCCTCGCGCGCCATCACGGAAAAGTCCGCCCGGCGCAGGCCCCGACCGGGGGCGAACAGCGACAGGGCCTCCAGGATGTTGGTCTTGCCGGCCCCGTTCTCCCCCACCAGCGCGACGAAGCGGCGAGCGACCGCGAGGTCGAGATCGGCGTGGTTGCGGAAGTCGCGGGCGATGAGGCGGGTGACGCGCAGGGCGGTGGGCTCGGTCATGCCTGCGCCATATCACAGGTCGTCGTCGAGACCCGCGATATCGCGTGCGCCGTGGATGATCCGATCGATCATCACGATTTCGGTCTGGACGCGGTACAGGATCAGGTAGTTGCCCGCGACCAGCATACGTACGTCAAGGCCGATCTCGGGAGCAGGTTTGCCGCGGAACGGATGGAACGCGAGGCTGAGGCAGCGCTCCTTGAGCGCGGCGACGAATCGTCGAGCCCGAACAGGGCTATCGGTCGCAATATAGTCGCCGACATCCCTGAGATCCCTGGCTGCGGGCGCGGAGATGACGACGCGCCTCACGCCTCACTATCCGGTATCCTGTAGCGTTCTTCCAACTCGGCGAACACGACCTCGGCCGGCTGATAGTTGCCGCCCTCCACACCTTCGCTCCACGCCTGCCGGAGGCGCGCGATCCGGGCCTCCCGGCTGCTCAAGAGACGCAGGGCCTCTTCCACGACCTCGCTCTCCGAACCGTACCGGCCGGTTCCGACGAGAGCATCGAGAAGGGATGCGGAAGGGGAATCGAGGGAGACGGATTTCGACATGTCACGAATGTGCGCGCGGCGGTCGCCGCGCGCAATCCCGCCCTCACACCCGCATCGGCATCAGCACGTAGAGCGCCGGCGCGCCCTCGCGGTCCTGGATCACCGTCGGCGAGCCCGGATCGGCGAGGCGGAAGAGCGCGGTGTCGCCGTCGAGCTGGGCCGTGATGTCGAGGAGATAGCGGGCGTTGAAGCCGATATCGAGGGGACCGGATTCGTAGTCGACGTCGAGCTCCTCCGTCGCCGAGCCCGAATCCGGGTTGTTGACCGAGAGCGACAGGCGCCCGTCGGTCATCGCGAGCTTCACCGCGCGGCCGCGCTCCGAGGAGATGGTCGAGACGCGGTCGACCGCCTTGGCGAACTGGTCGCGCTCGACCGTCAGGCGCTTGTCGTTGCCGGTCGGGATGACGCGGGCGTAGTCCGGAAAGGTGCCGTCGATGAGCTTCGAGATCAGGGTGACGCCCGACGAGAAGCTGAATCGCACCTTGGCCGACGAGATCTCGACGCCGACGGTCTCGCCGCCATCCTCGACGAGCTTCTGGATCTCGGCCACGGCCTTGCGCGGCACGATGATGCCCGGCATGCCGCCGCTGCCGTCGGGCGCCTCCATCTGGACGCGGGCGAGGCGGTGGCCGTCGGTGGCGACCGCCCGCAGCTTGAGCGAGCCCTCCGCCTCGATGGTGTGGAAGAAGATGCCGTTGAGGTAGTAGCGCGTCTCCTCGGTGGAGATCGCGAACTGGGTCTTGTCGATCAGGCGCTTGAGATCGGCGGCCGGCAGCTCGAAGCGGTGCGGCAGCTCGCCGGCGGCGAGATCGGGGAAATCGGCCTCCGGCAGGGCGCCGAGTGTGAAGCGCGAGCGGCCCGACCGGATCAGCATCTGGCCGGTCTCGCCGCTCGTTTCGAGCGAGACCTGGGCGCCGTCGGGCAATTTCCGCACGATGTCGTAGATGACGTGGGCCGGCACCGTGATGGCGCCGCCATCGACCACGTCGGCGGGAATCGTCTCGGTCACCTCGATGTCGAGGTCGGTGGCCTTGAGCTGGAGGCCGTCCGGCCCGGAGCGCAGCAGCACGTTCGACAGGATCGGGATCGTGTTGCGCCGCTCCACGACGCGGTGCACGTGGCCGAGCGACCGAAGGAGGGCCGCGCGCTCGACGGTGACTTTCATCAGGGTGATCCGTGTCTCGTACGACCGGCCTCAGCGAAGGCCGGCAAAGGCAAAAGTTGCCCCGTGCACGCACGGGAGCGGAACTTTGGCGAAGGCGCATCCCGAAGGCAAGCCGGGGCCCCGCGCGGGCCCCGGCTCGTCCTCTGGTCTCAATCCTGGAGCATGCGCTTCAGGAGCTCGACCTCGTCGCAGAGCGCCGTGTCCTCGCCGATCGCCTTCTCGATCTTGCGCACCGCGTGGAGCACCGTGGTGTGGTCGCGCCCGCCGAAGCGCCGGCCGATCTCCGGCAGGGAGCGCAAGGTCAGCACCTTCGAGAGGTACATCGCGATCTGGCGCGGCTTGACCACCGCGGCGGTGCGGCGCTCGGAGAGGATGTCAGAGCGCGAGACGTTGTAGCGGCTCGCCACCAGCTTCTGGATGTCCTCGATCTTGACCCGCTTCGGCTCGCGGTTCTTCACGAGGTCGCGGATCGCCGTCTCGGCGGTGTCGAGGGTGACGGGGGCGCCGGTCAGCGTGGCGTGGGCCAAGAGCCGGTTGACCGCGCCTTCGAGGTCGCGGCCGTTGGCGGTGATCGCCTTCGCCACGTACTCGGCGACCGCAGGACCGACCTCGAAGGCCGGGTGCGAGGCCCGCACCGCCTCGAGGCGCGATTGCAGGATCGAGGCGCGCAGGGCCTCGTCGAGGGTGCCGATCTCGACCACCAGGCCGCCGGCGAGCCGCGAGCGCACCCGCTCGTCGAGGGCCTCGAGCTCCGTCGGCGGCCGGTCGGCGGCGACCACCACCTGGCGCCCGGCATCGATGAGGGCGTTGAGGGTGTGGCCGAACTCGGCCTGGATCGAGCGGCCCTGGATGAACTGCACGTCGTCGAGGATCAGGACGTCGATCGCCCGCAGCTTCTCCTTGAAGGCCAGCGCGCTCTGCGTCTTCAGCGCGTTGACGAAGCCGTACATGAAGCGGTCGGCGGTGAGGTAGATCACCCGCCGGCCGGCATTCTTCACCGCGTGGCCGATGCCGTGGAGAAGGTGCGTCTTGCCGAGGCCCACGCCGGCATGGAAGTAGAGCGGGTTGTAGAGCGCGGGGCCCCCGTCGTGCCGGGCGACCCGCTCGGCGGCGGCGTGGGCGAGCGCGTTCGAGCGGCCGACGACGAAGCTCTCGAAGGTCAGGCGCGCGTCCAGCGGCGCGCCGCCGAGATCGCCCTCGGGCGCGGGACCGCGGGCGGCGCGCTCGGGCTCGGGCAACTCGGCGGCCGGGCCCGCGGGGCTAGCGGCGGGCCGCGGGCTCGGGGCGGGCTTCGTCAGCGCCGCGGCGCCGGGACGGGCCGGCGCCATCGCGCCGCGCACCCCGACCTCCAGGCTCTCGATGCCGTCGGCCTCGCTGCGGAAGGTGGCGAGCACCCGGTCGAGGTAGTGCGACTCGATCCAGCTCTTCAGGAAGCGCGTCGGCACCGTCAGGCGGGCGACGCCGCCGGAGACCTCCTGCAATTCGAGCCGGGCGAACCAGCTCGCGAACACGTCCTCGCCGAGTTCCGCCCGCAGGCGGCGCTTCACCCGTTGCCAGGCCCCCGTGATCTCGCCGCGGCCGTCGTCGCCGTTGCCGCCACGGCCGGAGCCGACCCCTTCCGCCAAGCTGCCGTCCACACGCATGACTGGTCCCTTCTCGGCCCGGTGGCGGCTGCCCGCTCCCGGCCCGTACGCAGATACGCTTGCCGCCATGGCCCCGGACGAGGGGTTGTGAGCGGCCGGGTCGATGGCTCGGGAAGTCAACTCCGTCCCGGCCGTTTTCCCCGTGGTTCATCCCGGTCTATCAACAACTGGTCTCGTTTCTCTTAAAGACCCCGGCGCCTTGAATCCGCGAGGCGCCGCCGCGGGTTGGCGGCACGACTGGGACATCCCGCGGAAAAGGCGTGCCGCGGTCGGGGCCGGTTCGTCGATCGAGAGCGGGACGAGACCCGCGCGAGCGGCGGGCATGGGGAAAATTATGGCTCGCGGGGGACGCTTCGCAACAGGAACGATCGGCGGCAGGGTGAACCGATCGTTATCCCGCTCCCCCGCCCACGCACCGTCCACAGCCTGTCCGGCGGCAAGGGCCTGGAATCGTGACCGTTTCGTTGAAGTGTGCGTGCGGCTCCTGAAAGATCCCTGCGGGTTCAGGAGCTTGTCGAGAGCGGGGAGGGCGCCGGGGACAGGCCGGTGGAAACCGCCGCCGTGTCCTTCCCGCACTTGACAGGGGCGTGCTCCGCCCCAGGCCAGGGCAGCACCGTCAGCTCGGGCCAGAGCGCGCGCATCCGCTCCGCCTTGGCGGTGTAGGCCGGCGCGTTGGCGAGCACCGGGTTGGGGCGCAGCACCAGATCGAACAGGTCGGCGAGGCCGAACGGCGCGGCGATCGAGAGGCGGCCGTCGGCCTCCAGCCGCACCCCGACCGCGTGGACGACCGCCGCGTAGCGGGAGAGCGCCGCGTCGGCCGACGGAAGGGGAGGGTAGGGCGAGCCGAAGCGGCCCTCGAACCAGAGATGGACCCGGGCCTGGTTGCGGATCTCGACCGGGCCGACGCAAGCGCCGAGGACGGGGGCGGCACGGCGCAGGACCGCGTCCTCGGCCTCCCAGGACAGGTCGGTGTCGAAGTAGATCAGGTCGTAGTCGCGGATGCCGTGGCCGCGCGGCCGGCCGGTCAGGACGTTCCAGACCGTCTGGTAGAGGCAGCCGGCGACGAGGCGCCATTGCGGCAGGGCGAGGCTACGGGCGGCGGCGAGCAGCCGCATCAGGTCCGGATCGGCCCGGACGATCGCCGCGAGCCGCCGATGCTCCGCGTCCTCGTCGTTCACGCGCCGGTATACTCCGCCCACGACATCGGCGTCTCGAACACCTTGACCGAGGACAGGAGCGGCAGGGCCGGGCGGGTCTTCTCCCAGATCCAGACCGCGATGTGCTCGGCGGTCGGGTTCTCGAGGCCCGGCACCTCGTTGAGGCAGTAATGGTCGAGGCGCTCCAACACCGGCCCGAAGGCGGCCTCGACGTCGAAGAAGTCGACGACCCAGCCGGTCTCCGGGTCGACCGGCCCGTCGAGGGTCAGCTCCACCCGGTAGGAATGGCCGTGCATGCGGTGGCAGCGATGGGTCGGGGGCACGTTCGGCAGCCGGTGCGCCGCCTCGAACGTGAAGGCCTGGGTGATCTTCATCTGTGCATGGTTCTGGGGATCGGGTTGTCGGGCAGCCCCTTAGCACCGTTGGCCCGGCGGGCGAACCATCATGCGAGGCTCACGGCCTTCGAGGCCTCACGGGATCCCGATCAGCTTGTGGGTCTGCAGGCTCAGGCGCCAGCGCGCGTCGCGCAGGCAGTGGGCGACGGCGGCCTCGGTGTTGGCGACCCGGTCCGGCCCGTCCATCGGCTGGAGCCAGAGGTGGCGGAAGTCGAGGTCGGCGAGGCGGTCCGGGTCGAGGCCGGGCTGGGGGAAGACGAGCTTCAGCTCGTCGCCGCGGGTGAGGTGCAGCGGCGCACCGGCCTTGGGGCTGACGCAGACCCAGTCGATCCCCGCCGGCGGGGCTTGCGTGCCGTTGGTCTCCACCGCCGCCTCGAAGCCCCTGGCATGGACCGCGGCGAGGAGCGCCTCGTCGAGCTGCAGCAGCGGCTCGCCGCCGGTGAAGACCACGTAGCGCCGCCCGCGCGCGCCGTTCCAGGTCCGCTCGATCGCCGCGGCCAGCGCCTCCGCGTCGGAGAAGCGGCCGCCGCCGGTACCGTCGGTGCCGACGAAATCGGTGTCGCAGAAGCGGCAGACGGCCCCCGGGCGGTCGGCCTCGCGCCCGCTCCACAGGTTGCAGCCGGCGAAGCGGCAGAACACCGAGGCGCGCCCGGCCTGGGCGCCCTCGCCCTGGAGGGTGTGGAAGATCTCCTTGACGGCGTAGCTCATGATGTCGTGGCGGCGCCGGTCGGCGGCGCGCGTTGCTCCATGTCGTTTCGAACGGTCGTCCTGCCGTGTCAGATGGGGATCGCGCCGGCAAGGGCACCGGGCGCAAGCCTCCTGCGCACGTCGCAAGCCTCATCCGTCGCTGTGGACGGGCCTGTGGGCGGGCGGAGGATGGCAGCGCCGCCATGCTCCCGCCACGGATGATGCGTTCATGGGGGCGTCGCGCGGCGCTGTCAAAAGCTGTGCCGTTGCCCTACAATCACGGTCGGTCCGCCGTGCGGTGCCCGGGGCGGCGTGACCGGACGGCCTTCGAGGGCCGGACGGTCGCGGGAGGCGCCGCGGGGCGGCACCGGCACGACGGGAACCCATCGGAATGTTCACAGCTGCGCTGCTGCCGCGCCTCGCCGGACGCCTCCTCGGCCTCGGCGCCCTTGTGGTGGCCGGATCCCTCGCCGCCGGAACGGCGGGGGCGGTCACCGCGCCGATGCTGGTCGTCGACGTCGATTCCGGCAAGGTGCTCTACAGCCAGGGCGCCACCGATCCGTGGTACCCGGCCTCGATCACCAAGTTGATGACGACCTACGTCGCCCTCGACATGGTGCGCCAGGGCCGCGCCTCGATGGACCAGCTGCTGACCATCTCGGAGGCCGCCGCGGCCGAGCCGCCCTCCAAGATGGGCTTTCGGCCCGGCACCCAGCTCACCCTCGACAACGCCCTCAAGATCATCATGGTGAAGTCGGCCAACGACGTCGCCTGGGCGATCGGCGAGAATCTTGGTGGCTCGATCGAGGGCTTCGCCGACCGGATGAACGAGACCGCGCAGCGCCTCGGCATGCGCGACAGCCACTGGTACAACCCCAACGGCCTGCCCGACCCGCGGCAATGGACCTCGGCCCGGGATATGGCGGTCCTCGGCCGCGCCCTCCTGCGCGACTTCCCCGAGAACCGCGACCTCTTTTCGATCTCGGCGATCCAGTTCGGCCGCGCGGTGATGCCGAACCACAACGGCCTGCTCGGCCGCTACGCCGGCGTCGACGGGATGAAGACCGGCTTCATCTGCTCGGGCGGCTTCAACGTGGTGGCGAGCGCCAACCGCAACGGCCGGCGCATCCTCACGGTGGTGATGGGCCAGGCGAGCGCCCGCGAGCGCGACCTGAAGGCCGCCGACCTGTTCGATTACGGCTTCGGCCAGTCGACCTTCGGCTGGGGCGGCCAGACGCTCAACGAGTTGCCGACCTCGAGCATCGCCAGCCCGCCGGACATGCGGCCCTACATCTGCGACAAGCGCCGGCCGATGCCGACCGATTCGGATTCCTCCGCCGTGACCGCCGGCGCCGGCGCCGGGGGCAACGCCGACAACGCCAACGCCCAGCTGATGGCCGTGGGCGCGCAGCCCTCCTCGGCGCTCGCCTTCGCCACCATGAACAGCGCGGCCCTGCGCAACCGCGCCCTGCCGCCCCGGGCGCCGTTGCAGCCGGTGCTGGTCTGGACCGGCCGCGACCCGGCCGAGAGCACCATCGCGGCGACCGACGAGGCGGCGCCGGCCAAGCCTGTCACCCCGCGGGTGAAGGTGGCGAAGCCCGCCCCCCACAAGCCCGCCCCGAGCCGCAGCATCGCGGCGACCGGCGCCACGGTGCCGCAGCCCAAGCTCCTCGCCCGGAAGAAGGGCGCGGCGCCGGCCTCGGCTTCTGCCTTCGCATCCACCGGCCCGGCCACCTCGGTGATCGCCGAGCCGAAGGCGGCCCACAAGGCCGCCGTGAAGCCCGCGGCGAAGCCCGCCGCCAAGGACGCGAAGCCGGTAAAGCCCGAGGCCAAGGCGGCGGCTAAGCCGACCGTGAAGTCGGCCCGCAAGAAAGACGACTGAGTGCATCTCACGACACTCCCGCCGCAGCGACGTCGCCGGAGCGGGCGACGTCCGTGACCGGGAGTGTCGTGAGAGACACTGAGCCGGTGGCCGCACCCGCGGCGCCGGTCTTCTGCCCCGACGAGGCCCTGGCCTATCGCCGCAGCCGGACCCCGTTCGTGCCGGGCCAGGGCCTTGCCCTCGACGAGGCCTACCGCCTCGCGCACCTGCCCCTGGTCGCGCCCGATCATCCGGGCGTGATCCCGGAAAGAGAGGGCCGGTACTACATCCGCGGGCGCCATCCCCGGGTCGTGTCGCTGGTGCTGCCGGTCCCGTGGGCCGCCCTCGCCGCCGCTCCGGCCCATGCCGAGCTGGAGCGGGAGCTGCGCGCCGCGCCCTTCGCCCACAAGATCGCCTGGGACATCGCCGCGCGCCGCACGGAGCGCCTGCACGCCACCCTGTGCGGCTCGCTCGCGATCGGGCCGGAGGCGGGGCCGGTACTCACGGCGGAGCAGCGGGCGGCCCTGGCGGCGTTCGGTCCGCTCACGGTCGAGCTGCGCGGGCTGTTCTCGGGCATCATCAATGTCGGCCGGCTCTACCTGCGGGTCTATCCCGAGTGCCGCGACGGAGTCGACCGGCTGGCGGAGAT
Organism: Methylobacterium sp. Gmos1; assembly: GCF_053764715.1. Classification (NCBI taxonomy): domain Bacteria; kingdom Pseudomonadati; phylum Pseudomonadota; class Alphaproteobacteria; order Hyphomicrobiales; family Methylobacteriaceae; genus Methylobacterium; species Methylobacterium sp. Gmos1. Next base: position 638,822 of record NZ_JBSNCC010000001.1, on the reverse strand, counting down.
CCAGCGGATCATGGGCCGCCCGCCGAGCGGCCTCACCGTCGTCGGCCTGCACGCGCTCACCGACGACCTCGATCCCCCGGAGGCCGCGAGCCTCGCCGCGCTCATCGAGCGCTGGTGGGACCGGCCGATCCTGCGCCTCACCCTCGACGCGCTGTGGCTGCTCTGGGCCACCGACGACCAGGTGCTCGACGGCGGGGTGCTGGAGCGGGTGCCGCTCACTCCACCGCAGCTTGCGGATCGACCGGCGGTCCGGTGAACCGCTCGACCCGGATCTCGCCATCGCGCAGGCGCGTCTGCGCGATGTCGAAGCTGGTCTGCATCCGCATCAGGGTGTCCATGGAGACGCCGAACGCCTTCTCGATGCGGAGCGCCATCTCGGGCGATAGGGACGACCGCTCGTTGAGCAGCGCCGACAGGGCAGGGCGGGTCACGCCGAGCACCTGCGCGGCGTCGGTCACGGAGAGCCCGTAGGCCTCGACGATCTCGGCCCGCACGAACCCGCCGGGATGAGCGGGGCTCCTCATCCGCAATCCTTGCTCTGGGCTCATGATCGTCTCCTAATGATAATCCTCGTAGTTCAAGTCCAGGATTTCGACGCCGTCCTCGTCGATGCGGAACGTCAGACGCCAATTCCTGGTAACCGATAGACTCCAGACGCCGCGGCGATGTCCCGATAGCTGATGCGGCTTCCAGCTCGGTACGGCCCGCAACTCATCCTCGTTCTTCATGTCTTGGATGAAAGAGAGCATGCGCCGCAGCTTCGGCACGATCGTGGACGGCATTCCGGAGGCGTCATCGTCCTCGATGAAGCGGCGTAGGCCACGATGGAGAACGTTCCGAATGCGCATGGATTCGGATAAGCGAACAGCTGTTGCCTGTCAAGTTACGCTTTACGGTCGGCAGGTGGTTCGACTTGCCGCAAATCCGTCAAGCCCTCGACATCCGCCCCACCCATCCCGCATGTCCGCCCGGCTCCCCATCTGCGGGTTCCTGACGACCGAGACCGCCCTCATGACCGACACCCCCGGCCCCCCGGCCCCGATCCCGCTCACGATCCTCACCGGCTTCCTCGGCGCCGGAAAGACCACCCTGCTCAACCGGCTGCTCCAGTCGCCGGAGCTCGCCGACACGGTGGTGATCGTCAACGAGTTCGGCGAGGTCGGGCTCGATCACCTGCTGATCGAGACGGTGGATGAGGGGATGATCCTGCTCGGGGCCGGCTGCCTGTGCTGCACCGTGCGGGGCGACCTGATCGCGACGCTGGAGGACCTGCTGCGCAAGCGCGACAACGGGCGCATCCAGCCGTTCCGCCGGGTGGTGATCGAGACCACCGGCCTCGCCGATCCGGCGCCGATCCTGCACGCGCTGCTCTACCATCCCTACGTGGCGATGCGGTACGCGCTCCAGGGGGTGGTCACAGTGGTCGACGCGGTCAACGGCGAGGGCACCCTCGACGCGCATCCCGAGGCCCTGCGCCAGGTTGCGGTGGCGGACCGGCTGGTCGTGGCCAAGGCGGATCTCGCGGGCGACAAGGCGGATGCCTTGCGCGCGCGCCTCGCCCGGATCAACCCCGGCGCCGCGATCCTGGCGCCGGACGCCCCGGCCGACCGGATGCTCGGCGGCCTGTTCGACCTCGACGGCAAGGTCGCCGACGTGCGGGCCTGGCTCGGGGCGGAGGACCGGCACCACGACCACCAGCACGGTCACGACCATCACCACGGTCACCACCACCACGACGTCAACAGGCACGACGCGGCGATCCGGGCCTTCCACCTGGTGAGCGACGAGCCGGTGCCCCGCGCCGCCTTCGAGATGTTCCTCGACCTGCTGCGCTCGGCCCACGGCCCCAAGCTCCTGCGCCTGAAGGGGCTGGTGGCGCTCGCCGACGATCCCGGCCGCCCGGTGGTGGTGCACGGGGTGCAGCACGTCGTCCACACGCCCGCCACCCTGCCAGCCTGGCCCGACGGCGACACCCGCTCGCGGCTGGTCCTGATCGTGCGCGACCTCGACCCCGCCTTCGTGCGCCGGCTGTGGGACGCCTTCCTCGGCCGCCCGGGCATCGACGCGCCGGACGCCGCGGCGCTGACCGGCAATCCCCTGGCGATCCCGGGCGGCTGATGTCACGCCGGCACGGCGCTTGAACCGTCTTGCCCGGCGCGGCCGCTGGGGCCGCGCAGCTGTCCCGTTCCGGGACGGTTGACCCGGAACGAGGCTGCGATGGGCACGTCCTTCACGCTGATCGAGGGTGGTCTCGCCGATGCGGCGAGTCTGCGGGCGGAGCTGCGCCACCCCGCCTCGCTGCGCGAGCCCGAGGTCGAGGCGTGGCGCAGCCTGATGCCGCGTGCCCTCGATCCGAGCGTCTACGCCGATCCCGACTTCACCCTGACGATGGCGCAGCACCTCGCCGACGGGCAGACCCTGGCCCTGCTGATGGTGTGGCAGGACGGCCTGCGCGCGCCGACGCTGCGCGGCGTGCTCCCTTTACGCCTGCCGGCGCGCCAGGGCCTCGCCGGCCGGGCCCGGCTCTGGCGCCTGCCGCTCGCCGGCACCGCCGAGGCGGCGGTCGATGCCGGCCACGCCGCCGCGGTGCTGCGCGTCGCCCTCGACCACCTGCGCGGGTCCCGCTTGCGCCTCGTCGACCTGCACTGGCCGGACCTGCGGCCGGATTCGGGGCTGGCGGTCGCCCTCGGCGAGGCTGCCGGCGGCACCGGGCGGCGGCTCGCGATCGCCGACCAGGCCGACGCGCCGACGCCCGAGCCGGCCCCGCTGACCCTGCCCGCCGGCCGGACCTCGCTGGAGCGGGTGCGCGATCCGGGCCGCCTGCGCGACGCGGTCGAGCATTTCCTGGTGCTGGATGCGCGGCGCGGCCCCGGGAGCCTGCTCGCCGATCCGGCGGCCGCGACGGCGTTCCGGGTGGTGACCCGGCGCTTCGCCCATCGGCGGCAGGCCTGCGTCGACCTCGTGCGGCGGGACGGGGAGGTGGTGGCGGCGGCCGTGCACCTCGCGACCGGGCAGCACGACACGATCTGGCGCCAGGCCGGCCTGTGCCTGGCGCAAGGGCCGGCGCCGGCGGCGCCCGCCCGCGTCGAGGCCGTGGTGACGGTGGTGGCCGCGGGCGCCGCTCGGCCGAAGCCGGAGCGGACGGGCCTGCGCCGCCTGATGCGCCTGCGGGCCTGATCCCGTCCGGCCCCTCGAGGGGCGTGGCGGCGCCTACTCGTCCTCGCCGAAGCGGTTGGCGAGGAGGGCGGTGATCGCCTCCATGCAGGAATCCTGGTCCGGCCCCAGCGCCGTGACCCGGATGCTGGTGCCCTGCGCCGCCCCGAGGGTGAGCAGGCCCATGATCGAGCGCCCGCCGACCGTCTCGCCGCCCCGGCTCACCGTGACCTCCGAGCCGAACTTCTCCACCGTCTGGACGAACTTGGCGGAGGCCCGGGCGTGCAGGCCGCGGCGGTTGATGATCGGCAGGTCGCGGGCGCTCGCGCCCTCGGGAACCGGCGGCAGCTCGCCGTCCTCGTCGTCTGTGTCGGCAAAGGGCGTCATCGTCGGGGGCACCTGCTCGGAACCGGTTCGGACCGGCCTCTCGGTCGTCCGGCTCTCGCGCGCATCATCGGGAAACGGCCGGTTACGGTAACCGGGCGCCCGCGGAAAGCTAGGGCGATGATCGCGGGAATCGAGCGCCCGCGAGCCCGGTCCGGCCTGCTTGCCGGTCCTACTTGCCTTACCCTACTTGCCGGCGAGCACCCGCGAGGCGACGTTGATGTACTTGCGCCCCGCCTCCTGGGCGTGGAGCACCGCCTCGCCCAGGGATTCCTCGTCGCGCACGCTGGCGAGCTTGATCAGCATCGGCAGGTTGATGCCGGCGACGACCTCGACCGAGCCGCCGTTCATGCAGGAGAGCGCGAGGTTCGAGGGCGTGCCGCCGAACATGTCGGTCAGCACGACGACGCCGTCCCCGGTATTCACCCGGCACACCGCCGACATGATGTCCTTGCGCCGGACCTCCATGTCGTCCTCGGGGCCGATGGTGATCGTCTCGATCTGCTCCTGCGGCCCGACGACGTGCTCCAGCGCGGCTTTGAATTCCGTCGCGAGCAGGCCGTGGGTGACGAGCACCATTCCAATCATCGACACGAGTTCCGACGCCCCGTTGGAGCCGAGCCGCCATTTTGTGCAGCGCAAAGGCGAGCGCAAGAGCAATGCGGCGAAATCCGCATCAATCGGTCATCATCATGACACGGAGGCGGCGCCAACGCCACATCACCGTTGCGGCCCGGCCGGGGTCCGGCGACAGGACCATCCTCGGCAGTGCCACGTCCCGGAGACGGATCGTCTCCGCCCCCTCCTCGGGCATCCTCGGAGAGGATTCCGCGAGGTCGACGACGAGGCGCAGGACCGCGGAAGGCACCGTCGCGTCAACGGGTTGCAGGCCGAGGCCGCGGATCTCCAGGAGCCCGGCGAGCACCGGGTGCGGTGCGGCGACGAGGCGGCCATGCCGCTGCGTCAGGGTCACGCGGTCGTCGCCGACGAGGGCCGCGAAGACGCCGGAGATAGCGCCGAGGCCAAGCAGGTCACGCACCAGGGTCGATTTGCCGCTCCCCGCCGGTCCTCGGATGAGAATGCCGTCCTCGCCCAGCACCACGCAGCTGGCGTGGACGGCGCCCACTCAGCGGCTCTGGGCCGGAATGCGGACGATGAAGCGGGCGCCGAGCAGGGCCGGCTCGCCGTCCTCGCCCAGCGGCCCGAGGCGGTTCTCGGCCCGGATCGTGCCGCGGTGGGCCTGGACGATCTGGCGCGAGATCGACAGGCCGAGCCCCGAATTCTGCCCGAAGCCCTGCTCGGGCCGGTCGGTGTAGAAGCGCTCGAAGATCCGCTCCAGGGCGTGGGGCGGGATGCCCGGGCCGTCATCCTCGACGGTCAGCTCGACGGCGTTTCGCCGGCGTCGCAGGTTCACCCGCACGCTCGCGCCCTTCGGCGAGAACGAGCGCGCGTTGTCGAGGAGGTTGTTGACCACCTGGCCGAGCCGGCTGTCGTGGCCGAGGATCGCGAACGGGTCGTCGATCCCGGCGGGGGCCGGCTCGACCGTGAGGTCGATCGCCGCGTCGCCCCGGCGCCGGCGTTCGTTGGCCACCGACACCACCGTGGTGATGAGTTTCTTCAGATCGACCCGGCCGGCCTCGGCCCGGGCCAGTTCGGCATCGAGGCGCGAGGCGTCGGCGATGTCGCTGATCAGCCGGTCGAGGCGCTTTACGTCGTGCTGGATCACCTGCATCAGCCGGCCGCGCGATTCGTCGGTCTTGGCGAGCGGCAGGGTCTCGACGGCGCTGCGCAGCGAGGTGAGCGGGTTCTTCAACTCGTGCGAGACGTCCGCGGCGAAATTCTCGATCGCGTCGAGGCGGCGGTAGAGCGCCTGGGTCATGTCGCGCAAGGCGCCCGAGAGGTGGCCGATCTCGTCGGTGCGCCGGGTGAAGTCGGGGATCTCCTGGCGCGACTTGATGCCGGTGCGCACGCGTTCGGCGGCCTCGGCCAGGCGCCCGACCGGGCCGACGATCTGGCCGGCGACCAGCATCGACAGCACCACCATCACCAGCGCCGCGATGATGAAGACCTGGAGCAGCGAGAAGCGCTCGGCGGCGATGATCTTGTCGATGTCGCCTTCCTGGGTCGAGAGCAGCAGGGCGCCGCGCACCGTGCGGCCGCGCTGGATCGGCACCGCCACCGACACGATGGTCTCGCCCGGGCCGTTGCGCCGCACCAGCGTGCCGCGGGCGCCGGCGAGCGCGCGCTGCACCTCCGGCAGGGTGCGCCCGTCGGCGGGGCCCGGCTCGTCGGCGGAAGAGGGGCGCCCGAGGCCCGGCACGTGGGTGCGCACGGCGTTCCAGGCCTGCTCGACCAGGCTCGGGCTGTCCTTGCGGCTCGGCGGGGGATCGCGGCTGAGGTCGCCGCGGATGTAGAGGCCGCGCGAATCGATCAGCATCGTGCCGTCGCGGTCGTAGACCCGGGCGCGGGTGCCGGTCGGGGTGATGAGGCGGCGCAGGAGCGGGGCGACCCGCTCCGGGTTGAGGGAGAATTCGAGGCCCGAGGGCGTCTCGTCGCCGAAATTGCCGCCCTCGCCGGCCTGGAGCTGGAGCAGGCGGTCGGGATCGATGGTGATCGCGTCGGTGTCGACGGTGGCCGAGGCCGCGATGGCGCCGGCGATGATGTCGCCTTGCGTCAGCAGGCTCTGCACCCGGGCCTCGATCAGGCCCTGGCGGAACTGGTTGAGGTAGAGGAAGCCGATCAGGAGCGCGATCAGCCCGGCGAGGTTCAGGACCACGATGCGCCGGGTCAGGCTCGAGGCGAAGCGCTGCGCGATCCAGCGCCGGACCGTCCGCGGGCCGAACGGCTCGCGCGCGGCCTCGGCGTCGGGGTCGATCTCGCTCGACGGCTTCGGGCCGGGGCCGCCGGGCACGCGGCCGGCGACGAAACCCCTGTTGGCGAGCAGGCGGCGCACGGCGCCGAGAGCCGATCCGTCGCTCACGCGGTCAAATCTCTGCTGGTCAAGCGGCTTACATTTCCTTGAAGCGGTAGCCGACGCCGTACAGCGTCTCGATCATGTCGAAGCTGTTGTCGGTCACCTTGAACTTCTTGCGCAGGCGCTTGATGTGGCTGTCGATGGTGCGGTCGTCGACGTAGACCTGGTCGTCGTAGGCAGCGTCCATCAGGGCGTTGCGGCTCTTCACGACGCCGGGGCGCTGCGCCAGCGCCTGGAGGATCAGGAACTCGGTCACGGTCAGCGTCACCGGCTCGCCCTTCCAGGTGCAGGTGTGGCGCTCCGGGTCCATCATCAGCTGGCCGCGCTCCAGCGAGCGGGCGGCCGCCGCCTCCGCTTCGCGGGCCGAGGCGCCGGGCCCGGCCTCCTTGGCGGCGAAGCGGCGCAGCACCGCCTTGACCCGCTCGACGAGGAGGCGCTGCGAGAACGGCTTCCGGATGAAGTCGTCGGCGCCCATCTTGAGGCCGAACAGCTCGTCGATCTCCTCGTCCTTCGAGGTCAGGAAGATCACCGGCAGGTCGGATTTCTGGCGCAGGCGGCGCAGGAGCTCCATCCCGTCCATGCGCGGCATCTTGATGTCGAAGATCGCCAGATCGGGCGGGGAGTGCTTCAGCCCGTCGAGCGCCGAGGCTCCGTCGGTGTAGGTCTGGATCCGGTAGCCCTCGGTCTCCAGGGCGATCGACACGGAGGTCAGGATGTTGCGGTCGTCATCGACGAGGGCGATGGTCGGCATGGGCATTCCCTGGGGCGCGGGCGTCGCCCGCAGGACATACCGGCCCTGCTGAACGCCACCCGACTGAAACCGGTTCCGGGGCAGAACTCGCGTGCCGCTGCCCCCGTCCGGAAAAAGGCTGGACAGTGGCCGCGACGCCACGATTCGGACTCCCTTAAGGCCATCGCGCCGAAAAAGCGAGCACCCGTGGCGAGGCGGCCACAGACGCAGCGAGATTCGATCCCGCGGGCCGCGGCGTCGCGCGGCCTGGACGGGCCCGCGCACCGGCGCCAAGGTAGGTCCGGGGACCATGCACGGCGAGGGGGGACGGCATGACCGAGGGAGCGAGGAATCAGGCCGCGCCGCTGCCGGCCGCCGAGGCGCCGTTCGATGCCGTCGGCCTCGCCAAGTCCCTGCTGCGAAAGGTGCGCTCGGGCGCCCTCGCGACCCTGGAGCGGGAGGGGGGTGCGCCCTTCGCCTCCCTCGTCACCGTGGCGACGGACGCCGACGGAACGCCGCTGCTGCTGCTCTCGCGCCTCTCGGCCCACACCCTCAACCTGGAGGCCGATCCGCGCTGCTCGCTGCTGCTGAGCCCCGGCGGCAAGGGCGACCCGCTCGCCCATCCGCGCCTGACCGTGACCGGTGAGGCCCGGCGCAGCGACGCGGCGCGGGTGCGGGCGCGCTTCCTCGCCCGCCACCCGAAGGCCGCGCTCTACGCGGATTTTCCCGATTTCGCGTTCTTCCGCCTCGCCGTCCGGGCCGGCCACCTCAACGGCGGCTTTGCCAAGGCCGCGACGCTGACGGCGCCGGAACTCCTCACCGATCTCACCGGGCTCGACGCGCTCGCCGAATCCGAGCCCGGCGCCGTCGCCCACATGAACGAGGACCACGCCGACGCCGTCGCGCTCTACGCCACGCGGCTCGCCGGCGAGGAGCCGGGCCCGTGGCGGCTCACCGGGTTCGACCCGGAGGGGCTCGACCTGATGGCCGGCGACCGCACCGCCCGGGTGCTCTTCCCGGAGCGTCTGGCCGACCCGGCCGCCCTGCGCCCGACCCTGGTGGCGATGGCGGCCCAGGCCCGCGCCGTCCCCAGTTCATGACACAAAGTCGAGCTTGTCACGGCGGCGCGACGCGAATTCGATTGAACCGCGAAGTTTCGCCACCTACTAAAGCAGCCCACCGAGGGCCGTTGATCGGCCTCGGCGCGGCGACGTGCGACCTGCTAGGACAGGCATGGTCACCGCACCGGACGCGAGGGTAGAAGTCAATCGGCCCGATCCGGACCGGCAGGCGGCCGGGTTCCCTACGGTCGGCGCCAGGAGGAACAGGCGTGAACGACATCGGCGTATTCAACGAGGCGTTCGGCGCCGACAAGATCGGCTTCCGCAACCTCAAACGCGTCAACTGGAACCTGGAGGCCCCGAGCCTCTACGAGCACGCGCTCCAGCGCGGCGAGGCCCAGCTGGCCGCCGGCGGCGCCCTGGTCGCCGAGACCGGCATCCATACCGGCCGCTCGCCCAAGGACAAGTTCGTGGTCCGCGACGCGGACACCGAGAACGAGGTGTGGTGGGAGAACAACGGCGGCATCACCCGCCCGCAATTCGAGACCCTGTTCGAGGACTTCCTCGCCCATGCCGAGGGCAAGGAGCTCTTCGCCCAGGATCTCGTCGGCGGCGCCGAGGTCGGCCACCGGGTCCGCGCCCGGGTCTTCACCGAGTATGCCTGGCACTCGCTGTTCATCCGCAACCTGCTGATCCGCCCGGAGCGCGAGACCCTCGCGACCTTCGAGCCGGAGCTGACCATCATCGACCTGCCGAGCTTCCGCGCCGACCCGGCCCGGCACGGCTGCCGCACCGAGACCGTCATCGCGGTCGACTTCTCGCGCAAGATCGTGCTGATCGGCGGCACCTCCTACGCCGGCGAGATGAAGAAGTCGGTCTTCACCTACCTGAACTACGTGCTGCCCAAGGCTCACGTCATGCCGATGCACTGCTCGGCCAACGTCGGCCACGAGGGTGACTCGGCGCTGTTCTTCGGCCTGTCGGGCACCGGCAAGACCACCCTGTCCTCCGACCCGAACCGGGTGCTGCTCGGCGACGACGAGCACGGCTGGAGCCCGAAGGGCATCTTCAACTTCGAGGGCGGCTGCTACGCCAAGACCATCCGCCTGTCGCGGGAGGCCGAGCCCGAGATCTACTCCACCACCGAGCGCTTCGGCACCGTGATGGAGAACGTCGTCATCGATCCGGTCACCCGTCAGCCGGACTTCGACGACGCCTCGCGCACCGAGAACACCCGCTGCGCCTACCCGCTGCCCTTCATCAGCAACTCGAGCGCCACCGGCCAGGCCGGGCACCCGAAGAACATCGTCATGCTGACCTGCGACGCCTTCGGGGTGCTGCCCCCGATCGCCAAGCTGACCGGCGCCGAGGCGATGTACCACTTCCTCTCGGGCTACACCGCCAAGGTGGCCGGCACCGAGAAGGGGCTGAAGGGCCCGGAGGCGACGTTCTCGACCTGCTTCGGCGCGCCGTTCATGCCGCGTCACCCCTCGGTCTACGGCAACCTGCTGCGCGACCTGATCGCCCGTCACCACGTCGATTGCTGGCTGGTCAACACCGGCTGGACCGGCGGCGGCGTCGGCACCGGGCGGCGCATGCCGATCCGCGTCACCCGCCGGCTGCTGACCGCGGCGCTCGACGGTTCGCTCGCCAAGGCGGATTTCCGCCGCGACCCGTATTTCGGTTTCGCGGTCCCGACCTCGGTGCCCGGCGTCGAGCCGCACATCCTGTACCCGGTGAAGACCTGGCAGGATAAGGCCGCCTTCGCCGAGACGGCCAAGAGCCTGGTCGAGATGTTCCAGAACAACTTCAAGCGCTTCGAGGCCCACGTCGACGCCGACGTGCGCGCCGCCGAGCCGACCATGTCGATCGCCGCTTAAACAGCCGGCGCTCGGTGAACTTCAGGGCCCCTCTCCCCCCGGAGAGGGGCCCTTTTCGTTGTAGAAGCACGAACCAAGAAACAGGGAGGAGCGGCCGATGATGGTGCTCGTCGTCGGTGCCGGCGTGGTCGGCCTCGCGATCGGTCGGGAACTGGCCCTGCGCGGCCACGAGGTGGTCGTGGCGGAGGCGGCAGGAGGCATCGGGACCGGCGTGTCCTCGCGCAATTCCGAGGTGATCCATGCCGGGATGTATTATCCGACCGGGTCCCTCCGGGCGCGCCACTGCGTCGAGGGAAGGCGCCGGCTCTACGCCTTCTGCGCGAGCCACGGGGTGCCGCACGCGAAGATCGGCAAGCTGATCGTCGCGGCGACCGAGCCGGAGGGGCCTAAGATCGCGGCGATCCACGCGCAAGGGGTCGAGAACGGCGTCGAGGGCCTGTCGCTCCTCGACGGCGAGGAGGCCCGGCGGCTCGAGCCGAACCTCGCCTGCAACGCCGCGCTCCTCTCGACCGAGACCGGAATCGTCGACAGCCACGCCCTGATGCTGGCGCTGCAAGGCGACATCGAGGATGCGGGCGGGGCGCTGGCCTTCCATACCTCCGTCGACCGCCTGACCCGCTCGGGCGAGGGCTGGGTCGCGCATTTCGGCGACGACGCCCTCGCGGTCGACGCCGTCGTCAACACCGCGAGCTTCGGCGCACAGATGCTCGCCCGGGCGACTGAGGGCTATCCGGAGGCCCGGGTGCCGCGCCTGGTGCTCGCCAAGGGCAACTATTTCGGCTGCACCGGCCGGCCGGCCTTCTCGCGGCTGATCTACCCGGCGCCCGTCGAGGGGGGGCTGGGCATCCACCTCACCCTCGATCTTGCCGGCCGGATGCGCTTCGGCCCCGACGTCGAGTGGATCGACGCGCCCGACTACGAGGTCGATCCCGGCCGCGGCGCCCTGTTCTACGCCGCGATCCGCCGCTACTGGCCCGCTCTCCCCGACGGGGCGCTGGTGCCCGACTACGCGGGCATCCGCCCGAAGCTGTCCGGCCCGGGGGAGGGGGCGGCCGACTTCCTGATCGACGGCCCGGCCGAGCACGGGCTGCCGGGGCTGGTGCACCTGTTCGGCATCGAGAGCCCGGGCCTGACCTCGAGCCTGTCGCTGGCGGAGGACGTGGCGGACCGGCTGGGGGCGTGAGACTCGCTAAGGGTGAGTGCTGGGCTGTGCTCCCTTTTGACCGTAGTGCGTCTCGAACATTCCTTGAGGTGTCTCCCACGGCACACGATACAACAGGCTGCGCGGTGTAGGAGCGACGGCCGGTGCGCCTGAACCCTCCCCCCTCTGCGGGGGAGGGTGGCGAGCGGAGCGAGCCGGGAGAGGGGAGCCACGCTTCCGGAGAGGTCGCGCGCTTGATTGAAGGGCGCTCACTGGATCAACGTCGCGCTGCCCCTCTCCCGCCCGGCTCCGCCGGCCACCCTCCCCCGCAGAGGGGGGAGGGATCGAGCACGCTGGTCCTCCTTCCGCATCTGCGCAGGCTGCGCAGCAAGAATCGCGTGCGTCCGGCCGCCGTCTTGGCGCGGCGGGGTGCCGCTGCTATCTCCGGGCGACTTTTCCCTTACGCCGTGCGCCCCGCGCATCGCCGCGCCCGTGCGCCGGAGACAGCCCCACGATGACCGCGTCCCCCATCGACAACATCCGCAACTTCTCGATCGTCGCCCATATCGACCACGGCAAGTCGACGCTGGCCGACCGGCTGATCCAGATCACCGGCGCGGTCGCGGCGCGCGACATGAGCGAGCAGATGCTCGACTCGATGGACATCGAGAAGGAGCGCGGCATCACCATCAAGGCGCAGACCGTGCGCCTGGAATACAAGGCGCAGGACGGGCGCGACTACGTCCTCAACCTGATGGACACGCCCGGCCACGTCGACTTCGCCTACGAGGTCTCGCGCTCGCTCGCCGCCTGCGAGGGGTCTTTGCTCGTCGTCGACGCCTCCCAGGGCGTCGAGGCGCAGACGCTCGCCAACGTCTACCAGGCCCTCGATGCCAACCACGAGATCGTCCCGGTCCTCAACAAGATCGACCTGCCGGCGGCCGAGCCCGACCGGGTCAAGGACCAGATCGAGGAGGTGATCGGCATCGACGCCAAGGACGCGGTGCCGATCTCGGCCAAGACCGGCATCAACATCGAGGCGGTGCTGGAGGCGATCGTCACCCGCCTGCCGCCGCCGAAGGGCGACCGGAGCGCGCCGCTGAAGGCGCTGCTGGTCGATTCCTGGTACGACGTCTATCTCGGCGTCGTGGTCCTCGTGCGCATCGTCGACGGCGTGCTCAAGAAGGGCATGACGATCCGCATGATGGGCGCGGATGCGGCCTACGGCGTCGAGCGTCTCGGCGTGTTCCGGCCGAAGATGCAGGACAAGGCCGAGCTCGGCCCCGGCGAGGTCGGCTTCTTCACCGGCTCGATCAAGGAAGTGGCCGATACCCGCGTCGGCGACACCATCACCGAGGACAAGCGCCAGACCAAGGAGGCGATGCCGGGCTTCAAGCCGGTGCAGCCGGTGGTGTTCTGCGGCCTCTTCCCGGTCGATGCCGCCGACTTCGAGAGCTTGCGCGGCGCGATGGGCAAGCTCCGGCTCAACGACGCCTCGTTCTCCTACGAGATGGAGACGTCCGCCGCGCTCGGCTTCGGTTTCCGCTGCGGCTTCCTCGGCCTTCTCCACCTCGAGATCATCCAGGAGCGGCTGGAGCGCGAGTTCAACCTCGACCTGATCTCGACCGCACCGAGCGTGGTCTACCACCTCAACATGCAAGACGGGGAGCAGAAGGAGCTGCACAACCCGGCCGACATGCCCGACGTGATGAAGATCGCCTCGATCGAGGAGCCGTGGATCCGCGCCACGATCTTGACCCCGGACGAGTATCTCGGCGGCGTGCTCAAGCTGTGCCAGGACCGGCGCGGCACCCAGATCGACCTCAACTACGTCGGCAAGCGCGCCATGGTCGTCTACGACCTGCCGCTCAACGAGGTGGTGTTCGATTTCTACGATCGCCTGAAGTCGATCTCGAAGGGCTACGCCTCGTTCGACTACCACATCTCGGATTACCGCGAGGGTGATCTGGTGAAGATGTCGATCCTGGTCAATGCCGAGCCGGTCGACGCGCTCTCGATGCTGGTCCACCGCACCCGCGCCGAGCATCGCGGCCGGGCGATGTGCGAGAAGCTCAAGGACCTGATCCCGCGCCACCTGTTCCAGATTCCGGTCCAGGCGGCGATCGGCGGCAAGATCATCGCCCGCGAGACCATCCGGGCCCTGTCGAAGGACGTCACCGCCAAGTGCTACGGCGGCGACATCTCCCGCAAGCGCAAGCTCCTCGACAAGCAGAAGGAGGGCAAGAAGCGCATGCGCCAGTTCGGCAAGGTCGAGATCCCGCAGGAGGCGTTCATCGCCGCGCTCAAGATGGACAGCTGACGCCCCTCTCCCTGGATCGATCCGTACGCGAGCGCCGCCGGCCGTCCCGGCGGCGCTCTCTTTTTTGGGTCGCGCGCATTGTGCGCCCTCACGCATCACGCCCGCGCCGGCGCTTGTCGCCGCGCGCTCCTGCGTGGCATGAGGAGCGCCCGACACATCGCCGCCCCAGGCGGCCAGGAAGACGACCGTGTCCGTGCTGAGCCTGAAACCCCGCCAAGAGACCGTCTCCGAAAATGTCGACGCGCTGATGCGCGAGATCGGCCGGCAGGCTCGCGCCGCCGCGCGTCGGATGGCGATGGTCCCAGGCCCGGTGAAGGACGCAGCCCTGCGCGAGGCGGCCGCGTGCCTGCGGGCCGCCGCGCCCGCGATCCTGGAGGCGAACGCCGCCGACATGGCCGAGGCGCAGGCCAAGGGCCTGCCCGCCGCCTCCCTCGACCGCCTGGCGCTGAACCCCGCCCGGGTCGCGGCGATCGCCGAGGCCGTCGAGAGCATCGCCGGCCTGCCCGATCCGGTCGGGCGCCTGCTCGCCACCTACGAGCGGCCGAACGGCCTGACGATCGAGCGGGTGGCGACGCCGCTCGGCGTCGTCGGCGTCATCTTCGAGAGCCGTCCCAACGTGACGGCGGATGCCGGCGCGCTCTGCCTCAAGGCCGGCAACGCCGCGATCCTGCGCGCCGGCTCCGAGAGTCACCGCAGCGCCACCGCGATCGCGAAGGCGATGATCGAGGGGCTGACCCGCCACGGCCTGCCGGCCGACGCGATCCAGCTCGTGCCGACGAAGGACCGGGCGGCGGTCGGCGCGATGCTCACCGGCCTCGACGGCGCCATCGACGTGATCGTGCCCCGCGGCGGCAAGAGCTTGGTCGCCCGGGTGCAGGACGAGGCGCGGGTGCCGGTCTTCGCCCACCTGGAGGGGATCTGCCACGTCTTCGTGCACGCGGCCGCCGACCTCGCCATGGCACGCGAGATCGTGCGCAACAGCAAGCTGCGCCGCACCGGCGTCTGCGGCGCCGCCGAGACCCTGCTCGTCGACCGCGCCTGCGCGGCCACCCACCTGGCGCCGCTGGTGACCGACCTCCTGGAGGCCGGCTGCGCCGTGCGCGGCGACGAGGCGGCACGCGCCGTCGATCCCCGGGTGACGCCGGCGACCGAGGAGGATTGGCGCACCGAGTACCTCGATGCGATCATCTCGGTGCGGGTGGTCGACGGGCTCGAGGCCGCGATCGACCACATCGAGACTTATGGCTCGCACCACACCGACTCGATCCTGACCGAGGACTTGACGGCCGCCGAGCGCTTCATGGCCAAGGTCGATTCGGCGATCGTCGTCCACAACGCCTCGACCCAGTTCGCCGACGGCGGCGAGTTCGGCTTCGGCGCCGAGATCGGCATCGCCACCGGGCGGATGCACGCCCGCGGCCCGGTCGGCGTCGAGCAGCTCACTACCTTCAAGTACCGGGTGCGCGGCACCGGGCAGATCCGCCCGTGACCGCCTGACGCGAAGCGACACGGTCCGGACCTCGCGCGCGTGATCGTGCGCCTGCCGCCCCTCGCGCCGGGTTTGCGGGTCGGCCTCTACGGCGGCTCGTTCAACCCGGCCCATGCCGGGCACCGGCATGTCAGCCGGCTGGCCCTGCGGCGCCTCGCCCTCGACCGGGTGTGGTGGCTGGTGAGCCCCGGCAACCCGCTGAAGGACCGTCGGCACCTGCCCGAGGCGGCGGCCCGCGCCGCGGGGGCCCGGGCGGTCGCCGCCGATCCGCGGATCGCCGTCACCGCCTTCGAGGCGGGCCTCGGGGAGGGGCGCCTCGGCATCCGCTACACCGTCGACACCCTGCGCTGGCTGACGGAGCGGCATCCGGAGGTCCGCTTCGTCTGGATCATGGGCGCCGACAGCCTGGCCACGTTCCACCGCTGGAAGGGCTTTCGCGAGATCGCCGCCCGGATGCCCTTCGCGGTGATCGACCGCCCGGGCTACACCCTGAAGGCGATGGCCTCGCCCGCCGCGCGCCTGCTCAGCGCCTCCCGCATCGCAGAGCCCGCCGCCCCGACCCTCGCCGACCGGGCGCCGCCGGCCTGGGTCTTCCTGCACGGGCCGCGCAACAGCCTGTCCTCGACGGCGTTGCGGGCTGCCACGGTCGGGCCGGCGCGCTGATCGCGGGTGATCGCTCGGGATTTGCACCGCGCCAGCTTGAAAATCCGCCATCGGTTCGCCACTGTCATCCTCTAATGGCATCGGCACCGCGCATGCCGCGGGCATCAATCGTCTCGTGGCGCCATCGGGTGCCTTCATCGACAGGGGCCGGCACTGAACGACGCAATCTCTCACGAAGCTCAGGAGACCGAGCTTCCCGTGCAGCCCGAGGCGCAGGATTCCACGATCGGCGCGCCCGAGGCCGCGGACATGAGGTCGGTTGCCCTCGCCTGCCTCGAGGACATGAAGGCCGAGGACACCGTCGAGATCGACCTCGTCGGCAGGACCTCGATCGCCGACGCCATGATCATCACGTCCGGCCGCTCGCAGCGCCACGTCGGCTCGATCGCCGACAAGGTGATCCAGGAGTTCAAGGGCCGCGGCTTCGGCAACCCCCGGGTCGAGGGCATGCCGGCCTGCGACTGGGTGCTGATCGATGCCGGCGACATCCTGGTCCACATCTTCCGGCCCGAGGTGCGCCACTTCTACAACCTCGAGAAGATCTGGGGCGCCGACCGGCCGGCCGACCGCCTCGCCGGCTGACCCGACCCAGCCTGACTCCACGCAGCGCAGACGGACGGAACCGCCGCCATGCGGCTCGCCCTCGTCGCGGTGGGCCGCCTCAAGCGCGGCCCTGAGCGCGACCTCGCCGAAGAGTATCGCGGCCGCGCCGACGCGCTCGGCCGCAGCCTCGGCTTCTCCTCCGTCCACCTCACCGAGATCCCGGAGAGCCGGGCCCGGCGCGCGCCGGACCGCTGCGCCGAGGAAGCCACCGCGATCCTGGCGGCGATCCCGCCCGGCGCCGCCGCGCTCGTCCTCGACGAGGGGGGGAGGGCGGTGACGAGCCTCGACTTCTCGGCCCAGCTCGGCGCCTGGCGCGACGGCGGCCGGCCCGGTCTCGCCATCGTGATTGGCGGCGCCGACGGCCTCGATCCTAGTGTCAGGGCCAGGGCGGACCTGGTCTTCGCCTTCGGCGCCGCCACCCTGCCGCACGGCCTCGTCCGGGTCCTGGCCTTCGAGCAGCTCTACCGGGCCATGACGATCCTCTCCGGCCACCCCTATCACCGCGGCGCCCCGTGACCCGAGCGCTCCTCGCCCTTCTCCTCGCGGCGCTCGCCCTGCCGGCGCAAGCCCAGACGGCGCCGGAGCCCGACCCGGTGGCGAAGGCGCAGGCCGAGAAGGACCGGCGCGCCGAGAGCCTGCGGGCGATCGAGAGCGCGCTTCAGGCCAGCAACGAGACGAAGGCCAGGCTCGAGCGCGAGGTGGCCGAAATCAAGGGCGACGGCGCCCGCCTCAACCAGGCGCTGATCGACGCCGCCCGCAAGGCGCAGGAAGCCGAGACTCGCATCTCCGAGCTGGAGGCCCGCCTCCAGACCATGGCGGGCAGCGAGACGGCCCTGCGCCGCTCGCTCGAGGCCCGCCGCGGAGTGATCGCCGAGGTGCTGGCGGCGCTCCAGCGCATGGGCCGGCGCCCACCGCCGGCGGTGCTGGTGCGGCCCGAGGACGTGCTGGCGGCGATCCGCACCTCGATGCTGCTCGGCGCCGTGGTGCCCGAATTGCAGGGCGAGGCCGAGACCCTGGCCGGCGACCTCGCCGAGCTGGTGCGCCTGCGCGGCCTCATCGCCGCCGACCAGGAGACCCTGCGCGGCGACATCAAGGGCTGGGCCGCCGAGCGCCAGCGCCTCACCGCCCTCGTCAACGCCCGCCAGGCCCGTCTCGGCGAGGCCGAGAGCGGGCTGACCGCCGAGCGCGACCGCGCCACGGGGCTCGCCGGCCAGGCCCGCTCGCTCAAGGACCTGGTCGATCGCCTCGACGGCGACCTGACCAATGCCCGCCGCGCCGCCGGTGCGGCGAAGGAGGCGGCGGAGGCCGAGAGCCGCGAGACCCGCGAGCGCTTCGCCGCCGCCGCCTTGCGCGATCCGGCCCGGCTCTCCCCCAAGGTGCCGTTCCCCCAGGTGCGCGGCCTGGTGCCGCGCCCGGTGAGCGGCGAGGTGGTGCGGACCTTCGGCAGCCCCGACGGCGCCGGGGGCACGAGCCGCGGCATATCGCTCATGACGCGCCCGCGCGGCGTCGTCTCCTCTCCGGCCGACGGCTGGGTGGCTTATGCGGGAGCGTTCCGCTCCTACGGTCGTCTCTTGATCATCAACGCGGGCGACGGCTACTATCTCCTCCTGGCGGGCATGGACCAGATCAACGTCGAGGTCGGTCAGTTCGTGCTCGCGGGGGAGCCGGTCGCCGTGATGGGAGACACGGGCTCCGCACCTTCGGCAGGAGCCGGTGGGCGGAACGATCCCGTCCTGTACGTCGAGTTCAAGAAAGACGGTGGCTCCATCGACCCGGATCCTTGGTGGGCCAAAGGGTCAAGCGAGAAGGTTCGCGGATAATGCGCAAAGTTTCCCTCGTCCTGTTCGGAGCCGTCCTGGGCGCCGGGACGGCCACGGTGGCGACCCAGACCCACCTGCTCTCGAGCACGAGCGCGGTGGCCGCCTCGGCCGAGACCTATCGCCAGCTGAGCCTGTTCGGCGACGTGTTCGAGAAGATCCGCACCGACTACGTCGAGAAGCCCGACGAGGGGAAGCTGATCGAGGCGGCCGTCAACGGCATGCTAACCTCGCTCGACCCGCATTCGAGCTACATGGACGCCAAGAGCTTCCGTGACATGCAGGTGCAGACGAAGGGCGAGTTCGGGGGCCTCGGCATCGAGGTCACGATGGAGGACGGCCTGATCAAGGTCGTCACCCCGATCGACGACACGCCCGCCGCCCGCGCCGGCCTGCTCGCCAACGACATCATCACCCAGATCGACGGCGACCAGGTCCAGGGCCTGTCCCTCAACCAGGCCGTCGACAAGATGCGCGGCCCCGTCAACTCGCCGGTGAAGCTGAAGATCACCCGCAAGGAGGCCAAGGATCCGCTCGAGGTCACGCTCAACCGCGACCTGATCCGGATCAAGCCGGTGCGCTCGCGCACCGAGGGCGGCGACATCGGCTACATCCGCCTGACCCAGTTCAACGAGCAGACCTATGACGGCCTGAAGGCCGCCGTCGACAAGCTCTCGACCGACCTGCCGGGCGACAAGCTCAAGGGCTTCATCATCGACCTGCGCAACAACCCGGGCGGCCTGCTCGACCAGGCGGTGATGGTCTCCGACGCCTTCCTCGACCGCGGCGAGATCGTCTCGACCCGTGGCCGCAACCCGGACGAGACCCAGCGCTTCTCGGCCAAGTCCGGCGACTTGACCAAGGGCAAGCCGGTGGTGGTGCTGGTCAACGGCGGCTCGGCCTCGGCCTCCGAGATCGTCGCCGGCGCGCTCCAGGACCACAAGCGCGCGACCGTGCTCGGCACCCGCTCCTTCGGCAAGGGCTCGGTGCAGTCGATCATCCCGCTCGGCGGCAACGGGGCGCTGCGGCTCACCACCGCGCGCTACTACACCCCGTCCGGCCGCTCGATCCAGGCCAAGGGCATCGAGCCGGACCAGGAGGTGCTCCAGGACGTGCCCGACGAGCTGAAGGGCAAGGACGAGACCAAGGGCGAGGCCGGCCTGAAGGGCCACCTTAAGCAGAAGGATACCGAGGAGCGCGGCGGCTCATCGGCCTACGTCCCGCCGGACCCGGCCAAGGACAAGCAGCTGATCGCCGCGGTCGACTTCCTGCACGGCGTGCAGAAGGGCGCCGCCAACACCGCAAAGAGCACCGACAAGGCGACGGACCCGAAGCCGAACTGACGGTGACGCGGGCGCCGCTCGAGGCCCCGCCTTAACCCGGCATTTACCACGAAGGCCCGCAATACCGGTCGAACGACCGGCGCTGCGGGCCTTCCGCTTTTTTGGCAGCGACACGGTCGCGGGACCTCACGCCTGTGCCGCTCGCGTCCGACACCATCCTGACCCGCCCCCTCGGGCTGAGGGACGAGGCGACCGCCCGTGTCACGCACTGGCGCGCCGCCCTGCGGCCCAAGGTGATCGCGGCCCTCGCCCTCGGTGCAGGGACGCTCGCGCTCATCGCCGTCCTGATCCTCGGCGAGGATCCGCTCGCCGGCGAGCCCTACGCCGTCGCGGCGATCGAGGTCCGGGCGCCGGTCGCCCCGGTGCCGGAGCCGGTGGTCCCGGTCCCAGCCCCAGTCCGTCCCGATCCGGCGAGCCGCAGCGCCGGCGAGGTCGAGCGGTCCTCCGGCGTCGTGGTGAGCCGGCCGGACGGCACCAGCGCGCCGAACTCGGTTGTGATCCGGGTGCCGGGCAACGGCCCGATCCAGCTCAACCCCGCCCCCGACCCGCGCCTTTCCGAGCGCGGCCGCTACGGCCCGCTGCCGAAGGTCGGCGCGGACGGCGCCCGGCCCCTCGACGTCTATGCCCGCCCGGAGGCCTCGGGCCTGGAACGGGGCGGGGCGGTCGCCGGCCGCATCGCCCTCGTGGTGTCGGGCCTCGGCATCGGCCAGGCCGCGACTCAGGACGCGATCCAGCGCCTGCCGCCGGCGGTGAGCCTCGCCTTCGCGCCCTACGGCGCCGACGTGCCGCGCAGCGCTTCCCGCGCCCGCGAGGCCGGGCACGAGGTGCTGGTGCAGGTACCGATGGAGCCGTTCGACTATCCCGACAACGATCCCGGCCCCCAGACCCTGCTGGCGGGTGCCAAGCCCGCCGAGAACCTCGACCGCCTCGCCTTCGTGCTCGCCCGGGTGCAGGGCGCGGTCGGGGTGATGAACTTCATGGGGGCGCGCCTCACCGGCGAGGCCGGCGCCCTGGAGCCCGTCCTGCGCGAGGTCGGCGGCCGCGGCCTCGGCTTCCTCGACGACGGCACCTCGCCGCGCTCGCTCGCCCGCGACCTCGCTCGCAAGGCCAAGGTGCCGGCGGCCCGGGCCGAGATCGTCGTCGACGCGGTGCCGCGCCCGGACGCGATCGATCGGGAACTCGCCCGCCTGGAGGAGGCGGCGCGCAAGTCGGGCTTCGTGCTCGGCTCGGCCACCGGCCAGCCGCTCTCGATCGACCGCATCGCCCGCTGGGCGAAGGACCTCGAATCCCGCGGCATCCTGCTGGTGCCGGCGAGCCGAGCCATGCGTTCCGCGCCCTGAATTGCGTCCAAGACCGCGCTCACCCCGCATTTTTGCCGGATGGTCGGTCCACAGGCAGGGAAATTGCTCTAGAGTACCCGCCGATCGCACCGCGATCGGCGGGTACTCTAGGTGTTTGTTTTTGCCGCATTTTCGTCGACGAAGCGGTGCCCACTTCGTCGGAAAATGCTCTAAGGTCACCCCATGGCATCGCTTCACCGCCCCGCATCCGCCCTGGCCAGCCTTCCCTACCGGCCGTGCGTCGGCATCGCCCTGTTCAACCGCGACGGGCTCGTCTTCGCCGGCCACCGGCGGCACGAATCGGCCGATCTCGGCGCCCATGCCTGGCAGATGCCGCAGGGCGGCATCGACGAGGGCGAGGCGCCGCGGGACGCCGCCCTGCGCGAGCTCTACGAGGAGACCAACGTCGCCCCGGGCTCGGTGCGCCTGCTCGCCGAGGCGCCGGGCTGGTACTCCTACGACCTGCCGACCTTCGCCGCCGGCAAGCCCTGGAAGGGGCGCTACCGCGGCCAGACCCAGAAGTGGTTCGCCTTCGCGTTCGAGGGTGACGAGCGCGAGATCGACATCCTGCGGCCGGGCGGCGGCGCCCACAGGGCGGAGTTCGACGGCTGGCGCTGGGAGCCGCTGGCGAACCTCGCCGCGCTGGTCATCCCGTTCAAGCGTCCGGTCTACGAGCAGGTGATCGCCGCCTTCGCCCACCTCGCGCGCCCGGCGTGACCGGCGCCGTGCGCCCAACCGCCGGCGCCTTTCCATGACCCGCTGGTGGTTCGCGGGCCTGGCGGTCGTGCTCCTGTGGGTCGCCTACGGGATCTCGCCCTACGTCGCGCTCTACCGCCTGTCGCAGGCGGTGCAGGCGCACGACGCGGCGGCCGTGGCGCAGCGGGTGAACTTCCGCACCCTGCGGCTGTCCCTGACCAAGCAGGCGCTGGCCGCGGCCGTCGACGGCATCGCGGCCCGCCGCGACCTGTCGCCCCGCGAGCGCACCATCCTGACCGAGGCGAGCGGGGCGCTGGCCGAGCCTCTGGTCGAATCCCTCGTCACGCCCGAGACCCTGATCGATCTCCTCGACGACGGCTGGCCGGTGCGCGCGGGCCTCGCCCGCGACGGCGGCACCCGGGAGGCGGCGCCCGGCGACACCACGGCCGCGGCGCCGAAGGCCGGGGATGCGTCCGGCAAGAACGGCCTCGGCCTGCACGCCTCGACGATCAGCCAGCTCTTCGCCCTGTTCCGCTCGGCCGAGCCGCGGGGGTTTCGCGGGATGGTGGTGAGCTACCCGCCCGACCGGCCGCTCGAGAACCGCTTCCGCCTGCGCCTGCGCCTGCGCGGCTGGACCTGGCGCCTCGTCGACCTGGAACTGCCGGGCGCGTTGCGCGAGCGCATCAGCCAGCGCCTTACCGGAGCGATGCAGCGCTAGTTTTCCGCGCGCGCGTCGTCCCCTTGATGCGCCGCCCCGCGCCCCTCATATCTTTGCCTGGGCCGGCGGAGTTGCGGTCGGCCCCGACGGGCGCTGCGCTGAGCGGGCTCGGATCTGACCGAAGTGCCTTCGCAACAGGGCTTCGCCGACACCATGACGCGTCCTTCGCCGTTCGGGCATCCGTTCCTGCTGGGCTTCGACGAGATCGAGCAGGCGCTCGACCGCGTCGCCAAAGCCGCCAACGACGGTTATCCGCCCTACAACATCGAGCGCCTGCCCCGCACCGAGCGGGAGCCGGAACGCCTGCGCATCACGCTGGCGGTCGCCGGCTTCACCCGCGACCAGCTCGACGTGACCCTGGAGGAGAGCCAGCTCATCGTCCGGGGCCGCCAGGCCGACGACAAGAGCCGGACCTTCCTGCACCGGGGCATCGCCGCGCGGCAGTTCCAGCGCGCGTTCCTGCTCGCCGACGGCATGGAGGTGCTGGGCGCCGACCTGTCGAACGGCCTGCTCTCGATCGACCTCGCCCGGCCCGAGCCGGAGCGCATCGTGCGACGGATCGACATCGGGTCGCGCGACGACGTTTGAGCATCCCCATATCGGGGTCACACCGGTCGTCGGGCCGCTTCGGGGCCTGGCCGATCCACCGTCCTGCTGCCTTTGAGAGGAGGGCGCATCATGTCCGACACCACCCTGAACCTCGACACCACCCTCGACCCCGGCGCGCTCGCGGCGCTCGGCGAGGGTCACGTGGCCTATGTCCGCGCCATGCGCTCGGAGGAGGTCAAGCGTCTCTTCCCCGAGGCCCCGGACCTCACCCCCGGTCTCGACCTGTTCGCCCTGCTCTCGGCGAGCGGCGCCCCGATCCTGCTGACCGACAGCCGCGATGCGGCCTTCGCCAATGCGTGGGCGCATGACTTGCAGGCGCTCAGCGTCCACTGATCCGGGCCGCTCCGGGAGCGCGTGCGTGGTGTCGCTCCCACGCCTGCTCATCGTCAGGCTCGTGGGAATCGAAAAAGGGCGCTCCGCTCCCGTCCGGGAGCGGAGCGCCCTGTTTGTTAGAGCGGGCCAGATGGAGGCAGGCTGCCACCTCGGCCCGACCGGTCGTCCAGGCCGGGAAACGGCAAACCGGCAGAAGGGGGGCGATCCGCCGGATCGCCCCTTTGTTTCAGTCCATCGCCGTCGGCCGCCCGGCCGCCACCACCAGCAGCTTGCCGTCGCCCAGCGTCCGGGCCGCCGCGCGGCGGATGTCGGCCTGCGTCACTGCGCCGATCAGCCCGTTGCGGCGGGCGATGTAGTCGATCCCCAGCCCCTCGAAGGCGATC
Source organism: Methylobacterium sp. Gmos1 (assembly GCF_053764715.1). NCBI lineage: Bacteria > Pseudomonadati > Pseudomonadota > Alphaproteobacteria > Hyphomicrobiales > Methylobacteriaceae > Methylobacterium > Methylobacterium sp. Gmos1. Next base: position 615,185 of record NZ_JBSNCC010000001.1, on the reverse strand, counting down.
TGCACCAGCTGGTGGGCGATCTTGGTCGAGGTGTCGAAGCCGAGCGCGTAGGAGCCGGTGAGGTAGTCCTTGGCCTTCTGCAACTCGTCGTCGGAGGGGCCGTCGCTGGTGAGTCGGGCGATCTCGTCGGCGATCACCGTCAGGCACTCGGCGACGCGCTCGTTCTTGGTCGCGGTGTAGCCCCAGGTCATCGAGGCGGCGCGGTGGCTCACCAGCGAGGTGCCGACCGAGTAGGCGAGGCCGCGCTTCTCGCGCACTTCCTGGAACAGCCGCGAGGTGAAGGCGCCGCCGCCCAGGATGTGGTTGAGCACGTAGGCCGGGATGAAGTCGGGGTCGCGCCACGCCACGCCGTCGGTGCCGAAGCGCAGCACCGATTGCGGCACGTCGAGATCGACGACGATGCGCCGCCCGAGACCGGTGATCGCGGTCGCCGGGACGGCCGTCAGTGCGCCGCCCTCCGGCAGGGCGCCGAAGGCCGCGTCGAGGGCACGCACGAGGGTCTCCTCGTCGATGGCACCGACGGCAGCGACCTTGACCCGGCCGCGGGCGATGAGCCGACGGTGCATCGCCACGAGGTCGTCGCGGGTGATCGACGACACGCTCTCGATCGTGCCCGAGGAGGGCCGGCCGTAGGGGTGGCCCGGATAGGCCTCGGCGAAGAAGCGGCGCGAGGCCATCACGCCGGGATCGTTCTGCTGGTAGCGCAGGCCGGCGAGCATCTGCGCCCGCACCCGCTCGATCGCCGCCTGGTCGAAGCGCGGCTGGGCGAGCGCGAGCGCCAGGAGCTCGATCGCCTCGTCGGCGTGCTTGACCAGCATCTTGAGCGAGCCGCCGATCGCGTCCGGCCCGGCATGGAAGCTCAGCTCGATGGCGCGGGCGGCGAGCCGCTCCTGGAAGGCGTCGGAATCGTGCGGGCCGGCGCCCTCGTCGAGGAGGCGCGCCAGCATCTGGGCGGTGCCGGCCTTGCCCTCGGGATCCTGCGCGGCGCCGCCCTCGAAGGTGAAGGCCAGCGCGATCAGGGGGACGATGGGTGACGCAACATGCCAGGCCTCGATGCCGCGGGCCGAGAGGACGGGGCGCGCCTGGGTCGGCGAGGACGACGTCGAGGACGACGGGGCGGCAGTGCGGGAGACGGCGTCGGCCGGGGTCATGAGGACCTCTTGTTGTGTCTTGGAAGAAAGAAGTCCGCCCGGCGGCGCGAGAGCGCCCCGGGCGGTGTCATGGCGGAGGGGTCAGGCCGCGGCCGCAGGTCCCGCCGCAGGTCCCTTGGTCAGGTAGCCGGTGACCGAGCGGGCCGGCACCAGGTAGCGCTCCGCCACCGCCGCCAGATGGGCGGCCTGCACCGCCTCGATCTCGGAGGGCCAGCGCCGCACCTCCTCGATGCTCTCGCCGATGGCGAGCGCCGAGCCGAAGATGCGCGCGAGCGACGACTGGCTGTCGGAGGAGTAGACCGTCTCGGCGACGAGGCGGGTCTTCGCCCGCTCGATCGCGGTGGCCGACAGCGCCTCGGAGGGCGCGCGGGCGAGCGCCCGGTCGAGGGCCTCTTCCAGCTTCTCGAGGCTCACGCCCTCCGCCGGCACGGCGTAGACCGAGAAGCGGGTGTCGTCGATCGCCGAGCCCATGTACCAGGCGCCGGCATTCACCGCGACGCCCTGCTCCAGCACCAGGCTGCGGTAGAGGTAGGAGGTCGGCCCGCCGCCCAGCACCTCGGCGAGCAGCTCCAGGGCGTGGCTCTCGCCGTCGCGGGCGGTGATGCAGGACGGGGTGAGGTAGAGCCGCTGCAGGGTCGGCTGCTCGACCTTCGGGTCGGCGACGCTGAGACGGCGCGCGGCGCGGGGCTCCGGCTCCCGCGGCCGCACCCGCTGCGGCCGGGCGCCGCGCGGCGTCACCACGCCGTAGGTGTCGTCGGCCAGCCGCCGGACCTCGTCGGCCGTCACGTCGCCGGCGACCACCAGGATGGCGTTCTCCGGGGTGTAGAAGCGGCGGTAATAGTCGAGGGCGTGGGTGCGGTTCAACTCCTCGATCTCGTGCATCCAGCCGATGATCGGGATGCCGTAGGGATGGTGCACGAAGAGCGAGGCCGCCATCGCCTCGGAGAGCTGCGCCGCCGGGTCGGTCTCGACCCGCATCCGGCGCTCCTCCAGCACCACGTCGCGCTCGGGCGCCACCACGGCGTCGTCGAGGATCAGGCCGGTCATCCGGTCCGCCTCGAAGCTCATCATGGTCTTCAGGTTCTCACGCGCCACGCGCTGGAAGTAGGCGGTGTAGTCGAACGACGTGAAGGCGTTCTCCTGGCCGCCTAGGCTCGACACCGCCTTCGAGAAGGCGCCGACTGGATGGGCCTCGGTGCCCTTGAACATCAGGTGCTCGAGGAAGTGGGCGATGCCGGACTGGCCGAGCGGATCATCCGCCGAGCCGTTGCGGTACCAGACCATGTGGGTGACGACCGGCGCGCGGTGGTCTGGCACCACCACCACGTCGAGGCCGTTGTCGAGCACGAAGGACGCCACTTCGGGACCGCCCGCCTCCGCTCGGCCGAAGGGCGCCGCGTCGGTGCGCAGGGTGGCGCTGACGGGGCAGACGAGGCCGGGGGCGGGGCGCATCCTGACTGGGGGCATCCTGATCTACCTTAGCCGGGCGGCCGGACGGGCCACCCGTGTTGGATCGTGAACCGGCTCACTTAAGAGAGGCTTGCGGCTCATGCGAGTCACGGGCCAGCGGGGCGTCCGAGCCGGCCGGTGGGCCAGCCACCGGGGTCGCCGACCGTTAGAGACCCTGTTCTAGAGCATTTTGTGGCAGGGGCGACCCGAGAACTGCGGAGAAATGCACTCGACGCAGATCGGCCCCGTTATGGCTTAGTCGAAGCGTGAACGGACATTCATCCGAAAGCTTGGCTTATCCGCCGCCGGAGCGGTCCTTGGGGCAATCGGGCGCGAAGCCCTGCACGGCGTGCGGGTCTCGACCAACGAAAACCCCGGGCCGCTGGGGCGGCCCGGGGTCGGAAACTCGACGATGGTCTCGGAAACGTTACTGGCGCGAGCGCAGATAGGCGCCGGGATCGGCTTCCTCGCGGTCGGACTTCATGCCGTTCGGCCCCTTCTCGGTGCGGGCGAGCTTGCCGTTCGGCGGCTTGCGGTAGCCGGTCGGCGGCTCGGTCAACGAATCGCGGGAGGGCTCGACGTCGGGGAGGTTCGGATCCTCGTCCGCCTTCTTGCCGGCCAGCAGCTGCATCGGGTTGAGCCAGAACGATTCCTTGACGTTGTCGCCGGGCTTGTAGGTCGGCTCCGTCGTCATGCTGGCGCCCTCGCGCCGGCCGGCCCGCATCTCCTGGACCGAGATCGTGGCGTTGTTGTCGCTCATCCGGCCGCTATAGCCGCGGGTGATCGGCTTGCGGTCCTCGGCGGCGCGGCGATCGCGGGCGGCGGTCTCGGGATCGGTCGGCCATTGCGGGTTGGCCTCGCGCACGGCGCGGCGGTCGACCGGCGGCGGCAGGGCGGCCTTGTCCATGTGCGGCGGCAGCACCAGCGGCGCGCGCTCGCGATAGGTGATCGTCGGCCGCTCGGGCTCGATCAGGCCGATCGACGAGAGGGCGTTCTTCATCGCGACGCCCTCCTGGGCCTGCGCCCCGGCCGGCAGGCCGAGGCCCGCGACCGTCATCGCGGCGAGTATCGTGCGCTTGTCGAGCATGCTGGCCCCCTGCCTGTTCCGCCCCGTGATTTACCAGCTTGGGTGGTGGCGGTTTCGGGCGAAGGTATGGCGTGGCCGGGAGGGGGCGCAACGCTCCGGGCCGGCGTTGCGCCCGCGACACACAGGGGTTTTCAGGTTGGCTCCCCCGTTGCCGGCGCCCGCCGGCGCTCCAGCACCAGGCCGTCGTAGAGGAGCCCGACCACGCCGAAGACGATGCCGGCATCCGCGACGTTGAACACGTACCAGGACCAGGCCCCGGCATGGAGGTGGACGAAGTCGAACACCGCGCCGTAGGCGGCGCGATCGATCGCGTTGCCGACCGCCCCGCCGACGATGAGGCCGAGCGAGCCGGCGAGCCACCGGCTGCCGGCCCGGGCCATCCACACCGAGAGCGCGACCGTCGCCACCAGCGACACGCCCACCAGCACCCAGCGCCCGAGCGCCGAATCCTGCTGGAACAGCCCGTAGGAGACGCCGCGGTTCCACACCACGATCAGCTGCGCGAAGGGCGCGAGCACCACCGGCTCGCGCACGGGCAGGTCGGCGAGGAACAGCAGGCCGAGCTTCGTCGCCTGGTCGAGGACCAGGGTGACGAGCGCGACCAGCACGCCGAAGGGGAGGGGACGCATCAGATTGTTCCTCGCCCTCGTCCTCGCCCCTTACTCGGCGGCCTTGGCGTGGAGCGCGTCCCACTCGCGCAGGGCCTGCGCGTCGCGGGGCGTCACGTCCGGATAGTCCGGATCGCTGCCGACGCTCTCCAGCACCTTCCACGAGCGGGCGCATTTGCGGCCCTGTGCCAGCGCCGGCACCACCGCCACACCCTTGACCTCGTCGAGCCGGAAGGCGTCGCCCGGACCCTCGCCGGCCTCGACCGCGATGTCCGAGGTGATGCAGACCTCCGCGAAGTCGATGCCGTCGAGGCTCGCCAGCAGCTCCGGATCGGCGACGAACACTTTCGGCGCCGCCTCCAGGCTCGCGCCGATGCGCTTGCCCGCGCGCTCGATCTCGAGCGCGCCCGTCACCACCCGGCGCACCCGGCGGATCTTGGCCCAGCGCTTGGCCAGCGCCTCGTCGCGCCAGGAGGCGGGGGTCTCCGGCAGGGTCTCGGTGTGGACGGAAGCCGTCTCCGAGGGATAGCGCGCGAGCCAGGCCTCTTCTGCGGTGAAGGCGAGGACCGGGGCGAGCCAGACCGTGACGCGCTTGAAGACCTCGTCGACCACGGTGAGCGCCGCCCGCCGGGTCTGCGACGAGATCGGATCGCAGTACAGCGCATCCTTGCGCACGTCGAAGTAGAACGACGACAGGTCGCCGGTCATGAAGCCGTTGAGCAGAGCCACCACGCGCTTCGTGTCGAAGGTGCGGAAGGCATCGCGGATCTCGCCGTCGAGCTCGGCGAGGCGGTGCAGGATGAAGCGCTCCAATTCCGGCATCGCGTCGGGGGCGACGCGGTCCTCGGGCCGGTGATGGGCGAGCGTGCCGAGCATCCAGCGCAGCGAGTTGCGCAGCTTGCGGTAGGTCTCGGAGAAGGTCTTGATGATCTCCGGGCCGATGCGCAGGTCGTCGGTGTAGTCCGAGGCCGCCACCCACAGGCGCAGGATGTCGGCGCCCGAGCCCTTGATGACGTCCTGGGGCGCGACGACGTTGCCCTTCGACTTCGACATCTTCTCCCCCTTGGGGTCGAGGACGAAGCCGTGGGTGAGCACCACGTCGTAGGGCGCGCGGTCGCGGGTGCCGCAGGATTCGAGCAGCGAGGAGTGGAACCAGCCGCGGTGCTGGTCCGAGCCCTCGAGATACATCACCGTATCCTGCCCGCCGTCGCGGCGGCGACGGATGCCGGCCAGTCCCGGGAAGGCCTCCGGATCGTCGAGCGTGAAGGCGTGGGTCGAGCCCGAATCGAACCAGACGTCGAGGACGTCGATCACCTTCTCGTAGTGGGCCGGATCGTGCTCGGGGGCGAGGAATCGGGCACCGTCGGCGTCGGTGAACCAGGCGTCGGCCCCCTCCGCCGCGAAGGCGTCGTGGATGCGCGCGTTCACCGTCTCGTCGCGCAAGATCTCGCCGGTCTCGCGGTGCACGAAGACCGTGATCGGCACGCCCCAGGCGCGCTGGCGCGATACCACCCAGTCCGGGCGGTTGGCGATCATGCCGGTGATGCGGTTCTGGCCCTGCGGCGGCACCCACTGGGTGACGGCGATCTCGCGCAGCGCCACCTCGCGCAAGGTCGCGTCGTTCAGCGTCGCCACCGGCTTGTCGAGGGCGATGAACCATTGCGGTGTGTTGCGGAAGATGACCGGCTTCTTCGAGCGCCAGGAATGCGGGTAGCTGTGCTTGAGCGTGCCGCGGCCGACGAGCGTCCCGGCGGCGGTGAGCGCGGCGATCACCGCCTTGTTGGCGTCGCCCTTCTGGCCCTTCTCGTCGAGGACGCGGGTGCCGGTGAGGCCGGGCGCGGCCTCGGTCAGCCTGCCGTCGGCATCGACCGTGTAGGGGATCGCCGTCTCGATGCCGCGCTCGCGCAAGCCGCGGCCGTTCGCCATCCAGACCTCGAAATCCTCGCGGCCGTGGCCCGGGGCGGTGTGGACGAAGCCCGTGCCGGCGTCGTCGGTGACGTGCTCGCCCTCCAGCATCGGCACGGCGTAGCCGTAGCCGGGGTTCCAGGCGGCGAGGGGATGCGCCAGCGTCAGGCCGGCGAGGTCTTCGCCTGAGACGTCGCTCAGTCGCTCGTAGCTCTCGACCCGCGCTGCCTTGAAGACGTCGCCCGCCAGTTTGTCAGCAACAACGTAACGAACACCAGGTTGAGACCAGTTCTCTTGAGGCGCAGCAACGACACGATACAGTCCGTATGATACTTTTTTGGAGTAGGCGACGGCCCGGTTGGCCGGGATCGTCCAGGGGGTGGTGGTCCAGATGACGACGCGGGCGTCCTGCAAGTCCGGGGCCGACTTTGCCTCGACGACCGGGAAGGCGGCCCAGATGGTGTCGCTGACGTGGTCCTCGTACTCGACCTCGGCCTCGGCGAGCGCGGTCTTCTCGACCACCGACCACATCACCGGCTTCGAGCCGCGATAGAGCTGGCCGGTGGTGGCGAAGGTCATCAGCTCGCGGGCGATCGCGGCCTCGGCCGGGTAGGCCATGGTGAGATAGGGATGGTCCCAGTCGCCGGTGACGCCGAGGCGCTTGAACTCCTCGCGCTGCACCGACAGCCAGTGCTCGGCAAAGGTCCGGCACTCGCGCCGGAACTCGACCACCGGCACCTCGTCCTTGTTGCGGCCGGCGGCGCGGTACTGCTCCTCGATCTTCCACTCGATCGGCAGGCCGTGGCAGTCCCAGCCCGGGACGTAGTTGGAATCGTAGGCAAGCGCGCCTTGCGTGCGGACGATGATGTCCTTCAGGATCTTGTTGAGCGCCGTGCCGATGTGGATGTGGCCGTTGGCGTAGGGCGGGCCGTCGTGCAGCACGAATTTCGGCCGGCCGGCGGCGGCCTCGCGGATGCGGGCGTAGAGGTTCGTGCGCGCCCAGCGCTCCAGGATCTCCGGCTCGCGCTGCGGCAGGCCGGCCCGCATCGGGAACTCGGTGACCGGCAGGAACAGGGTCTCGGAATAGTCGCGCCCGGCGGCGGGCTTGTGCTCGGTCATGGGAGGTTCAAGGCTCGTCTGGGGCGCGAGGCGCAGCCCATTAGCAGGAATCGCAGCGGCGAAACGGCAGCAACCCGGCCTTCCGCGCGGCCGCGAGCGGCCCTCAGGCGGAAGCCGGGCTCGTAATTCGCCGGATGGCGACGCGGCGCGGGTGCGATTCGGTCATCCGGCGCTTCTAGCAGCGGCGGGCGGGCGGGGGAAGCGGGGTGTTGCAGTGCCGAGCTTGTGCGCGGTACCCGGCGCCATGCACCTCATCCCCATCTCCGTTCCATGACCCACGATACCGTCCCCGCCTCGACCAGCACCATCGCGCCGATCCCGATCAGCACGAACGGCGTCGCGACCCGGCCGAAGCGGCGGATCGGGGCGCCGAAATCCGGATGCCGCACGAGCCAGTGGGCAAGTGCGAGCCAGAGCGCGGTCATGGCGGCAAAGACCGCGGCGAACAGGATCAGCCGGGAAGCCGGCGAGGTAGCGAAGACCGGCGTGTAGATGCCGAGATTGTCGCCGCCATTGGCGATCGTCACCCCGGCGACGGCGAGCGCGTTGCCGAGCGAGGCGGAGGTTGCTGCGGGCTCGTCCACGTCGTCGTCCCGCAGGGCGAGGAGGCGGCGGCAGCCGAGTGTGATCGGGACGAGGCCGAGCAGGCCGAGCCAGGCCGGCGGCGCGACGAGGGACAGGAGCGCGCCGGCGAGCGACGCCAGCACCAGGACGGCGATGCCCAAGGCCTGCCCGACGACGATCTGGCGCGGGCGGTAGCGCGGATCGGAGAAGAAGCCGATCAGCACGACGATGTCGTCGAGGTTGGTCGAAGCGAACAGGACGATTGCGACGCCGAGATCGGTCAGCAGAGCCATGGTCATTCAAAGGAACGGGGCGCGGGTTCGCACGGTTGAAGGACAGGCTCAGTGCACCTCACAAAACTCCCGCTGCACTGGCGCTGCCACATCGAACAAGGCCGGTGACCGGGAGTTTTGTGAGAGACACTCAGTCGCTTCGGAGCTTCACATGAAGATCCTGCTCTCCGCCCTCGCGCTCGCCGCCCTGTCGACGGTCCCGGCCGTCGCCCTCGAGCGGCATGCGCCGCAGCGGCCGATCCCGGCGGATGTCGACGCCACCGGTTCGGTGACGCCGGCAGACCCGCTGCTGATCCCCGACGAGGATCCCGGCACGATGCGTCGCGCCAAGCGCCCACGCGGGCGGGATGGCGACGACGCGCCGATCCGCGAATTCATCCCGGAATAGTGCCCGGATAACCAGGACCTAACCCCTGACGGATCACGCGAGCCGAGGTCATCCGAGCATCGAGGGCGTGCGGTCCGCGGCCAGCATCCGCCGCGCCTCGGCGGCGTCCTCGTGCATGCGGGCGACCAGCGCCTCGGCGCTGTCGAAGCGCGCCTCGCCGCGGATGAAGCCGGCGAACTCGACCGCGATGCGCTGGCCGTAGAGGTCGCCCGAGAAGTCGAACAGGTAGGTCTCGAGCAGCGGTGCGCCGTCGTCGAAGGTCGGGCGCCGGCCGTAGCTCGCGACCCCGTCGCGCACGCCGCCGTCACCGAGACGCGCACGCACCGCGTAGATGCCGTGGGCGAGCGCGCAGGCATCGAGCGCGACGTTGGCGGTGGGAAAGCCCAGGGTGCGGCCGCGCTTGTCGCCGTGGCGCACCTCGCCCTCGACGAACCAGCGATAGCCGAGCAGATGGTTGGCGGTGGCGATGTCGCCGGCCTCGAGCGCGGTGCGGATCGCGCTCGACGAGACCGGCGCCTCGCCGCCGCCGGCCGCCACCGCCGGCACGATCCGGCAGGCGAGGCCGTTCTCGGCGCAGAGCGCCTCCAGCATCGCCGGCGTGCCCTCGCGGCCGCGGCCGAAATGGAAGTCGTGCCCGATCACCACGCCCGACAGGCCGAGCTCGCCCTTGAGCGTCTCGGCGACGAAGGCCGCCGCCCCGGTGCCGGCGAGCCTCGCGTCGAAGCGGCGCACGAAGGCGCCGTCGAGGCCGAGCCGGCGCAGGACCGCGAGCTTCTCGCCCTCGCCGGTGAGGCGGAACATCGCCGCATCGGGCGAGAAGAAGGCGCGGGGATGCGGCTCGAAGGTGACGACCGCGCTCGGCCGGCCGAGATCCGCCGCCATCGCCCGCACCGCCCCGATCAGGGCGCGGTGGCCCTGGTGGATGCCGTCGAAATTGCCGAGCGCCGCGACCGCGCCCGTCAGGCCCGCCGGCACCGGCTCGCCGTCGCGGTGGACGGAGAAGGGCGGCGCGACGGGGCGCGGGGCAGTCTCGTCGCGCGGCATCGACGGTCCTTGGCTCGAAGGGGGGCGGGGGCTTCTGTAAAGGCGGCCGGACCCTGTCGAAATCCGCCCTTTGGGTCAAGCCGCAAGGGCCGGCCGGGCGAGGCGCCCGGTGGGGCCTGGAGCGGATTAACGCCTTCTCAAGGGGGGTGGAAGTACAACCTCGGACCAGAAGCGCCACCCGGTGCTTCCCCTGATGATCCAAGCGGGGTTCGTCGCGCACGGGGATGCGTCGCGCCCGCCACCGGAGCCGTAAGCCATGGCCCTTGACCTCGGCATGCCGATCCTCGTCGTGGACGATTACCAGACGATGGTTCGCATCATCCGCAACCTGCTGAAGCAGCTCGGCTTCGAGGACGTCGACGACGCCTCCGACGGCACCGGCGCCCTGGCGAAGCTGAAGACGAAGAAGTACGGCCTCGTCATCTCCGACTGGAACATGGAGCCGATGACCGGCTACGAGCTGCTGCGCCACGTCCGGGCCGACGACGCCCTGCGCACCACGCCGTTCATCATGGTCACCGCGGAGTCGAAGACCGAGAACGTCATCGCGGCGAAGAAGGCCGGCGTGAACAACTACATCGTCAAGCCGTTCAACGCCCAGACGCTGAAGACCAAGATCGAGGCGGTCTGCGGCGCGTGATCGCGCCGGCGCGGTGACGGGCGGCGTCCCCCGGGCGCGGGGGCGGCCGCGCCTCCCCGCGCCGGACGGACCTTCCTCGTCCCTGTCGTGTGAGACCCGCGCCCGAGATGCCCGGTCCCAGGATAGCCGATCCGAGGACATCCGATCCGAGGACAACCAACTCGCGGGGAGCGATCACGTGCTCAGGCAGATGACGGCGGGACCGCGATCCGCCCTCAACCGGCTGCTGGGCGGCCAGGAGGCGGAGGCCCGCGAGACCAAGGCCGATCCGGTGAATCAGGCGGCCGCGGTGAACGAGCTGCGGGAGATCGCCGACTACATCACCAAGCTCAAGCGCGGCATCGCGGCTCTGCGGGCCCAGGAACTCACCCGCGACCGCATCCCGATGGCGCATGACGAGCTCGGCAGCGTCGTCGCCGCCACCGCCAGCGCGACCAACCGGATCATGGAATCGGCCGAGGCGATGATGGCCATCAAGGCCAAGACCCTCGACGACTACCGCAGCCAGGTCGAGGCGCATATCGGCGACATCTTCGAGGCCTGCACCTTCCAGGACATCACCGGCCAGCGCATCTCCAAGGTGGTGGAGGCCTTGGGCCAGCTCGAGAAGCGCCTGTCGCAGTTCTCGACCGTGGTGAACGTGCGCGACGGCGAGGCCGAGCACGACCCGGAGGAGGCACGCCGCAAGGCCCGCGCCGAGAAGCTGTTGCTCAACGGCCCGCAGCTGAAGGGTCCGGAGACCCCGCAGGACGCGATCGACGCCCTGTTCTCCTGAGAGCATCGATGACGTGCGAGACCGGGATGCGGACAGAGCGCCGTCCGATCACAACGTGATCGGACGGCGCTCTGTCTTTTTGACTTTGCCGCATTTTCTTCGACGAACCGATATCCGCTTCGTCGGAAAATGCTCTGGCCGCGCCCGGTCTCTCGCCGCTGCTACCAGCGCAGCAGGTCGATCACGCCGTCCGGGTGCACGGCCTGCGCCGCGAGCCAGTGGGCGATGTCGCCGAGCGGGGCACCCGCCGCGACGCCCAGCTCCTCGGCGTGGATGCCGCGCGCCACCAGCAGCGCCGCGACCCCGAAGGCCCGCGCGCCGGCGACATCGGTGCGGATCGCGTCGCCGACGGCGAGCACCCGGTCGCGGGGGAGGGGAGCGCCGTGATTGAGCGCCTCCGCGGTCGCGAGCGCCGCCTCGTAGACCGGAAAGTGCGGCTTGCCGGCATAGACCACCGCGCCGCCCATCTCCTCGTAGAGCGCCGCGATCGCGCCGGCGCAGGGGATCAGCCGCTCGCCGCGCTCGACCACGAGGTCGGGATTGGCGCAGATCAGGGTCACGCCGCGGGCGGCCCAGGGTTCCAGCACGCCGCGGTAATCCGCCGCCGACTCGACTTCGTCGTCGAGGAGGCCGGTGACGACGACGTGGGCGGCATCATTCGGCCCGCCGCGGGTAAGGTCGAGACCTTCGAAGATCGGCAGGTCGCGGTCGGGCCCGAGATGGTGCATCGGCGCGCCCGCCCGCTCGGCGAGCAGCCGGCGGGTGAGGTCGCCGGAGGTGACGATGGTGTCGTAGGCGGTGCGGGGCACGCCGAACGCGTCGAGCTGCGCCAGCACGGCGCTGCCCGGCCGTGGCGCGTTCGAGACTAGCACCACCCGGCGCGGCCGCTCGCCCGGCAGGGCGCGAAACCGCGTCAGCGCGTCGCTCGCGCCCTTGTGGGCGTGAACGCCGTCGTGCAGCACGCCCCAGACGTCGCACAGGATCAGGTCGAAGTCCGGCGCGATCCCGGCGATCCCGTTCAGGATCGCGACCTCGCCCGGATGGCTCGCGCGGATCATCTCTGCCACTCCTGCCCGCCTCGTCCTCGCTGCATCGCAGCAGGAGGTCGCCCCGGGCTTAAAGGCGGTTCGCCCCGAACGCAACGCCCGGCATGAAATCGTTTACAAATCCCGATCACGGACGTGGGCGGATCACAGGATCACCATCCGGTCGACGTCGACGAGGCCGCGATCGGTGATCTTGAGGTGCGGGATCACCGGCAGCGGCAGGAAGGCGACCTGGAGGAACGGCTCGGGCAGGGTGCAGCCGAGCCCGCGGGCCGCCTCGCGCAGGGACGGCAGGGCGTCGCGCACCGCCTCGAACGGCAGGTCGCTCATCAGGCCGGCGATCGGCAGCGCCAATTCGGCCAGGATGCCGCTCTCGTCGGCGACCACGAATCCGCCCTGCAGCTCGATCAGCCGGCCGACGGCCCGCGCCATGGAATCGGGATCGGCGCCGACGACGCAGAGGTTGTGGCTGTCGTGCCCGACCGAGGAGGCGATGGCGCCGCGCGTGAGCCCGAAGCCCTGGACGAGGCCGCGGCCGATGCTGCGGGTGCCGTGGCGCGCCACCACCGCCACCATCGCGACGTCCTGGGCGAAGTCCGGCACGGCCGACAGCGTCAGGCGCCGGTGCTCGGTGATGATCCGGCCCGGCACCACGCCGATCACCGAGGTCTCGCCCGCCGGCGCCGGCACGGCGAGGTCGGCGGCCGAGACCGGCTCGGCCCGCACGCTGCCGCGGCCCGGCGGCGGGGTCACGGTCCGGGCGGCGAACAGGGCCTCCTCGACGAGGCGGCCGGCGGAGACGACGGACGAGACCGCGCAGGTTTCGAGGTCGTCGAGGAGCACGATGTCGGCCCGCTTGCCCGGCGCGATCATCCCGCGGTCGGTAAGCCCGAAGGCGGCGGCCGCGCTGAGCGAGGCGGCGCGGTAGGCGGCGAGCGGCGGCACGCCTAGGCCGATGGCGGTGCGGATCAGGTGGTCGAGATGGCCCTCCTCCGCGATGTCGAGCGGGTTGCGGTCGTCGGTGCAGAAGGCGAGGAACGGGGCGGTCCGCTCGGTGAGGAGGGGGCTGAGCGCGTGCAGGTCCTTCGAGACCGAGCCCTCGCGGATCAGCACGACCATGCCCTTGCGGATCTTCTCCAGCGCTTCCGCGGCGCTCGTCGCCTCGTGGTCGGTGCGGATGCCGGCGGCCGCGTAGGCGTTGAGGGCGTGTCCCGACAGGAGCGGCGCGTGGCCGTCGACGTGGCGATCCTCGAAGGCCGCGAGCTTCGCCAGGCACCCGGGATCGGCCCCGACCACGCCGGGGAAGTTCATGAACTCGGCCAGACCCAGCGAGCGCGGGTGGTCGCGGTAGCGCGCCAGGTCCGCCGCCTCGATCCGGGCGCCGGCGCTCTCGAGGTCGGTCGCCGGCACGCAGGAGGAGAGCTGGACCCGGATGTCCATCACGGTCTCGCCGGCGGCGGCGAGCGCGTAGTCGAAGGCGGCGGTGCCGAGCACGTTGGCGATCTCGTGCGGGTCCCAGATCGCCGTGGTGACCCCGTGCGGCAGCACGCAGCGGTCGAATTCGTGCGGGGTGATGAGCGAGGATTCGACGTGGAGATGGGTGTCGATGAAGCCCGGGACGGCGATGCGCCCCTTCGCCTCGATCACCCGAGCTCCCTCGTAGCGGCCGTAGGTGCCCACCACCGTGTCGCCGCAGACCGCGATGTCGGTCTCGACCAGTTCGCCGGTGACGAGGTCGAGGAGGCGGGCGCCGCGGATCACCAGATCGGCGGGCTCGCGGCCCGCACCTTGCGCGATCCGGCGGGCGATGAGGTCCGACATCGGGGGCCTTTCTGCTGCGAGGAGCCCCGATGCTAGAGCATTTTCCGACGAAGTGGATACCGGTTCGTCGAAGGTATGCGGCAAAGCAAGTACTTAGACAGCTTCGCGATTGCAGCGCGATCGTGAAGTGCTCCAGGCGTAAGAAGCGGGCGCCGCTACCGCTTCGTCACCCGCTACACCGCCCGGCGCAGCGTGTCCCGGAAGGCGCGGCGCGCCGGCGGGGGCGGGTCGTCCGCCGGCGGCGGCGTCTCGGGCGCGGGCTCCGGGGCGGGGGGCGAGAGCACCTCGGGCCGCACCACCCGGGGGGGCGAGAACACCGAGCCCTGCGCGAGCGGCAGGTCGAGGTCGATCAGGTCGGGCACGTCGGCCTCGCGCTCGACGCCCTCCGCCACCAGCCGGATCCCGGACCGGGCGAGGGAGAGGGTGAGGGCCGGCCCGTGCTCGCCGAGCAGGGCGTCGAGGCCGATCTTGGCGTAGCTCGCGCCGCAGGCGGCGAGCGCGGCGGCGTCGAGGCGCGGCTCCACCACCCGGTCGACCGCGAGGCCAATCCGCTCGCGCAGGGAGCGCAGCGCGCTCGCCTGCTCGGCGTCGAGGCTGCGCCAGCTGCGCTGCGGCAGCGCCAGGATCATCCGGCCGGCGAGCTCCGGGTGCAGGTCGATCAGGCGGCCGACCGCCCGCAGGAAGCCCGGCTCGAACAGCGAGCCCGGCGACAGGGCGTAGGCCACCGGCGTCTCGCTGCCGCGGGAGGCGAGGTGCTGGCCGATCGCGGTGACGCGGGCGAGCATCAGCCGGTCGAGCTCGGTGGTGCGCCCGTGCCGCTCCAGCACCCGGACGAACTCCGCCGGCGACAGCAGGGCCTCGCCGACGCGCAGGCGGGCCAGGGCCTCGTAGAACGCCACTTTGCGCTGCGGCAGGCTGACCACCGGCTGCAGATGGACCTCGAGCCCCTGGGCGAGAGCGGCGAGGATCTCGGCCTCGGAATGGGTCTCGGCGGCGGGCTCGGGCACGAAGGAGCGGCGCGGCGCAGGCGCAGCCTCCCGCGGCAGGATCGGGTCGGCGAGCGCCGCGGGGGCGGGGGCGAGCGGCGTCGCCGCGAGTTCGGCGAGCCAGGACGGCGCGGCCGGCTGGGCGGCGAACGGGGCCTGCGACAGCCCGGCGGACGGGGCCGCGTGAGCCCGCACCTCGGGGCGGGCGGGCGGTATGGGCGCGGCCGCAGGCGCCGAAGCCGGGGCGCAGTCGGGTGCCGCCTGGACCCGCGCCGGCGGCACGGGTGCCGACGGGGCACGAGCCGGCGCCGCCTGCGCGGCCGGGGGGGCTGCCGCGGCCGGCCCGGCCTTCAGGCGGGTCAGGTCCTCGTCCTGGGCCGCCACCGCCATGGCGAGTTCGCGCACGATGCCGCCGAGCAGGCCGATCTCGGCCGTGACCTCGGACAGGCCGTTCTCCATGTTCGCCGCCGGGGCGGCCGGCGACTCCCGCTGCTCCAGCGTCACCAGGCGGCGCGAGAGCAGGTCGATCTCGCCCGACATCTTCTCGACCTGGCGGGCGAGGCGGCCGGCGCGGCGCAAGGCGAGCCCGGTCGCCACCGCGCCGAGAAGGGCGGCCGCGAGCGCGGTGCCGGCCACGGCCCCGAGGACCGGCGCGGACAGGAACGCGACCGTCAGGCAGAGCCCGCCGGCCACGAGGAAGCAGAGGCTGAGGGCGATCCGGCTCACCGACGACCCGCCGGCGCGCCGGCCGGTGATGAGGGCCATCGCGATACCTCTTACGCATCGAGAACAGGGCGGGTTCCGCAAATCCCGGCCCTGTCGGTTGTCGCCGAGGCGCCGCGGACCCGCAAGACGCCGCCTCGGGCTGCCCACGGATTTCGCGGCACCCTTGTCCGTAATGCCCCAATACCCGAGATGGCTTGCGCGGCCCTGGCGTGCCGCAGCGGCAAAGGAGCGCGTGGCGATGACGGATCGGTCCGGTGAGCGGATGGAACTCCTGATGAAGGTCGAGGGCATGACCTGCCAGGGATGCGTCGCGGCGGTGACGAAGGCGATCCAGCGCCTCGACCCGGCAGCGGAGGTGAGCGTGGACCTGGAGGCCGGCCGGGTCGCGGTCGTGACCGACGCCCAGGCCCTCGACGTGGCCGAGGCGCTCGGCCGCGCCGGGTACGAGGCGGAGGCCATGACGGGGTAGGAACGACGGGGTGAGATCGCGCCGGTGCCGGGCGAACGGGGGACAACGCGCCCGGCACCGGCGCGCTGCAACGTTCGTTTAAGCCGGCTCTGCGAGGGTTTCGACAGTTCGCAGTGTAGGGGCGCCGGGGCCGCGAGGTCTCCCGCGCTGGCGTGGCGGTGTGCGTATCAACAGTGCCTTTGCGTCCCTGATCGATGCCCGGCTGACGGGCCTCGTCCATGAATCCGCGGCGGGCGATCCCGCCGAGCGGGCCCGCCAGGAGCGGTTCCTGATCTCGCGGCTCGCCACCGGCGCCGTGCTGATGGCGATGCTGCCGCCTTACCTGCTCTGGCGCGGCGTTCCGACGCTGGTCGAGGCGGCGGCGGCGGCCTGCCTGATGCTCCCGGTGGTGGCGGCCCTGCTGCTGGCGCGCACCGGCAACCTCACGCTCGCCCACGGCCTGTCCTCGGCGGCGCTGACCGGGCTCGTCGTCTGCCTGGCGAGCCTCACCGGCGGACCGACCTCGGCGGCCGCGATCTGGCTGGTGATGATCCCGGTCGAGGCCCTGCTCGCCGGCTCGCACCGCGCCGCCGTGGTGGCGGCCCTGTTCGCGGTGCTGGGGGCGGTGGCGGTCGCGGTGATCGAGCCCGCGCCGGGCTTCGGCGTCTTCGCCTGGCCGGCGGCCCTGGCGATGCCGGTCTTCGCCATCACGGCGATCTGCCACGTCCTGGCGCTCTCGCTGGAGCACCGCCGCCGCGAGGGCCGCTGGAGCGACCGGCTCACCGCCGCGACCGTGCGCGATGCGCTCCTCCTCGACGCCATCGACGACCTCGTGACCTGGCACGACCGCAACGGCAGCGTGCTCCAGGCGAGCCCCGCCGCCCGCTCGCTCGCCGGCACGACGCCGGACGCGCTCGAAGGCCGCGGCCTGTTCAACCGCGTCCACGTCTCCGACCGGCCGGCCTTCCTGACCGCGCTCAGCGACGCCGCCGGCCAGGCCCAGCCGGTGACGGTGCAGTTCCGCCTGCACGCCGCCGGCGAGGCGGGCGGGGCCGGCCGGGTGATCTGGGCCGAGATGCGGGCTCACCGCGTCCCGGGATCGGCGATGCCGGCGCTCGCCGGCGAGGCCGCCGTGGTGGCGGTGACCCGCGACGTCTCGGAGCACAAGCGCCGGGCCGAGGAGCTCGACCAGGCCCGGGCCGCCGCCGAGCGCGCCGACGAGGTCAAGAGCCGCTTCCTCGCCACCGTGAGCCACGAGCTGCGCACCCCGCTCAACGCCATCATCGGCTTCTCGGAGATGCTGGAGGCCGAGCCGACCCTGGCGCTCGGCCCCGAGCGGCGGCGGGAATATGCCGGCATCATCCATTCCTCGGGCCGGCACCTGCTGGAGGTGGTCAACGCGCTCCTCGACATGTCGCGGATCCAGAGCGGCAACTTCGACTACGCGCCCGAGCCGTTCGACTTCGCGGGCCTCGCCCGCGGTGTCTGCGACCTGATGCAGATCCGCGCCGACCAGGGCGGCGTGCGCCTGCGCCGCGAGATCGGCGCCGACCTGCCGGAGGTCACGGCGGATGCCCGCGCCTGCCGGCAGATGCTGATCAACCTCCTGTCGAACGCCGTGAAGTTCACGCCCCGCGGCGGCGAGGTGGTCCTCTCGGTGCGCCGGGTGTTCGACCGGATCGAGATGGCGGTGGTCGATACCGGGATCGGCATCGCCGAGGCCGACCTGCCGCGCCTCGGCGACCCGTTCTTCCAGGCCGGAATCGGCGCGGGGGCCGCCTATGGCCGCCCGCACGAGGGCACCGGCCTCGGGCTCTCGGTGGTGCGCGGCCTCGTCGGGCTGCATCACGGCGAGCTGACGATCGAGAGCAGCCCGTCCTGCGGCACGCGCGTGGTGGTCGCCCTGCCGCTCGATTGCCGCGGCGCCCGCGCGCTGCCGGGCAGCCCAGTGCCGATCCGTACCGGCGCCCTCGCCAGGACCTTCTCCGACGAGCGGCCCGCCACGATGCGGCTGACGGCCTGACGTGAGCGAGCCGCCCCCGCTCCCGCCGCCCCTGGTCCGAACGAAGTCCGATCGCACGAAGGCGGACCGGTCCGGACCGGACCGCCCGAAGCCGGAAGGAGACGCGATGTCCGAGGCGCCGGCCCGGAAGCCCGCCGAGGCGACAGCCCGGCGCCACGATCCCGACGTCGCGCTGACCGCCGAGGCGCGGCCGGCCCCGCGTCCGCGGCCGGCCCCCCGGGCGCCGCGCGCGTCGAGAAGCGCCCCGCGCCCCGCCGGTCCCCTCGACCGCCTGAGGGTCCGGGCCGACCGGATCCTGCGCCATCCGGCCGGCATCGTCGGCGGCCTCCTCGTCCTCGGGGCGGTGGCGGCGGTGGCGGCGAACGCCCTCAGCTTCCAGACCGGGCGCCATCCCGCCCCCCTCTTCGCCAAGGCGCCGGCGCTCCCGGGCCCCCCGCCGGCCGGCGAGGTCCCACCCACCGCGACGGCGAAGGCCGAGGCGCCGCGCAACGCGGGCGATGGCGTGTCGCGGACCGCGAAGCCGGACGGGATCGGCGCGCTGATCCGGGGCGAGGATCACGCGACCGCCTCGCTCCCCCCGAAGGCCGCGCCGGCCAGGGCCGCGAAGACGATGCCGGCGAAGGAAGCTCCCGCCAAGGACGCTTCCAAGGACGCCGCCGGGAAGGCCGCGCCCGTCGCCCAGGCGCCCGTCCGGGAGGCGAGGGCGGCGGAGCCCGTGAAGGCCTCGGCGCTCCACGCCGCGCCGGCGCCCGGCGCCAAGCCCGACAAGGCGGTCGCCTACGCGCAGCGCGCGCTGGTCAAGCTCGGCTACGGCCCGCTCACGGTCGACGGTATCGCCGGCCCGACCACCCGCGCGGCGCTCGCCCGTTTCGAGCGCGAGCGCCGCCTGCCCGGCGCCAGCGTGGCGCGCCGGACCTTGCAGGAACTCGAAGCGCGCTCGGGGCTCAAGCCGGAATAGGAGGGGAGGGGGCGTTCTGCCGTCCGCTCTTCCCCTAGGGTCAGTCGTGGGGCGGCTCCGGTCTCCGGTGCGATCGGGTGCGGCCCGGCTCGACCGCGAGAACGATCTCGTCCGCCTGGAGGGGTTCGAGCCGCTGCTTCAGGGCATCGAACGTCTCCGGCGCGATGTAGAGGCTGCGCTCCGCCCGCCCGTTGCGCGCCGCCACCCGCTGCCGTGCCTCCTCGTCCGGACATTCGACCCTGTAGAGGAGAGCGCGGGCGCCGCATTCCGCGACGAGGCGTCTGGCATGGTCGCGCTCGGCGCGCCGCCAGAAGCCGTAATCCAGCACCACGTCGACGCCGAGGCGCAGGCAGCGGGTCCAGATCGGCTCCATCAGGTCGAGGATCGCCGCGGCGTGGAGCGGGAAGGCCTCGGCCGGCGGGTCCTCCCCGAACAGGCGCGCCATCCACTCGTCGGGCGTAAAGCGCACCGCGCGGTGCCGATGTTCGAGGTCGCGCGCCAGCGTCGTCTTGCCGGAGCCCAGGAAGCCGAACAGGAGGTGGGCCGTCGCCATCGCTCAAGCCTCAATGCGCTCGGAACGGAAACCAGAGACGTCCCGGAACACAGGATGCCAGGAGCATTGTCCGACGGAGCGGGTGCCGGTCATCGTGCGGCGTTGTAAAATCAAAAACCTGGAGCAGTATCCGATTGCAGCGCCATCGGACGACGCTTTGGCAGTGTTTCCATGGACGGTCGCCGTTACCGCCCTCTGCACCTGTTTTCTCGCCTGCTAAAGAACACAATGTGGCGAGGCTACACGTCAGGCCAGCCACTCGGCGAGGATGCCAGTGTGGCTGGCGACTTGATGCGCCTGCGCCTGCGTCAGGGCGCGGCGGCCCCGTTCGATGTCGGAGAGGTGACCCTGTGAGATCCCGAGCACCGACGCCAGCTCGGCCTGGGTGCAGCCGTGGTGCTTGCGCGCCGCCGTCACCGGAGAGCCGTGTTCGGCCAAGAGCATGACGAACCAGTGCGGCACGCTGGCCTCCTCGGTCGCCTCGTCGACGATGCGGGCAGTGGCGCGGTCCTCGGCCGCCTCGTCACCAAGGCGCGCGAGCAGCGCGTCGTAATCGCGGCGCGGGAGGATGACCAGTTCTTCGCCGGCCGGGGTGGTGATGATCTGCGCGGTCATCATGTGCCCTTCGTCATTCGTAGATGTCGCGGCGGTGGCCGATGGCGTAGATCTGGATCGCGTCATCCGTCTCGGTGAACACGACCCGATAATCCCCCACCCGCAGGCGCGCACCAGGGCGGATCATTGCTCAAGCATCGCGCGATCGCGCGTCGGCCTCCTCGGCCGCGATCCATGGATCACGCCTGCTGAGCCCTGCCCTCAATCCAGCCCCAATCCCCGCTTGAGCCACGCCGCGTAATGCCCGGCGATGTACGTCACCCGCCTCTGCTCCGAGGCCGGGTCGTACCAGGCGCCGCCGGCGCTGGCATTGGTGGCCGAGAGCTGGGGGTGGCGCAGCAGCACGGCGCCGGCGCGGTCGACCACCAGGGCCTCGCCCTCGAGATAGTCGCTGTTGGTGGCGTTGCCGCCGCCGAAGCGGGTCTCGCTGCCGGCATAGGGGTTGAACGACACGCCGGTGACCCGGACGACGAGGGTCGGGCCGGGGCCGCCGACCCGGTCGGCGAAGGTCTTGGCGAGTGCGGCCTGCAACTCGCCCCGGACGTTCTCGGCGTAGGGGCCGAGGCCGCGGGCGAGGAGGGGGCCGACATCAACCCGGATGGCGGAGAAGCGCGTACCCGGCGGCAGGGTCGCGTCCTGGGCGCTCGCGGGCAGCACGGCCGCCAGCAGGGCGGCCGCGATCAGGGACTGGCTCCAGCGCAGCATCGGCGTCGTCTCCACGGCGCCCGGTCGGGCCACCTCGTGACAGCCGAGATAGCCCCGGGATGCCGCTCCGGCAACGCTTCGATCGCCCGATCGTTGGCGCCTTACGCGCCGAACTGGATGCCGGTGATCTCGTAGGACTTGCCGCCGCCCGGGGTGACGACCTCGACGGTGTCGCCGACGCCCTTGCCGATCAGCGCGCGCGCGATCGGCGAGGTGATCGAGACCCGGCCGGCATGGACGTCGGCCTCGGGCTCGCCGACGATCTGGTAGGTCTTCTCCTCCTCGGTATCCTCGTCGATCAGCTTGACGGTGGCACCGAACTTGACCTTCGAGCCGGACAGCTTCGCCACGTCGATGACCTCGGCGCGGGAGATCAGGCTCTCCAGCTCCAGCACCCGGCCCTCGTTGTGCGACTGAGCCTCCTTGGCGGCGTGGTACTCGGCGTTCTCCGACAGGTCGCCGAGCGCGCGGGCTTCCGCGATCGCCTGGATGATCCGCGGACGCTCCTCCTGCTGGCGGCGCTTCAGCTCCGCCTCCAGAGCCGCGAATCCCCGTACCGTGATCGGAACCTTGTCCATCGTCGTCGTCTCGCGTCACAAATAATCGGCCCGGCGGGAGGGTGCGCCTCCCGACCGGGCCTGTTTCCGATTGTCTCGCGCGGGCGCGAGGAACTGAGATAGGGCGCGTCCGCAGTCTTTCGACTTAAGCCGCGAAATATTCCTGCAGGGCCCGCACCTCGAGATCACCCCCGAGATAGGCCTTGATCCCCTCTGCGGCCGCCATCGCTCCGGCGAGAGTGGTGTAGTACGGCACTTTATGCAAGAGGGCGGCCCGGCGCAGCGACCGGGAGTCGGACAGCGCGCCGGCGCCCTCCGTGGTGTTGAATACCAGGTGGATCTCGCCGTTCTTGATCGCGTCGACCACGTGCGGCCGGCCCTCCAGCACCTTGTTGATGCGCGAGCAAGCGACGCCGTTCTCGACGAGGTAGCGCTGCGTGCCGGTGGTGGCGAGCACCGTGAAGCCGAGATCGGACAGCAGCTTCATCGCCGGCAGGATGCGCGCCTTGTCGTCATCGCGCACCGAGACGAAGACCGTGCCGGCCTTCGGCACCTTCGTGCCCGAGCCGAGCTGGCTCTTGGCGAAGGCGACGCCGAAGCCGCGGTCGAGGCCGATGACCTCGCCGGTCGAGCGCATCTCCGGCCCGAGCAGCACGTCGACCCCGGGGAAGCGGGCGAAGGGGAAGACCGCTTCCTTGACGGCGATGTGGGGCAGCGTCTTGGGTTTCAGGCCGAAGGAGGCGAGGGGCTCGCCGGCCATGACGCGCGCGGCGATCTTGGCGATCGGCTCGCCGATCACCTTGGCGACGAACGGCACGGTGCGCGAGGCGCGCGGGTTCACCTCCAGGACGTAGATGTCGCCGTCCTTGATCGCGTACTGCACGTTCATCAGGCCGCCGACTTCCAGCGCCAGCGCCAGCCCGCGGGTCTGGCGCTCCAATTCGGCGATGGTCTCCGGCGACAGCGAGCGCGGCGGCAGCGAGCAGGCGGAGTCGCCCGAATGGATGCCCGCCTCCTCGATGTGCTCCATGATGCCGGCGATGAACACGTCCTTCCCGTCCGAGACCGCGTCGACGTCGACCTCGATCGCGTCCGACAGGTAGCGGTCGAACAGGAGCGGGTTCTTGCCCAGCACCGTGTTGATCTGGCCGGTCTTGTCGTTGGGGTAGCGCGCCTTGACGTCCGACGGGATCAGGCTCGGCAGGGTGTCGAGCAGGTAGTCGGCGAACTGGGTCTCGTCGCGGATGATCGCCATCGCGCGCCCGCCGAGCACGTAGGAGGGGCGCACCACGAAGGGCAGGCCGAGATCGGCGGCGATCAGCCGGCTCTGCTCGACCGAGTAGGCGATGCCGTTCTTCGGCTGCTTGAGGTGCAGCTTGTCGAGCAGGCGCTTGAAGCGGTCCCGGTCCTCGGCGAGGTCGATCGCGTCCGGCGAGGTGCCGAGGATCGGCACGCCGGCCTCCTCCAGCGCGCGCGCCAGCTTCAGCGGGGTCTGGCCGCCGAACTGCACGATCACGCCGTGCAGCGTGCCGGCCTGGCGCTCGGTCTCGATGATCTCCAGCACGTCCTCGGCGGTCAGCGGCTCGAAGTAGAGCCGGTCCGAGGTGTCGTAGTCGGTCGACACCGTCTCCGGGTTGCAGTTGACCATGATGGTCTCGTAGCCCGCGTCGGTCAGCGCGAAGCAGGCGTGGCAGCAGCAATAGTCGAACTCGATGCCCTGGCCGATCCGGTTCGGGCCACCGCCGAGGATGATGACCTTCTTGGCGTCCGTCGGCTGGGCCTCGTCGGCGACGGTCCCGGCGAAGGGCGCCACGTAGGTCGAGTACATGTAGGCGGTCGGCGACTTGAACTCGGCCGCGCAGGTGTCGATCCGCTTGAACACCGGCCGCACCGACAGCGCCCGGCGGGCGGCGCGCACGGCGCCCTCATCCATGCCGGCGAGCACGGCGATGCGCTGGTCCGAGAAACCGGCCGCCTTGAGCTGGCGGAAGGCGCCGGCGGTCTTCGGCAGGCCGAAGCGCTTCACCTTGGTCTCGAGGTCGATGATGCCCTGCAGCTGCTCCAGGAACCACGGGTCGATCTTGCACGAGGCGTGGACCTCCTCGTGGCTGACGCCGAGGCGCAGGGCCTGCGCCACCTTGAGCAGGCGATCCGGGGTCGGCGTGCCGATCGCCGCCTTGATGGCGTTGCGGTCGTCGCCTTTCCCCAGGCCCTCGATCTCGATGTCGTCGAGGCCGGTCAGCCCCGTCTCCAGCGAGCGCAGGGCCTTCTGGAGCGACTCGGCGAAGGTCCGGCCGATCGCCATCGCCTCGCCGACCGACTTCATCGCGGTGGTCAGGGTCGGCTCGGCGCCCGGGAACTTCTCGAAGGCGAAGCGCGGGATCTTGGTGACGACGTAGTCGATCGTCGGCTCGAACGAGGCCGGCGTCGCCCCGCCGGTGATGTCGTTGGCGATCTCGTCGAGGGTGTAGCCGACGGCGAGCTTCGCCGCGACCTTGGCGATCGGGAAGCCGGTCGCCTTCGAGGCCAGCGCCGAGGAGCGCGACACCCGCGGGTTCATCTCGATCACGATCATCCGGCCGGTGGCCGGGTCGACGGCGAACTGCACGTTCGAGCCGCCGGTCTCGACGCCGATCTCGCGCAGCACCGCGAGCGAGGCGTCGCGCATGCGCTGGTATTCCTTGTCGGTCAGCGTCAGCGCAGGCGCCACGGTGATCGAGTCGCCGGTATGCACCCCCATCGGGTCGACGTTCTCGATCGAGCAGACGATGATGCAGTTATCCGCGCGATCGCGGACGACCTCCATCTCGTACTCCTTCCAGCCGAGGACGGACTCCTCGATCAGGACCTCGTTGGTCGGCGAGGCGTCGATGCCGCGCTCGACGATATCGAGGAATTCCTCGCGGTTGTAGGCGATGCCGCCGCCGGTGCCGCCCATCGTGAACGAGGGCCGGATGATCGCCGGCAGGCCGACCTCGGCGAGCGCGACGAGCGCCTGGCCGAGCGCGTGCTCGCCGTAGCGCTTGCGCCGGTCGTTCTCTCCGGACGCCCACTTCTTCTCGAAGGCGGCGAGCGCGCTCGCCTTCGCCGCCGGATCGCTCTCGGCGGTCTCGATGCGGGCGACCTCGGCGAGGTACTTCTCCCGGTCGGCCTTCTTGGCGGCCGAGGCGTTGGCGAGCGCCGATTTCGGGGTCTCGAGCCCGATCTTCGTCATCGCGTCGCGGAAGAGGCTGCGGTCCTCCGCCTTGTCGATCGCTTCCGCCGTGGCGCCGATCATCTGCACACCGAACTTCTCCAGCACGCCCATCTTCTTGAGCGAGAGGGCGCAGTTCAGCGCGGTCTGGCCGCCCATGGTCGGCAGGAGGGCGTCGGGCCGCTCCTTCTCGATGATGCGGGCGACGATCTCCGGGGTGATCGGCTCGACGTAGGTGGCGTCGGCGAGATCCGGATCGGTCATGATCGTCGCCGGATTCGAGTTGACCAGGATGATCCGGTAGCCTTCCTCGCGCAGGGCCTTGCAGGCCTGCGTGCCGGAATAGTCGAACTCGCATGCCTGCCCGATGACGATCGGACCCGCGCCGATGATGAGGATGGAGGAGAGATCGGTGCGCTTGGGCATCGGGCTGCTTCAGACTCGTGCGGCGCGCTGCCTCGTTCCTCGGATCCGGCATCTCGGCCCGGTCGGGGCTGTCGAGGCGGGAGCGGAACGGTCGGGAGCGGCGGGGATTGCGTTGGGCGCCCTTAGCATAGGCGTGCAGATCAGGGGAAGGGCGTGGCCGAGGACGTGGACACGAGGGGAGATGCGCGCTGGACGCTGGTCACGGGCGCGTCGAGCGGAATCGGTGTGGAGATCGCCCGGGCCTTTGCCCGGCGCGGGCGCCCGCTGGTCCTGAGCGCGCGGCGGACGGAGCGGCTGGAGGCGCTGGCGGCGGAACTGCCCGTTCGGACCGTCGTGGTGCCGGCCGATCTCTCGGCCGCGGGTGCCGCCGAGGAACTGTTCGCGGCGGTCGAGGCAAGGGGTATCCCCCTCCATACCCTCGTCAACAATGCCGGCTTCGGCCTGCGCGGCCGCTTCGCGGCACTCCCGGCGAAGGACCAGGCCGAGATGGTGGCGGTGAACGTCACCGCGCCCACGATCCTCAGCCGATTGGTGCTGCCTGGCCTGATCGCGCGGCGCGCCGGCGGCATCCTCAACGTCGCCTCCGTCGTCGCCTACCTGCCGGGGCCCAACATGGCGGCCTACTACGCCAGCAAGGCCTACCTGCTGTCGCTGTCGGAAGCCCTCTACGAGGAGGCGCGGCCCCACGGCGTCGTGGTGACGGCGGTCTGCCCGGGCGCTACCGCGACGGAGTTCTCGGCACGGGCCGATGTCGGGGGCACCAAGCGCTTCACCGGCAACGTGATGATGCCGGAGGCCGTGGCCGAGGCGGCGGTCGCCGGCCATCTCGCGGGGCGGGCGGTCGTGATCCCGGGGACCGCGAACCGGGCGGCGGTGATCGGCGCCCGGCTGATGCCGCGCTGGCTCAGCCGGAAGGTGGCGGCTCGCCTGCAAGGATGAACGCAAACCGCCGGATTCAGGTCATCTTCGGTTCAGTGCCGGGCGCTAGACGTGGAGGCGGGGCGGCATCGGCCGCCCCGATGAATCCGTTGCGTGGTCGAGTGGCGTCGTGGCGAGCGAAACGAGAGCGAATGTCCGGAACGTCGCCGCGCTGGCGGCCCTGGCGCGGCAGTTCCTGTCGTATGTCGGGGTGAGCCTCGCGGCGCTCGCCGTGCACTACGCCCTGCTCGCCGCCCTGGTCGAGACCGGCCGCGCCGATCCGGTGCGGGCCGCGCTCGCCGGCTATCTGGCCGGCGCCGTGGTCTCCTACGGGCTCAACCGCCGCCTGACCTATGCCAGCGCGCGGCCCCATGCCGAGGCGACCTGGCGCTTCGGGGTCGTGGCGGCGATCGGTTTCGGGCTGACCTGGCTCATCATGGCGGGGCTCAGCCGGGGGTTGGGCCTGCCCTACCTCGCCGCGCAGGTGCTGGCGACCGGGGTGGTGGTGTTCTGGAACTTCCTCGGCCACCGGGTGTGGACCTTCGCGGTCAGGCCGGTGCCGGTGTTGTCGGACGAGGTGCCGGGAGTGCGGTGACGCGTTGGCCTGTGATCCGCGCATGCGTGGATCGGAGCCCCTCGTACCCCTCTGCCCTTTCCCGGACGACTGCAGCGTCAGCGGAAGGAGATCCGGGAAAGGGCCGGATGGGAGAAGCAACGCCGCTTCGACATTCATCCCCTCACGTCTCCACCTCCGCCGCCTCCCGACCCATCACCACCCGCACCCCAGCCCCGCCCTCGCGGGCGATCGCCGCCGCGAACAGCCCTCTGAGCGTCGTCGCCAGCCGCGCGAGGTCGTGGTGGCGGGCGACGCGGGCGCGGCCGACCCGGCCCATCGCGACAAGCGTCGCGTCGTCGGCCCGCAGGATGTCGCGCAGGGCGGCGACCAGGGCCGCCGCGTCGCCCGGAGGCACGATGCGGCCGCAGCGTTCGTCGACCAGTTCCGGGATGCCCGCCACCGTGGTCGTCACCACCGGCCGCTCCAGGGCCAGCGCCTCGAGGAGCACGATCGGCAGGCCCTCGGCGAAGCTCGGCAGCACCAGGGCACGGGACTCGGCGATGGCCGCGCGCACCTCGGCGCTGCCCTGCCAGCCGCGCAACTCGATCAGGTCTCCGACGCCGTGGCGGGCGATCTCGGCCTCGACCGCCGGGCGGCTCTCGCCGTCGCCGATCAGCACCAGGCGGAACGGCGCCTCGGTCGCACGCAGGGCCGCGACGGCCGCGGGCAGGTAGACCTGCCCCTTCTGCGGGCAGAGCCGGCCGACGCAGACCAGCGTCCGGCTCTCTCCCGCCGGGCGCTCCGAGGGCACGAAGTCCTTGAGGTCGAGCCCGCAGCGCGCCACCGCGATCCGGTCGCGGTACTGCGCGCCGCCGAAGCGCAGGAGCTGCCCGCGGCAGAAATCCGAGATCGCCACCGCGAAGGTGGCGCCGGAGAGCTTCAGCGCCAGGCCGTCTTCGGCGGCGGTCAGGAACTCGTCGGGCCCGTGGGCGGTGAAGCTGTAGCTCGGACCGCCCATGGCGCGGGCGATCAGCGCCACCGCGGCGGCGTTCGACGAGAAATGCACGTGGGTGTGGGCGATGCCCTCCCGGCGCAAGGCGCGCAGGAAGTACACCGCCTCCAGGAAGTAGGCCGCGTGCCGCACCGCCCCGCCGGCCGAGCGGCGAAGCCGCGCGGCGAGCCAGGCACCCCGGGCGAAGGCGACCGGGCCGGTGACCGCCTGGCGCAGGGCGGCGAGCGCCAGCCCGCGCAGGTTGCCGCTGAGGACGTAGTGGGTGCGTGCCTGATCGGCGACGTCGTCGGGATCGACGAGAGGCTGGTGCCAGCGCCGCAGCGCGAAGCGCCGCACCGTCACGCCCTGCGCCTCCAGCGCCGCCATCTCGCGCCGGATGAAGGTGGAGCTCGTCACCGGGGCGGTGTTGACCAGGTAGGCGATGGTCATCGAGCCGGGTTTCTGTGGGCCGGTTGCCCTGGGCCTTGATGTCATGGTCCTTGATGTCATGGGCGACGACGCTCCCGAGATACCGTCGCGCGCGGGAGCGGCGTTCCCGCGCCGCGCGATCGTTGAGGCGCAGCCTAGGGACTGCATCCACGCACGGGAGCGGCGGAAATCGGCGGCACCCCCGCCCAGAAGGGCGGGCCGGTCTACGCCTTTCGAGGATCCCGCCGCCGCCGATTGCGACGCTTACCCTGCGGACCCGGCCGGCTAGCCTGCTGAGAAGCCGCGGAACGACCCGGCTTAGAGCCCCGGCACAGCGATGCAGCGCCCTCTCATCATCCTCGGCACCGGCGGCAACGCCCTCGACATTCTCGATCTCGTCGAGAGCCGGGCCGGTCCCTGGCGGGTCGCGGGCTTCCTCGACGACGCCAGGCCGGAGGGCGCGCGCGTCGCCGGGCTGCCGGTTCTCGGGCGCCTCGCCGAGGCGCGGCGTTTCGCCGGGGATCCAGGCGCGGGCTTCGTCAACGCCATCGGCAGCGAGGCCAGCCACCGCGAGCGCCTGGCGATCGTCGCCGGGACCGGGCTCGACCAGGACCGCTTCGCCACCCTGGTCCATGCCGGGGCGTTCGTCTCGCCGCGGGCGGTTCTCGGTCCTGGCACCTGCATCCATGCCGGCGCCAGCCTCGCCGGGAACGTCGTGGTCGGGGCCCATGTCGCTGTCGGGCCGGGCGCGATCGTCGGGCACGACACGGTGATCGAGGACGGGGCGGTGCTCGCCCCGGGCTGCCTCGTCAGCGGCTTCGTGCGGCTCGGGCGGTCCTGCTACGTCGGGGCCGGCAGCGCCGTGCGCCAGCGCGTCGCCGTCGGCGAGCGGGCGCTGGTCGGCCTCGGCGCCGTGGTGTTGCGCGACGTGCCGCCGGGCGCCACCGTGGTGGGCAATCCCGCCCGCACCCTGCGGACGGGGGCGTGACGGCGATGAGAGCTCCCCGCGTCTCGGTCGTGCTCGCGTTGCGCGCGGGCGTCCCCGCCGGGCCGGCGCTCGCGTCCCTCCGCGCCCAGACCTTCGGCGACTACGAGGTCCTGGCGGTCGGGGAGGGGGCGGGCGCGGTCGCGTCCCTCGCCGCCGATCCGCGGGTGCGGGCCCTGCGCGAGGGTGAATCCGGCCGCTGCGCCGCGCGCAACCGGGGCGTCGCCGCTGCCCGGGCCGAGTGGGTGGCGTTCCTCGATTCCGGCGATGCCTGGCGCGAGGACCACCTCGCCGAACTCGTCGCCGCGACCCGCTTCGGCGACGCCGTCGCGGTGTTCGGCAATCCGGTCCTGGGGCAGGGCGGCCGGCCGCTCCTGCCGATGAGCGTGCCCTCGGGCCGGGTTTCGGACCCGTTCGACTTCGCGCTTCGGATCGGCGCCGCCCCGTTGCGGGCGAGCGCCGTCCTGATCGAGCGGGCGGCGGCGATCGATGCCGGGCTGTTTCCGACCCGCTGCGGCGGCGGGCCGGAGCTCGACCTGTGGGGCCGCCTCGCTCTCCAGGGACCGTTTCGCTACGTCGCCCGGCCGACGGCGGTACTGGGGCCGGCCGCTCCGTCGCGGCGCGTGCCGGCGTCCCCGCTCCTCGCCGCCACCCTGAAGGCGCTCCTCGACGAGGGCGCGGTGCCGGCCGAACTCGCTTCGTCCGCCCGGCGCTGCCGCAACCGGCTGCTCCTCGCCCATGCCCGACGCCTCGCCGATCTCGGCCGCCCGGCCGAGGCGCGGGCGGTGCTGGCGCGGGACTGCATCCCGGGCCTCGACCCGGCCCGCTACCTCGCGGTGCTCGCCCGCACCTGGCGGGCCGGCCCCTGGCCGGCGCCCGGGGCGCTCGCCGGCTCGCCCTGATTCGCCCGCCAACGCAAGGGTTTCTTGATGAGCCTCGTCAAGCGCGCCGTCCTGCTCGTCTCGGGCGAGCGCTACCTCGTCCTGTCGATCACCCTGTGCCAGACCGCCCTGGTCTCGCGCCTGCTCACACCGGAGGAGGTCGGCCTGTCGATGCTCGGGGTGGCGCTGGTGCAGCTCATCGACGGCCTGCGCGATTTCGGCACCACCAACTACATCATCCACGAGCCGGCGACCTCGCGGCAGAGCGCGCGCACCGCCTTCACGGTGCTCCTCGCCCTGTCGCTGGTCTTCGCGGGCGTGCTGTTCGCCTCGGCCGGGTTGTGGGCCGACATCTACGGCCAGCCGCTGCTGCGATCCTACCTGCGGGTGCTGGCGCTCACCTTCCTGCTGGTACCGTTCTCCGGGCCGCTGATGGCCCTGATGCGCCGCGACTTCCAGTTCGCCGCCCTGATGTGGGTCAATGTCGGCACCTGCCTGACCTACGCCGTGATGCTGGTCGTGCTCGCGTTCCTCGGCTTCGGGGCGATGAGCTTTGCCTGGGCGACCGTCGCCAGCGCGGCGGCGACCGTGGTCGCGAGCCTCGCCGGCCGGCCGGAGCCGGGGATCTACCGGCCCTGCCTCCACGGCTGGCGCACGGCGCTCGCGATCGGCGGCGTCTCCAGCCTGACGACGCTGCTGAACCGCGCCTACGACCTCCTGCCGATCTTCCTTCTCGGCCGCGTCGGCGGGCCCGACCTCGTCGGCCTCTACGGCCGGGCGCAGGTGGTGAGCCAGCTTCCCGACAAGATGATCCTCGGCAGCCTCGGCGCGGTGATCCTGCCGATGTTCGCCGCCGACCGCCGCGACGGCCGGGCCCTGGCGCCGACCTATCTCGCCTCGATCGGCAACATCACGGTGGTGCTCTGGCCGGTGGCGCTGCTGCTCGCGCTCATCGCCCAGCCGTTGGTGCTGGTGCTGCTCGGCGCGCAATGGCTCGCCAGCGTGCCGATCGTCCAGGTCCTATCGCTCGCCTCGATGATGACCTTCCCGGCGATGCTGACCTATCCGGTGCTGCTGGCGAGCGGGGGGCTTCGCGATACCCTGACGACGAGCCTGATCAGCCTGCCGCCGAGCGCCGCGATCATCGCCGCATCGGCCTCCGGCGGGCCGCTGGCGGTGGCGGCGACGCAATGCATCACCGTCCCGCTCCAGGTCGGGATCGCCCTGTACTTTATCCGCCGCCGCGTGCCGCTCGGCCTCAAGGATCTCGCCGGCGCGCTGCGGATCAGCGCCCTCGTCACGGTCGCCACAGCCCTGCCGCCGCTCGCCGTCATCGCGCTCGCCGGCCGCGGCTTCGCGCTCACCATCCCGCAGGGCGTGCTCGCGGGCTTCGGCGGCGCGGGCGCCTGGCTCGTCGCGATGCTGCTCCTCGACCATCCGGTCGCCGGGCACGCGCGCGAGACGATCCGGTCGGCGGTGGTGATGCTGCGGGCGCGGACGCGGCCCGTGCGCTGAGAAGGGCGCGGGTTTGCTCCTCCCACAAGCCCTGCACACGCGCAGGTGAGATCCTTTCGGCCTCCTCACGGCTTCAGCCAGCCCGGATCCAGGACGCGGAAGCTGTTGTCTAGAGAGCGACGTCGTCCGGCTCGACCTCGGGCAGAGGCGTCCGTGCCGGAGCGCCGCTCGGGGCAGGTTTGCGCGAACGCGCGATCACCCCTTCTCCGTCGCCAGAACATGCGCCACGATGGCGTTGGCGTGCCCGTGACCGATCCCATGGTCGGTCTTCAGCATCGCGACCAGTTCCATGTGCTTGGCTGGCAGCCTGCTGCGCACGAGGTCCTGCCACTCGCCGATCGGGCGGCCGTACTTCTTCTCGATGGAGGGGAAGTAGGAAGCGGGCCCTTTGACGGGTTCGGACGACATCGAGAGGCGGGCTCCGGCCGACAGGCCCCGACTGCGCGAGGTCACAGGACGACGCGCATCGCGGGGGCACTCTACGACGCCGGGCGGGTCGCGCGTCAATGCCCGAACCGGTGCGGATGCCGGCGCAGGCATGGTCACCCCGATCGGGTCTCGACCCTCACGGCTCCCGGATCCCCTCATCCGCCACCTGCATCAGCGGGTACAGGAAGTAGGCGATCACCCGCTTCTGGCCGACCCGGACCTCGCCCTGCACCGCCATGCCGGGGATGAGGCCCGCGCCCGCCGGCAGGGCGCGCAGACTCGTGTCGTCGAGGCTGAGGCGGGCGCGGTAGAACAGGGCCGGCGGCTGGCCGGGCCCGGGATTGCCGCGGCCCTCGCCGTCGGCCGGAAAGGCGTCGCGGCTCACCGTGCGGACGTGGCCCGAGATCGTGCCGTGCTTCTGGAACGGGAAGGCGTCGAGCTTGATGCGGGCCGGCTGGCCCACCGCGACGTGGCCGATGTCGCGCGGGTGGATCATCACCTCGGCTTCCAGCGGGCTGCCCGCCGGGACCAGGGTGAACAGCGCCTCGGCTTGCTTGGCCACCGAGCCGGCGCCGCGCTGCGCGATGTCGAGAACCGTGCCGTCGGCCGGTGCGGTCAGCGTCACCAGCTCGCGCCGCAGGGTCGCCTTGCGCAGCTCCTCGGCTGCGACCGTGCGCTTCTCGCGCGCCTCGGCCAGGGCTTCGAGGATGGTGCGGCCAGTCTCGTCGAGGAAGGCCTGGCGCTGGGCCGTCGCCTTGGCGAGGTCGTGGCGGGCCTCCGTTTGCGCGCCGCGGGTGCGCACCAGCGAGGCCTCGACGTCGAGGCGGGCGTCGCGGGTCTGGAGCAGGTTGAGCTTCGAGCCGATCTGCTGCTCCAGGAGCGTCGTGCGCATCCCCTCGATCTCCCGCAGGCCGTCGAGGCGGGCGAGCAGCACCGTCTCCTCGCGGCGGTTGCGGGCGAGGCTCGATTCGGCCCGGGCCAGCTCCTCGTCGAGGCCGCGCAGGCGGCTGTCGCGCAGCGCCCGGCGCTGCCGGGCGAGGCGGGCCTCCAGCGCCTGCTCAGGGCGCTTCAGGTCGAAGGCGGCGTCGCGGTCCGCGTCCTCGGCCTCGAGCCGCCGCACCAGGGCCTCCGCCGCGGCGAGCCGGGCGGTGAGCTGCTGCACGTCGGCCTCGCTGAAGGTCGGATCGAGCACCGCCAGGGTCTCGCCGGCCTTGACCGACTGGCCGACCGTGACGGTGATCGCGCGGATCGCCGCGGTCTCCAGCGGCTGGACGACGATGTTCGGCACCGTGGTGACGAGCCGGCCCCGGGTGCTGGCGATCTCGTCGATCTCCGACAGGCACGACCAGGCCACGCCCGTCGCGAGGAGGGCGGCGACCGCGTAGAGCGTCGCCTGGGCGATCCGGGGCGGCGCCCGCTCCTCGACCGCGAGCGCGTCGGGCTGGAACTCCGACACCACGGCCGGCCGGCGCCGGGCTGGCAGGATCACCACCTCGCCGCGGGGCGGGGCCTTCGCGGGAGCGGGGTCGGATGGCGGCACGGCGGCGAGCGGCGGCCGGGCCGCATCGTCAGGCTGGGTGGCGCTCATGCGGCCTGCCTCGTCTGCTGGTTCCACAGGTGGCGGTAGGTCGTGCAGGAGGTGAGCAACTGGTCGTGGCGCCCGGTCGCGACGAGGCGGCCGGCGTCGATCACCAGGATCGCGTGGGCGTCGACCAGGGTGGCCAGCCGATGCGAGACGATCAGCACCGTGCGCCCCCGGGCGATCCGGCGCAGGTTGCGCCGGATGATCGCCTCGCTGTCGGGATCGAGCGCGCTCGTCGCCTCGTCGAGGATCAGCAGGCGCGGATCGGTGACCAGCGCCCGGGCGATGGCGAGCCGCTGGCGCTGGCCGCCGGACAGGTTCTGGGCGTTCTCCTCCAGCATCGTCTCGAAGCCCCGCGGCAGGCGCTCGATGAATTCGTCGGCGCCGGCGGCGCGGGCGGCCTCGGCGATCTCCTCGAAGCTCGCCGAGGGCTTGGCCGCCGCGATGTTCTCCCGCACCGTGCCGCGGAACAGGAAGCTGTCCTGGAGCACCACGCCGACCTGGCGGCGCAGGTGGGCGAGGTCGATCTCGCGGATGTCGTGCCCGTCGAGGCGCACCAGCCCCTGCTGGACGGGATAGAGGCGCTGGATCAGCCGGGTGATGGTGGTCTTGCCCGAGCCGCTGCGCCCGACCACGCCCACGATGCTGCCGGCCTCGAGCGTGAACGACACCGAATCGAGGGCGGGGGGGCGGTCCGGCCCGTAGGCGAAGCGCACGTCCTCGAAGGTGATCTCGCCGCGCAGGGGCGGGCACAGGCCGCGGCTCGGCCCTTCCGCTTCGGGCGCCCGGTTCATCACCTCGCCGAGCATCCGCACCGAGAGCGCGACCTCCTGGTACTCGTGCGCCATGGTGAGCATCTGCACGAGCGGGCCCGAGACGCGGCCGGCCAGCATGTTGAAGGCGACGAGCGACCCGACCGTCATCGAGCGGTCGAACACGTCGAGCGCCCCGAGCCCGATGATCGCCACCGAGGTGAGCTTTTCGAGGAGCCCCGTCGCGGCCTGGGCGATGGCCGAGATCCGCTCGACGCCGTAGCGCATCTGCACCGCTTGCGCCGATGCATCCTCCCACTGGCGGCCCTGGAGCGGCTCCATCGCCAGGGACTTGATCGTGCGCATGCCCTGGACCGATTCGACCAGCAGCGCCTGGCGCTCGCCTTCCGCGTCGTAGAGCGCCTGGAGCCGGCGCCGGAACGGCCCGATCAAGCCCAGGATGGTGAGCGCGACGAGGCCGGTGAAGACCAGCACCACCAGGGTCAGCTTCGGGCTGTAGAGCAGCAGCACCGGCACGAAGACCAGGAGCGAGCAGGCGTCGAGCACGGTCGTGAGGAGCCGCCCGGTCAGGAACTCCCGCACCCGGGAGGCCTGCTGCATGTGCTTGACCAGGATGCCCGCCGGCACCTGCTCGAAATGCGCGAGCGGCAGGCCAAGGAGATGGGCGAAGGTCTGCACCGCGACGCGGATGTCGATGCGGTTCGAGGCGTAGAGCAGGAGGTAGCGGCGCAGGAACGTGAAGCAGGCCTCGAAGACCAGCGCCAGCACCACGCCGCCGGCGAGCACCGTGAGGGTGGCGTAGGATTCGTGGGTCAGCACCCGGTCGATGACGAGCTGCGAGAACAGCGGCACCGCGAGGCCGACGGCGTAGAGCGCCAGCGCCGCCACGATCACATCGGAGAAGAGCCGGCGCTGGCGCAGGATCTCGGGCACGAACCACAACAGCCCGAACGGCCGGCGCCCGTCGGACGTGCGCCGCCGGGCCTTGGCGCGCACCAGCAGCACCTCGCCGCCCCAGGCCGCGCAGAAGGCGGGTTCGTCGAGGAGGAAGGGCTCGTGCCGGGCGGCCTTGGGGTCGAACACGATCAGGCGCGGCGTCTCGGCGTTCCGGTCGGTGCCGGTGACGACGACCCAGTTGCCGTTTCGCAGATGCGCCAGCGCCGGGAAGGCGCCGCCGAGATCGGCGAGGCTTGCGAAGGACAGGCGGGTGCGGCCGGCCCGCAGGCCCACCTCCCGCGCCATCCGGGTCAGGCGCGGCGTCGAGACCGCCTCGTCCCCCACCGCGTAGGCGTGGGCGAGGCGATTAGAATCGAGGTCGACGCCGTGGTGGCGCGCGACGGCGATGAGGCAGTGCAGTCCTGTATCCACGGCGGCGCCCGAGCGTTGTCTGAGGATCAGGAGAAATTCGGCGAGGTGTTGCGGCCCGGCCGGGCGCCGGCGAAGGGAACGGCCTCCCGCGGGGGCTGGCCCGGTTGGATGACGCCGGATTCGATCAGGCTGTTCTTGACCTGCTGCATCAGGTCGGCGGCGTTGGCGAAGGCGTCGGCGGGCAGGATCAGGCGCTGGCGCAGCATCGGCACCGGGTTGCCGTTGGCGTCGCGCTCGGACGGCGACAGGCTCATCAAGTCGACCCGGACGATCGAGCCGGTCACGGTGATCTCGCTGATGCCGTCGGTGTAGGTTTCGGTGATCATCTGGTTTTCTCCGATGATGAGCCGTGTCAATCGGCTCGGCAGAATTGACATCGACGGCGTCATTCCGGGGCCGCGCAGCGAAGCCCGGAATGACGCGGGGGGGTGCAATGTCGTTGGCGGGATCGAACGATCTCTGGTGACTTACGCCGCCGCCGACGGGTTGAAGACCACGTCCACCCAGTAGTTCGTCTTGTTGTAGGTGTTGGTCGGGAACAGGCTGGAACTGCCGTAGGCGAAGACGCCGTTGCCCGTGGATGGCGCCGTCAGCGGCCCGCTCGTCACCGCGCTGGCAAAGCCGTTGGCGGTGGTCGAGTAGCGGCCGGCATCGGTGTGGTAGGACGCCGTGTAGGTGGCGCCCGGCGTCAGCGCGACCGGGTTCGAGAAGGTGGCGGTCTGCCAGCCGCTGGCGGACTCGTTGGTGAAGGTGGCCGTCGCCAGCTTCTGGCCGGTGCTCGACCACAGGGTGCCGGTGTGCGTCCCGGTATCCTGCGTGCCCTTGTAGAACTTGACCGCGCTGACCGTGCCCGCCGAGGAGGCCTGGAACTGCACCCCGAGCTCGACCGGGCTGGTGTCGTTGGTGTTGGTCGCCGCTGGCGTCGCTGAGGATGAGAACAGGCTGACCGGGCCTGTGCCGGGCGCCGACACCGTGAGCGCCACGCTGGCCGAGGAGGTGCCGCCGCGCCCGTCCGAGATCGCGTAGGTGAAGCCGGCAGGTCCCGTGTAGTTGGTCGTCGGCGTGAAGGTGATGGTGGAGTTCGTGGTGTTGAGCGAGACGGTGCCGTTGGTGGGAGTGCCGACGCTCGTCACCGAAAGCGGATCACCGTTCGGATCGGTGTCGTTGGCGAGCAGGGTCGAGGTCGAGAAGGTGGCGGCGGTGTTCTTCGTCACCGCGGGGCCGGTGTCGTTGACGGCGGTCGGGGCCTGGTTCGTCGTGGTGCCGCTCGGATTGAAGACGACGTCGACCCAGTAATTGGTGTTCTGGTAGGTGCTGGTCGGGAACAGGCTGGAGCCGCCATAGGCGAAGACGCCGTTGCCGGTGGAGGGCGCGGTGAGCGGCCCGTTCGTCACCGGGCTGGCAAAGCCGTTGGCCGTCGTCGAGTAGCGGCCGGCATTGGTGTGGTAGGAGGCGGTGTAGGTCGCGCCCGGCGTCAGCGTCACCGGGCTCGAGAAGGTGGCGGTCTGCCAGCCGCTGGCGGTCTCGCCGGTGAAGGTCGCGGTGGCGAGCACCTGGCCGCTGCTCGACCACAGGGTACCGGTATGGGTGCCTGTATCCTGTGTGCCCTTGTAGAACTTGATCGCGCTGACCGTGCCGGCCGAGGAGGCCTGGAACTTCACCCCGAGCTCGACCGGGCTTGTGTCGTTGGTGTTGGTCGCGGCCGGCGTCGCCGACGAGGAGAACAGGCTGACCGGGCCGGTGCCGGGCGCCGACACCGTGAGCGCCACGCTGGCCGAGGAGGTGCCGCCGCGCCCGTCCGAGATCGCGTAGGTGAAGCCGGCAGGTCCCGTGTAGCCGGTCGTCGGCGTGAAGGTGATGGTGGAGTTGGTGGTGTTGAGCGAGACGGTGCCGTTAGTCGGCGCGCTGACGCTCGTCACCGTCAGGGTGTCGCCGTTCGGGTCGGTGTCGTTGGCGAGCAGGGTCGAGGTCGAGAAGGTGACGGCGGTGTCTTTCGTCACCGCGGGGCCGGTGTCGTTGACGGCGGTCGGCGCCTGGTTCGTCGCGGTGCCGCTCGGGTTGAAGACGACGTCGACCCAGTAATTGGTGTTCTGGTAGGTGCTGGTCGGGAACAGACTGGAGCCGCCATAGGCGTAGACGCCGTTGCCCGTGGACGGCGCCGTCAGCGGCCCGCTCGTCACCGGGCTGGCGAAGCCGTTGGTTGTGCTCGAGTAGTACCCGGCATTGGTGTGGTAGGAGGCGGTATAGGTCGCACCCGGCGTCAGCGCGACCGGGCTCGAGAAGGTGGCGGTCTGCCAGCCGCTGGCGGACTCGTTGGTGAAGGTGGCCGTCGCCAGCACCTGGCCGGTGCTCGACCACAGCGTGCCGATATGCGTCCCGGTGTTCTGGCTGCCCTTGTAGAACTTGATCGCGCTGACCGTGCCCGCCGAGGAGGCCTGGAACTTCACCCCGAGCTCGACCGAGCCGGTGTCGCTCTCGTTGGCGACCGCAGGCGTGGCCGAGGACGGGAACAGGCTGACCGGGCCTGCGCCGGGCGGCGACACCGTGAGCGCCACGCTGGCCGACGAGGTACCGCCGCGCCCGTCCGAGATCGCGTAGGTGAAGCCGGCCGCACCCGTGTAGCCGGTCGTCGGCGTGAAGGTGATGGTGCCGGCCTGGCTGTTGAGCGAGACGGTGCCGTTGGTGGGACTGCTCACGCTCGTCACCGTCAGCGGATCGCCGTTCGGGTCGGTGTCGTTGGCGAGCAGCGTCGAGGCCGCGATGGTCGTGGCGGTGTTCTGCGTCACCGCAATGCCGCTGTCGTTGACGGCGGTCGGGGCCTGGTTCGTCGTGGTGCCGCCGGGATTGAACAGCACGTCGACCCAGAAATTGGTGTTGTTGAAGGTCTGGGTCGGGAACTGGCTCTGGTCATAGGCAAAGACGCCGCCGCTGGCGGTGAGCGGGCCGCTCGTCACGTTGCTGTTGAAGTAATTCACGTCGCTCGAATAATGCCCGAGCGTCGAGTAGTACGAGGCGGTA
Organism: Methylobacterium sp. Gmos1; assembly: GCF_053764715.1. Lineage (NCBI taxonomy): Bacteria > Pseudomonadati > Pseudomonadota > Alphaproteobacteria > Hyphomicrobiales > Methylobacteriaceae > Methylobacterium > Methylobacterium sp. Gmos1. The sequence continues at coordinate 576,660 of NZ_JBSNCC010000001.1, read as the reverse complement.
TAGGACGTGCCCGCGGTGATCGGGACCGGGTTCGAGAAGGTCGCGGTCTGCCAGCCGTCCGTGGTCTCGTTGGTGAAGGTCACGGTGGCGAGCTTCTGGCCGGTGCTCGACCACAGGGTCCCGACATGGGTCCCGCGGTCGAGGGTGCTCTTGTAGAAGCGGATGCCGTTGATCGTGCCCGCGGTGGAGCTCTGGAACTTCACGCCCAGCTCGACCGGGGTGCTGTCGACGGTGTTGGTGACGGTGGGCTTGGCCGAGCCGGGGAAGATGGTGCGGTAGGGGGACGCCGTCACCGTCAGGCTGCGCCCGGTCGACGGAATCTCCAGGTTGACGCTGTCGTCGGTCGCCCGGGTGCGGATCTGGTAGGTGCCGGCGACCTGAGGCGCGAAGGTGTAGCTCCAGCTCTCGTCGCCGGTGGCGGCGCGCCAGGTGGCCCCGTTGTCGGTCGAGACCTCGACGCCCGCGACCACGCCGCCGCCGACGTCACTGGCGGTGCCGGTGATCGTCACCGGGGTGAAGGCCGTGACGCTCGATCCCGTCGTCGGCGTGGCGACGGTCGAGGTCGGCGCGGTGTGATCGGTCGAGGCGGTGGCGGGTGTCAGGTTCGGATCGAGGGTTCCGGGCTGCACGCCCATGTCGGCGAGCAGGTTGACCATCGCCTGCTGGATCCGCGGATCGGTCGGCGTCGCCTCGTTGTCGTGGTTGGCCGACAGGCCCCAGGACCAGTAGACGGTGCCGGCGCCGAAGACGAGGGCGCCGCTCGGGGCGCGGTAGAGCGTCAGGCTGTGGGTCGCCGTGCCCTGGCCGGTGGTATTGCCGTAATCCTGGAGATAGGACGACGTATCGAGGGTGGTCGAGGACAGGCGCACCAGGCCGGCCGGGGCCGAGGCGTTGTCGGGCGCCTCGTCCCACTCGTAGCCGAGATAGTTCTGGTTGAGCGAGGCGGTCTGGCCCGGCTGCAGGTCGGCGATGCTGGTATTGCGCCAGAACCGCTGGTTGGCGTCGTCGTACGGCACCGTGATGGTGTCGAGCCTGTAGGAATCGACCTGGAACATCGTGCCGGTCAGGGCATTCTCGGGGTCGTTGTTGCCGACCGTGCCGGCCGGCCCGCGCGGATCGCGCCAGGTGCCGGTCCACTGGTTCGTCGGGTCGGCGTTCTGGTCGGCGTCCCAGGTCTCCTTGTAGGAGACCAGCGTGCGGTACGGCGTGGCGTCGCTGCTGATGCTGTTGGAGAACCGCGTGCGCCAGTAGACCTCGTTGCCGCTCCAGAACGCCAGGTTGACGCCGGCGTCGCGCGCCGCCTCGACGTTGTCGCGCTGCGGGCCCGACCAGTACTCGTCGTGGCCGACGTCGAGGTACATCTTGTGGTTCTTGATCAGGCCACCGTTGCGGTCGGCATCGACCCCCGACATGTACGAGACGTCGTAGCCGTTCTGCTCCAGCCACATGATCGCCGGGAACTCGGCGCCGTAGATGTAGTCCTGGGGTCCTGCCGCGTAGCCGCCTCCGCGCGTCGTGATCGGCCGGTTGTAGCTCACCGCGTAGGCGCGCCCCGCGCCCTGGCCGGTGGCCGGGCCGTCGCCGCCGTAGAAGTTGGCGCCGCCCCACTGGTTGTAGGCCTGCCAGGTCTGGTCGGCGGTCTGGAAGATGATGTCGCTGCGGCTCGAATCGTCCCGGACGATGAACGGAATCTCGTTCTCGCCCGCCGTACCGTCCTGGCGCGTCAGCTTGGCGATGTAGACGCCCGAGACCGCGTCCGCCGGCACGGTCCACGAGGCCGAGACCGACCAGTTGCCGGCATCGACCAGGCCGGTCGCGGCGTCGCGCAACGGATCCGGCTGGTTCTGCACCCCGGTATGCTGGAGCGTGTCGATCTTGCGCGCGCCGAGGCCCCCGTAATAGCCGAGCCGGTAGATGTCGATCCGGTAGTTGTTCGAGTTGGTGTTGATCTTGAAGTTGACGGTCTTGCCGACGTTCGTGCTGATGTCGGTGGCGAAGCCCTCGATGTTGCCGTCGCCCGAGCCGTCGATGCCCCACTCGCTGACCGGGTTGCCGACCTTCTGGTTCTCCAGGACGATCTTGTTGGTGGTCGAGGCGGTCGCGGCGGCGGTGAGCGAGTTCGGGGCCAGGGTGCTGGGGGTCGCGGTCTTCGAAGGGGCGGCCGCGGTGGTGATCGGGCCGCTCAAGCGGGCGATCTGGGACTTCGACGGGCCGGTCGTGGAGGTCTCCGCCCCGCCGGGGAGCGTGGTGACGGCGCCCAGCGGCGCGCTGCTGCCGTAGCCCGGCAATTGCCCGCTCGCCGACAGGATGGTGCTCGACGGCAGGTCGAGGATCCGCGTCGGGCAGTTCACGTAGCCACAGGTGCCGCAGCAGAAGATCGCGTTCGAGGCCGCCGACGGGCCCGGGGTCGCTGCCGGACCCTGGAGGATCTGGGCCGCCGCCGGGTCGGGCGCGCCGCTCGATCCGACGGGGCTCGCGCCGAGCAGCGCCGCGACCTTGCTCGCCGAGGCCGAATCCTCGGCACCGGAGGCCGGGGACGAGGCTTTGTCGCCGGTCTGGAGGGAATTGAGGACTGGATCGACGGTCGTCTCGTCGGAATAGAGCATGGCGTCTGCTTTCGACAAGAAAGAATCGCGGTGACCGGCACTGTCACATCCCGGCCCGGATTGTGGAAGGAGCCTTACGCCGGCTGCGCACACAGCCTTTCGATGCGTGCGACGACTGTCGCTTACGCCTTTCGAGGGTACTTCACGATTGGTCCGCGCGGTGCTTGTGTCGCCGACAAACCGGACTGGAACTGGTCTCGCCGCCGGCAAGGAGAGGGCGGTCGTCGCAAGTCGTCACGGACATATTTTCGGGGATGGTCTTGGCCCTGCAAGTGACCGCGTCCGGGCCGACTATGGGCGCGGCCGGGATGGTCTGCGGCCGATCCGGCCACCGTGCAATCGACGCGCAGCTTCGCTGTCTGCAACACCGGCTCTCGTCATCGGCTGCCGAGGCATGGCCGTTTGCCGGATGATCATTCATCTTATGTAGGGCGCCAATCACGGCTCGACCGGCAGCTGTCCCGACCAATCAACACGCTTACAATACGGCCGAGTTGCTGCACTGCATCACGGCGCCGAGAGTTGTCGACCGCCATCTCTTGCATCGGCGACGTCGGGCTGCCGCACAAGTCCCCATTCACTGCGCTAATTTTAGCGACGGGAATCGCCGAATCGTCGCTCGATCCCAAATCAATGTTGAATGATTTGATAAAATATCGACAAGACTACATTTATTAACCCAGGCTTGACAGCCAAACATTGCTACTTATTGTCCGCCTCGCACATCGGATCGAGCCCCGGGCGGGCATTGATCTTCTCACGATGCTGCATTCATGCCGCCGCGCCCTGCGGTCCGGCATCCCTTCCACAGATCTGGACGTGATACATGGCTTATGAAACGGTCGCGCAGCCTTTTGCGCCGAGCAGCATCTGGAACACCCCGATCGGGTCGAACGCCCAGTTCCAGGCTGCATCCGGAGCGCAGACCGCCTCCATGCAGCATCAGGCCGGCGTGAACACCTGGATCGAGCAGGACGCGATTCCGATCTACCAGGCGAGCGCGAGCGATCCGGTCGCGACCTGGAACTACGACAGCCGCGGCACCAACGCCGACTGGACCTACGGCAACACCTCGTCGACGAACGGCAGCTTCCAGATGAAGACGCCGGCCGCCCTCCAGTTCGCCACCAGCGACGGCTGGGCGATCATCGTCTCGGAGGACGGCAAGCACTACGTCGAAACCTGGCTCGGCGCGAAGACCGGCACCAACAGCTATCACGCCAACTACGTCGTCGAGAACACCCTGACGGGTGACGGCATCGCCAACGTGCCGGGCGCGCACGAGGGCATCCGCGCCGCCGGCATGTCGCTGATGGGCGGCGTGGTGCAGAAGGCGGATCTCGATGCCGGCCACATCGACCACGCCGTGGCGATGGCGATCTCGACCACCCAGGCCGGCTCCGCGAAGACCCCTTACGTCTGGCCGGCGACCACCGCCGACGGCTTCAGCGACAGCTACTCGGGCTCGATCCCGCTCGGCTCGCTGTTCGCGATCCCCAAGGATGTCGACCTGACCAAGATCGGCATCACGACCGCCGAGGGCATGGCGCTGGCCAAGGCCTACCAGAACTACGGCGGCTACGTCACCGACACCGCCGGCCCGAACACGGTGCAGCTCGCCTACCTCGAGAAGGGCGTGAGCCAGAGCCAGGTCGACAACCTGTTCAAGGACATGGAAGCCATCCGCTCGCATATCGAGCTGGTGACGAACAACACCGCCGCGACCCCGGCGGGCGGCGGCGACCACACGGTCACCGGCACGACCGCTGCCGCGGCCCCGGTCACCACCACGACCGCGCCGGCCACCACGACGACGCCTCCGGCCACCACCACGACGGCACCGGCGACCACCACCACCGACACGTCGCACGCCACGACCGGCGGCACCGCGCAGCCGAGCGTCAGCCTCGGCAGCGGCACCGACCAGCTGCTGCTGAAGATCAGCCAGGACGCCTATAAAGGCAGCGCGCACTACACCATCTCGGTGGACGGCAAGCAGATCGGCGGCGTCCAGACCGCGAAGTCCCTGCACGGGTCCGGCCAGTCCGACCTGATCTCGGTGCGCGGCGACTGGAGCGAGGGCAACCACGACGTCTCGGTCAAGTTCCTCAACGACGCCTGGGGCGGAACGGACGCCACGGACCGCAACCTCTACGTCGACAGCGCCAGCTACCACGGCCAGGACGTGCCGGGCGCGCACCTCACCTTGACCAACAACGGCGCCAAGCACTTCGCCTTCCACGACTACCTCGTCTGAGGCGCGTGACGCCCCGCCCGCCGGTCGGCGGGCGGGGTCCGGACTTTCATGCGGTTTCCGCTAAGGCCGATCCTGTCACGATCGAGCGCACCTTCTCCCGAGTGGGAGAGGAGTCGGGGGTGAGGGCGGCGCGCATCAGTATTTAAGCGTCGAGCGTGGTGTCGGCAGCGAAAAACCGAGTGCTGAACTCAGCTCCGTAGCACTCTCACCCTTACCCTCTCTCAAACGGGAGAGGGGATCCCGCGCTCGATCTTTTCGTGACGGGTTCGAGCAGAACCCATTCCCCTTCGCATCCGCCGCGCCGCCCGCCCCGATCCGGGCCCGTTGCCGCGCGCCGACGACCGGAGCCCCGCCATCCCATGACCACCTCCGCGCCCCGCATCTCGCCGGGCGGCGCCGTCCGGCGCGCCCGCGCCGCCGTCCGACGGAACGCCGCGCCGGTTCTGCACCGGATCCGCGAGATCTTCGCCCCCGCCGGGGACGGCACGCCTCCCGAGGACGGCCTCCGCCAGGACGCGCTCACCGCCTTCGGCCTCGGCCGCTCCCGGGTGGCGTCCGCCCCGCCGATGGTGGCGGCCCTGGCGCGGCTGCGCCACGTCGTCCTCGGCGTCGCGGTGCTCAGCGGCGCGGTCAACCTCTTGGCGCTGGCCGGCTCGTTCTACATGCTCGAAGTCTACGACCGGGTGATCCCGAGCCGCAGCGTGCCGACGCTGGTGGGCCTGAGCCTGATCGTGCTGGTGCTCTATCTCGGCCAGGGCTACTTCGACCTGATCCGCTCGCGCCTGCTCCTGCGGGCGGGCCGCGCCTTCGACGAATCCCTGAGCCGCCAGGTCTTCCGCGCCGTCGTCACCCTTCCCTTGCGCGGGCGGGCGGAGGCCGACGGCCTGCGCCCGATGCGCGACCTCGACCAGATCCGCTCAGCCCTCGCCGGCGGCGGTCCCGGCGCGCTGTTCGACCTGCCGTGGGTCCCGGTCTATCTCGGCCTGCTCTTCGCCTTCCACGTCTGGATCGGGCTGACCGCGCTGCTCGGGGCGCTGGCCCTCGTCGGGCTGACGGCGCTCGCCGAGATCCTCACCCGCCACCACGCCCGCGACGCCCGCGAGGCCTCGGCCGCCCGCGGCTTCGTCGCCGAGGCGAGCCGGCGCAACGCCGAGACCGTGCGGGCGATGGGCATGGAGCCGGACCTCGCCGGCCTGTGGGCGAAGGTCAACGCCGCCTCGCACGCCACGCAGGAGCGGACCGCCGAGATCACGGGGGCGATCCACAACGCCTCCAGGGTCTTGCGGGTGGTGCTGCAATCGGCGGTGCTCGGCGTCGGCGCCCTGCTGGTGATCCGCCAGGAGGCGACCGCGGGCGTCATCATCGCCGGCTCGATCCTCAGCGCCCGGGCGCTGGCGCCGATCGACCAGGCGATCGGCTACTGGAAGACCTTCTCCGCCGCCCGCGAGTGCTGGCGCCACCTCGGCAGCGCCCTGTCGGCGGCAGGCCCCGAGCCGGAAGGCCTGACCCTGCCGGCGCCGCATGCGAGCCTCACCGTCGAGCAGGCGAGCGTCGGCCCGCCCGGGGGCCGGCGGCTCACCGCGCTCGACGTCAGCCTGGCGCTCGCGCCGGGGCAGGGGCTCGGGGTCGTCGGCCACAGCGCCTCCGGCAAGTCGTCGCTGGCCCGCCTCCTCGTCGGGATCTGGCCGGCCGAGCGTGGCGCGGTGCGCCTCGACGGCGCCCGCCTCGACCAGTGGCGGCCGCAGGATCTCGGCCGCCACGTCGGCTACCTGCCGCAGGAGGTCGAGCTGTTTCCCGGCACGGTGGCGGCCAACATCGCGCGCTTTCGCCCGGGCGCCGAGGCCGAGGGGATCATCGCGGCGGCCAAGGCCGCGCGGGTCCACGACCTGATCCTCGCCCTGCCCGAGGGCTACCAGACCCAGATCGGCGAGCGCGGCGCGCTCCTCTCCGCCGGACAGCGCCAGCGTCTGGCGCTCGCCCGCGCGCTCTACGGCGACCCCTTCCTGGTGGTGCTCGACGAGCCGAACTCGAACCTCGACCAGGAGGGGGAGGCCGCGCTCACCGAGGCGATCGCCGGGGTGCGGGGGCGCGGCGGCATCGTCGTGGTGATCGCCCACCGGCCGAGCGCGCTCGCGGCGGTCGACCAGGTGATGGTGATGGCCCAGGGGCGCGTCCAGGCGCTCGGCCCCCGCGACGAGGTGCTGCCCGCCCTCAACCGGCCGCGCCCGATGCACCCGCCGACCCATGCCGGCTCGGCGAGCTTCGCCCCCGGCTTCTCCCTCAAGGTCGCCCAGGGAGGGCGCGCGTGATGAACCCGATCACCCCCGAGACCGAGCGGTCGATCCGCCGTCACCTGCTCGCGGGCGCGCTCGGCGGCGGGCTCCTGTTCGTCGGCGCCGGCGGCTGGGCCGCCACCGCCGAGTTCTCCGGTGCCGTCGTCACCGCCGGGTCGCTCGTGGTCGAGTCCGACGTCAAGAAGGTGCAGCATCCGACCGGCGGCGTCGTCGGCGAGCTGCGGGTCAAGAACGGCGACCGGGTCGCCGCCGGCGACGTGCTCCTGCGCCTCGACGAGACGGTGCTGCAAGCCAACCTCGCGATCGTCACCCGCTCGATCGACGAATCGACCGCGCGGCGCGCCCGTCTCGAGGCCGAGCGCGACGGCGCCGCCGACGTCGCCTTCCCCGCCGAGCTGACGGCGCGGGCCGCCGACCCGGTGGTGGCCGGTCTGATGAGCGGCGAGCGCCGCCTGTTCCAGACGCGGGCGAGCGCCCGCGAGGGCCAGAAATCCCAGCTCGCCGAGCGGGTCGGCCAGCTCGACGAGCAGATCCGCGGCCTCGACGAGCAGATCGCCGCCAAGGCCCGGGAGATTTCCTTGATCGAGCGGGAGCTCGGCGGGGTGCGCGACCTGTGGGAGAAGAAGCTGGTGCCGATCCAGCGGGTGAGCGCGCTCGAGCGCGACCTCTCGCGGCTGGAGGGCGAGAAGGGCACGCTCGTCTCCACCATCGCCCAGGTGCGCGGCCGCATCACCGAGACGCGGCTCCAGATCCTGCAGATCGACCAGGACCTGCGCACCGAGGTCGGCAAGGAGCTGGCGGAGATCCGGAGCAAGGTGTCGGAATACGCCGAGCGGCGCATCGCCGCCGAGGACCAGCTCAAGCGCGTCGAGATCCGGGCGCCGCAGGACGGGCTGGTCCACCAGCTCGCGGTCCACACGGTGGGCGGCGTCGTGGCGCCGGGCGCCGAGATCATGCAGATCGTGCCGACCGCCGACCACCTGACCGTCGAGGCCAAGCTCGCGCCGCAAGACATCGACCAAGTCCATGTCGGCCAGGCGGCGGTGCTTCGCTTCTCGGCCTTCAACCAGCGCACCACGCCGGAGATCGCCGGCACGGTCTCGCGGATCTCCCCCGACCTCACCACCGACCCGCGCACCGGCCAGAGCGCCTACACCACCCGGGTCGCGGTGGCGGAATCCGAGCTGAAGCGCCTCGGGACGGTGCGGCTCACCCCCGGCATGCCGGTCGAGGCGTTCATCCAGACGCAGAGCCGGACGGTGATGAGCTTCTTCACCAAGCCGCTCGCCGACCAGGTCGCCCGGGCCTTCCGGGAGAAGTAGGAGAGGGGCCCGTTCGCTCGCGGGAACGGGCCCCGTGGTTGTTCCGTTAGCCGCCGATGACGCCGGAGGCGCCGACAACGGCCACCATCAGCCCGCAGGCCAGGACGCCGATCATCGCGTAGGTGATGGTCTTGAGCATCGAGGATCTCGCTGTGCCGGGTTGGTCGATGCCCGCGGCTGACGCAAGTGACGCGCCATTCGCCGTCGGGCGGCTCCTGTGTAAAACGGCGGACGCTGCGGAAAGTTCACCGCATCGCACAAATCTTGCATGCCCGATTGGGACGGGGACGTCGGAACGTGCGCCGGCGCACGTCGTCCCGGGCCGCCCCTGTGCCCCCGCCGCCACGCTCCCCGAAATCCCTGTGCGCCGCCCCCCGACGCGGCTTGAGGCAACGCCCCGTTGAATGCGACCGCGGCAGGATCGCCGTCGGGCCGCAGCGGGAGTTCGGATGGGTATCGAGGGGTTCGTCGTCGACGGCCTGACGCAGGCGGCGCAGCGGCGGGCGGCGGATCCGCGGGCCTCGGCCTGGGTGTCGGCCAATGCGGGGGCGGGCAAGACCAAGGTGCTCACCGACCGGGTGGTGCGCCTGCTGCTGCACGGCGCGGCCCCGGCCAAGATCCTCTGCCTCACCTTCACCAAGGCGGCCGCCGCCAACATGGCGATCCGGGTGTTCGAGCGCCTCGGGCGCTGGGTCACCCTCGACGAGGCGGCCTTGCGCGAGGAGCTGACCGCCCTCGAGGGCGAGGCGCCGGACGGCGCCACGTTGCGGCGGGCGCGGCGCCTGTTCGCCCGGGCGGTCGAGACGCCGGGCGGGCTCAAGATCGAGACCCTGCACGCGCTCTGCGAGCGCCTGCTCCACCTCGTGCCGTTCGAGGCCAACGTGCCGGCCCGCTTCGTGGTGCTCGACGAGGCGCAGACCCGCGAGGCGATCGACCAGACCATCGACAACGTGCTCGCCGACGCGGTCGATACCCGTCACCCCGACCTGGCCGCGGCGCTCTCGCTCGTCGCCCCCGAGGCGGCGGGCGAGGCCCTGCGCCGGGCGATGACGGCCGCGGTGCAGCATCGCGGCCTGATCGGGCATCCGGACGGGCTGCCCGCCCGCCTCGACGCCCTGCGGGCGGCGCTCGGCCTGTCTCCCGACGAGACCCTGGCGGCGATCGAGGCGCGGATGCTCGATCACGGGCCCGACCTCGCCGGCCTGATCGCGGCCCTGCGCACGGCCAAGGCCAACGACGAGAAGCGCGCCGACGCCCTCGCGCTGGCGCTGGCCGCCACCGGCCCGGCCCGGCTGACGCTGACGCTCGCCGCCTTCTTCAAGGACGAGGGCGGGGGCGATCCTTATGCCGCCGCCTCGCTCGGCACCAAGGCGGTCCCGGCCGACGCAAAGGAGGCGCTGCTCGCCGAGCAGGCCCGGCTCGCCGCCTTGCGCGACCGCCTCAAGGCGGCCCGGGCCTATCACCGCACCGAGGCCCTGTTCACGCTGGCGGCCGAGATCCACCGCCGGATGGAGGCGCAGAAGGCGCGCCTCGGCGCCCTCGATTTCGACGACCTGATCCACAAGACGCTCGACCTGCTGACCCGGGTCGAGTCGGCCTGGGTGCTGTACAAGCTCGATCGCGGCGTCGACCACGTGCTGATCGACGAGGCGCAGGACACCAACCCGCAGCAATGGGAGATCCTGCGCCGGATCACCGAGGATTTCTGCGCCGGCGAGGGCGCGCGCGAGGCGGCGGGCGGCTTGGCCCGCACCCGCTTCGCCGTCGGCGACCCCAAGCAGTCGATCTACAGCTTCCAGGGGGCCGCACCCGAGGAGTTCGAGACCACGCGGCGGGCCTGGCGGCGCGACGCGGACGCCGCCGGCCTGCCCTTCGCCGATGTCGGCCTCACCCTGTCGTTCCGCTCGGCGATCGGCGTGCTGCGGGCGGTCGACGCCACCTTCGCGCTTGAGGACCATTACCGCGGCCTGTCCTTCGGCGACACGGCGGTCGGCACCGTGCATTCCACCGCCCGGGTGCGGGCGCCGGGCCAGGTCGAGCTATGGCCGGTGGAGCGGCCGAGCGCGGAAGGCGAGCCCGACGCCTGGACCCAGCCGGTCGACGCGATCGAGGCCGGCGCGCCGGCCCTCGTGACCGCGCGAAGGGCCGCCCGGGCCGTGCGGCTCTGGACCACGGCCGGCGACGAATCCGGCCGGGTCTGGCGGCCGGGCGAGGTGCTGATCCTGGTGCGCAAGCGCTCGGCGGCCTTCGAGGGGGTGATCCGGGCGCTCAAGGCCGAGGGCGTGCCGGTGGCCGGCCAGGACCGGCTCGACATCGCAGCCCACATCGCGGTGCTCGATCTCGTGGCGGCGGGCCGCGCCGCCCTGCTGCCGCAGGACGACCTGACGCTCGCCACCGCCCTCAAGACGCCGCTCGTCGGCCTGACCGACGACGACCTCGTCGGCATCGCGGCCGGGCGCGACCCGGCCGAGCCGCTGGTCGCGGCCCTGCGCCGCCGCGGGGATGCGGGCGACCCGGCGGCTCTGCGCGGCATCGCCGCCCTCGACGGCTGGACGGCGCTCGCCCGGGCGCACGGGCCGTTCGGCTTCTACGCCGAGCTTCTCGGGCCCCGCGGCGGCCGGGCGCTCCTGGTGCAGCGCCTCGGCGGCGAGGCGGGCGACGCCATCGACGTCTTTCTGACGGCCGCCGCCCAGGCCGAGGCCGGGCCCGACGCGCCTTCGCTCACCGGCTTCCTCTCCCGCTACGCCCTCAGCGGTGGGCGCGATGCCGGCGGCCATACGGTGAAGCGCGACCTCGATTCCGCCCGCGACGAGGTGCGGGTGATGACGGTGCACGGCGCCAAGGGCCTGGAGGCGCCGCTGGTGCTGGTGCTCGACGGCTGCGATGCCGTCAGCCGCGACCCGGCCCTGATCCCGATGCGGCTGCCCGACGGCAGCACCGTGCCGGTCTGGTCGAGCGCCAAGGCCCATGACAGTCCGGCGATCGGGGTTGCCCGCGACGCGGTGCACGCCAAGGCCGGCGAGGAGCACAACCGCCTGCTCTACGTCGCGATGACCCGGGCCAAGGACCGGCTGGTCGTCGCGCCCTACGCCAACAACGACAAGGAGACGCCGGCCGAGGCGTGGTGCGAGATGATCCGCCGCGGACTTGTCGCGGCCTTCGGAGGCGTCGAGGTGGCGGAGATGCCCTACGGTCCGGCCGAGAGCTGGCGCGAGGGCGCGGCGCTCCCCGAGACCCCCGTCACCGCCGTGCCGATCCCTGAGCCCGAGGCTGTGCCGGACTGGCTGCACCGCCCGGTCGTGCCCGAGGCCGAGCCGCTGCCGCCGCTGCGCCCCTCGGGCCTCGGCGCCGCCGACGAGCCGCGCCGCTCGGATGCCCGCTCCAGCGACCCGGCGGCGCGCCGCCGCGGCGTCCTGGTCCACGCCCTCCTGGAGCACCTGCCGGGCCTCGCGCCCGAGCGGCGCCCGGCCGCGGCCGAGGCCTTCGTCGCCGCCCGCGCCCCGGGGCTCGACGCGGACAGGCGCGCCGCCATCGCCGCGGAGGCGCTGCGGCTCCTCGCCGATCCCGACCTCGCGGTGCTGTTCGGGCCCCTCGCGCAGGCCGAGGTGACGCTCGCCGGCAGCATCGCGCTCGGTGGCGTGTTGCGCCCGGTGCATGGCCGGGTCGACCGCATCGCGGTGACGGAGGAGGCGGTCTGGCTCGTCGACTTCAAGACCGGCCGTCCGCCGGCGCCCGGTGCGCCGACGCCGCGGGGCCAGGCGGCGCAGGTCGCGCTCTACGCCCGCCTCCTCGGCGCGATCTATCCGGGCCGCGCCCTGGTGCCGCTCCTGATCTGGACCGCCGGCCCGGTGATCCGCCGCCTGACGCCGGAGGAGTGCAGCGCCGCCCTCGGCACGCTGGCGTGAGCGGAGGTGCGGGAGCACACGAGTAGAGCGGGGACGGCTTGGCCGTCGCGCTTGATCGCCACCGGCCCGGTTCTTACTTTCCCCCTCACGCGAACCGGTCCGCGCCGTCGGCCGGCTTCATGACGAAAGGAATGTGGCGATGGCAACCGTGAAGGTGACCGACGCGAGCTTCGAGCAGGACGTGCTGCAATCGGCCGAGCCCGTCGTGGTCGATTTCTGGGCCGAGTGGTGCGGCCCGTGCCGGGCGATCGGCCCGGCCCTGGAGGAGATCTCCAGCGAGATGAACGGCCGGGTGAAGATCGCCAAGGTCAACGTGGACGAGAACCCGGGCATCGCCTCCCAGTACGGCATCCGCTCGATCCCGACCCTGATGATCTTCAAGGGCGGCGAGCTCGCCGGCCAGATGGTCGGCGCCAAGCCGAAGGGCGAGCTGTCGCGCTGGATCCAAACCAGCGCCTGACCGGCGCCGGATCGATCGATGTTGGGGAGCCCGGCCGTGAGGCCGGGCTTTCTTGCGTCTGGTCGGACGGCGGCGGAGATCGTCCGTCGAATCGCATCTCGGCCTCCGCCTCCCAGGGTCATTCCGGGCTCCGCTGCTCGGTCCCGAAATGACCACGAGGGCGTGGGATCGGCAAAGGACGACGAACGGGCAGCCTCACCCCCGCCGCAGCAGCTGCAACGGGCTTCCCGGCCCGTACGCCACCCAGATCGCCTCGCAGGCCGACTGCTTGTCGCTCCGCAGCCGGCCGTCGAGGTCGTCGAGGGCGGCCTGGAGGCTGACCGAGCGGGGCTTCTGGAAGAAGTCGGCGTGGTTGAGGTGGACCTGCGACGAGAATGCCCGGAAATGCTCGGCATCGATCCGCACGCCGTCGCAGCGGCGGCTGGCGAGATCGGCCTCGATGCCGGAGAGCAGCACCGGATCCTGGGGCGAGGCCTGCTCGCGGTGCGGCTGGGCGGTGAAGCAGAAGGCTGCCCAAGCGGCAGCGACGATGAGAGGCCGGATAATCATGGCAGCGCTCGTGCAAGGGCACGGGGTGATCCTGCGTCGAAAAATTGCCGGCGCCGACCCATGTTCCCGCTCGTGCGCTCCGTCATGTGCGCGAGCGCACGAAGCTTTACGGTGCCGGTGTATGTCCGATCGGTTGCGTCGCCGTTTCAGACGGTAGGCTGACATCCCTCTGCGTCACTCCGGGCTCCGCAGCGCGGCCCGGGACGACATGCGGGGTATCAACTCTGCAGGCTCCAGCCCCGATACGCTCTCACGGCGGATCCCGCTCGATCCAGGCCGGGTCCATCGCCGTCATGTCCTCGTCGAAGGGCGCCGGGCCGGGCGCCTCGCCGCGGATCAGGGTCTCGGCCTCGTCGTGGTCGACGTCGCGCATCTGCTCGGCGAGCAGCGCGAGGTAGCTCGCCGCCGCGGCGGTGCCGAACAATTCGGCGAAGCGCGCATGGGCCACCGCTGTCATCGTCTCGACCACCGCCTCGGGCGGGCTGCCGGCCTCGACGGCGTTGTCGAACACCGCCCGCCAGGCGCGCGACAGGCGCTCGCGTAAGTCGAAGGTATCGTCCACGGTTCGGCCTCGTCCGGGCCGGGAACGGCCGGACCGCAGTATGGGCTGGCACGCGCGCGGATTCCAGGCGGGGGAGGGGTGCCAACCGGCCGCTCCGGCCCGATATCCGCCCCGGCGGTTGCCGATCGGCCGCGTGGGAGAAACGACCCGATGAAACTCTACGGCACCAGCCTGTCGCCCTTCGTCCGCAAGGTCCTCGTCGCCCTCGCCGAGAAGGGCATCGAGGCCGAGCACGTGCCGCTGATCTTCCACGATCCCGACCCGCACTTCCAGGCGGCGAGCCCGTGCGGCAAGATCCCGGCATTCGAGGACGGCGACTTCCGCCTCGCCGATTCCTCGGCGATCATCCATTACCTGGATCGCGCGCATCCGGCGCCGGCCCTGCTGCCGACGGGAGCCCGGGACCTCGGCCGGGCGGTGTGGTTCGACAAGTTCGGCGACGGCGAGCTGTTTCCGGTGCTGATCAAGCCCTTCGTGCAGCGGGTCTTCCTGCCGCGCATGATGAAGAAGCCCGGCGACGAGGCGGTGGTCGCCAAGTGCATGGGCGAGGAGTTGCCGCGGCTGTTCGATTATCTCGAGGGGGTGATCGACGGACCGTTCCTGGTCGGCGGCGCCTTCAGCCTCGCCGACATCTCGGTCGTGACGACTTTCCACAACCTGCGCCTTGCCGGCGAGTCGGTCGATGCCGGACGCTGGCCGCGGCTCGCCTCCTACGTCGCGGGCATTCTGGAGCGCCCGTCGTTCCAGGCCGCGATCGCGGCCCGCCAGGGCTGACGAGGGACGGAGGAGGGGGCGGGTGACCGTCCCCTCGTCGAGCGCCCCTTCGACTCAGCGCCCTTTGGCGCTGCGGCGGTAGAAGCCGTCGACCTGGGACTGGGCCTCGGCCCGGTCGCGCTCGTTGGCCGCAGCCATCGCCTGCTCCTGGAGGGCGACGATCCACTGGTCCTTCGGCCCCTCGGCGGCGTCGCGGGCAAGCGTCAGCCAGGCGAGCCCCCGGGCGCGCTGCGCGGTGACGCCCTGGCCGTTGATCAGGAGCTGGCCGAGCAGCGCCTGGGCGGCCGGGTGCCCCTTCTCGGCGGCGAGGTTGAACCAGCGCGCGGCCTGGCGCGGATCCTGGGTCACGCCGGTGCCGTCGAGGTAGAGCCGGGCGAGGTTGTACTGCGCGTTCGGGTCGCCGTAGTAGGTCGCCGCGTAGTTGAACATGTCGTAGGCGCGCTCGACGTTCGGGCGCACGTACGAATCCTTGATCCCGTCGAGGAAGTAGCGGCCCAGCGCCGTGAAGGCGCTCGCCACCACGCCGGCATTCGGCGCCTCCGGGCCCTCGTCGGCGTTCTCGTCGGCGATCTTCGAGAAGAACTCGAACGCCTTGAGGTCGTCGTGCGGGACGCCGTCGCCCTCCGCGTACATGCGGCCGAGCTTCCACAGGGCCAGGGCGTGGCCCTGGCCGGCGGCGTATTCGAGGGCGCGCGCCGCGCCCTCCTTGTCGCCGGCATTGTAGTCGCGCATGCCCGTCCGCATTGCCTCGCGGGCGTTGCGGTAGCCCGTGGCGGCCGGCACCGGCGTCCGCACGGCGGCATCGAGCGCTACGGCGGGCCCGGCCCCGGCCATCGTCAGGCCGAGCAGCGCGAGGAGGAACCGGCGGCCCGCCCGTCGGGGCAGGCCCGCCTCAGATATCCGCATAGGAGAGCGTCTCCTGGGCGCCGCCCGGATGCGTCACCGCGCCCGTCACCGCCGGGCCGACGGTCTGCGCGTACTTCCACAGGTAGCCCGAGGTCGAATCGTTGGCCCGCGGCTGCCAGGCCGCGCGGCGCTGGGCCAGCTCGTCGTCGGTGAGGTCGACCGAGAGCGTGCCCTGAACCGCATCGATGCGGATCATGTCGCCGTCCTTGAGGAGGCCGATCGGGCCGCCCACCGCGGCCTCGGGCCCGACATGGCCGATGCAGAAGCCGCGGGTGGCGCCCGAGAAGCGCCCGTCGGTGATGAGCGCCACCTTGTCGCCCATGCCCTGGCCGTAGAGAGCGGCGGTGGTCGCCAGCATCTCGCGCATGCCGGGGCCGCCGCGCGGGCCCTCGTAGCGGATCACCAGGACCTCGCCCTCCTTGTAGGTGCGGTTCTTCACCGCCTCGAAGCAGGCTTCCTCGTTGTCGAAGACGCGCGCCGGGCCGGCGAAGGTCTGCTTCTCCGGCGGCATGCCGGCGACCTTCACGATCGCGCCCTCCGGCGCCAGGTTGCCCTTGAGGCCGACCACGCCGCCCGTCACGGTGATCGGCTGGCTGGAGGGGCGCACCACGTCCTGGTTGGCGTTCCACGCCACCTTGGCGAGGTTCTCGGCCATGGTGCGGCCGGTCACCGTGATGCAGTCGCCGTGCAGGTAGCCGCCGTCGAGCAGCGTCTTCATCAGGAGCGGGATGCCGCCGACCTCGAACAGGTCCTTGGCGACGTAGCGCCCGCCGGGCTTCAGGTCGGCGATGTAAGGCGTGCGCTTGAAGATCTCGGCGACGTCGAACAGGTCGAACTCGATGCCGCATTCATGCGCGATCGCCGGGAGATGCAACGCCGCGTTGGTCGAGCCGCCGGACGCCGCCACCACGGTCGCGGCGTTCTCGAGCGCCTTGCGGGTGACGATGTCGCGCGGGCGGATGTTCTTGGCGAGCAGCTCCATCACCATCTCGCCGGCGGTGGCGCAGAACCGGTCGCGGATCTCGTAGGGAGCGGGCGCGCCGGCCGAGTAGGGCAGGGCGAGGCCGATCGCCTCGGAGACGGTCGCCATGGTGTTGGCGGTGAACTGCGCGCCGCAGGCGCCGGCCGACGGGCAGGCGACCTGCTCCAGCTCGTCGAGGTCGTCGTCGCTCATCGCGCCGACCGAGTGCTTGCCGACCGCCTCGAACAGGTCCTGGATGGTCACCGGCTGGCCCCGGAAGGTGCCGGGCAGGATCGAGCCGCCGTAGATGAAGACGGAGGGCACGTTGAGGCGGACCATCGCCATCATCATGCCGGGCAGCGACTTGTCGCAGCCGGCCAGCCCCACGAGCGCGTCGTAGGCGTGGCCGCGCATGGTGAGCTCCACCGAGTCGGCGATCACCTCGCGGGACGGCAGCGAGGCGCGCATGCCGCGATGCCCCATGGCGATGCCGTCGGTGACCGTGATGGTGCAGAACTCGCGCGGGGTGCCGCCGGCGGCGGCCACGCCCTTCTTCACCGCCTGCGCCTGGCGCATCAGCGAGATGTTGCAGGGCGCCGCCTCGTTCCAGCACGAGGCCACGCCGATCAGCGGCTGGTGGATCTGCTCGCGGGTGAGGCCCATGGCATACAGGTACGAGCGGTGCGGCGCCCGGTCCGGACCCTCGGTCACGTAGCGGCTGGGGAGCTTCGATTTGTCGGTGGTGTGACGCGCGTCCATGGCCCTGTCCCGTACCCGTAGTTTCTTGAAAGGCCGGTTTTTGCCCGGTCCCGCTCCCTGCGCCGCCCTGGGACGGCTGACGCGAAACGAACCCGTGTGACGGGGTCAATCCGCCAGCGTCGCCCGCGATCCCCGGGAGGGCCGGGACGACCACGATAAATCACTGTGGGGACAGTCGCTTAACGTGGCCGTTGAGGTGCCGCCGGTTTATGGCGGGAACGCGGCGGCGCGAGGAGCGGTCTGGGGCAAAGCTGGGATGCTTTCGCGGTGTTGCGACCTCGCCACAGCTAAGCTTGCGGGGACGGTCTGGCAGGCGAGGCGATCGGTCGTCGGCATGGGGGGCAGAGTGCCGGTTGTTTGTGCCCGGGGTGAGGCGTGAGCCGTTCGGGAATGTGGCTTGCCGGGGGACGGCGTGCCCCGATCGGGTGGGGGTTGGGTGTGATGTTTCACATCGTTCCGGCAGGTCTATTCGCAGCAACGATCCCACCGAACAGGGTCATCCCGGGGCCGCGTAGCGGAACCCGGGATCCATAACCGCCGACGGTTCAGGACAGGGCGGAACGCGATCCGCTTCATTCTTCAACGTCAGCGGATATGGATCCCGGGTTCTCGCCTTCGGCGAGCCCCGGGATGACGATGGAGGGTGTCAGGGTTGTCGGTCGAAAGCTGGCTCGTTCGCCTTCACGCCGTGCGCGGCGCCGCCACCCGGTTGCGCAGGCCCGCGATCACCGCCCTGAGCGTCCCGGCCTCGGCCTCCGGCGCGTCGGTGCGGGCGTAGATGCGGTCGTGGACGAAGGAGAGCTTGCTGATCGTCGCCGGGGTCATGCGGAACGGATAGAGGTCGGGCTGGCCCATGCTGCGGTTGAGCGAGTTCATCGCGAAGGTCAGCGGCAGCCAGGCCTCGATCAGCCGGCCGAAATCGGGGCTGCGATAGGCGTCGAAATCGACCTTGGCCGCGAGCGTGATCGGCGCGTGCAGCGCCGGCCCGGCCTGGAGCTTGGGCTGGACCCGCACGCCGAACTGCGCCGCGGTCTCCAGCGTGTCGACGATGTGCATGTAGTGCGCCCAGGTCTCGGCGAAGTCCTCCCAGGGATGGGAGGTGGCGTAGGCCGAGACGTACGTCTCCTGCCAGCCCTCGGCCGGGCCGTGGGCGTAGTGGCGCTGGAGCGCGGCGCCGTAATCGGCCCGCTCGTCGCCGAACACGGTGCGAAAACCCTCCAGGCAGGGATCGGCCCGCACCAGCACGTTCCAGAAGTAATGCCCGATCTCGTGGCGGAAATGCCCGAGAAGCGTGCGGTAGTGCTCGCCGAACTGCGTGCGCCGGCGCTCGCGCTCGACGTCGTCGGCCTCGGCGATGTTCAGCGTGATGAGCCCGTTGTCGTGCCCGGTGAGCACCGGCGGGCCGATCAGGTAGGATTCCGCCGGGTCGACCAGGAAGTCGAAGGCGAGGCCGGCCGGGTCGTCGCGCCGCGACGCGAGCGGCAGGCGCAGGCGCAGCATGGCGTAGAACAGCCGGCGCTTGGCCGCCTCGACCTCGCGCCAGCGGGTGCGGTTCCAGGGAATCGACAGGTCCGGCACCACCCGGTTGTGCCGGCAGGCGAGGCAGTAGGTCTCGCTCGAGCCCGACGGCACGAGCCAGTTGCAGCCGCCGGAATCCCGGTTGGCGCAAGGCCGGTAGCGGCGGCGCGGATCGGCGAGGCCGCGCCAGCGCGAGCCGGCCTTCACCATCGCGGTCATGTCGGCGAGGTCGGGGTCGTAGCCGAGGCGGCACTCGCAGCTCTCGCACGAATCGGCCTCGAAATGGGCCGGCTGCGCACAGGCCTGGCACTGGAAGATCTTCATCGCGGCGTCCGGACAGGCCCCGTGGAACGCCCGGGCGGGGCCTGTCTCACCAAGGAGCTTCAGCCAGCGGAGGTTCCGTTCCCGGCGGCACGGGACTTGCCTCATTTTTTCGCCCTGCCGCCCGGGATCAGGCTTCGAGATGACGCAGAGAGACGCGAGGCCCGTGCAAGGACGCCGGCGATCGAGCGACGCGACGGCTGACGCGGGCCCGGCCACGGTGTAGAAGCCGAGGCTGCAAGCCACGGAACGCGCACGGACAGGCCGGCGGGCTCACCCCTCACTCATTCAGCAGAAGGTTCGGACCCGTCGTGTCGATCAAGGCCGCCCTGCACCACGTCACGTCCTACACCTACGACCGGCCGATCGCCCTCGGCCCGCAGGTGGTCCGCCTGCGGCCGGCGCCGCACACGCGCTCGCGGATCGAGAGCTACGCCCTCAAGGTCACGCCGGCCAATCACTTCGTGAACTGGCAGCAGGACCCGAACGGCAACTGGCTCGCCCGCCTCGTCTTCCCCGAGAAGACGACGCAGTTCCGCATCGAGGTCGACCTCGTCGCCGACATGTCGGTGATCAACCCGTTCGACTTCTTCGTCGAGGATTACGCCCAGACCCAGCCCTTCGCCTATCCGGACGAGCTGAAGGCCGAGCTCGGCCCCTACCTCGCGGTCGAGGAGGGCGGGCCGGAGATCGACGCGCTGATGGCGCGGCTGCCGGCCGAGCCCAACACCGTGCTGTTCCTGGTGGCGCTGAACGCCCTGGTGCGCGATTCGGTCAACTACGTCGTGCGCATGGAGCCGGGGGTGCAGACCCCGGCCGAGACCTTGCGCAAGGCCAGCGGCTCGTGCCGCGACTCGGCCTGGCTGATGGTGCAGGTGCTGCGGCGCCTCGGGATGGCCGCCCGCTTCGTCTCCGGCTACCTGCTCCAGCTCGTGCCCGACACCACCGCCGTCGACGGGCCGGCCGGCACCACGACCGACTTCACCGACCTCCACGCCTGGGCCGAGGTCTACGTGCCCGGCGCCGGCTGGATCGGGCTCGACGCCACCTCGGGCCTGCTGTGCGGCGAGGGCCACATCCCGCTCGCCGCGACCCCGCATTACCGCTCGGCGGCGCCGATCGCCGGCCTCGCCGAGCCGGCCGAGGTCGAGTTCGACTTCGGCATGACGGTGACCCGCGTCGCCGAGGCGCCGCGGGTGACGAAGCCCTTCTCCGACGAGGCCTGGGCCGCCCTCGACGCGCTGGGTGACCGGATCGACCGCGACCTCGACGAGGAGGACGTGCGCCTGACCATGGGCGGCGAGCCGACCTTCGTGTCGATCGACGACTTCGAGGCGCCGGAGTGGAACGCCGCCGCCGTCGGGCCGACGAAGCGGGGCCTCGCCGACCAGCTGATCCGTCGCTTACGCGACCGCTTCGGCCCCGGCGGCTTCCTGCATTACGGCCAGGGCAAGTGGTATCCGGGCGAGAGCCTGCCGCGCTGGGCCTTCGGCCTGTACTGGCGCAAGGACGGCGAGCCGGTCTGGCGCAACGCCGACCTGATCGCCTCCGAGACCGGGCCGCGCGAGGCCGGCATCAAGGAGGCCGAGGCCCTGGCCCGGGGGCTTGCCCGCCGCCTCAACCTCGAACCCTACATCCAGCCGCTGTTCGAGGATCCCGAGCACTGGGAGCGCAAGGCCGCGGAGCTGCCGGTCAACGTCACGCCGCTCGACCCGAAGGTCGGCGACGAGGAATCGCAGCGGCGCATGACCCGGGTGTTCACCCGCGGGCTCGAGAACGCGGTCGGCTACGTGCTGCCGCTCGCCAACGTCACGGTCGGCACCGACCGGCACTGGGTCTCGGAGCGGTGGCAGCTCAAGCGCGGGGCGATCTACCTCGTGCCGGGCGACTCGCCCGCGGGCTTCCGCCTGCCGCTCGCCTCGCTGCCCTACGTGCCGCCGGGCGACTATCCCTACTACGTGCCGCAGGATCCCCTCGAGCAGCGCGGGCCGCTCTCGGCCGTCGCCTCGGCCCCGCCGCGCCCGCAGGCCCCGGTCGGCGTCGCGGTGCGCACGGCGCTCGCCGTCGAGCCGCGCGACGGGGTCCTGTGCGTGTTCATGCCGCCGGTCGAGCGGGTGGACGAGTACCTGAGCCTCATCTCGGTGCTGGAGGACGCGGCGGCCGAGATCGGCCAGCCGCTCCACGTCGAGGGCTACGAGCCCCCCTACGATCCGCGCCTGTCGGTGATCAAGGTCACGCCCGATCCCGGCGTGATCGAGGTCAACGTGCAGCCGGCCCGGACCTGGCGCGAGGCGGTCGACATCACCACCGGCCTCTACGAGGATGCCCGCCAGACCCGGCTCGGCGCCCAGAAGTTCATGACCGACGGGCGCCATACCGGGACGGGCGGCGGCAACCACGTCGTGCTCGGCGGCGCGAGCCCGGCCGATTCGCCGTTCCTGCGCCGGCCCGACCTCCTGAAGAGCCTGGTGCTGTACTGGCAGCGCCACCCGTCGCTGTCCTACCTGTTCTCGGGCCTCTATGTCGGCCCGACGAGCCAGGCGCCGCGGATGGACGAGGCCCGCCACGACGGGCTCTACGAGCTCGAGATCGCGCTCGCCCAGGTGCCGCCGCCGAACGGGCCGGAAGTGCCGCTCTGGCTCGTCGACCGCCTGTTCCGCAACATCCTCACCGACGTCACCGGCAACACCCACCGGGCCGAGATCTGCATCGACAAGCTCTACTCGCCGGACGGCCCGACCGGGCGCCTCGGCCTCCTGGAGTTCCGCTCGTTCGAGATGCCGCCCGAGGCGCGGATGAGCCTCGCCCAGCAGGTGCTGCTGCGCGCCCTCGTCGCCTGGCTGTGGCGCGAGCCGCAGGAAGGCGGGTTCGTGCGCTGGGGCACGGCGCTCCACGACCGCTTCATGCTGCCCCACTTCCTGTGGGAGGACTTCCAGTCGGTGCTGGGCGACCTCAACCGGGCCGGCTACGCCTTCGATCCGGCCTGGTACGAGGCGCAGGCCGAGTTCCGCTTCCCGCGCTACGGCGAGGTCGAGCGCGGCGGGGTCAAGCTCGAGCTGCGCCAGGCACTCGAACCCTGGCACGTGCTCGGCGAGGAGGGCGCCATCGGCGGCACCGTGCGCTACGTCGATTCCTCGGTCGAGCGCCTGCAGGCCAAGGTGTCGGGCTTCGTGCCGAGCCGGCACGTCGTCACCTGCAACGGCCGGCGCCTGCCGATGACCGATACCGGCCGCTCCGGCGAGGCGGTGGCGGGCCTGCGCTTCAAGGCCTGGCAGCCGGCCTCGGCCCTGCACCCGACGATTCCGGTCCACGCGCCGCTCACCTTCGACGTGCTCGACACCTGGAGCGGACGCTCTCTCGGTGGTTGCGTCTACCACGTCGCCCATCCGGGCGGGCGCAACTACGAGACCTTCCCGATCAACACCTACGAGGCGGAAGGCCGCCGCCTCGCCCGCTTCCAGGAGAACGGCCACACCCCGGGCCGGGTGAGCGTGCCGCCGGAGGAGCCCCGGCGCGAGTTCCCCCTGACCCTGGACCTGCGCACGCCCAGCGCCCGATGAGCGGGGCGCTGGCGGAGGCGGAGACCCCGGCCCCTCCGGCCGGGCCGCAAGTGACCGGGCTGCAAGACGACGGACCGGAGCAGCGGCTGGCGCGCTGGACCGCGGGCTACACCGCCCTGCCGGGCCTGCCCGACGAGCTCGTCGGCCCGGACGGTGGCTTGCGCCCGGCCTGGGACCGGTTCCTGCGCCGCCTCGCCGGGCTCACCGACGGCGAGATCGCCGCCCGCCTCGCGGCGGCCGGGCGCCACATCCACGAGACCGGCATCGCCTACCGCGCCTACGGCGAGGCGACCGAGCGCGACTGGCCGATCGGCGCCTTGCCGCTCCTGATCGAGGGATCGGAGTGGGGGGCGATCGCCGCCGGGGTGGCGCAGCGCGCCGAGCTGCTGGAGGCGGTGCTGGCCGACCTCTACGGCGACGGCGCGCTCGCCCGCGCCGGCCTGCTGCCGGCGGCGGCCGCGGCGGGCGACCCGGAATTCCTGCGCCCCCTCGTCGGCGTCGCGCCCCCGGGCGGGCGCCACCTGCACTTCTACGCCGCCGACCTCGCCCGCGGGCCGGACGGCGCTTGGCGGGTGCTGGCCGACCGGACCCAGGCGCCGTCCGGCGCCGGCCACGCCCTCGAGAACCGCCTCGTCATGGCCCGGGCCCTGCCGGAGGTCTACGGGGCGCTCGACGTCGAGCGCGTCGCCTCGTTCTTCCAGGCGTTTCGCGATGGGCTCGCGGCGGCGGGGACCCGGGCCGAGCCGCGCATCGGCCTGATGACTTCGGGGCCCTACAGCGACACCTACGTCGAGCAGGCGGTGCTCGCGCGCTATCTCGGCTTCTCCCTCGTCGAGGGCGACGACCTCCTGGTGCGCGACCGGCTGGTGTTCATCCGCACGGTCGCGGGCCTCAAGCGGGTCGACGTGCTGTGGCGGCGCGTCGACGGCGACTTCGTCGATCCGCTCGAGCTCAACCCCGCCTCCCGCCTCGGCGCGCCCGGCCTCGTCGAGGCCCTGCGCTCCGGCGCCGTGGCGATGGGCAACATGCCGGGCACCGGCCTCGTCGAGAGCGCCTGGCTCACCGCCTCGCTGCCGGCCCTGTGCGAGCGGGTGCTCGGCGAGTCCCTGCGCCTGCCCGGCCTGCCGACCTGGTGGTGCGGCGACCCCGCGCAGCGCGACGCGGTGCTGGAGCGGTTCGACTATCTCGCCTTCCGTCCGGCGGCGGCGCCGGCGCAAGGCGCCTTCACCAGCCGCGCCTTCGGCGAGAAGCGCGACGCGGCCGAGACCGAGCGCCTGCGCGCGGTGCTGCGCGACCGGCCCGGCGACCTCGTCGCGCACGAGCCGGTGCGGCTCTCCACCGCCCCGGTCTGGGACGGCACCCGGCTCGTGCCCCGGCCCTTCGTGCTGCGGGTCTTCGCCGCCGCCACGCCCGAGGGCTGGCAGGTCATGCCCGGCGGCTTCTGCCGCATCTCCGAGACGCCGGACGTGCGACCGGTAGCGATGGGGGCGGGGGTACGCGCCGCCGACGTCTGGGTGCTGTCGCCCGGTCCCACCACCGCGCAGGCGACCCTGCTGCCGCCGAGCGACCAGGTGGCCGTGCGCCGGGTGCCCGGCCTGCTGCCGAGCCGGGCCGCCGACAACCTGTTCTGGCTCGGCCGCCACCTGGAGCGGACCGAGGCGGTGATCCGCCTCACCGCCTGCCTCCTCGACGGCGCCGGCTCCGTCTCGATGGCGCCGGAGGACCGCGCCACCTCGGCCCGCATCCGCGCCCTGCTGCACGCCTGGGGTGCCGTGCCCTCGGCCGAGGGGCCGGCGGCGACGCTCGCCCACCACGCCCTCTCGGACGGGGGGCAGTGGGGCTCGGGGCTGTCCCACGCCCTCTCGGCCCGGCGCAACGCCGCGTCGTTGCGCGAGCGGCTGTCGGGCGAGACCTGGCGGGCGCTGTCGGCCCTGCGCGAGGTGCTGGAGGCGCCGGCGGACGCACCCGACTCGGAGGCCGCCCTCCTCGACCGGGCCGAGCGCGCGCTGTCGCTGACCGCGGCGCTCGCCGGCCTCGCCCAGGAGAACATGAACCGGGCCGGCGGCTTCGCCTTCGTGGAGATGGGCCGGCGGGTCGAGCGGGCGGTCAATGCCTGCCGCTTCGCCCTCGATTTCGGCGCGGCGGGCGCCAGCACCGACGATCTCGGGGTGCTGCTCGACCTCGTCGATTCCCGCATCTCCTACGGCGCGCGCTACATCCTCGGCGTGGCGCTCGCGCCGGTGCGCGACATGGTGCTGCTCGACCCCTACAACCCGCGCTCGCTCGCGTTCCAGGTCGAGCGCCTGGCCGAGCGCCTGGCCCTCCTGCCGTCCCTGCGCCAGGACGGGGTGGCGGAGCCGCCGGCGCGGCTGGTGGCGGGCCTCGCGGGCGAGATCGCCGCGGCGGAGGCCGCGACCCTGCCGCTCGCCACGGTGGCGGAGTGGGAGATGCGGCTGTGGGGGATCGCCGAGGCGATCGGTGCCCGCTACTTCCCGGGCGGGTCGGACGCCGCCCGGCCCGAGAACCTCACCACCCTGGCGTGACCTCCCCGCACCGATGCTCTACCGCCTGCGCCACCTCACGGCCTACGCCTACCGCAACCCGGTGGGCTTTGCCCGCTGCACCTTGCGCCTCGCGCCGGCGGCGGGGGAGGGGCAGGCGCTCCTCTCGCACGAGGTGGTGGTCGAGCCCGCGCCGCCGAACGCGACCGAGCGCACCGACTTCTTCGGCAACCGCGCGGTGTCGCTCACCGTCGAGACGCCACACCGGGAATTCCGGATCGACGCGCGCTCCCGCGTCCGGGTCGAGCGGCCGCCGCTGCCCGACCTCGCGACCGGGCCGGCGTGGGAGGAGGTGCGGGCGCAGGTGCTGACCTGGCCCGGCCTCGATCCCGACGCGCCGCTGCACTTCGCAGCGGCGAGCCGGCGGGTGCCGCTCCTGCCCGAGATCACCGACTACGCCCGGGCGAGCTTCCCGCCCGGCGGCGGCGCCTATGCGGGCGCCTTCGACCTGATGCGCCGGATCCGGGCCGATTTCACCTTCGATTCGGAGGCCACCGAGGTCGGCACGCCGCTCAGCCAGTCCTTCGCCGGGCGCCGGGGCGTGTGCCAGGATTTCTCGCACATCATGATCGCGGCCCTGCGGGGCTTAGGCCTGCCGGCGGCCTATGTTAGCGGGTACCTGCGCACCCTGCCGCCCCCGGGCCAGCCGCGGCTGGAGGGGGCGGATGCGAGCCACGCCTGGGTCTCGGTCTGGTGCGGGGAGAGCTGGATCGGCCTCGATCCCACCAACGGCATCGGCGTGCAGGACGACCACATCGTCGTCGCCCGCGGCCGCGACTACGGCGACGTCGCGCCGGTCGCCGGTATCATCGCCGGATCGGGGGCGCAGAGCCTTCAGGTCGCGGTGGATGTGGTGCCGGAAGAGGAGGAGGGGGGCGGGCCGGGCTGATGCGCTAGACTTCGGGGAGACGGAGGTCCCGGCCCGCGGGTGCGACACCAGCCGAGTGCCGCCGTTCAGGGCGGGACAGGGCCGGCGTGGCGAGGAAGAGAGTGGGCCTGTTCCAGGCGCCCGGCCTCAACCTGGATCAATCTCCGGCGATTTCGTGCCGTCG
Source organism: Methylobacterium sp. Gmos1 (assembly GCF_053764715.1). NCBI lineage: Bacteria > Pseudomonadati > Pseudomonadota > Alphaproteobacteria > Hyphomicrobiales > Methylobacteriaceae > Methylobacterium > Methylobacterium sp. Gmos1. The sequence goes on along the minus strand of NZ_JBSNCC010000001.1, from coordinate 550,293 downwards.
GAATGGCGGTCTCTGCGTCATCGCCTTCGTGAAGCGGGGCCGTGACTGGCAACGATCGGACGAGACGGCCGCCCATGCCATGAAAAGCTCTCGCGTCCCCCTCCCCGCAGGGGAGGAGGGAGAAACCTGTGCTACTTCATTCACCGGCACGCTCCGCGCCCGCGGGACGGGGATCCCGCGACATCTCGGACCAGGGCGTGACCGGACAAGCCGCGAGGTCGGGTTACCGCGGCGCTCCGCGCCCCGGCTCTCCCGCTCCCGTCGCGCTGCCGCCGGCGCGCGCCCCGGGGGGCACCGCCGCCGCGCCGGTGGTGCCGGTGCTGAGGCTGCTGTGGCCGGCGCCCTTGCCGCTGTCCTGGCTGATGCCCGGCTGGCCGGCGGCGCCGGTGCTGTTCGGGCTGCCGGACCCCGCGCCGAGCGCGCCGCCACCCCCGCGGACCCTCCCGAGCCTCCGCCCGCCCCTTGCGCCGCCGCGAGCCCGGCGCTGCCGGCGACGAGGGCGACGGCGATCGTCATGCTCCGAATCCGTCCCATCGAGAATCCTTTCGTCGAGAGCCGGCCCGCCCGGGGGCGGACGTCGCGGGGGCAATCGGCGCCGGCTGCCCGCGTTCCGGGGGGCAGCCATAGCCGCCGGGGGGCAGCCATGCCGTCGGCGCAGCAGAACCAAGCAAGCTGCGCCTCGTTGCCCCGCCATGGAACTCACGCTCCAGCCCGTGCGCGTCAGGACCGGGGACGAGGCCGAGCGGGGATTGCTCGTCTTCGCCGACGGCACCCTCGCGGCGGTGCTGGTCTGCCTGTCCGACGCGTATGGCGAGGAGGCCGGCCAGTGGTTCCTCGAAGTGGGCTTCGGCAGCCTCGCCTCGCCGCAGCCGCGGGTCTTTCCCGATCTCGATGCGGCGGAAAGCTGGATCGCGCGGCGGCTCGGGGGCTAGGTGCATCGTCCCCCTGACGCGACAGCGCCGATGATGCCCCCTCGCACCCCGGGACTGCACACCTCGCGTCGGGTTGCGCGGCGCGATGGTTCGGGATCGTTGCGAAAGCCGAGCCACCCTGCGCGATCGAGCGTGATGGAAGGCCATTGGCTCGGTGCGACCGGCCGGGGCGGGCCGTGCCGCTCACAGGAGTTCGCCGTGCCAGGCCGTCAGGCCGACCGGCGGGCTCGTCACGCGACTCGCTCCCCCGATCAGGGCGGTCCCGGGGCGCGGCGCGGCGCGTGAAGCCCGCCGGTATTCCCCGGGCGGGACCCCGAACGCGTCGCGAAACAGCCGGCCGGCGTGGCTCGGCGAGGTGAAGCCGGCGGCAGCCGCCAGTTCGTCGATCGTGCGGTGCTCGTCGGCTCGCACCAGAGCGCGGCGCAGATGCGCCACGCGCTGCTGCTGCACGAATCGGGCGACGCCGCCCTGCGTCTCGAACAGCCGGTAGAGCGCGCTGCGCGACAGCCCGGCCCCGGCGGCGATGTCCGCGCTGGTCAGGCCGCGCTCGCCGAGATGCTGCGCGATGTAGGCGAGCACCCGGGCCCGCGCGCGGCCCGACGCGACCGGCGGCGGCAGCGGGGCGCCCTTGTCGCGCAGCGACGCCAGGGTCGCACCGAGCATCAGGCAGAGCGAGTCGGCCGCCGCGCCGGCGATCTCCGGCGTCAGGGCCGACGCATGCGCCGCCAGCGAGCGGGCGAAGTCGCTCACCAGGCCCGCCTCGCGCGGCCCCAGGACGAGGCCGTGCAGGTCGAGGCCGTCCAGCGCCGCGGCATCGAGCCGGTCGCGGGCGACCGAGGCGGTGACGATGCGCGCGCCCTCGGTCCAGGTGCGTTGCGGCCGGGTGAGGTCGAACAGCGCCAGGCTCCCGGCCTCGACCCGGCGGACCGCGCCGGGCACCTCCAGCATCAGGCTGCCGGCGAGGACGAGGTGGAGCGCGACGTGGTCGAAGCCGTCGCGGGCGACCCGGCGGGGGCCGCGAGCGTGCGAGATCCCGGCCAGCCGTCGGTCGAACAGCAGCATCCGCGGCAGGCGGTGGGCGACGACCGCGGTTCGCAGCGGGCCGGCCGAGGATCCGTTCCCCAGCCGTTCGACGTCGCTGCCGCCGCTGTAGAGCGTGCGGTAGGCCTCGAAGGCGTCGTCGTCGGCCCGGCCCGGCGCGGCCTTGTCCGGCCCGAGGATGATCGTGTCCATCGCGCTCGCCCCCGCTCAGCGGGCGGCCCGCCTCCGTCCGGTCTTGCGGCCGAGGAGGTAGGGCGCGCCCGCCAGAAGGGCAACGATTCCCGTCGCATAGGCCAGCGCGCAGGCCGCCAGCAGGGCGCGGCCGAGCCCCGCCTCGCCGAAGACCCGGTCTGAGAGGAGCCCGACGAGGGGCGGGCCGAGCCCGAAGCCCGCGAGCGTGATGCCGGCCATGAACGGGGCGGTGACGCGCCCGCGCAGGGCGCGCGGCGTCATGATCTGCAACCCCGCCAGCGTCGCCACCGAGCCGATGCCGAGGCCGAAGAGCAGGGCGGCGAGAGCCATCGTCGCGAGGGGCAGGCTGTCGGCGAGGCAGACGATGCCGAGAAGCGGCAGCGTCCCGACGAGGGCGCCGAGCAGCAGCCGTCCGCCCGGCAGGTCCGCCTTCGCCCCCCGGTCGAGGAGGCGCCCGCCGGTGAACTGGCCGAGCGGGGCGGCGAGCGCCACGACGGTACCGAACAGCATCCCGGCGGACGACAGCGACAGGCCGAAGCGGCGCACGAGGAGTGTCACTCCCCAGGCATTGGTGGTCTGCACCACCAGGGTCACGGCGGCGCCGGCGACGATCATCGCGGCGTAGCGCCCGGCATGGCGGGCAAGCCACGGCCCGGCCCGCCTCCGCCGCACGGGCCGCGCGCCGCCGCGGCCGGGATCGCGCACCCGCAGCAGCAGGACGATGACGACGAGGTTCGGCAGGACGCTGAGGACGAACAGCACCCGCCAGGCCGCGACCGGGGCGGGCAGGCCGACGACCGGCACCATCGCCGGCAGCAGGGCGAGGAGCCCGCCGCCGAGACCGAGCGCCGTGCCGCGCCCGAGCACGGCGCCGGCGGTGTAGAGCGACACGCCGTGCCCGATCCGGTCCCGCGGCTGGCGCGCGGCGATGAGCGCCAGGGAGGCGGGCGTGAGGACGGCCTGGCCGAGGCCGAGGCCGGCGCGGGCGAGGGCGAACCCGCCGAGATCGGTCGCGAGCCCCGCCCCCAGGGAGGCGAGGCTCCAGACCAGGATCCCGGCCGCGATCAGGCGCGGGCGGTGCAGGCGGTCGACGAGCGGGCCGGCGGCCAGGGAGGCGAGGGCGTAGGCCGTCACGAAGGCGGTGCCCTGGGCGAGGCCGAGCTCGAAGTCGCTCAGGCGCAGGTCGGCCTTGATCGCCGGGGCGACCAGGGCCGCGATGAACCGGTCCGCGAAGGCGAGGAGATGGGCGCCGGCGAGCAGCCAGACGCCCGGCCAGGCCGGGCCTGGGAGGAAGCGCATCGGGTCGCCGATCAGGCCGCGGGAGCGGCGCGGCGTGCGTCGAAGGCGGGGATGTCGTCCATCGGTGTCGGTCGTTCCGAGTTTCGGCAGCGGCGGATCGCGTGATGCTGCACTCCTGACCCAGAGTGAGCTGCCGGGACAACGGGCTTGCCAGCATGGCCGGCCTGCGCTTCTGTCGCGGCCGGGTGGCGCGGGCCGAGGGCACGCCGGGCGCGCCGGGCCGTCACGGCTAAAACCCCCCGAGTGCCGCGCCCGCGGGAGCACGCCCCGCGGGCCCCCTCTCCGGAGATCGCCATGGATCAGGCCAAGCTCGCGGCCCTGCGGGCCCGCTACCTCGACGCGACCGGCGGCGACATCGACGACCCCGACTTCGCCAAGGCCGCCGCGCAGCAATTCAGCGAGAGCGACCGGCGCAAGTGGCCGTTCGCCGACCCGGCGACCTTTCTCGACCTGCCGTTCCGCCCCGAGGCCGCAACGCTGCCGGACTTCGGCGGCCTCGACGTAGCGCTGATCGGCGTGCCGATGGATCTCGGCGTCACCAACCGGGCCGGCGCCCGCCACGGGCCGCGGGCGGTCCGGGCGGTCGAGCGCATCGGCCCCTACGAGCACGTGCTGCGGATCACCCCGGCGGCGGAGCTGACGGCGGCGGATATCGGCGACGTCCCGTTCCGCAGCCGCTTCTCCCTCGAGAGCTGCCACGAGGACATCGAGGCGTTCTTCTCGACCGTGGTGAAGGCGGGCGTGGTGCCGCTGGCGGTCGGCGGCGACCACTCGATCAGCCGCGCGACCCTGCGGGCGGTCGGCGCCTCGCGCCCGGTCGGCATGATCCACATCGACGCCCATTGCGACACCGGCGGCGTCTACGAGGGCTCGAAGTTCCACCACGGCGGACCCTTTCGCCAGGCGGTGCTCGACGGCGTGCTCGATCCCGCCCGCACGATCCAGATCGGCATCCGGGGCGGTGCCGAGTACCTGTGGGAGTTCTCGTACGTGTCGGGCATGACGGTGATCCACGCCGAGGAAGTGCCGCGGCTCGGCCTGCCGGCGGTGATCGCCCGGGCGCGGGAGGTCGCGGGCGACGGTCCCACCTACGTCTCCTTCGACGTCGACAGCCTCGATCCCGGCTTCGCGCCCGGCACCGGCACCCCGGAGATGGGCGGGCTCGCGCCGCGCGAGGTGCTGGAGTTGCTGCGCGGGCTTGCAGGAATCGACGTCGTCGGCGGCGACGTGGTCGAGGTGGCGCCGCAATACGATCCGACCAGCAACACGGCGCAATGCGCCGCGCAGGTGCTGTTCGAGCTGCTGTGCCTGGTGGCGGCGCGGCGGCGGGGTTAGGGCATCGGCCGGCGAAGCTCGCCGGACGATGCGGCGGAATCGATGATCCGGAGCGGTCTTCGGTTGCAAGGCCGCGGGACACGGCGGCGGCGCAGGACCTGAACGACCCGGGCAGCCCGATCTGGCGCCCTCCTGATCATCCCGGGTTCCGCTGCGCGGCCCCCAGGATGACCAGGAGGGTATCGGGTCGGACGGCGCGCACGCGGATCGCGCCCTTGCGTCGCTGTCGCGTACCGTGTTGCCGCGACATCGGCCCTCGCGACCGACATGTCGGGATCAAGTCCCGCCATCCCGGTCCTGCGAAGGGCTGTCGAGGGTGAAAGAAGGTCGCCGGGTGCCAAGATCCGGCTCCGATCAAGGATCGCAGACTGAAAATAACATTTATCAATTGACTTGAGCATTCGATCTTGTGTCCTGGCTGCATGCCGCGAACGCGAGATCTATGGCCGCACGGCGACGGCGAGATCGCCGCGCTGATCCGCTCGTTCGAATGGGCAGCGACCCCGCTCGGGCCGATCGCGCGCTGGCCGCAGAGCCTGAAGACCATCGTCGACCTGATGCTGTGTTCGCCCAGCATGATGAGCCTCGTCTGGGGGGAAGAGGCGATCCACCTCTACAACGATCGCTTCGCCGACCTGCTCAGGGAGCATCGCGTCCGCGCCCTGGGGCAGTCGGTCCACGAGACGTTCGCCCGCTCCCGGGGCGTCTTCGCCGGTGACCTCGCGGCCGGCATGGCCGGAGAGGCGACGCGGCACGTCGGACAACGCTACCCCGTCCTGCGCGACGGCCGCCTCGGCGATGCCTGGTTCGACGTCGACTACGTGCCGGTCCGCGACGAGACCGGGCGAGTGGCCGGCGTTCTCTGGACCCTCAAGGAAACGACGGCACAGCACCTGGCGGAGCAAGCCCTTCGCGCGAGCGAGGTCCGGCACCGTCTCCTGATCGAGAGCTGGGCGCAGGCGGTGTGGGAGACCGATCCCGACGGCGTCGTCGTCGCCGACAGCCCGAGCTGGCGGGCCTATACCGGCCAGACCCTCGCAGAATGGCTCGGCTACGGGTGGCTGGACGCGATCCACCCCGAGGACCGAGCTTACGCCGAGCGGCAATGGCGGGAAGCGATCGCGGCGCGCGGGCTCGTGAACGCCGAGTTCCGCCTTCATGCCCCGGGCGGCCGGTGGCGCTGGACCAATGTCCGCGCCGCGCCCGTGCTCGATGCGAGCAGGGCGATCGAGACGTGGGTGGGCGTGAATATCGACGTCGACGATCGCAAGCGCGCCGAGGTGGCGTTGCGCGAGAGCGAGGAGCGGTTCCAGCAATTCGCCAGGGCGTCCGCCGCAGGCCTCTGGATCAGGGATGCGGCCACGCTGGCGATGGAGTTCGTGAGCCCCGCCGTCGCCACCATCTACGGCGTGGATGCCGCAATCCTTCTCGGCGACGTGACGCGCTGGGCCGCCCTGATCGTGCCGGACGACCGCGACGTCGCCCTCGACCACCTGGAGGCGGCGCGCGCGGGCGAGGCGGTGGTGCACGAGTTCCGCATCCGGCGTCCCTCGGACGGCGCCTTCCGGTGGATCAGGCACACCGACTTTCCGCTGCGTGACAACGGCCATATCCCGCGCATCGGCGGCATCGTCGAGGACGTGACCGAGGCCAGGCTCGCCGCCGAGCACTCGGCCGTCCTGCTGGCCGAGCTCCAGCACCGGGTGCGCAACATCATGGCGATGATCCGCTCGGTGACCCGGCGCACCGGCGAGCGGGCCGCCAGCGTGCCGGATTACGCCGAGCTGATGATGGGCCGCCTGCTCGCCCTCGCCCGGGTGCAGGCGCTCCTCACCCGCGCGGCGAATGCCAGCGTGGCGATCGCCGGCATCGTGCATGACGAGGTGAGCGCCCAGGCGCAGCACGCGGGACAGTACGACCTCGAAGGACCCGACGTCGCGCTCTCGCCCAAGGCCGCGGAGGTGCTGACGCTCGCCGTGCACGAACTGGCCACCAACGCCCTCAAGTACGGCGCCCTGTCGACCCCGGACGGCAAGGTCACTGTCCGCTGGACCGTCGTCGAGAGGCGCGGCGGCCCGTGGCTCGCCTTCGACTGGTCGGAGGAAGGGGGGCTCGGGCGCCCGCGACCGACCCGGGACGCGCCCCGCCGGCGGGGCTTCGACAGCGAGCTGATCGAGGGGCGCATCCCCTACGAGCTGCGCGGGCGGGGCAGGCTGACGATCGGGCCCGGTGGCGCCCGCTGTCATCTGGGATTCCCGCTCAGGGACGGCGCCAGCATTCTCGAGACGGGCGCGCCGCAGCGCATGACGGTGTTTGGAGGAGCCCTCGACATGACGGTTGGACCGGATCTCACGGGTCGCCGTGTCCTGGTGGTGGAAGACGACTTCTACCTCGCGACGGATGCCGCCCGGGCTCTCGAGGGCGCGGGTGCGGAGGTCGCCGGCCCGTGCGCGACCGAGGAGGATGCGCGGGCGGAGCTCGACGGGCAGCGCCCCGATGCCGTCGTGGTCGACATCAACCTCGGTTCGGGTCCGTCGTTCAGGCTGGCCGAGACGCTGAAGGACCGCGGCATCCCGTTCGTGTTCACGACCGGGTACGACGCCGAGGTGATCCCGGCCGAGTTCGTCGGCGTCGAGCGGCTGGAGAAGCCGTTCCAGCTCCGGCAGATCGTCGGCGCCGTCGCGAGGCTGACGGCGGCGGCCTAGCCGAGCGAATGGGCCGGCGAGGGGCCGCCCACGGCCCCTCGCCGGCCTTGAGGCCTCACCCCCCGGCCACGCCCTGCGCGTCGACGTAGAGCGCGTAGAGCGACTGGCTCGCCGCCATGAACAGCCGGTTGCGGTGCCGGCCGCCGAAGCAGACGTTGGCGCAGCGCTCCGGCAGGCGGATGCGGCCGATCAGGCGGCCTTCGGGGTTGTAGACCATCACCCCGTCGAGGGCGTCGTCGCCCATGCCCCAGCCGCACCACAGGTTGCCGTCGGTGTCGCAGCGGAAGCCGTCCGGCGTGCCGGGGCCGGCATCGATGTGGACCCGCTGGTTGATCAGGCGCCCCCCGGCGACGTCGTAGGCGAGGATGCGGCGGTTGGGCTGCGCCCGCGACTCGACGAGGTAGAGGATCGATTCGTCGGGGGAGAAGCACAGGCCGTTCGGCCCGGCGAGGTCGGTCGCCACCGCCGCCAGCACCCCGGTCTCCGGGTCGAGGCGGTAGACGTTCTGGGGCGATTCCGGCTCGGCGCGCTCGCCCTCGTAGTTGCCGAGGATGCCGAAGGGCGGATCGGTGAACCAGACCGCGCCGTCGGAGGCCACCACCACGTCGTTGGGCGAGTTGAGGCGCTTCCCCTCGTAGGACTCGGCCAGCACCGTGATGGCACCGTCGTACTCGGTGCGCGTCACCCGCCGGCCGCCATGCTCGCAGGTGACGAGGCGGCCCTGGCGGTCGCGGGTGTTGCCGTTGGCGAAGTTCGACGGCTTGCGGAACACCGAGACCGCGCCGCTCTCCTCGTCGTAGCGCAGGATGCGGTTGTTCGGGATGTCGCTCCACAGGACGTAGCGCCCGTCGCCGAACCAGACCGGCCCCTCGCTCCAGCGGCAGCCGGTGGCGAGGCGCTCGACCCCGGCGCTGAACACCCGGTAGCGGGCGAAGGAGGGGTCGATGACCTCGACGGCGGGGTCGGGGTACCGGGTCGTCGGCGTCCACACGGGGGCAGTCCTCCTGTCGCTTCTTCTGGCGGCGGACCATCGCGGTCCGCCGCGCCCGATGCAAGGTGGTCCGGTTCAGCGCGCCCGCCGGCAGCGGCATTCGGCGCGCCACAAGGGGGCCGAGCGCCCTCCCGGCATCCTGGCCGCCGCGAGCCGCGACGGGCCGGCCGCTGGCAAGCGCGCGCCCACCGTGTCGCGACGATCCTCGACGACGGGCCGTCGCTCCCCGATGATGGGGCGTGACCCCGCACCGTCCGGGGCACCAACACCAACGAAGCGGGAGGATGCATGAGCCAGGCAGCGGGAATCCGGGTCGCCCTGTCGGGGGCGGGCGGGCAGATCGGGGCGGTGCTGCGGCCGCGGCTCCTCGATGCCGGGGTGATCCTGCGCTCCGGTGGCGGTCCGGCGGCGCTGGTGCCGCTCTCGGAATCCGAGACCGTGACGACCGGCGACCTGCGCGACGCTAACGCCGTCGACCGGCTGCTCGAAGGGACCGAGGTCCTGGTCCACATGGCCGGCACCAGCGTCGAGAAACCGATGCCGGAGGTGATCGAGAACAATCTCGTTGCCCTCCAGGCCGTCTACGAGGGCGCCCGCCGCCACGGCTTGCGCCGCGTGGTGTTCGCCAGCTCCAACCACGCCTTCGGCATGCATTCGGTGAACGACCGGCTCGCCATCGACGCGCCGTTCCGGCCCGACGGCGCCTACGGCCTGAGCAAGGCCTGGGGCGAGCTGATGGGGCAGATGTACTGGGACCGGCACGGCATCGAGGGGGTGGCGATCCGCATCGGCAGCGCCCTGCCGCGGCCGACGGAGTTCCGCCACCTCTCGACCTGGCTCGGCCACGACGACCTCGCCCAGCTCGTGCTGCGCAGCATCGCGGCGCCGATCCCCGGCTACGTCGCGGTCTGGGGTGCTTCCGACAACCCGCGCAGCTACTGGGACAACAGCGCGGCGGCCGCTCTGATCGGCTACCGGCCGACCCAGTCGGCGGAGGATTGGGCCGAGGAGATCCTGGCCCGGGAGAACCCCCTCGACCCGGTCGCCCGCACCCTTCAGGGCGGCAGCTTCACGACGATGGACTACACGCCGCAGGCGGAGCGGCCGGGGCGGGCCGGGTGAGGCGCTGACGCCGCCGCGCAACCCCCCAACCACACGGAACTCGGGCGAGCCCGAGCTCCGCATCCACGTGCCGAGGCCGGTCGTGCCCGCACCGGACCGGGGGAGGGTTTTGCGCGCGCAGCCCCTGAGATAAGGGGCTTGCCGCGCGCATTCCGCCTCGGTCGCCTCACGCCTCGGCCAGCACCCGCGCATTCTCCCGGATCGCCGCCTCGCTCACCGCGATCCCGAGCCCGGGGCCCTGCGGCACCACCACCTCCCCGGCCTCGACCGGTACGCGGGCCTCCAGCACGTCCTCGGTCAGCACGTGATGGGGCATGTAGAACTCGCAGCCGAGCGAGATGCCGGGCGTTGCCGCGATGAGCTGGGTGCCGGCGGCGAGCGCGATGCCGCCCTCCCACAGGGTGCCGCCGTAGCCCGGCAGGCCGGCGGTCTCGGCGATCGCCATCAGGCCTTGCGCCTTGAGCATGCCGCCGCACTTCATCAGCTTCACCGAGACCGCGTCGGCGGCCCGGCGGCGCACGACCTCAAGGGCGTCGGCGGCGTCAAAGCAGCTCTCGTCGGCGAGGATCGGCGTGTCGAGGGCGGCGGTCAGCTCCGCCATCGCGTCGAGATGGCGGCGCGCCACCGGCTGCTCGATGAAGGTCGGCCGGAAGGCCTCGACGTCGCGCAAGGTCCGCAACGCCCCGAACGGCGCCAGCGCCTGGTTGTAGTCGACCCTGAGATCGATGGCGTCGCCGAAGACCGCCCGCATCGCCTCGAGATGGCCTAAGTCCTCGGCATGCGACGTCACCCCGGTCTTCACCTTGAACAGCCGGTGTCCGTCCGCCGTCATCGCGTGCATGCGGGCGAGGTCGGCCTCGAAGTCCGGATCGGCGATCGAGAACGAGAGCGGGATCCGGTCCCGCACCCGGCCGCCTAGCAATTCGGCCACCGAGAGCCCGGTGGCGCGGCCGAGGATGTCGAACAGCGCCATCTCCACCGCCGCCTTGGCGTCGGTGTGGCCGGTGAGCGCCCGGTCGAGGTCGGCGGCGAGCGCCCGGACGTGACGCGCCGAGCGGCCGAGGATCAGCGGGCGCAGATAGGTGTCGAGGGCCGAGAAGGCGCCCTCGGCCGTGCCGGTGAACACCTGCCAGGGGGCGGCCTCGCCCCAGCCGACGATCCCCTCGCGCGTCGTCAAGCGCAGGAGCACCCGCTTGACCGTGCCCTTGACGTCGCCGACGCCCTGGCGGCGGGCCATCTTGATCGGGCTCTCGATCAGGACGACGCGCAGGTGCTCGACGACGAGCGGGTCGGTGAGAACGTGGCTCACGTGAGCCCTCCGTCGACGTGGACGACCTGGCCGGTGACGTAGGACGCCGCCGGCGAGGCCAGGAAGGCGATCACGCCGGCGATCTCCGCCGGATCGGCGCGGCGCCCCAGCGGAATGGCGGATTCGAGCGTCGCGATCGCCTGCGCCGACAGGGCTCCGGCGCGGCCCGGATCCTTGCGCGTCAGGCCCGGCGCCACGGCGTTGACGGTGATGCCGTCAGGCGCCAGCTCGCGGGCGAGGCTCCGTACCAGGGCTTCCAGCGCCGCGCGGCCGGCGGAGGAGGCGGAGAACAGCCCGAGATCGGCCCGGTAGAGGTGGGCGACGTAGGACGACACCGCGACGATCCGCGGCGCGCGGCCCGCCCGCAGCAGCGGCGTCGCGCTCTGCGCGAGGCGCAGGAACGACTCCGCCGAGAAAGCGAGCGCGCCCGCGAGGCTGCCGGGATCGAGCGCGAGCGCGCCGCCCCTCTGCGCCTTGCCGGCGGCGGCCACGACCGCATCGAGGCGCCCGAAGGTCTCGGCGGCGAGCCGCACGCCGCGCGGGCCGGTCTCGGGGTCGGCGAGGTCGCCGAGCCAGGTCGCGACCGGGGCGCCCCGGGCGCGGACGGCCTCGGCCACCTCGGCGAGGCCCGTGGCGTTGCGTCCGCTATGCAGCACGAGGCCGTGGCCGGGGGCGGCCAGCGCCAGCGCGGTGGCGCGCCCGATGCCGCTGCCGGCGCCCGTGACCAGGGTGACCCGGGTCATGTCGAGGTGGGTCACGGCGCCACCGCTTCGCCGCGGCGGTGGAAATGGGCCAGGAAGGCGCGGGTGTCGGGATGCTGCGGCGCGTCGATCAGGGTGCGGGCGGGGCCCTCCTCGACTACGACGCCGTCGCGCAGGAAGACCACCCGGTCGGCGACCTCGCGGGCGAAGGCGATCTCGTGGGTGACGATCACCATGGTCATGCCGTCGGCGGCGAGCGCCCGCATCACGCCCAGCACCTCGCCGACCAGCTCCGGGTCGAGGGCCGAGGTCGCCTCGTCGAACAGCATCACCTCGGGCTCCATGGCGAGCGCCCGCGCGATGGCGACGCGCTGCTTCTGCCCGCCCGACAGGCGGCTCGGATACTGCTCGGCCTTGTCGGCGAGGCCGACCTTGGCGAGCAGCGCGCGGGCCCGCGCCTCGGCCTGCGCCTTCGGCAGGCGCTGCACGGTGCGCGGCCCCTCCATGACGTTCTGGAGCGCCGTGAGGTGCGGAAACAGGTTGAAGTGCTGGAACACCATGCCGGTCCCGGCGCGAAACCGCGCCATCGCCTTGGTGCCCGGCAATCTCGTGCCCGGACCGAACCGGAACGCGTCGTCCCCGACCCGGACCTCGCCCGCATCGGGCACCACCAGGAGGTTGATGCAGCGCAAGAGCGTCGACTTGCCCGAGCCCGACGGCCCGATCAGCGCCACCACACCGCCCGCCGGTACGGCGAGCGACACGTCCTTCAGCACCGCGTTCGCCCCGAAGCTCTTGGCGAGATGCGTGATCGCGATCTTTGGATTCTCGGCCATGGCGGCTCTCAATCGCTCGTGGCGAGGCGCCGCTCGCCCCGGCGCACGATCCAGGTGAGGGGGTAGAGCGCCGCGAAGTACATCACCGCCACGAGGGTGTAGATCTCCAGCGGGCGGTAGCTGTCATGCGCCGCGACCTGGCCCTGGTACAGGAGGTCCGGAACCGCCAGCACCGAGACGAGCGAGGTGTTCTTGAACTGGATGATCGACTGGTTCATCAGCGGCGGCACCATGCGCTTGAGCGCCTGGGGCAGGATGATCCGGCGCAGGCTCTGGCCCGGGGTCATGCCGAGCGCCGCCGCCGCCTCGCCCTGGCCGCGGTCGATCGACACGATGCCGCCGCGGATGATCTCGGCGTAGAACGAGCCGCCGTAGAGCGACAACGCCAGCACGGAGGCGCCGATCGCCGAGATCTCGATCCCTGCGAGGATCGGCAGGGCGTAGTAGAACCACACCAGCTGCACCAGGAGCGGGGTGCAGCGGAACACCTCGATGTAGGCGTTGGAGAGCCAGCGCAGGGGCGCGACGGGCGAGAGCTTGGCGAGACCCGCGGCCAGGCCGACCAGGAGCCCGATCACCACGATCGCGACCGTGAAGGACGCGGTGACGCCGAGCCCCTGGAGGAACAGCCAGCGGTAGGTCCAGAGCGAGCCGAAATCCCAGGTGTACATGTCAGACTTCAACCCTCTCGGGCCGCTCCGCGCCGCTTCATACGAAATCCGGTTGATCGCTTCGCGATACGGATTTCGGCTTCGCTCAAGCGCCGCGCGGGCTGGTGATACCCCTTCCGGAAGTGATCTTCCGGAAGGGGTATCAGGCTTCCGGCCGCTCCGCGGCCCTGGCGGCTCACAGCGAGACGCCGGCCGGCATGTCGGCCTCGGTCACGCCCACCAGCTCCATGTTCGACACGATGGTCTGGCGGATGAAGCCGAGGCCCTTGTTGTAGTCGATCCAGGTGTTGACGAAGTCGCGCAGGGTCTTGTCGCGCTCGCGCCGGAAGCCGGCATTCGAGGTGGTGGCGAAGACCGGGTTCGGCACCACCAACTGCCCGAGGCCCGAGTTCTTCTTCAGCACGGTCATCGCCAGCATCAGGATCAGGCATTGCGCGTCGACCCGGCCGGTCGAGAGCGCCAGCGTCGCCTCGTCGGCCGACTTGAAGCGCACCACCTGGGCCTTCGGGCAGAGCCGGGTCACCACGGCGTCGTGCGAGGAGCCGACATCGACCGCGAGCTTGACGTCCGGGCTGTTCAGCTCGGCCCAGGTCTTGGGCGAAAAGCCCTTTTTGGCGACGACCGTGAAGGCGTTGCTGAACACCGGCACCGAGAAGTCGACCACCAGCGCCCGCTTCGGAGTCGGGTTGAGGCCGAAGAACAGGTCGATCTTGTTGGCCTGGAGGTCGAGCACCGAATTGCCCCAGGTGGTCTCGGACAGTTCCAGCTCCGCCTCGAGCTCGGCGGCGAGCGCCTTCGCCATGTCGACGTAGAAGCCGCGCCACTGACCCGTGGCGATGTCCTTCTGGTAGTACGGCGCCCCGCCGGCCACCGCCGCGGTGCGCAGCTTCTTCGTCCGGCGGATCCGGTCGAAGGCGCTCTCCGAGGCGTCCTGCGCCTGGGCCGGGGTGACGAGCGCGGAGGCGGCCGCCCCCGCCGCCACGGAGCCGACCCCCACCAGGCCTGCCAGCGATCTGCGTGACAGCATCACGACGTTTCCTTCTCTCGATGCGCGTTCCTCGCAGCCGCGCTTAGCACGTGGCGGGCCAGAGGCCACGGGGTAGGGTGATCTAATCCGGGGAATCGGCCCAAGGCCTCACACAAAGATCTTGCAGGGGAGACGACCATGACCGAGCGCAACGCCGTCGACGCGGCGATCGTCAGCCGGCGCAGCGTCCGGGGCTTTCGGCCCGATCCGGTGCCGGAGGCGACGATCCGCGAGCTGATCGCGCTGGCCGGCCGGGCGCCGAGCGGCAGCAACATCCAGCCCTGGCGGGTCCACGTCGTCACCGGCGAAGCCCTGCGGCGCCTCACGGTCGCCCTCACGGCAGCGCACGAGGGCGACGCGCCGGAGGCGCGGGAATACGAGTATTACCCGGTCAACTGGCGCGAGCCCTATCTCGGCCGGCGCCGGGCGCTCGGCTGGCAGCTCTACGGGCTTGCCGGAATCGAGAAGGGCGACAAGGCGGGCGCCAAGCACCAGATGGGCCGCAACTTCACGTTCTTCGGGGCCCCCGTCGGCCTCGTCTTCACCATCGACCGCGACATGGAGCAGGGCAGCTGGCTCGATTACGGCATGTTCCTGCAAACGCTGATGCTCGCCGCCCGCGGCCGCGGCCTCGACACCTGCCCGCAGGCAGCGATCGCGAGCTACCCGGCAATGGTGCGCGAGCAGCTCGGAATCCCGGAGAGCGAGATCGTGGTGTGCGGCATGGCGCTCGGCATTGCCGATCCCGAGGAGCCGGTGAACGGCTTGCGGGCCGAGCGGGAGCCGGTCGAGGCGTATACGGTGTTCCACGGCGATTGAGGCCTGGGCCGTCCACTCGCGCTCACGCGACCGCTTCGGTCCGCCCCTCCGTATAGCGCGACAGGTCCGGCTCCTCCAGCGATCCCCCGAACAGCTTCCCCGCCACGCCGCGCAGCGCCGGCAGGCTCGCCGCCCACAAGGCCCCATGCAGCACGCGGATGCCGGCCCGCGTGCGCGGATGCATCAGGCGTGGCGCGATCTTCGGCACGCCCTGCGCCTGCGACACTATCGGGCGCATCGCCCGCTCGTAGGCCGCGAGCGCGTCCGGCACGTCGTCGCCGCGGGCGAGTTCCCCGGCGAGCACCCGCGCTCCGGTGATCGCCAGCGTGGCACCGATGCCGGCGAGCGGCGTCACGCACCAGGCCGCGTCCCCGGTGAGCGCGATGCGGCCGCGCGACCAGCGTGGCATCCGCACCTGGCGCAGCACGTCGAAGTAGAAGTCGTCGGTGTCGTCGAGGGCGGCCAGCACCCGCGGCGCCTCCCAGCCGGCATCGCGAAAACGCTCGCGCAGGAAATCCTTCTGGCGGGCGACGTCCCAGCCCTGCGCCTCGCGCAGCGGGCCGTGGACCGAGAGCATCGCCCGGGTGGTGCCGCAGGGGTCGGGCCGCAGCGACACGCTGCGGCTGCCGGGCGCGTTGTACCAGCGCCAGAGCCGGTCGTCGGCGGGCGTGCGGGGAGCGGTGAAGTAGGCGATCGTCAGGTCCATCCAGCGCGGGTCGTTCTCGCCCGGGAACACCCGCTCGCGGGTCGCGGAGCCGACGCCCTCGGCGATGATCACGGCGTCGTAGCGCGCGGTCTCGCCGGACGCGAAGGTCACGGTCCCGTCCTCCCCGGCCTGTGCGATGGCGTCGCCGAACCGGTAGGCGGCGCGGTCGCTGCTCGCCTCGTAGAGCAGGCGCGCGAGGTCGCCGCGCAGGATCTCCATCTCGGCGGTCGGCCCGTCGCCCGCCGTGTCCCCGGCCATGAAGCGCGCCGCGGGCCGGCCGGCGGCGTCGACCCAGGCCGTGCCTTCCTCGCCGGTGCCGCGTTCGAGCGCCGCCCGCTCCAGCCCCATCTCGCGCAGGATCGTGCGGCCGATGCCGCGCACGTCGACGTTCTGGCCGCCGTCCCGGAAGGCGGGGGCGCGCTCGACGACCGTGACGTCGAAGCCGGCGCGGCCGAGCCACCAGGCGGCGGTAGCGCCACTGATGCTGGCGCCGGTGATGAGGACGCGGCGGGCCACGGCTACTCCACCCGCACGGCGGGCTCGAACCGCCCCTTCACCTTCACCGGCACCGTGAAGGTCCGCCCGGCGAAGCGGTCGTCGGTGCGGTCCGGGTCGAGGCCTTCCGTCGCCGAGGTGACGACCAGCGTGTCGGCGCCCTCGCCGATGAAGGCCGGGCAGGTCACCTGGCGCGCCGGCATCGCGATGCTGCGCACCCGCGTGCCGTCCGGCGCGTAGGCGTCGAGGCTCGCCCCGCCCCAGCGGGCGTTCCAGAGCAGGCCCTCCTCGTCGAACACCGCGCCGTCCGGGGCGCCCTCGGAGGCCGGGACCTGGACGAAGAACTGGCGCTCACCCACCGGCAGGCCGGTCGCCGGGTCGGTGGCGATGCGCCAGATCGTGCCGGCCTCGGAATCGGCGAAGGTCGCGACGGTGCCGTCGCCCGAGAACGCGATGGCGTTCGGGATGGTGAGGCCGGAGAACAGCAGCCTGACCTCGCCGCGGAAGAACCAGTAGATCGCGCCAAAGCCCTTCTGGGCCTCCCGCCCCATCGTGCCGAGCCAGAGCGCGCCGCTCGGGTGCACCCGGCCGTCGTTGGAGCGGGTTTCCGGCCGGTCGGCCTCGAGCGGCGTCAGCAGCCGCAGGCGGCCGGTGGCGATGTCGCGCAGGTACAGCCCGTCCTCGGCGCCGAGGAGCTGGGTGTGGTCGTCGACCCGCGCCACCATCGAGGCCATCACCGGCAGGTCGTGGAGGATCGTGCCGCCGCCCGCGAACGGGCGCTCGGCGAGGTGCTTGCCGAGGATATCGAGCCAGTACAGCCGGCCGAGGCCGGGATGCGCCGCCGGCCCCTCGCCCAGGATGCAGGCATGGTCGCAGAATATGCCGGCCCAGCCGCTCATCGGGCGGTCTCCCTGGTGAAGCGGTATTCGATGATCTGGCGGTAGGTCTCGCCCGGGCGAAGCACCGCGCTCGGGAAGCCCGGGTGGTTCGGCGCGTCCGGAAACGCCTCGGGCTCCAGGCAGATCGCGGAGCGGGCGGCGTAGCCGAGGCCGGCCTTGGCCAGCTGCGTGCCGTCGTAGAACTGCAAAGCCGGGGCGGTCGCGAGCACCGTCAGCGCCACGTCGCTGCCCGCCGCCGTGACCCGGGCGACGGGACGGGGCTCGCGGGTGGTCTCGCGCCCGAGCACGAAGGCGTGGTCGAAGGCTTGCGCCCCGATGCGGGTCGGCGCGCGCAGGTCGAAGCGGGTGCCGGCGACCGGGGCGACCTCCCCGGTCGGGATCTGCGCCTCGTCGACCGGAAGGTAGGAATCCGCCGGGATCTCGATCACGTGGTCGTCGATCGTCGGGGCCGGAAAGCCCGCGAGGGGCAGCAGCAGGTTGAAGTAGCTGTGGTTCGTCAGGTTGACGATCGTCGGCGCGGTGGTGGTCGCCGTGAGCGTGGTGCGCAGGGTGCCGGGGCCGGTGATGGCGTAGGTGCAGGACACGGTGAGCGCCCCCGGATAGCCCTCCTCGCCATCGGCCGCCCGGTAGGTCAGCGTGACCGCCCGCGGGCCGACCTCCGTGAAGGTCCAGTTGCGGCGCGAGAAGCCGCGCACGCCGCCATGCAGGTGGGTGCGGCCCGCCTCGTTGCGGGGCAGTTCGTAGGCCGTGCCGTCGAGGGTGAAGCGTCCGCCGGCGATGCGGTTGGCGAAGCGCCCGACGAGCGCGCCGAATTGCGGGGTTTTTTCCACGTAGTCGTGCGGATCGTCGCGCCCGAGCACCATCGGGCGGCCGTGGAGGTCGAGCCGGCGCAGCACCGCGCCGAGGCTCATGACCGAGACCGCCAGCCCTTCGCCCTCGAGGCGCGCCTCCAGGATCGGGCTGCCGTCCGGCATCGTGCCGACGGGGGCGGGGGCCGGGAGGGGGCCAGTGTCGTTCATGCCGGGCTCCTTCGGGCGCATGGCTCGCTCGCGTTAGGGTAGGGCGCCCGCGGCGCCCTCTCCACCGCCGCTTCGCTGTTCTTCAGCCCGTCGCGCACCGCCGCCTCGGTCGCCGCCGCGGCGGCCGCGGCGTCGCCGGCGCGGATCGCCGCCGCAATCGCCGCGTGGGTGCGCCAGGCGACGTCGTGCGCCTGCGGGTCGGTGGGGCGGCTCAAGTGGAACAGCACGTCGAGCGCCGCCTCGGTCACCGCGCCGACCGAGTGCATGAACAGGTTGCCGGAGGCGTCGGCGAGGGCGAGGTGGAACGCCACGTCGGCCCGGGCGAAGGCCGGGTCGAGGCCGGGCGCCGCCCGCATCGCGGCGACGCACGCATCGAGGGTGTCGAGGTCGGCGGCGGTGCGGCGCGCGGCGGCGAGCGCCGCCGCCGCCGGCTCGATGGCGAGGCGGATCTCGGCGAGGTCGTGCAGGAAGCGCGCGTCGATCCCGGCCTCGATGGTCCAGGCGAGCACGTCGCGGTCGAACAGGTTCCAGGCCGACCGCTCGCGCACCCGTGTGCCGACCCGGGTGCGGGCCTCGATCATGCCCTTGCCCGAGAGCGTCTTGATCGCCTCGCGCAGCACCGTGCGGGACACGCCGAACTGCGCGAGCAGGACCGGCTCGCCCGGCAGCACGTCGCCCGGCGGGTAGCGCCCGCCGACGATGCCGGTGCCGAGCGCCCGCGCGACCCGGGCGTGACCCGGGCCGGGCGGTGGCACGGTTGCGGCGCGCAATTCATCCAAGGTTGCATCCTCCCGCGGTTTTTCGCCTCTTGCCCGCGCGGCAGGATTCCGCGATAAGGGCCGGGCCACTGGAATAGTCATATTAAATGATTTTCAGTGCGTCGAGCGATCCGACGGGCTTCAGGGAGGAAGCGTTGGCGGCAATCTATCCGGACCTTGCGGGCAAGGTCGTGGTGGTGACGGGCGGCGGCTCCGGCATCGGGGCCGAGCTGGTCCGGCACTTCGCGCGGCAGAAGGCGCGGGTCGGCTTCCTGGACATCGCGGACGAGCCCTCGCGGGCGCTCGCCTCCGAGCTCGAGGGGCAGGGTCTCGACGTCGCGTTCGAGCACGCCGACGTCACCGACATTCCGGCGCTGAAGGCCGCGATCGGGCGGATCCGCGACCGCTTCGGCCCGGTCGACGTGCTGATGAACAACGCCGCCCACGACGAGCGCCACGCCACCGAGGAGGTGACGGAGGCCTACTGGGACGGCCGCATCGCGGTGAACCTCAAGCACCAGTTCTTCGCGGCGCAAGCCGTGCTGCCCGACATGAAGGCGAAGGGCGCCGGCGCGATCGTCAATTTCGGCTCGGTCTCGTGGATGATCGGCCAGGGCGGCATGGCCGCCTACACCGCCTGCAAGTCCGGCGTGATCGGGCTCACCCGCTCGCTCGCCCGGGATTTCGGGCCGTTCGGCGTCCGCGTCAACGCGCTGGCGCCGGGCTGGATCATGACCGAGCGCCAGCTCGCCCTCTGGGTGACACCGGAATCCGACGCCGAGATCAACGAACGCCAGTGCCTCAAGCGCAAGCTGGTGCCGGCGGACGTCGCGCGCTTCGCCGTCTTCCTCGCCTCGGAGGAGGCCGGCGCCTGCACCAACCAGCACTACGTCGTCGACGGCGGCTGGGTGTAGGATTTCTTGGTGTAAGATTTCTTGGGGGCCCGCCGGCCCCCGCGACCGAGATTCTGGACGGCCCACACCCCCGCGCGACCAAGACGCGGGGATCCCCGGAGGAAACATGAAGTCGTTCGCCGCCCTCATCGGCGGGGCCCTGGTGGCCGCCGCGATGCTCGCCTCGCCCGCCCACGCCCAGCAGAAGGGCAAGGTCGGCGTCGCGATGCCGACGAAGTCCTCGGCGCGCTGGATCGCCGACGGCCAGGGCCTCGTCCAGGCGCTCAAGGACAAGGGCTACACCGCCGACCTGCAATACGCCGAGGACGAGATCCCCAACCAGCTGTCGCAGATCGAGAACATGATCACCACCGGCGCCAAGGTGCTGGTGATCGCGGCGATCGACGGCACCACCCTGTCGGACGTGCTCCAGCAGGCGAGCGAGCGCGGGATCAAGGTCATCGCCTACGACCGCCTGATCCGCGGCTCGAAGAACGTCGATTACTACGCCACCTTCGACAACTTCCAGGTCGGCGTGCTGCAAGGCAGCTACATCGTCGACAAGCTCGGCTTGAAGGACGGCAAGGGGCCGTTCAACATCGAGCTGTTCGGCGGCTCGCCCGACGACAACAACGCCTACTTCTTCTACGACGGGGCGATGTCGGCGCTCAAACCCTACATCGAGTCCGGCAAGCTCGTCGTGCAGAGCAAGCAGCTCGGGATGGACAAGGTCTCGACCCTGCGCTGGGACGGCGCGGCGGCCCAGGCCCGCATGGACAACCTGCTGTCGGCCTTCTACGGCAACAAGCGCGTCGACGCGGTGCTCTCGCCCTACGACGGCATCTCGATCGGCATAATCTCGTCGCTGAAGGGCGTCGGCTACGGCTCGCCCGACCAGCCGCTGCCGATCATCACAGGCCAGGACGCCGAGCTGCCCTCGATCAAGTCGATCGTGCGCGGTGAGCAGAGCATGACGGTGTTCAAGGACACCCGCGAGCTCGCCAAGGTCACGAGCGACATGGTCGACGCGATCTCCACCGGCCGCGAGGTCCCGGTCAACGACACCAAGACCTACAACAACGGCGTCAAGGTGGTGCCGTCCTACCTGCTCAAACCCGTCGCGGTCGACAAGGACAACTGGCAGAAGACGCTGATCGACAGCGGCTACTACAAGGCCCAGCAGGTCAAGTGATGGCGGCGTCCCTGGCCTCGGCGGCGGTGCCGGGCGCATCCCCGATCCTGGAGATGCGCGGCATCACCAAGGCGTTCCCGGGCGTCAAGGCGCTCGACAACGTCACCCTCGCCGTCCGCGCCGGCGAGATCCATGCCGTCTGCGGCGAGAATGGGGCCGGGAAGTCGACCCTGATGAAGGTGCTGAGCGGGGTCTACCCCGCCGGCTCCTACGACGGCAGCATCCTGTTCGATGGGCAGGTGCGGCGCTTCTCCGGCATCCCCGACAGCGAGGCGCTTGGCATCATCATCATCCACCAGGAACTCGCCCTGGTGCCGCTCCTGTCGATCGCGGAAAACATCTTTCTCGGCAACGAGGCGGCCTCGCGCCTCGGCGTGATCGACTGGCCCCAGGTGATGGGGCGCACCCGCGATCTCCTCGCCCGGGTCGGCCTGAGCGAGGCGCCCGAGACCCTGGTGACCGATCTCGGCGTCGGCAAGCAGCAGCTCGTCGAGATCGCCAAGGCGCTCTCGAAGCGGGTGCGGCTCCTGATCCTCGACGAGCCGACGGCCTCCCTCAACGAGAGCGACAGCGACGGGCTGCTGACCCTGCTGGAGGCGTTTCGCCAGCAGGGCATCACCTCGATCCTGATCTCGCACAAGCTCAACGAGGTCGCCCGGGTCGCCGACAGCGTCACGATCCTGCGCGACGGCGCCAGCGTCGAGACGCTGCCGCGCGAGGCGATGCTCGGGCCCGACGGAAAGCTCAACGAGGACCGGATCATCAAGGGCATGGTCGGGCGCGACCTCGCCCACCGCTATCCGCCGCGGGAGGGCGTCGCGATCGGCGAGAGGCTGCTCGAGGTCAGGGGCTGGAGCGTGCGCCACCCGCTCCATCCCGACCGGCTGGCGGTGGAGGATGTGAGCCTCACCGTGCGCCGCGGCGAGGTCGTCGGCATGGCGGGCCTGCTCGGCGCCGGGCGGACCGAGTTCGCCATGAGCCTGTTCGGCGGCGCCTACGGCACCCGCGTCGCCGGCGAGGCGCGCTTGAGGGGCGAGCCCGCCGATCTGTCGAGCGTCGAGAAGGCGATCGCCGCCGGCCTCGCCTACGCCACCGAGGATCGCAAGGGCTACGGCCTGGTGCTCCACGAGGACATCCGCACCAACGTCTCGCTCGCCAATCTCCCGAGCGTCTCAGGCCGCGGCGTGATCGACGAGGACCGGGAGCGGGCGGTCGCCGAGCGCTATCGCGAGCGCCTGCGGATCCGCTCGTCGGGCATCGACCAGGCGACCGTCAACCTGTCGGGCGGCAACCAGCAGAAGGTCGTGCTGAGCAAGTGGCTCTTCGCCGACCCGGACGTGCTGATCCTCGACGAGCCGACCCGCGGCATCGATGTCGGCGCCAAGTACGAGATCTACGCGATCATCAACGACCTCGCCCGGCAGGGGAAGGGCGTGCTCATCATCTCCTCGGAGATGCCCGAGCTGCTCGGGATGTGCGACCGCATCCTCGTCATGAACCGGGGCCGCATCGTCGGCGAGCTACCCGCGGCGGAGGCCTCGCAGGAGGCGATCATGCGGGCCATCGTCACCTCGGGAGGACACTGAACGCCATGAGCGACACCGCAACCCCCCTCCAGGCGCCGGGTCCTACGACGGTCGCGGGCTTCAACGCCAAGGCCTTCTCCGGCTCCTTGCGCGACTACGGCATGATCCTGTGCCTCGTCGGCATCGTGATCTTCTTCCAGTTCTTCACCGACGGGGCGCTGCTGCGCCCGCTCAACCTCACCAACCTTGTGCTGCAGAACAGCTACATCGTGGTGATGGCGCTCGGCATGCTGCTCGTCATCGTGGCCGGGCACATCGATCTGTCGGTCGGCTCGACCGCGGGCTTCATCGGCGCGCTCGCCGCGGTGCTGATGGTGCAGATGGGCCTGCACCCGCTCCTGGCCACGCTGCTCTGCCTCGTCGCCGGCGGGATCATCGGCGCGGCGCAGGGGTGGTGGGTGGCCTATCTGCGCATCCCGTCCTTCATCGTCACCCTCGCCGGGATGCTGGTGTTCAAGGGCCTGACCCTGGCGCTGCTCGCCGGCCAGTCGGTTGGGCCGTTCCCGCCCGACTTCCAGAAGCTCAGCTCCGGCTTCATCCCGGACGTCGTCACCGGCGGCTCGCTGCGCATCACCTCGGTCCTCGTCGGCGTGGCACTCGCGGTCATCCTCGTCGGCTCGAACCTGCGCCGGCGCCTCGGCCAGCAGCGCCAGGGCTTCACGCCCGAGCCGATCGCCGCCTTCGTGCTCAAGAACGCGCTGGTGGCCGCAATCATCGTCGCCTTCAGCACCTGGCTCGCCACCTATCGCGGCCTGCCGAACGTTCTGATCGTGATGTTCGCCCTGATCCTGCTCTACCGCTTCGTGACGAGCCGCACGGTGATCGGCCGGCGAGTCTACGCGATCGGCGGCAACGAGAAGGCGGCCAAGCTCTCGGGCATCAACACCGAGCGCCTGACCTTCCTCACCTTCGTCAACATGGGGGTGCTCGCCGCGCTCGCCGGCCTGATCTTCGCCGCCCGCCTCAACACCGCGACCCCGAAGGCGGGCCTCGGCTTCGAGCTCGACGTCATCGCCGCCTGCTTCATCGGCGGCGCCTCGGCGTCCGGCGGCGTCGGCAAGGTCACGGGCGCGGTGGTCGGCGCGCTGATCATGGGCGTGATGAACAACGGCATGTCGATCCTCGGCATCGGCATCGACTACCAGCAGGTCATCAAGGGGCTGGTGCTGCTGGGTGCGGTGAGCATCGACCAGTATTATCGCAAGCGGTAGGGGTGCCTGCTTCCAGCTAGAGCATTTTCCGACGAAGTGGATACCGGTTCGTCGAAGAAAATGCGGCAAAACAAGTGCTTAGAGAGCTTCGCGATTGCAACGCGATCGTGAAGTACTCTAGCGGCCATTCCATCCGCGATGTCATCCCGGGTTCCGCTCTCGCGGCCCCGGGATATGACGCGAAGGGCGAGACCATCGTCGCGAGGATCCGGCCCGCCTGACTTGGCGAACCGACCCACCCGCACGGCGTTGCCCCCGGACACAAACTCCCCGGGAGCATCCCATGTCCGAGCCCAAGACCCAGCCCCCCGGCGTCGACGAGGACGCGATCAGCCGGCCGCGCCTGACGCCGCAAGGGCGCGACGCGCCGGAGCCCGGGGGCGAGGACGCGACCGATCCGGCCGGCGGTGCCAAGCAGGGGCAGGGCGACAAGGCGGAAGGGTAGCGCGGACCCCGTTGACGCGCGCCCGCGAAACGCGCCCTAACGGCGGCCGGACACGCGAGACACCGCGTCAAGGAGCCCCGCCATGAGCCGCCTCGTCTACGTGCTGAACGGCCCGAACCTGAACCTGCTCGGCAAGCGCCAGCCGCACATCTACGGCAGCGAGACGCTCGCCGACGTCGAGGCAGCCTGCCGGGCCCTCGCAGGCGAGCTCAACCTCGAGATCCGCTTCCACCAGTCGAACCGCGAGTACGAGATCATCGACTGGATCCACGAGGCGCGCGAGACCGCCGGCGGGATCGTCATCAATCCGGCGGCCTTCACCCACACCTCGGTGGCGATCCTCGACGCGCTCAACACCTTCGAGGCGCCGGTGATCGAGGTGCACATCTCGAACGTCCACAAGCGCGAGGCGTTTCGCCATCACTCCTACGTCTCGCTGCGCGCCGACGGGGTGATCGCGGGCCTCGGCACGCAAGGGTACGGGCTGGCGTTGCGCCGCGTGGCGCAGCTGATCGACGCGAAGGGGTGAGGCGCCGCGTCCGTTCGACTCGCCACGGGAGTTCGCGGCTACCCGCATAATTAGACAACGGGGCGAGATTGATCAGCGCTCCCGACACCGACGAGCTGATGCGGCGCCCGTCCTCCCTCGCCGCGACCTGCGGGATCGATCGGTGATCCGCCGCGAGCCGAAATCAGGTGGACCGGAGGCGGTCGCCCGCCCCCGGCCCTCTCGACCATCCTGATGCTGGGGGGATCTCAGTCGGTCGAGAACCGGTAGTTCAGGCCGGCGCGCACCACGCCGAAATCCGCCTTGGGCTTGCCGAGGCCGTAATAGGCGTTGGTGGCGGTGTCGTAGACGAGGCCGCCGCTGCCGCCGTTGCGGTCGAGGCTGACGTAGAGCGCCTCGATCCGGGCGCTCAGGCGCTCGGTGATGGCGTATTCGACGCCGCCGCCGGCAGTCCAGCCGGTGCGGAAGGTGTCGGGCAAAGTCCCGGTATAGTACGAGGCGTTCGTCGGCGTACTGCCGCCGCCATAGGCGAAGCCCCCGGTGCCGTAGACCAGGAAGCGGTCGAAGGCGTAGCCGATCCGGCCGCGCACCGTGCCGAACCAGTCGAGGCTCGGACCCACGTCGTAGAAGGTCGTCGTGCCGACGAGGCCGCTGCGGGCGCGCCCGAAGGTGGTGCCCTGGATGTCGGCCTCGACGCCGACGACGAAGCCGGAGCCCGGCGTGAACTGGTAATTGTAGCCGATCTGGCCGCCGCCGACGAAGGCGGCGTCGCGGCTGCCCGGGGTCACGGTGCCGTAGGTGGTGTCCGTGAAGGTGCCGCCCCCGCCGCCGAAGCCCGCGCCGGCATTCACGCCGGCGTAGAAGCCGGTCCAGGTGAAGACCGGGACGGGGGTGAAGGCCGGCGGCGGCGCGGCGCGGCGCGGCAGGTCGGCGGCGGAGGCCGGCGACGCGGCCGTGAGGGCAGCCGCGAGGGCGAGCGCGCCGGCGAGGCCGAGCGCTTCGGTCGATCTGATCATCGGGGAAACCGTGCGTGGATCTTCGGGGAGGAGCCGGGCGGGACACCGTCCGGGCCGTCAGTCTCGGCCGGCGTCGTGCCGGCCTGCGTCCGAACCGGGGTCAGAGGTTCTGGACGATGCAGATCGCCTGGAGGGCGACCAGCAGGATCGCGCCGCCGATCACGAGGCAGAGGGCGGCGACGATCAGGGCCTCGCCGCCGTCGGCCGGCTCGCGCCGGGAGCGGAGAGCGGGGCGGTCCGCGTCGATCTCCGGGGCCGGGAAGGCCCGGCCGAGGGGAGCGGGATGGGACCGGTCGCTGCGCAGGGCCTCGAGCATCGGACGAACTCCTGTGTCAGCGGGCGGGGGATAGCGTGGGGGCGGGATGGGCGAGGTCGGCCAGGGTCGCTGCCGCCACCGGCATCCCGAGCCCCGCGACGACCGCGAGACCGCGCACCAGCATCGCCACCGGCAGGCGCGACGGCGTCCGGCGGCGCGGGCTGGCGGGGATCCGCAAGGGCTCGTCGGAGGCACAGCGGAGAGGGAGCGGATGAGCCATCGGGTTTCCTGTGGCGGCTGACGGCGTGGGAAATCTGACCACGTCCATTCCTCTATGTGGGCAAAATTCCCACGTCAACTGGAAAACGCCTTGCGCCGCGCTTTCGTGGGATTGTGTCCCACGGCGCCTCCGCTACAACGATCGTGATGTCAGAGCCGACCCCGAGATTGCCGCCGGATGCCGGCGCGCTGCAGGCCCCGCTCGCCCGGCTGCTGCGCCCGCTGGTGCGCCTGTTCGTGCGCAGCGGGATCACCTTCCCGGCGCTGACCGATCTCCTGCGCGAGCTCTACGTGAACGTCGCCGAGTACGACTTCGCCCTGCCCGGCAAGGACCAGACCGACAGCCGGGTCAGCCTGCTCACCGGCATCCACCGCAAGGAGGTGCGCCGCCTGCGCGGCGCCGGCGCGCCGGTGAGCGCGGTGCCGGCCGCGGTCTCGCGCACCAGCCGCATCATCGCCCGCTGGGTCGCCGCACCCGACTTCACCGAGGCCGACGGCCGGCCGAAGGCCCTGCCGCGGGTGGCCGAGAGCGGGCCGTCCTTCGAGAGCCTGGTCGCCTCGGTGACCCGGGACCTGCGCCCGCGGGCGGTGCTCGACGAATGGCTTGACCGCGGGCTCGTGACACTCGACGACCAGGAGCGCATCGTGCTCGCCGAGGCCGCCTTCCTGCCGAGCGGCGGCGGCAGCCAGCAGCTCTACTATTTCGGACGCAACCTCCACGACCACATTGCGGCCGCGGTCACCAACATCCTGGAGGAGAAGCCGCGTTTCTTCGAGCGCGCGGTGCATTACGACGGGCTGTCGCCCGAGCTGGCGCGGCGGCTGGAGGGACGGGCGCGGGAGATCGCCATGGAGGCGCTGCAGCAGGCCAACCGCGAGGCGCACGCGGCCTGCGAGACCGATCCGGGCGGCGAGGCGCGCTGGAACTTCGGCATCTACATCTATTCCGAGGATGCGCCGCAGGCCCCGATGCAGGCGCCGCCCCGGCCCGGGCCGAAGGCGTGAGGGTGGGGCCCGTGCGACGCGCGACCTCCGTCACCAGACGCGGCCTCCTGCGGGGGACCTTGCGCCTCCTTTCCGGCGCGAGCTGGCTCGCCGTCGCGGGACCCGTGCGTGCCGCCGGCGACAAGATCCTCGACCAGGGGATCGGCGGCACCGGCATCCGGCCCGGGACCGACGAGGAGGGCGACCGCGGCATCGGCGGCACCGGCGTCGTCGGCACCATCCGGGGCTTCGGCAGCATCATCGTCAACGACCTGCGCATCGCCTACCCGGCCGACGTGCCGGTGACGGTCGACGGGCGCCCGGCCCGGGTCGAGGACCTGCGCGTCGGCCAAGTGGTGCGCGCCCTGGCGGCTCCGGGGGAGGGCGGGCTGTCCACCGCCGGCATCGCGGTGATCCACGAGGTGGTCGGCCCGGTGCAGCGCGTCGCGCCCGACCGGCTGACGGTGCTCGGCCAGGCGGTCGCCACCGCCGGGCTGCCGCCCGAGATGCCGCGGCCGAAGGTCGGCGAGCGGGTGGCGGTGAGCGGCTTGCGCCGGCCCGACGGCAGCATCGCGGCGAGCCGGATCGACCCGGCCGGAACCGCGCCGGACCTCGTCGCCGGCCCGGTGCGGCGCGGGCCGGGCGGCGCCCTGCGGATCGGCAACCTGCCGCTCACCGGCCTCGACCCGGCGCTCGCCGGCGGCCGGGCGGTGGCGGAGGGGAGGCTCGATGGCGGCCGGCTCGCGGTGGCCCGGGCGGTCGCGGCGGCCGAGCCGTTCGGTGCGGAGGCGCGGCGCCTGTCGATCGAGGCCTACGTAACCCGCGAGGGCGGGGCCTTGCGCACCGGCGCCGGCTACGCGGTCACCGGCCGCGGCGGGCTCGTGCCAACCGGGGGCGGCCTCGCGATCCTCGACGGCCGCGCCGGCCGCGGCGGCCGCCTCGACCTCGACGGCGTGCGGTTCAGGCCCGACCCGGCCGGGCGCGGCGGGGACCGTGGGCAGGAGGCCCCGAGCGGACCCGGGCGGGGCGGCCCGGGGCAGGGCGGGCCCGGGGGGCATGCGCCGGGCGGTCATGGCCCTGGAAATCGTGGCCGGGGAAATCTTGGCCCTGGAAATCCTGGCCCGGGTCACGGCGGCCAGGGCGGATTCCCGGGCGAGCGGCCGGGTCCG
Source organism: Methylobacterium sp. Gmos1 (assembly GCF_053764715.1). Taxonomy (NCBI): domain Bacteria; kingdom Pseudomonadati; phylum Pseudomonadota; class Alphaproteobacteria; order Hyphomicrobiales; family Methylobacteriaceae; genus Methylobacterium; species Methylobacterium sp. Gmos1. The sequence continues at coordinate 521,897 of NZ_JBSNCC010000001.1, read as the reverse complement.
TCGGGCCGGTCCTTCGGCCCGGGCGGGGAGGGGCCGTTCGGCGGCCAGGGCCGCGGCGAGGTCGACCCGCGCCTGCCGGGCGGGGAGGGGACGGGGCGCTTCGGTGGCCAGGGCGGGTTCGGAGGACCGGGCGGCTTCGGCGGCCAGGGCGGCTTCGGCGGTCAAGGCGGCTTCGGCGGTCAAGGCGGGTTCGGCCGGCCGGGCGGCGAGGGGCCCGGCGGCTTCGGGGGCGGCGGGGGCGGGTTCGGCGGCGGCGGGCGGCGCTGAGGCGAATCAGCCGAATCACCACGCCGTCCGATTCTGCTGTGGAGGATCGAAGAAGCTTGGCCGTTGTGGCTGTGGGGCCACACCGCAGTGCGAAACCTGACCGTTTTCCGGTTGAGTTAACGGCCAAGTTCGGCCCCGGAACGGCCAAGTCTCTTTCCCGCCGTATTTGAACCGGAGCAGGATGGGCCTTCCCGTCGGTGCGACCGCGCACTGGCCCCCTCCAGCAGGTCCTGCATGCGCAAGCGCCTCCTCATCGCCGTCGCCGTCGCGGCGCCGCTCCCCGCCACGGCGCAGGTGAGCCCCGTCCGCGACAACATCGACGCGCTGATCGAGGCGCATGCCAAGGCCAACGGCGTCCCGGCGAGCTTCATCCACCGGGTGGTGAAGCGGGAGAGCGGCTACAATCCCCGCGCGGTCGGCCGCGGCGGGGCGATGGGCCTGATGCAGATCAAGCACGGCACCGCCCGGTCGCTGGGCTACAGCGGCCCGGCCTCGGGCCTGCTCGACGCCAAGATCAACCTGACCTACGGCGTCGCCTACCTCGCCGGCGCCTACAAGACCGCGCACGGCAACGAGGCCCAGGCCTACAGCTACTACGCCCGCGGCTACTACTACGCCGCCAAGCGGGCGGGCATCCGCACCGACGTGGCCGAGCTCGAGGCGCCGCCGGTCCGCGAATTGCCGGTGAACCCGCTCAACAAGTTCCTCGGCAGCGTCTTCGGCGCCCGCCAGACGGCGGCCACCGCCACGGCCTCCGCCGACCCGTCGGTCGCCGCCCTGTCGAGCGCCGTCGCCCAGCCGACGCCGCAATACACCCTGCCGCCGCCGGCGGCTCCGCAAGCGCCCGCGGCCATCCAAGCGCCCGCGGCCAATCAGGCGCCCGCGGCCCCGCAGGCCCTCGCCGCCTACCAGCCGGCGGCGGCGCAGGTGCAGCCGCAGGCAGCCGAGGCCGATCCGGTCGTCACCGTGCCGCTGCCGCCGGTCCGCCCCGCCTCCCTGGCGTTCCACGCCGCCCCGGCGCCCTCGGCCGGCCCGGTCCTCGCCTATGCGGGCAGCAGCGCCGCCCTGCCGTTCCCGACCTCGGGCCAGACGGTCAGCCTCGCGGCGACGCCCGCCGCGTCTCCCGCGCCGGCGGCTCAGCCGAATACGGCGACCACCACGGTCGCCGCCCTGGATCCGGCCGCCGCCCCGGCCGAGCCCGAGGCCGGCCCCAAGATGCCGCTGCCGCCGCGCCGCCCGGTCGAGTTCCGCCACTTCGTCGTGCGCAAGCCCGCGCCGCCGGTGCCCCAGACCGCCGCCGCCGTGGCGCCGGAGCCGGCCGCCGCGGTCAGCCAGTAACTCAGCCCTCCCCGGCGAACAGGGCCCGCGCCTGCGCGGGCGAGGCGACGGCGATCCCGACCGCGCGCGCCAGGGCGGCGAGGCCGGCCACCTGCGCGGCGTTGTCCGGCGCCAGGCTGCCGTCCGGCCGCCACAGGTTGTTCTCGAACCCGACCCGGGCATGCCCGCCGAGCGCCGCCGCGGCGACGAGGCAGGCCGCCTCCCGCGGCCCGAAGGCGCACAAGCCCCAGGGCAGGTCGAGGTGGTGCTCGGAATTCCACGCGCCGAGGAACGGCAGCAGGTCGGCGGGGTCCGAGCGCTGGCCGACGGCGTAGCGGCCGAGCACGAACAGGACGCTCGCCCGGTCGAGCGGGATCAGCCCCCGCGCCACCAGGCCCTGGAAGCGGGTGACGTCGCCCGCATCGTACAGGATGTGCTGCACCATCACCCCGGCCCGGGCCTGCTCGGAGAGGAAGTCGGCGGCAGCGCCCTCGTCCTCCGGCTCGGCGAAGAGCTCGCGCAGGGCGACCGAGAACGCCTCGGGCTTGAGCGCCCGCATCGCCGCCATCTGCTCGGCCGGGCCGTAGAGGCCGACCGCCTCGGTGGTGACCTGGCAGATCATCTCCGGCCCCGCCTCCCGGCGCACGGCGGCGAGCGCCGCCCGGTATCGGTCGAGGTCGAGGGTGTGGCGCGCTTCCGCGTCCCGCACGTGCAGGTGGATCATCGCGGCGCCGGCCTCGCGGCAGCGGGCGGCCTCGAGGCCGATCTCCCGCGGGTCGATCGGCAGGGCCGGGTGGTCGGCCTTGGTGCGGCGGGCGCCGTTCGGCGCCACGGTGATGACGAGGGGGAGGGCCATCTGTCTCTCGGTTCCGTGTGGCGGCCGCCCCCGCGACGCGCGGCGCAGTCTGCACCACCTGCCGTCCGCCGCCCATGGGGACCTGCGGTCTCCGTTAAACGAACGTTACGTCAGGCAGCGGTGGTGCGGCGCGAGCGCCGGTGCAGCACCAGCACCAGGCCGGCGATGCCCGCGACCGTGACGGCGCCGGACGCCGCGAGGATGCGGCGGATCAGGGGCGTGTAGACCCCGGTCTGCGGATCGTAGCCGTAGCACAGCAGCACGAGCCGGTCGGCGAGGCCGCCAACCCGTCCGTCGCCGGCCTCGACCAGGGCGAGGCGCAGGTCGCGGGCGGTCATCGCCAGCGGCGACAGCGCCCGGGCGACGCGTCCGTCGCCGGTCAGCACCAGGGCGCCGGCGGGGTGGGCGTAGGAGTCGGTGTCGCGGTCGTAGGCGTAGGTGTAGCCGACCGCCCGCGTCACCGCCTCGACCGAGCCCGGCGCGCCGGTCAGCACCGCGGCGCCGGCGATGAGCGGCCCGGAGCCGAGCTGCTCGGCCACCATGGCGCGGGCGGCGGAGTCCGCACGCGGGTTGATGCCGAGCGTCACCAGCCGGTAGTCGCGGCCAGGCACGAGCCCGGTGGCGGCGAGTGCCGTGCCGGCGACGGCGAGCATCGGGTCGCAGACGTTGCGGCAGGCATAGTCGAGGGGCATCAGCAGGGCCGGGCGCCCCGCGAGCGCCTCGCCGAGGCTCAGGCGCCGTCCGTCGGCGCTGTCGGTGAAGGCGGCATCGAGAGGCGCCCTCGCCCCCGGCGGCGGCGACAGGGCGACGCCCGAGAGGTCCTTCGGCGACAGCCCCGCCGCGGCCGGATGGGCGAGGAGAGCGAGGAGGGCTGCGAGGCCGAGGCGCGCGGGCCGGATGCCGGAAACTCTCATCGCTTGCCTCGACCGCCCGGAAGCCGCACCCTCGCGGACGAGATAGGGCGGCCGCGCATCACCGGCGCGACGGACGCGACGCCGCAGCGGGAAAGAGGTGACGATGAGTGGCGATTCCGACGAGATCCGCGACGCGGACGCCCTGCGCGGCCACATGGGCCCGGTCAGCCGCCTCGCCGAGGGCAAGGTGCAGGCCCGGCTCGACCGGCACGCCCGCGCCTTCATCGCGCTCTCGCCGTTCCTGGTGGTCGCCACCGCGGATGCGCAGGGCCAGGCCGATGCGAGCCCGCGCGGCGACGCGCCGGGCTTCGTCCAGGTGATCGACGACGCCACCCTGCTGATCCCGGACCGGCGCGGCAACAACCGTGCCGACAGCTTCGGCAACCTGCTCGCCGCGCCCGGCATCGGCCTGATCTTCCTGGTGCCGGGCCTCACCGAGACCCTGCGGGTCAACGGCACCGCCCGGCTCACCACCGACCCGGCCCTGCTCGCGCCGCTCGCCGCACAGGGCAAGGTGCCGACCACCGGGCTCGTCGTCACGGTGCGCGAGGCGTTCTTCCATTGCGGCAAGGCGGTGATGCGGGCCCGGCTCTGGGACCCGGCGGCGCAGGTGCCGCGCGCGAGCTTCCCGAGCCTCGGCCGCGTGCTCGCCGAGCAGACCGGCGCCATCGGCGTCGCCGAGGCCGAGCGATTGATGGAGGAATCGTACCGGACGCGGCTCTACTGAGGGGTGCTCGCCCTGGTTGTCCACGCCGATCCACCGCCCGTTAGTTGCGCGCGGGGCGGAACCAGCCCCGCCGTGATAGTGTACCACCCGAGGGCGCCCGTGCGGGGTGCGCCGCCGGAGGCGAGGATCATCCGATGACAGGACAGGAGAAGCCCGATCCCCTTCGGGTTCTCGTAGTCGAGGACGAGTATTTCATCGCCGACGACATCTCGCGTGCCCTGATCCGCCACGGGGCCGAGGTGGTCGGCCCGGTGCCGACCGTCCGGGAAGCGCGGGCGCTCCTGGATTCGGAAAGCCTCGACCTCGCGGTCCTCGACATCAACCTGCGGGGCGAGCTGGTCTACCCCCTGGTCGCCGAGCTGAGCCGGCGCGGCGTGCCGATGGTCTTCGCCACTGGCTACGACGTCACGGCGATTCCCGCCGATTACGAGGCGATCCCGGCCTGGTCGAAGCCCTTCGACTACAACGCGCTCGCCGACGTGCTGCCGGGCCTGCGGCGCACCTGACGCAGGTGTTCTGCCGCACCGCAGCGGAACCGTCACGCTGCAACCCTGTTCTGCATCGGAGCGATGTCTGCCCCGACGGCAGCACAGGAGACGGAGTGTATGGCAGAGAAGGAAACGAAGGCCTTTCCGGCCGCCGCGAGCACGCGGGTCCCGTTCGCGCTGGCCCTGTCGGCGCTGGCCGGCTGCGCGGACGCGATCGGGTTCCTCGAATTCTCGCAGCTGTTCATGTCGTTCATGAGCGGCAACACCACCCGCCTCGGCGCCGCGGTGAGCCTCGGTGACTGGGGCAACGTCACCCGGGTCGGCAGCACCATCGCGCTGTTCTGCTTCGGCGCGTTCCTCGGCACGCTCATCGCCGCCGCCGTCGGTTACTGGCGCCTCGCGGTGCTGCTCGGCCTCCAGGCGGCGCTCCTCTGCGTCGGCCTCGCCATGCCGCGCGGGCCGTTCGAGTTCCCACTCCACGCCTACCCGATCGTGCTGGCGCTCGGCATGCAGAACGCCGTCCTCCAGGACGAGGAGGGGCGCAGCCTGGCGCTCACCTACGTCACCGGCGCGGTGGTGCGCTTCGGCACCGGGCTCGCCAACCTGCTCCTCGGCCACCCCTCGCCGTCGTTCTGGATCCAGGCGCCGCTCTGGGCCGCCCTGACCGTCGGGGCGATCACCGGCGGCCTCCTGCACGGCGCCTTCGGCGAGCGCGCCTTCCTGGTGCCGGCGGTCGTCGCGGCGGCGCTCGCCGTCACCGCCCTGGTGATGACCCTGGTCCACGGCGACGGGCCGCTCGTCTCCGGCACCAAGTCGCCGGCGCCGGACGCCGCCGCGACCGCCCCGCCGGTGGTGTGAGGCGAGCCCGGAGCGGTGATCCCCGCTCCGGCAAAGATTACGCATCGTTCATGGGGCGGAGACACCGGCGTAAGCCGGCTGGGCCGATAACGGCATGGTCGCCGGACGCGGCGGCGCCCATCACCCCGGGCGCCGCCGCGTTTCAAGGCCCCGAGGGCCGAGGCGCCGGGTCATCATCGTCGCCCCCCAGACGACCCGGTGCAGCGTGCCGCGGCAGGCCGAGCCCCCCGCTCGGCCTGCCGACCCCGGCGGCGATGCCCGGCATGCCGCGGATCCTCCCCCGATCGCGCGGCATGCCGGGCGGGGCCCGCCCCGGGTTCGAAGGGCGCCAGGATCCCGGATCGCAAAACTCCCGCGCGCCGGGGATCTGCCCTAGAATGCCCGACATGCGCCTTCTGATCATCGAGGACGACCGCGAGGCGTCCAGCTACCTCTCCAAGGCTTTTCGCGAGGCCGGCCACGTCGCCGACACCGCCGATGACGGGCTCGACGGCTACGCGCTGGCGCGCGAGGGCGCCTACGACGTGCTGGTGGTCGACCGCATGTTGCCGAAGCTCGACGGCCTGTCGCTGATCCGGTCCCTGCGCGAGCAGGGCGTCGAGACGCCGGTGCTGATCCTCTCCGCGCTCGGCCAGGTCGACGACCGGGTGAAGGGCCTCAAGGCCGGCGGCGACGACTACCTGCCCAAGCCCTACGCCTTCTCCGAGCTGATGGCGCGGATCGAGGTGCTGGCGCGCCGGCGCGGCAGCGGCGGCACGGCCGCCGAGGCGACGGCCTACCGCGTCGGCGACCTCGAACTCGACCGGCTGTCGCACCGGGTCACCCGGGCCGGCCAGGAGATCCCGCTCCAGCCGCGCGAGTTCCGCCTGCTCGAATACCTGATGCGCCATGCCGGCCAGGTCGTCACCCGCACGATGCTGCTGGAGCACGTCTGGGACTACCATTTCGACCCGCAGACCAACGTCATCGACGTCCACGTCTCGCGCCTGCGCGCCAAGGTCGACAAGGGCTTCGAGCGCCCGATGATCCACACCGTGCGGGGGGCAGGCTACATGGTGCGTGCCGGCGGCGAGGCGTGAGCGCCTCACCTTCGAGCCCTCCCGGCGCGAGCGCCCCGGACGGCGTGCTCGCCCGCCTCGGCGCGCTGTTTCGCACCACCGCGTTCAAGCTGTCGCTCGCCTACCTCCTGGTCTTCGCCGCCTTCGCGTTCTTCGCGCTCGGCTACGTCGCCTGGAACGCCCGGCGGGTCCTCGACGACCAGATCGTCTCGACGATCGAGGCCGAGATCAACGGCCTGTCGGACCAGTACGCGTCCGGCGGCATCCGCCGCCTCGTCAGCGTGGTCGAGCGCCGCTCGCGCGAGCCCGGCGCCTCGCTCTACCTCGTCACCACGCCTGCGGGCGAGCACGTCGTCGGCAACGTCGAGGCGCTGCCGCCCGGCGTGCTCAACGAGCCCGGCCAGACCGAGACCGCCTATGGCCGCAGCACCGACGGCGACCGCCTCGACCACCGGGCGATCGTGCGGATCTTCACCCTGCCGGGGGGATTCCGCCTGCTCGTCGGCCGCGACGTCGAGGAGCGCGACCGCCTGCGCGCGGTGATCGGGCGCGCCTTCGCCTGGTCGCTGATGCTGGTGGTGGGCTTGGGCTTCCTCGGCAGCTGGTTCATCGCCCAGCGCGTCCTGAAGCGCGTCGACCACATGACCGAGATCACCCGCGGCATCATGGCGGGCGACCTCGACGGGCGGCTGACGCTCGCCGGCACCGGCGACGAGCTCGACCGGCTGGCGAGCAACCTCAACGCCATGCTCGACCGCATCGGCGAGCTGATGCGCGGCATGCGCGAGGTCTCCGACAACATCGCCCACGACCTCAAGACCCCGCTCACCCGCCTGCGCAACAAGGCCGACGCGGCCTTGCGCGAAGGGCGCGACCCGGATGCCCTGCGGGCGGCCCTGGAGGCCAACATCGAGGAGAGCGACAACCTGATCCGGGTGTTCAACGCGCTCCTGATGATCGCCCGGCTCGAGGCCGGCAATGCCCGCGAGGGCTTGGGCGAATTCGACGCCGGGGCGGTCGCGCTCGAGGTCGCGGAGCTGTACGAAGCGGTGGCGGAGGAACGCGGCGTCGCGGTGCAGGCCGAGGTCGAGGACGGCCTGGTGCTGCACGGCAGCCGCGAATTGATCGGACAGGCGATGGCGAACCTGATCGACAACGCCCTGAAATACGGGGCAGCGGCGAGCGAGCCCACGGTCCGCGTCGCGGCGCGGCGGGAGGACGGCCACGTGGTGCTCACCGTGGCCGACCGGGGCGAGGGCATTCCGGAAACTGAGCGCGGCCGGGTGCTGGAGCGCTTCGTGCGGCTCGAGACCGCCCGCTCCCGTCCGGGCTTCGGATTGGGCCTGAGCCTCGTCAACGCCGTCGCGCGGCTGCACCAGGGCAGCTTCATCCTCGAGGACAACGCACCGGGCCTGCGCGCGACCTTGCGCCTGCCGGCCCTGCGCGATCAGGCGGCCCGGGAGATCGCCGCGTGACCGGGCTGTCCGCACGCCTGACCCGGGCGCCCCGCCTCGCCGAGCCGGAGCGGGCGCGAGGCCGCCTCGCCGATCTCCTCGCCGCGGCGCCCGACCTCGCGCCCCTTCTAGGCGAGGGCGGTCCCGCGCGCGACCTCCTCCTCGGCGTCGCCGACCATTCGCCGTTCCTGTGGGGCTTGGCCTCCCGCGATCCCGCCCGGCTCGCCGGCCTGCTCGAGCGCCCGCCGGAGGAGTCCAGCGCCGCGATCCTTGCCGACCAGCGCGGGGCCGGTCTTGCCGGCGGCGACGTCGCGCAGCGGCTTCGCCGCAACCGCGCTGCCCACGCGCTGCTGGTGGCGCTCGCCGATATCGGCGGGGTCTGGTCCCTGGAGCAGGTGACGGCGGCGCTCTCGGATTTCGCCGACGCCTCGGTGAGCGCGGCGGTCGACGCGGCCCTCGTCCAGGCCGCCGGCGCCGGCCGCTTCCTGCCCCCCGATCCGGCGAATCCGCAGGGAGGATCGGGCCTGATCGTCCTCGGCATGGGCAAGCTTGGGGCCTGCGAGCTGAACTATTCGAGCGACGTCGACCTGATCGTGCTGTTCGATCCCGACGTCGCCCCGCTGCGCGAGGGCGTCGAGGCGACGCCGTTCTTCAGCCGGATCGCGCAGACGATGGCGAAGCTCCTCCAGGAGCGCACCGCCGACGGCTACGTCCACCGGGTCGACTACCGCCTGCGGCCCGATCCCGGCTCGACCCCGACCGCCCTGTCGCTGCCGTCGGCCTACACCTACTACGAGACGGTGGGCCAGAACTGGGAGCGCGCCGCCTTCATCAAGGCGCGGCCGGTCGCCGGCGACCTCCCGCGGGCGGAGGCCTTCCTGGCCGAGCTGCGGCCGTTCGTCTGGCGCAAGTACTTCGATTTCGCCTCGATCGCCGACGTGCACGCGATGAAGCGGCAGATCCACGCCGTGCGCGGCCACGGCGCCATCGCGGTGGCCGGCCACGACATCAAGCTCGGGCGCGGCGGCATCCGCGAGGTCGAGTTCTTCGTCCAGACCCAGCAGCTGGTCTTCGGCGGGCGGCGCCCTTCGCTCCGTGGCCGGCGCACCCTGGAGATGCTGGCGACGCTCCACGACGAGGGCTGGATCACCCCGCAGGCCCGCGACGAACTCGCGGACGCCTACCGCTTCCTGCGCGGTGTCGAGCACCGGCTCCAGATGGTGGCGGACGAGCAGACCCAGCGCCTGCCGGAGGATCCCGCAAAGCTCGGCCGCTTCGCCCGCTTCCTCGGCTATTCCGACGAGGCCGCCTTCGGCGAGGCGCTGACCGCCGAGGCGCGCCGGGTGCAGGGGCATTACGCGCTGCTGTTCGAGGCCGAGCCGGACCTCGCGGCGGAGGTCGGCGACCTCGTCTTCACCGGCGTCGAGGACGATCCGGAAACCCTCGCGACCCTGCGCCGCCTCGGCTTCCGGGCGCCGGAGCGGGCGACCGAGACGGTACGGGGCTGGCATTTCGGCCGCCGCCCGGCGGTGACGAGCCCGCGCGCCCGCGAGGTGCTGACCGAGCTGGTGCCGGCGCTGATCCAGGCGCTCGCCGGCACCGCCGATCCCGACGGGGCGCTCGCCGCCCTCGACCGCGCCTTCGGGCGGATGCCGGCGGCGGTGGAACTCCTCACCATCCTGCGCTCGCACGAGCGCCTGCGGCTGCTCTTCGCCGACCTCCTCGGCACCGTGCCGCGGCTCGCCGACACGGTGGCGTTCAGCCCGCACGTCCTCGACGCGGTGATCGACCCGGCCTTCGTGGCGCCGGTGACGGACACCGACGCGCTCGCCGAGCAGTTCCGGGCCGGCCTCGGCCGCCCCCGTGACTACGAGGACTTCCTCGACCGAAGCCGCGACGCCGCCCGCCAGCTGCGCTTCGTCACCGGCGCCCGCCTCCTCTCCGGCATCCTGCCGCCGGCGAGCGCTGGCCGGGCCTATGCGGGCATCGCCGAAGCCGCCGTCGCGGCCTCCCTCCACGCGGTCGAGGCCGCCTTCGCCGAGGAACACGGCCGCGTGCCGAGCGGGCGCTTCGCGGTGCTCGGGCTCGGGCGCCTCGGCTCGCGCCAGCTCACCGCCGATTCCGACCTCGACCTCGTGGTGCTGTACGATTTCGACCCCGAGCGGCGCGAGAGCGACGGCAAGCGCCGCCTCGACGCGGCGGTCTACTACAACCGCCTGACCCAGCGCCTCGTCGCGGCGCTCACCGTGCCGACGCGGCGCGGCCGACTCTACGAGGTCGATCTTCGCCTGCGCCCGAGCGGCGGCCAGGGTCCGATCGCCAATCAGTGGCAGCGCTTCTCGGCCTATTGGCGCGAGGAGGCGGCCCTGTGGGAGCACATGGCGCTCACCCGGGCGCGCGCCATCGCGGGCGATGCGGGCCTGATGCGCGAGGCCGACGACACCGCCGCCGCGGTCCTGCGCCAGCCGCGCGACGCGACGACCGTCGCCGGGGAGGTGAAGGCGATGCGCGCGCTCGTCGCGCGCGAGAAGGGCGATCACGGCCCCCTCGACCTCAAGCTCGCGCCCGGCGGGCTCCTCGACCTCGACTTCCTGGCGCAGGCCCTCGTCCTGGCGCATGCGAGCGCCCGTCCCGACCTCGTCGGCCTCGACGCCCCGGAGGTGCTGGAGCGCGCCGGCGCCCACGGCCTCGTCGACCGGGGGCTCGCCGGCCGCCTCGTCACCGCCTACCGACTCCTCGACGACGTCCACCACTGGCAGCGCCTGATGGTCGAGGGCGAGTTCTCCCGCGCCGCCCCGCCGGCGGCCCGGGCCCGCCTCGCCGCGGCTCTCGGCCAGCCCGACGAGGCGGCGCTCGTCGCGCTTCTCGCCGAGACGCGGGGCGCGGTGCGGTCGGCGTTCGAGGCGCTGCTGTAGCGGCGTCGACCCGGCACGACGAACCGCGCGGGCAGGGGTCTCGCTCACCGCCTCGCAGCATGGCCGGACGGAACGACCTGCGCGGCCCTGCGTTACTGCCACGCTTCCGAGCCGGCGCCCTGATGCGGCGCATCCGCGTGACCTCGCCGCCACGTCCGACCGGATTCCTGATGACTTAGCGTAAATAGAGCGGATAAAAAGCTCATAGCTGACCGATGCATTCGCGCGACGGGCGAGAGGTGTCGGATGTTGGTGCAAACAGACTGATCTCGAGGCACAGACCGGCTGATTTACGCAGGATTAAGGCGTTCATTGTCATACCCTGCCCATCACATGCCTGCGCCAGGGACCGGACCCGTGCTCGCCAGATTCAAGATCCTCCACAAGCTCACCGCCGCCGTCCTGCTGATCGCCGCCCTGGTGGGCGGCTGCGTCTGGTACGCGCAAGGGCGCATGACCGCGATCGACGACGCCTACAGCGTGTTCCTGGTGCGAGAGTCGCGTGCGTCGAGCAGCGCCAGCCTCCTCAACCGCACCCTCTACACCCTGAGCTACGCGACCTTCCGCATCATCGCCGAGACCGACGAGGCGCAGATCCGCCGTGCCAACACCGAGTTCGACGACGCCCTCGCGGGGCTCAAGCCGGGCGTCGCGACCCTGCGCGAGCGGGCGCCGACCTTCGCGGCCCGCGTCGACAAGATCGCCCGCGACCTCGACGATGTGGCCGCCAAGCTCGCCAAGGTGCGCGACCTCGCCCTCGCGCACCGCAGCGCCGAGGCGCTCGAGCTGTTCCGGCGCAGCGTCGATCCCGTCATGAGCGGCCAGATCCAGGAGACCCGCAAGCTCGCCCTCGACATCCAGGACTACGTCGCCAAGAGCTCGGACGACCTGACCGACCAGACCAACGCCACCCGCACCCGGCTGATGCTCGTCAGCGGCCTCGGCCTCGTGCTCGGCCTCGTGACGGTCGCCCTGGTGACGGTACTCGGCGTGACCCGGCCGATCGGCCGCCTCGTGCGCGTCCTCGAACGGATGGCCCGCGGCGAGATCGAGGCCGAGATCGGCGAGGCGCGCCGGGGCGACGAGATCGGCGCCATCGGCCGGGCGGTCGAGGGCATCAAGGCGATGGTGTCGCAGAAGGCGGCCGAGCAGGCCGAGATCAAGCGGATCGCCGACGCGGCGGCGGCCGAGGAGCGCCGTCGCACCATGATGGCGCTCGCCGACGGGTTCGAGCGGGCGGTGGGCGGCATCGTCGGCCAGGTCTCGGCCTCGGCGACCGAGCTGCAGGCGACCGCCGGCCAGATGACCGGCACGGCGACCGAGACGGCGAGCCAGTCCGCCGCCGTCGCGGCGGCCGCCGAGGAGGCCGCCTCCAACGTCGGTACCGTCGCGGCCGCGGCCGAGGAGCTCGGCGCCTCGGTGGCCGAGATCGGCCGCCAGGTCGACGGCTCGGCGGGCCTCGCGCGGGCCGCCGTCACGGAGGCCGACCGGACCGGCGCCCGGGTGCGCGAGCTGAGCCAGACCGTCGGCCGGATCGGCGACGTCGCCGGCCTGATCTCGTCGATCGCCGCGCAGACGAACCTGCTCGCGCTCAACGCCACGATCGAGGCGGCGCGCGCGGGTGCGGCCGGCCGCGGCTTCGCGGTCGTCGCCGCGGAGGTGAAGGAGCTCGCCGCCCAGACCGCCAAGGCCACCGAGGAGATCGGCCAGCAGATCGCCGCGGTGCAGAGCGCCACCGGCGAGACGGTCACGGCGATCACCGCGATCACCGAGCGGATCCGCGAACTCGACACCGTGACGGTGGCGATCGCCGCCGCGGTCGAGGAGCAGGGGGTCGCGACGCAGGAGATCGTCCGCAACGTCTCCCAGGCCGCGACCGGCACCGGCGAGGTCACCGGCAACATCGCGGGGGTGGCGGGCGCCGCGGAGGAGACGGGCGCCGCCGCGACCCAGGTCCTCGCCTCGGCCACCGAGCTGTCGCGCCAGTCCGAGCATCTCGGCGCCGAGGTCGCGCGCTTTCTCGCCACGGTGCGGGCGGCCTGACGGCCGAGGGTTTCCCGCTCGTCGTTCCAAGCCCCGGGCCCGCGCGGCGGATGCCCGGGGCTTCGCGATTCGGGCGCAAGAAGCGGGATGCGGCGCCTCCTCCCGGCCCCGTAAGGGTTCGACCGAGGAGGACACCGCATGGCCGCTTTCCGCTGCATCCCGATTCCGACCGAGACCGCCGACCGCTTCCGCCGGACCGGCACCGACGACCGCGGCAACCCGCTCCGGCGGATCGTCGCGACGCAGGACGGCGCGTTTCCGTGCCGGCACTGCCTGCGCCTCGCCGGACCGGGCGAGACGATGCTGCTCGGCTCCTACGACCTGCCGAAGCCGCTCGGGATCTACTGGACGCCGAGCCCGATCTTCCTGCACGAGGCGGAGTGTCCGCGCGCTGAGGCGGTCGACGAGGTCGCGCCGATCGTGCGCGAGAACCCGCTCGTCTCCGTGCGCGCCTACGACGACCGGCACCAGTGTCTCTACGATCTCGGCCATGTCGGCGCCGGTGCGGAGGTCGACGCGCCCCTCGCGCGGGCGCTCGACGATCCCCGTACGGCCTTCGTGAATATCCACACGGCACGCCCAGGGTGCCTGCTGGTACAGGTCGAGCATAGGCCGGTCGCGGAGGATGCCGGCCGGGGATGAGACCCGACGATGCCGGGACCTGCCGAGTTGCCGATTCGCAAAATTATGGTTGGCCTGGCTCGGTGGGGCAGGCTTGGTTCGGGGACGCTTGGGCAGGCTGATCGCCGGCGTCAGCGATGTTGTCGGGCGACCACCCGTCCGAAGGCGGCGTGCCCCGGTTGGAACCATCCCGGCGGCGTCTCGTTGATCGCCGGGATTTCCCCGGCCCTACCGTCAGCCCCAGCCGGGCTGCCGTCCGGGCCTTTTCTGTACCCGGATCCAGGCGGCGGGCGTCGAACGAGGTATTTCATCCTGTGAGCTTCCACGAACGGCACAATTGACATCCTGTGCACGCCCCTGCTTAATTTCCACGCAATCTGTCGCCCCAGGCTCAGCTGCGGCGACTACAATACAACGGTACTGGAGGAATAAATGCCGGTCGGACAAATCAACTACCGCGTCAGCGTTCGCCCGGATCCAGGCAACCGCGCCCGGTACCTGTGGACCATCTATGGTACTCAGTCCATGTTCTGGGAGGAGTCACCGGATGCGTTCACATCTGTCGAGCAGGCCCTCGATGCAGCGAACGAGCGGCTGGCCGAACTCACGCGCTGATGCCATTCTGATCGTGAGGACGCAAAAGCCGTTCAGCCCCGGCGACGCCGCGCTGCCGGCCGCCGCGCGCTGATGATTGCGCGGGCGGTCCGAGACCGGCCGTCCTCACGGCTCTCGATCAGCGATCCGCCGGGATGAAGCGGAGGATACCGGCGCGACGCGCCGGCCTGCCGGTGTCGCCGGGATGCTCGACCCCGTCCGTCACCGGTACCTCGGGAAAGTCGAAGGGACTGACGCCGTCCAGGCAGGCCACGTTCACCGCGTAGAGGCTGGTGTCGGACCGGCGCTGATGATGGGTGTAGATGCCGCAGCGCGAGCAGAAGAAGTGCTGCGCCGATCCGGTGTGGAAGCGGTAGCGGGTCAGGGCGTCCTCGCCGCGCAGGATCGCGACCCCACCCGCCTCCGCCATGGCGACGACGGCGCCCCGCATGCGGCAGTACGAGCAGGTGCAGCGGCGGATCGTGTCGAACCCGTCGCCGAGCGACGCCTCGAAGCGCACGGCACCGCAATGGCACTGGCCGGCCCGGAGGATCCTGCTGCCCATCGTCCGTCTCCAGAAGTGATTTACCAGGCCAGGCACGCCGCGCCGGCGGCGACGGCGAGGCACGAGCCGATCCGGCGCGGGCTCAAGGTCTCCCCGAGGAAGACCCGGCCGATGAGCGCGGCGTAGACCACGCTGGTCTCGCGCAGGGCCGAGACCATACCCATCGCGTCGGACTGCATCGCCCAGATGACGATGCCGTAGGCCAGGATCGACACGATCCCGCCGCCGAGCGCCATCGCCGTCTGCCCGGCGGTGTAGGCGGGAGGCTGTCCGCGCATCGCCAGGTAGAGGGGCGGCATGGTCAGGCTCCAGAGCAGGAACATGCTCGCCGCGTAGGACAGGCTGTTTCCCGACAGGCGCACCCCGATCCCGTCGACGACGGTGTAGGCCCCGATGAGCAGGCCGGTGACGAAGGCGGCCGGAAGGAAGTCGGCGCGCAGCCGCCCGCCCTGGAGCGCGAGGGACAGGATGCCGCCGGAAACGAGCGCGATCCCCAGAATGGCGACGGGCGTCAGGGATTCGTGCGCGAACACGGCCGCCCCCAGCGCGACGAGCACGGGCGAGGAGCCGCGGGAGATCGGGTAGGTCTGCCCGAGGTCGCCGGAGCGGTAGGTCCGCACGAGCGACAGGTTGTAGCCGGTATGGATGGCCGCCGAGGCGACGAGGTAGGGCCAGCTCGCGGCCTCCGGCCAGGGCAGGACCGCCATCGCGACCGCCGAGGTGCAGGCGACGGCGATCATCATCAGGGTCATCGACCAGAGCCGGTCGCTGCCGCCGCGCAGGACCGCGTTCCAGCCGGCATGCAGGATCGCCGCGCAGACGACGCCGGCAAGGACGATCGGGGTCATGCGGGACGGCCTCGGGGCAGGGTCGATGCCCGATTCAGGGTTCGGCTCTCGGGGGTCATGCAGGTGAGGATGCCCCTCTCGTCGCGCCCCGACAAACGCCTTATGGTGGCCTTCGCGTGAGGAAAACTGACACGTGCATCGCCGCCTGCCGCCCCTCAACGCCCTGAAAGCCTTCGAGGCGACCGGCCGCCACGCGAGCTTCACCCTGGCGGCGGAGGAGCTGCGGGTGACTCACGGTGCGGTCAGCCGGCACGTGCAGGCGCTCGAAGCCTGGCTCGGCGTGAAGCTGTTCGAGCGCCACAATCGGCGCGTGGTGCTGACGGAGGCCGGGCGGAGCTACCTCGCGGAGATCGGCGGCGCCCTCGACCGCGTCGCGCTCGCCACCGCGCGCCAGGTGGAGCGTGGCCAGGCGCGGGTGCTCCACGTGAACGCCCTGGCGACCTTCACCCTGCGCTGGCTGATCCCGCGGCTGCACGCCTTCCAGCGCGCCCACCCGGCGATCGAGGTCCGGCTGACGACCTCGAACGTGCCGCTCGCCGAGCTGGCCGGGCCTTACGACGTCGCGATCCGCGGCGGTCCCGACATGCGGCCGGGCCATGTCGCGCGAGAATTCCTCGCCGAAGAGCGCATCCCGGTCTGCAGCCCGGCCCTGCTGGAGCGCCTGCCGCTCCGGGAGCCGCCGCAGCTCGCGCGCCACACGCTCCTGCACGCGGCGACCCTGCCGGATGTCTGGCCGCAATGGCTGGCGGCGGCGGGGGTGCCGGATCTGGCGCCCCAGGCCTCGATCACGCTGGAGCACTTCTACCAGACGCTGCAGGCGGCGCTCGACGGCCTGGGCGTGGCGATAGGCCCGACGCGGCTCGTCGCCGACGACGTCGCGGCGGGCCGGTTGACGCTGCCCTTCGCCGGGCCCGCACTGCCGGCGCGCAGCTACTACGCCTACGTCCCGGCGGCCCGCCGCGACGATCCCGCCGTGCGCGCCTTCTGCGACTGGCTGCCGACGGCCGCCTGACCGCCCGCGCGATGCGGGCTGCGATTTCTCAGGCCTGGAAGGCGATCGCTTCCTGCGCGGCGGCGGACTCGTTCAGGCCGGGCCGCGGCAGGCGCACGAGCACGATCGTGCCGGTGCCCTCCTCGGAGCGGATGCGCAGGCCCCCGCCGTGGAGCTCGGCGAGCGAGCGGGCGATGGCGAGCCCGAGGCCGGAGCCCTTGTAGCTGCGGGCGAAGTTGGTCTCGACCTGCTCGAAGGGATAGCCGAGCTTCGGCAGGGCCGCCTTCGGGATGCCGATGCCGCTGTCCTCGACGAAGATGTGCACCGAATCGATCGCGCGCCGCGTGCGCACCGCGACGCGGCCGGCCTCGGGGGTGAACTTCACGGCGTTCTGCAAGAGGTTGACCAGGATCTGGTGCAGGGCGCGCTCGTCGGCCATCACCAGGGTGTCGGCGCTCATCTCGACGCTGATGGTGAGGCCCTTCGACCGGGCCGGCTCGGCGATCAGCTTCAGGGCGCGCTCCAGGGCCTCGCTCACGGCGACCGGCTGCTTGGCGAGCTTCACCCGGCGGGCGTCGATCCGCGACATGTCGAGGATGTCGTCGATCACCGACAGCAGGTAGTGGCCGCTCGAGCGGATGTCGCGGCAGTACTCGCGGTACTTCTCGGAGCCGAGCGAGCCGAACACCTCGCTCTCCATCACCTCCGCGAAGCCCAGGATGGCGTTGAGCGGCGTGCGCAGCTCGTGGCTCATGTTGGCCAGGAACTCGGACTTCGAGCGGTTGGCGCTCTCGGCCTGGGCCTTCTGGTCGAGGTAGCGCTCGGCGAGGTCGGCGAGCTGCTGGGTCTGGATCTCGAGGGTGCGGCGCGAGCGCTTGAGGTCCGCGATGGTGGCGATGAGCTGGCGTTCCGATTCCACGAGCCGCTCCTGGTGCCGTTTCAGGGCCGTGATGTCGGTGCCGACCGAGACGTAGCCGCCGTCCTTGGTGCGGCGCTCGCTGATCTGCAGCCAGCGCCCGTCGGCGAGCTCGGCCTCGAAGGTGCGGGCTCCCGCTTCCGGGAACTCGCCGGCGGGGATCTCGCGCCGCACGGTCGGCAGGGCGGCGCGCCCCATGATGGCGTCGTAGCGCCGGCCCGGCTGCGCCTCGTCGGAGGTCAGCGCGTGCAGGCGCCGGAACTTCGAGTTGCACAGGACCAGGCGGTTCTGCGCGTCCCACAGCACGAAGGCCTCGGACACCGCCTCGACGGCGTCGCGCAGGCGCATGTCGGCGGTGGCGGTCGATTCGGCGAGCCGGCGCTGCTCCGAGATGTCGATGACGATGCCGACGAGGTGCCGGCCATTGTCCTCCAGGTCCTGCACGATCTCGGCCCGGGCCTTGAGCCAGACCCACTCGCCGCCAGCGGCGCGGATGCGGAACTCGTGGTCGACGGTGGTGTCGCGGGCGGCCAGTTGGCGGGCGAGGCCATACAGGTCGGTATCGTCGGGGTGGACGAGGCCGTTGACGTCGCCGAAGGAGAGGAATTCCTGCTCCCGGACGTAGCCGAGGAGCTGGTACATCGAATCCGACCAGTAGATCCGCCCGCGCGGGATGTCCCAGTCCCACAGGCCGCAGCGGCCCCGTCCCAGGGCCGTGTCGAGGCGCTGGCGCACCTGCTCGCAGACTCGGTCGACCGCCCGCGCCCGATCGGCCTGGAGGGCGTAGGCGAGGCCGGTGCAGACCACCACCAGGGTCACCGCGCCGACCAGCACCGCGGCGATGCGCGCCCGCCCGGCCCAGGGGGCGGTGACCGAATCGAGGGTCTGCACCACCGCGACCTGAGCGATCCCGGCCCCGCCCGGCACCGCCCGCACCGTCGCCAGCGCCCGCTCGCCGCCGCCGAGCACCACCGGCAGCACGCCGGCGCGCTCGCCCATGATGCCGAGCACCTGCACCTCGCCGACGAACTCGCCGAAATTGCGCGGTAGGCCGGGCTGCTCGGGCAGGGCGGCGAGGATCGCGTCGTCGGGGCCGATCAGCAGCACGCTGCGGCCGGCCGGCAGGCCGCCGGGCGGCAGGAGGCGCATCAGGCGCTCGCGCAAGACAGCTGGCGCCATCGCCTCCGTCGTCCCGGAGGTGCGGGCGAGGGCGGCCGGCAGCGTGCCGGCCGCCAGGCGGGCGACGAGGTCGATGTCGCGCCTCGCGTCGGCGACGACTTCCTCGCGGTGGCCGGAGAGCTGGAGGGCGGTGACGGTGCCGAGGCACAGGAGGAAGGCCGCCAGCATCGCCGGGACGGCGAACCGCAGCCAGGATTCCGCGTGGGCGAGGCGCTGGTGCGCGGCCTTCGACGCCCGGCTGATGCCGAGGATCGTCGCGGCACGCGCAGAGAAGGGGGCGGGATCCGCCTCCAGCATACCCAAACCCCCAACGGAACAGAAAGACAGATGCCGCGGAGGTTCCCGGCTGGCCCCCGAATCGAGCCTCAATCTGGCATTTCCACAAGCATTTTGTCCAGCGTCTCGCGCCGTGGAAATGAAGTGTTAACCAGTGATACGGGCGCTCGCGTGGCCTGTACGCCACGTGATTCCCTCAGCAGTCACAACGGGTTGTGAACTATTTTGCAGCCGCGAGCGATCGGCCGGCGATGTCGCTGACGTCGGGAGAGAGGCCCGGCGCCCCGGCCACCCGCCGCAGGGCGGCCTCGGCCCTCTGGCGGCGCCCGCCCTCGACCATACGCCAAGTATTGAAAGCAGTTAGCAGCCGCGCCGCGACTTGCGGATTTTTCTGGTCGAGGGCCAGAACCACCTCGGCGGTCAAGTCGTAGCCGGCCCCGTCCGGGCGGTGGAACTGGGTCGGATTGTTGAGGCTGAAGCTCGCGATCAGCGAGCGGACCCGGTTCGGGTTGCCGAGCGAGAAGGCCGGATGCGCCATCAGCCGGCGGACCCGGTCGAGCGTGCCGGCCTCCGGAATCATCGCCTGGAGGGCGAACCACTTGTCGAGCACCAGGGGCTCGTGGCGATAGGTGTCGCCGAAGCGGGCGAGCGCCGCCTCCCGGGCCTCGCCCGGCACCAGGCTCACGGTCGCGAGGGCCGCGAGGCGGTCGGTCATGGTCGTGGCGGCGTCGAGCTGGGCCAGCGCGAGGGCGGTGCCGGCCTGCGGCGCGGCGGCGGCGACGAGGTCGAGGGCGGCGTTGCGCAGGGCCCGGCGGCCGGCGCTGGCGGCGTCGGGGCTGAACGGCGCGCCCGGATTCTCGGCGAGCGCGTCGCGCAGGGCCAGGAGACGGGGCCCGAGATCGCGGCCGAGCTGCAACCGCAGGGTCTGGCGCGCGCGCCAGATCGCGTCGGGATCGACCTCGGAGGCGAGGGTCTGCGCCACCTCCTGCTCGCCGGGCAGGGTCAGGACCAGGGCCGCGAAGGCGGGATCGGCCAGGGCCTCGCCGTCGAGGAAGGTCGCGAGCGCAGCCGTGAGGCTCGCCCCCTCCGGCCCGGCCTCGTCGGACAGGGGCGCGCCGGCCCGCGCCCGGGCGACCAGAACCTCCATGGCGAGGCTCTGGGCCGCCTGCCAGCGGTTGAAGGCGTCGGAATCGTGGGCGAGCAGCGCCAGCCGCTCGTCCCGGGTCAGCGCGTGATCGACCTTCACCGGGGCCGAGAAGCCGCGAAACAGCGACGGCACCGGCGCCGCCGCGACGTTCGTGAAGACGAGGCTGTCCTGCGCGCTCTCCAGCACGAACACGCCGTCGCGCACCCGCTCGGACGCGGCGTCCACCGCGCCGCCCTGCGGCGCGACGAGGCCGAGCGCCACCGGGATCACCAGGGGACGCGGCACGGCGCCGGCCGCGGCCTCGGTCGCGACCACCGGCAGGCTCTGGCGGAAGGCGAGGGTGTAGGTTTGCGCAGCTTCATCGTAGGTGCCCGACACCGCGACGGTCGGCGTGCCGGCCTGCTCGTACCAGCGGGAGAAGGCGGCGAGGTCCCGCCCGCTCTCGGCCACGAAGGCGGCGAGGAAGTCCTCGACCGTGGCCGCCGTGCCGTCGCAGGTGGTGAAGTAGCGGTCCATGCCGCGCCGGAAGGTGTCGGGGCCGAGCAGGGTGCGCAGCATCCGGACGATCTCGGCGCCCTTCTCGTAGACCGTCGCGGTGTAGAAGTTGTTGATCTCGCGATAGGCCTTCGGCCGCACCGGGTGGGCGAGGGGACCGGCATCCTCGGGGAACTGGCGGGCGCGGAGCGTCCTCACCTCGGCGATGCGGTGGACCGGGCGCGAGCGCTCGTCGGAGGAGAATTCCTGGTCGCGAAAGACCGTCAGCCCTTCCTTGAGGCAGAGCTGGAACCAGTCGCGGCAGGTCACCCGGTTGCCGGACCAGTTGTGGAAGTACTCGTGCGCGATGATCGCCTCGATGTTGGCGTAGTCCGCGTCGGTCGCGGTGTCGGGGCTCGCCAGCACGTACTTGTCGTTGAAGATGTTGAGGCCCTTGTTCTCCATCGCGCCCATGTTGAAGTCGGAGACCGCGACGACGTTGAAGACGTCGAGGTCGTAGGCGCGGCCGAAGGTGCGCTCGTCCCAGGCCATCGAGCGGGCGACCGCGTCGAGGGCGAAGCCGGCGCGGTCCTCCTTGCCGGGCTCGACGTAGACGGCGATCTCGACGTCGCGCCCCTCCATGGTGACGAAGCGCGAGCCGACGCGGCCCAGGCGGCCGCCGACGAGGGCGAACAGGTAGGCGGGCTTCGGGTGCGGATCGTGCCAGACCGCGAAGTGGCGGCTCAGGCCAACCTCGCCCTTGGCGACCGGGTTGCCGTTGCCGAGGAGCACGGGAGACTCGTACCGATCGGCCTCGATCCGGGTGGTGTAGACCGCCATCACGTCGGGCCGGTCGAGGAAGTAGGTGATGCGCCGGAAGCCGTCGGCCTCGCACTGGGTGCAGTAGACGCCGTTCGAGCGGTAGAGCCCCATCAGCTTGGTGTTGGCGCTCGGGTTCACCTGCGTCTCGATCTCGAGCACGAAGGGGCGCTGCGGCGGCTGGTGCAGGGTGAGGGTGCGGGGCGTGACCTCGATCGCGCCCGGGCCCGTCGGCTGCCCGTCCAGCGCGATGGCGAGCAGCGTCAGCTCGTCGCCGTCGAGGACGAGGGCTGCGCCGGGCTCGCCGGCGGGGTTGGGGCGCAAGGCCAGGGTCGCGGTGATCCGGGTCTCGGTCGGATGCAGGCGCACGTCGAGGTCGACGCGGTCGATCAGGTAGTCGCTCGGGCGGTAATCGGCGAGGCGAACGATCGACTGCATGGCGGGGTCCTCGGCGGTCTCGCGGGCGGCGGAGGGATCAAGCCTTTGCACCGGCGCCGGCCGCAGCGCAACGCGGGATCGGCTACTCCCCGCCGGCGGAGGGGCGCCCTAGCTACGACGCCGGATCCGGCGCCCGGCATGGGCGCCCCGACAGCCGAGGATGGAGCGCCATGGAATACCTGCACACGATGGTCCGCGTCGCCGACCTGGACAAGGCGCTCGACTTCTACTGCAACAAGTTCGGCCTCCAGGAGGTGCGCCGCACCGAGAGCGAGAAGGGCCGCTTCACCCTGGTGTTCCTGGCGGCCCCCGGCGACGCCGCGCGAGCCAAGGACACCAAGTCGCCGCTGCTCGAACTCACCTACAACTGGGATCCTGAGGAGTATACCGGCGGGCGCAACTTCGGCCACCTGGCCTATCAGGTCGACGACATCTACGCGACCTGCCAGAAGCTCCACGATGCCGGCGTGACCATCAACCGTCCGCCGCGGGACGGCCACATGGCCTTCGTGCGCTCGCCCGACGGCATCTCGATCGAGATCCTCCAGAAGGGCGGCGCCAAGCCGCCGCAGGAGCCCTGGGCCTCGATGCAGAATACCGGCAGCTGGTAGAATGCCGGCGGGCGGGCCGGATGCGGCCCGCCCGCGCGAAAATTCAGGCCTCGGCCGCCGGGGTGAGGCCGAGCTCGGCGAGCTTGGCATGGATCGCCGTGACCGGGCGCTTGAGCTTCAGGCTCATCACCGAGGCCGAGACGCCCTCGCGCGCCATGGCCTTGAGCTGCTGCACGGTCTCGAGCGTCCAGCCCGCCTCGATGTTCTCGCTCATCAGGGTCGCCTCCGTTCTCGCGGCCGCGTCGCGGCGGCCTTGGGACGGGCAGGTAGGGAGCGTCGGTGGCGCGGCAACCCGGCCTGCCGGCTTGACGCGGCCGGCCGGGCGTCGCACATCGGCGCCGTCAGCCGGCCGGGCGGCCGCTCCGGTTCCGTCAGCGGGTCTTCCCGCCTGCGGGATCGGGGAGGAAAGTCCGGGCTCCATGAAGAGACGGTGCCGGATAACGTCCGGCGGGGGCGACCCCAGGGACAGTGCCACAGAGAGCAGACCACCGCGCCGCGGATCCTTATAGGATCCGTCGCGGCCAGGGTGAAAGGGTGCGGTAAGAGCGCACCGCGGACGCGGCAACGCGGACGGCACGGCAAACCCCACCGGGAGCAAAACCGAATAGGGGCGGCACGCGCGGGCAATCGCGCACGGCCTTCTTCAGGCCCGTCGCCCGGGTTGGTTGCTCGAGGCGGCCGGCAACGGCCGTCCCAGAGGAATGGCCGCCACGTTCGGGGGATCCTCGCGGATCTCCCGGGCCATACAGAACCCGGCTTACAGGCCGGCTGATACCCGATCTTCGAAAATCCGGCCCGCGTCCGCCGCAGCTGAAGCCCGGCGGGCGCGAGGCATCGCCGAGGTAGAGCCCGCGCCCGTGGGCAAACAGGTACGCTCGCCTCGACTTTTCGACGGGACGCGCGAGCATCACAAGCCTTCGTTAACCTTGCTGGTCTCTGATTGCCGCGGGGCGGGTGCTGCCCGCCGCGTGTGCCCTCGCGTTGACGACCCCAGAGGCCCATGATACCCCGAGCCACCCCGTCCACGGCGATTCCAGCATCGGCGGCCGCACCCCGCGTCAGCGGGCGTGAGGGTCGCGCGCCGGTGTCGGGCGTGGGCAAAGCGGCGCCCCGGCGCCGATCCCGGCCGGCTTCGGCCCGGCTCGCGCGGAACCCGGAGCACCATGGATCGTCACGCCTCAAGGCGCGCCCGGCGCGCGGGATCGCCCGTCGGCCCGTCCGCATCGGGGTGCCGGTCGTGAGCGGGGCCGCCCCCCACATCCCGGTCCTCCTGGACGAGGTCCTGGCCGCCCTGCGCCTCGGCTCGGGGCCGGCCCGAATCATCGACGGCACCTTCGGCGCCGGCGGCTACACCCGGGCGATCCTGGCGGCCGACCCTGAGAACCGCGTGCTCGCCATCGACCGCGACCCGACGGCGATCGCCGCCGGCCAGGCGCTCGTCGGCGAGCAGGCCGGGCGCCTGACCCTGGTGCAGGGCCGCTTCGGCGACCTCGACGCACTCGCGCGCGAGCACGGCTTTGCAGAGGCCGACGGCGTCGTGCTCGATATCGGCGTGTCGTCGATGCAGCTCGACCAGGCCGAGCGCGGCTTCTCGTTCCGGTTCGACGGCCCCCTCGACATGCGCATGGAGCGGGCGGGCGAGAGCGCCGCCGACCTCGTCAACGAGGCCTCCGAGGCGGCGCTCGCCGACGTGATTTACCATTACGGCGAGGAGCGCCGGGCCCGCGCAGTCGCCCGCGCGCTGATCGAGGCGCGCCGGCGCGGCCGCATCGAGACCACGGCGGCCCTCGCCGAGATCGTCGCCGGCGTGGTGCGGGCCGAGCCCGGCAGCGGCATCCATCCGGCGACCCGGACCTTCCAGGCCCTGCGCATCGCGGTCAACGACGAGCTCGGCGAGCTGCAGCGGGCGCTCCACGCCGCCGAGCGCACCTTGAGGCCGGGCGGGCGCCTCGCGGTGGTGACGTTCCACTCGCTGGAGGACCGCATCGTGAAGCAGTTCTTCTCCGCCCGCAGCGGCCGGGCGGTCGCGGCCTCGCGCCACCTGCCGATGGCCTCGCAGCCCGCGCCCCGCAGCTTCACGCTGTCGACCAAGGGCCCGGTCGCGGCGGGCGAGGCCGAGTGTAGGGCCAATCCCCGCGCCCGCTCGGCCAAGCTGCGCGCCGGCGAGCGCACCGACGCAGCCCCGCCGCCGCCGCTCACCGCGCTCGAAGCCCTGGCCTCCCTGCCCGAGACCCAGACCCGGGGAGGGCGCCGGTGATCCGCCTCCTGCACCTCGCGGCGATCGCCGGGCTGATCGCCTCGGCCATCTACGCCTACTCGATCAAGTACGACACGCTCTACCAGGCCGAGCAGGTCGCCAAGCTGAAGACCCGCCTGCGCAAGGAGCGCGACGCGATCGCGGTCCTGCGCGCCGAGTGGCAGCTGCTGACCCGGCCCGACCGGTTGCAGGGCGCGGTCGACAAGTACCTGAGTCTGGAGCCGATCGGCACCGCCCACCTCGCGCGGATGGCCGACCTGCCGGCCAAGGTCGACCGCGGCGACGAGATCGCCCGCAAGCTCGAGGCGCTCGGCCTCGGCGCGACCGCGACGCCCGCCGCCAAGGAGCGCGCGCCCTCCACCACCGCCGCCCGCAGCGAGGAGCCCCGCACTACCGGCTCCACGTCAACTCCCACTCCCACCCGCACCGTCACGCCGACGGCCAAGAGGTAGGCGCCGTGAACCAGGATCAGGACTCCCAGGCTCACGACCCCCGGATGACCGACGCCGATCCGGCGCCCGCTGCCGTCGAGGAGCCCGTCGCGCCGCCGGCACCCCGGCGCAGCCTCGCGCAGATGCTGCGCGGCGGCGTCCTGGCGATGTTCCGCCTCTCGGTGGAGCGCAGCGCCGCCCGCGTCGGCCTCGTCGGCCTCGTCTTCGGCGCGGTGTTCCTCGCCCTGATGGGCCGGCTCGCCAGCTTCGCGCTCATGCCGGACGATCCGGGCACGGCCTCGGCCCGGCGGGCCGAGGCCGGCGGCACCACCCAGGTGCGGCCCGACATCATCGACCGCAACGGCGAGATCCTCGCCACCGACATCCGCACCGTCTCGGTCTTCGCCGAGCCGAAGAACATCTACGACAAGGACGAGGCGGTGGAACTCCTCACCGCCGTCCTGCCGGAGATCAACGCCCGCGACCTTCGCGAGAAACTGTCGTCGAAGAAGGGCTTCGTCTGGGTCAAGCGCGAGATCACCCCGCGCCAGCAGGCCGAGGTGCACCGCCTCGGCATTCCGGGCGTCGGCTTCCTGTCCGACCACAAGCGGGTCTACCCGAACGGCACCGCGGCGGCCCACATCCTCGGCGTGACCAATCTCGACAATGTCGGCATCGCCGGCATGGAGAAGTACATCGACCGCCAGGGTCTGCGCGATCTGAACAGCCTCGGCTTCGTCGAGAAGTCGGCCGACATGGCACCGGTCCAGCTCTCGATCGACCTGCGCGCCCAGCACGCGGTGCGCGACGAGCTGGCCTGGGGCATGGAGCATTACCGCGCCAAGGCGGCCGCCGGCCTGATCCTCGACGTGACCACCGGCGAGGTGATCGCGCTCGCCTCCCTGCCGGACTTCGACCCGAACGAGCCGAAGGACGCGCTCGATCCCGACCGGATCAACCGGATGAACGTCGGCGTCTACGAGATGGGCTCGACCTTCAAGGCGATGACGCTGGCAATGGCGCTCGATTCCGGCAAGTTCAACGTCAACTCGACCTTCGACACCCGCGGCGGCGTGCTGCACTGGGGCCGGCAGAAGATCCACGAGTATCACGGCACCAACCGGGTCATCACGATGCCGGAGGTGTTCACGCACTCCTCCAACATCGGCTCGGCCAAGATGGCGCTCGGCATCGGCGTGCCCGGCCACAAGGCCTTCCTGAAGAAGATGGGCCTGCTCGACCGCCTGCGCACCGAATTGCCGGAGAGCGCCGAGCCCATCATCCCGCCGCGCTGGACCGAAATCAACACCATCACCATCGCGTTCGGCCACGGCCTCGCTGTGGCGCCGCTCCAGGCTTCCGCCGCGGTGGCGGCGATCGCGAACGGCGGCTTCCTGATGACGCCGACCTTCCTCAAGCGCAGCGAGGCCGAGGCGCGCGAGAAGGCGACGCAGGTGCTCTCGCCCCAGACCAGCGAGGCGATGCGCTACATCATGCGCCTCAACGCCACCGAGGGCTCGGCCAAGAAGGCGGCGATTCCGTACTACTACGTCGGCGGCAAGACCGGCACCGCCGAGAAGGTGATCCGCGGCCGTTACGTCAAGAACCGGCTGTTCACGACCTTCATGGCCGCCGCCCCGATGGACAAGCCGAAATACCTGTTCGTCACCATCATGGACGAACCGCAGGCGGTGGCGGCGGAATCCGGCTCCTACGCCACAGCCGCCTGGAACTCCGGCGTCGTCACCGGCCGGGTGATCGCCCGCGTCGCCCCGATCCTCGGCCTGCCACCGCAATTCGACCCGCCGGTGAAGCCGTTCCCGCTGATGGTCAAGCTCGGCGCCTACCACGTCAACATGCTGGACGGACGATGAGCCTCACCCTCGGCGACCTGTTCCCTGAGGCCGGCCATGGTACCGGCCAAGCCGCGGGCCTCCCCGTCACCGGCCTCACCGCCGACAGCCGCAAGGTCGAGCCCGGCTTCGTGTTCCTGGCGGTACCCGGCACCGCCGCCGACGGCCGGCTCTTCGCCGCGAAGGCGGCGGCGGCCGGCGCGGCGGCGATGGTGGCGCAAGGCCCGCGCCCGGCCGACCTGCCGGAGGCCGTGGCCTATATCGAGGTCGCGGATGCCCGCGTCGCGCTCGCGGCTGCCGCCGCCCGCCTGCATCCGGGCCAGCCCGGTACGGTCGTCGCCGTCACCGGCACCAGCGGCAAGAGCTCGGTGGCGGATTTCGTGCGCCAGATCTTCGGCCGGCTCGGCCGCGAGGCCGCGAGCCTCGGCACGCTCGGCGTCATCACGACGAGCGGCGCCGCCTACGGCTCGCTCACGACCCCCGACCCGATCACGCTGCACAAGACCCTCGACCGGCTCGCGCATGACGGCGTGACGGAACTCGCCATGGAGGCGTCCTCCCACGGGATCGAGCAGAGCCGTCTCGACGGGGTGCGCCTCGCCGCCGCCGGCTTCACCAATCTCGGCCACGACCATCTCGACTATCACGGCACGCCGGAGGCCTACCTCCAGGCGAAGCTCCGTCTGTTCACGACCCTGCTGCCAGACGGCGGCACGGCGGTGGTCAATGCCGACGGCCCGCAGAGCGGGGCGGTGATCGCCGCCGTGCAGGAACGCGGCCTGCGGCTCGTCACCACCGGCCGGGCGGGGGAGGGGATCCGCCTGGTCTCGGCCCGCACCGAGGGCTTCGCGCAGCGCCTCGAGATCGCGGTCGGGGCCGCGACCCATACCGTCGACCTCCCCCTCGTCGGGGCGTTCCAGGTCGAGAACGCGCTCCTCGCCGCCGGCCTCGTGCTCGCGACCCCGGCCGGGGCCGGGCGCGAATCCGAGGTGATCGCGGCGCTCGGGGAACTTGCCGGCGTGCCGGGGCGGCTGGAGCGGGTCGGCACGGTGCGCGACGCGCTCTGCGTCGTCGACTACGCCCACAAGCCCGACGCGCTCGCGAACGTCCTCGACGCCCTGCGCGCCTTCACCACCGGGCGCCTCGTCTGCGTCGTCGGCTGCGGCGGCGACCGCGACCGCGCCAAGCGCCCGCTGATGGGCCGCATCGCCGCCGACAAGGCCGACCGGGTCATCGTCACGGACGACAATCCGCGCAGCGAGGACCCCGCCACGATCCGCGCGGCGATCCTGGCGGCGGCGCCCGGCGCCGAGGAGATCGGCGACCGCGCCGAGGCGATCCGGGCGGCGGTGCGCGACCTTCGCGCCGGCGACGTTCTGGTCGTTGCCGGCAAAGGTCATGAAACCGGCCAGATCATCGGCGACCGCACGCTCCCCTTCTCCGACCGCGACGCGGTCCTGAGCGCGATCGAGGAGTCCCGCGCATGACCGAGCCCCTCTGGACCCTGACCGAGGCCGCCGCCGCCATGGGCGGCCGCGTCGTCGCCGATGCCGACGCGCCGCAGGCCCTGTCCGGGATCTCCATCGACACCCGCACC
The DNA here is from genome assembly GCF_053764715.1 of Methylobacterium sp. Gmos1. Classification (NCBI taxonomy): domain Bacteria; kingdom Pseudomonadati; phylum Pseudomonadota; class Alphaproteobacteria; order Hyphomicrobiales; family Methylobacteriaceae; genus Methylobacterium; species Methylobacterium sp. Gmos1. The sequence goes on along the minus strand of NZ_JBSNCC010000001.1, from coordinate 493,383 downwards.
CTGAAGGTCGGGGACCTGTTCTTCGCCATCCGCGGCGAGGCCCGCGACGGCCACGACTTCGTGCGCGACGCCCTCGCCCGGGGTGCCGGCGCCGCGGTGGTGGCCGCGGAGCGCGCGGCCGACCTCTCGGATGCCGGCCCGCTGATCGCCGTGCCGGCGCGGGACGAGGACGGGGTTCTGGCCGCGATGCGCGGCCTCGCCGTGGCGTCGCGCGCCCGCACCGGCGCGCGGGTGCTGGCCGTCACCGGCTCGGTCGGCAAGACCGGCACCAAGGAGGCCCTGCGCCACGTGCTCGCCGCGCAAGGCGCCACCCACGCCTCGGTCGCCTCCTACAACAATCACTGGGGCGTGCCCCTGACCTTGAGCCGGATGCCGGCTTCGAGCGAGTTCGCGGTGTTCGAGGTCGGCATGAACCATGCCGGCGAGATCGCGCCGCTCACCCGCCTGGTGCGGCCCGAGATCGCGATCGTCACCACGGTCGAGCCGGTCCATATTGAGCATTTCCGCTCGCTGTCGGGCATCGCCGATGCCAAGGGCGAGATCTTCTACGGCCTGGAGCCCGGCGGCGTCGCGATCATCAACCGCGACAACCCGAATTTCGAGCGGCTGAAGGCGCACGCGCTGGCCTCCCGCGCCGGCCGGGTGGTGAGCTTCGGCGAGCACCGCGAGGCCGACGTGCGGGCCGAGCGCATCGTGATGCGCCCCGACCTCTCGATCGTCGACGTGCGGGCGATGGGGGTGCCCGTCACCTACCAGCTCGGCACGCCGGGCCGGCACACGGCGCTGAACTCGCTCGCGGTCATCGCCGCCGTGCAGGCGCTCGGCGCCGACCTCGCGCTCGCCGCGCTCTCGCTGGCGCAGCTGCGCCCGCCGGCCGGCCGCGGCGCCCGCCACGTCCTCAGCATCGGCGACGGCGAGGCGCTGCTCGTCGACGAGAGCTACAACGCCAATCCGGCTTCGGTGCGGGCGGCGCTCAGCACGCTCGCCGGGGTCGAGACGTCCGGCCGGCGCATCGCGGTCCTCGGCGACATGATGGAATTAGGCGCGGACGCCCCCCGCCTGCATCGCGAGCTGGCCGAGGCCGTCGAGGAGCACGGCGTCGACCTCGTCTTCACCGCAGGCCCGCTGATGCAGGAGCTGTTCGAGGCTCTGCCGAGCGCACGCCGCGCCGGCGCCCGCGCCTCCTCGGCCGAACTCGTCGATCCGGTGCTCGCGGCTCTGCGGCCCGGCGACGCGGTGATGGTCAAGGGCTCGAACAGCACCCGCATGGGCCGGATCGTCGAGGCGCTCAAGGCCCGCTACGGCGCTCCCGTCGACCAGGATCTCGCAGTCGGCCGGTCCGGCTGAGCCAACCTTCAGGATTCTGTCGCAGCGTTGCGGGCATAAGCCCGACGTTGCCGCTCGCCCACGATCGGATACCTCTCGGGATGCTCTATCTCCTCTCCGACCTGAGCGGCGTGTTCTCGCCGCTCAACGTCTTTCGCTACATCACCTTCCGGACCGGCGGCGCGCTGTTCACGGCGGGCTTCTTCGTGTTCTGGTTCGGCCCATGGATCATCTCGCTCCTGCGCCTGCGCCAGGGCAAGGGCCAGCCGATCCGCGAAGACGGCCCGCAATCGCACCTGCTGACCAAGCGCGGCACGCCGACGATGGGCGGGCTGATGATCCTCGCCGGCGTGATGGTGGCGGTGCTGCTCTGGGCCAACCCGCGCAACCACTACGTCTGGATCGTCATGATGGTGACGCTGGGCTTCGGCGCGATCGGCTTCTACGACGACTACCTCAAGGTCACGAAGCAGAGCCACAAGGGCTTTTCCGGCAAGTTCCGCCTCGCACTCGAAGCCCTGATCGCGATCGCGGCCTGCGTCGCGGTGGCGGAATATTCCGCCCCCGGCCTGGCCTACCGGCTCGCCTTCCCGGTCTTCAAGGACGCGATCATCAATCTCGGGCTGTTCTACGTCGCCTTCGCGGGCTTCGTGATCGTCGGTGCGGGCAACGCGGTCAACATCACCGACGGCCTCGATGGGCTCGCCATCGTGCCGGTGATGATCGCCGCAGCGACCTTCGGGATCATCGCCTACCTCGTCGGCAACGTGATCTACGCCTCCTACCTCCAGGTGAACTACGTCCCGGGCACCGGCGAACTGGCGGTGGTCTGCGGCGCGCTGATCGGGGCGGGCCTCGGCTTCCTGTGGTTCAACGCGCCGCCGGCCCAGATCTTCATGGGCGATACCGGCTCGCTGGCGCTCGGCGGGCTGCTGGGCACCGTCGCGGTGGCGACGAAGCACGAGATCGTGCTCGGCATCGTCGGCGGCCTGTTCGTGCTGGAGATCCTGTCCGTCATCATCCAGGTCGCCTCGTTCAAGCTCACCGGCAAGCGCGTCTTCCGCATGGCGCCGATCCACCACCACTTCGAGCAGAAGGGGTGGAAGGAGCCGCAGGTGGTGATCCGGTTCTGGATCATCGCGGTGGTGCTGGCGCTGCTGGGACTGGCGACCTTGAAGCTGCGGTAGAATCTGTTCTCCGCGACGTGCTTCACGGACCGCCTGTTGCAATCCTCGTCCAGGCTTGAAAGTAAGGTGCATCCCTTTCCCATGCGGGGTCGTGGATTCACATGTCGGGTCGCGCGCGTCTCCTCTCCCCGCGGGCGGGGAGAGGGCTGTGCCCACGTTCAGGGGGCGCAGCGAGGCGGCAGCCGAAGGTGAGGGGGAGGTGCCGGATGTGGCTCCTCCGGAAACACCCCCTCACCCTCGCCCTTCGGGCTTGCTGCATCTCCTGAACGGAGACGCAGCCCTCTCCCCGCCCGCGGGGAGAGGAGAGCCCCGCGCCTCTTCCAGCGATGTGTGGATGCGTGAGTTCATACGGGGAAGGGATCGCGCCATTCCTGACGTATCCGGCGGACACCGCATGACACCCTCCACCACCTTCGCCGGCCGGACGGTCGCCCTGTTCGGGCTCGGCGGCTCGGGCCTCGCGACCGCGCTCAGCCTCAAGGCCGGCGGCGCCCGGGTGATCGCCTGCGACGACAACCCGGCGCGGATGGAGGCAGCGCGCGAGCAGGGCATCGAGACCGGCGACCTGCGGCAGGCGGAGTGGAGCGCCTTCGCGGTGCTGGTCCTCGCCCCCGGCGTGCCGCTCACCCATCCGGCGCCGCACTGGACGGTGGAACTCGCCAAGGCCGCCGGCGTGCCGGTGATCGGCGATATCGAGCTGTTCTGCCGCGAGCGGGCGGCGACGAGCCCCGACGCGCCGTTCGTCGCCATCACCGGCACCAACGGCAAGTCGACCACCACGGCGCTGATCGCCCACGTCCTGGCGCAGGCAGGGCGCGACGTGCAGATGGGCGGCAATATCGGCACGGCGATCCTGTCGCTGGCGCCGCCCTCGGCCCATCGCGTCCACGTGATCGAGCTGTCCTCGTTCCAGATCGACCTGACCCCGTCGCTGGCGCCCACGATCGGCGTTCTCCTCAACCTCACGCCCGACCACCTCGACCGCCACGGCGACATGGCGCACTACGCCGCTATCAAGGAGCGGCTGGTGACCGGCGCCGCCCACGCGATCGTCGGGGTCGACGACGAGTTCTGCCGGGCGATCGCCGAGCGCCGTGCGGGTCCGCTGACCCGCGTCCATGTCGGCGAGGCAGGGGAGGGACCCGGCATCCTCGCCCGCAACGGGGTCGTCATCGACGGCCGCCGCGAGCCGGCCGAGCCGGTGGCGGACCTCTCCGGCATCGGGTCGTTGCGCGGCGCCCATAACTGGCAGAACGCCGCCATCGCCTACGCGGTGGCGAGCGAGCTCGGCGTCGCGCCGGACGAGTTCGCTGCGGCGCTCGCGACCTTCCCGGGCCTGCCGCACCGGATGGAGGAGGTCGGACGGCGCGGATCCGAGCTGTTCATCAACGATTCGAAGGCCACCAACGCCGACTCGACCGAGAAGGCGCTCTCGGCCTTCCAGCGCGTGCACTGGATCCTCGGCGGCAAGCCGAAGGAGGGCGGGATCGCGAGCCTCGCGCCGTACTTCCCGCGCGTCGCCCACGCCTACCTGATCGGCGCCGCGACCGAGGCGTTCGCCGCCACCCTCGACGGGCAGGTGCCGTTCAGCCGCTGCGGCACGCTCGATGCCGCCGTCGCAGCCGCCGCCGCCGCGGCGGAGCGGGACGACGGGCCCGAGCCGGTGGTGCTGCTCTCGCCGGCCTGCGCCTCCTACGACCAGTTCCGCAGCTTCGAGGATCGCGGCGACCAGTTCCGCGCCCTCGTGCGAGCCCTGCCAGGCCTGCGACCCCCCGGCGCCTGACGCGCGTTTCGCGAATCGGCAAATCGGCGTATGCCCCTTCGCCGGCTCACTCCGAGCGCTTCCGCAAGCGGTGCCATGCTGCCCCCCCAACGCCTCCTGCCCGCCGAGACCCCGGCCGCGGCCCACGCGCCGCACCGCCCCGGTCCGCGCAAGATCATCAGCTGGAACCTGCTGCGGCGGACCGGCGCGACGGTCGACGCCCTCGAGGCGCTGATCGCGCACGAGAAGCCGGACCTGCTGCTGATGCAGGAGGCGACCGTCGACATCACCGAGTTGCAGGCGCGGGTCGGCGGGCACTATGCCTGGGCGCCGCTGCCGCGCCGCATCCACGGTCTCGCGATGTGGAGCCCGACGCCTTGGGCCCGCCCGCCCGAGGTGGTGGCCCTGCCCTCCGGCGCGCTGATCGACCGGGTCTGCCAGATCCTCGATCTCGGCACCTTCGGGGTCGCCAACGTCCACCTCTCGCACGGGCAGGTGCTGAACCGGCGCCAGCTGCGCCGCATCGCTCAAGCCCTGCCGGTGCGCGCCGCGGTGCTCGGCGACTACAACATCGTCGGACCGGCCCTGCTGCCGGGCTTCCACGATGTCGGGCCGCGCCACCCGACCCACGCCATGGTCGACCTCGTGCCCCTGCGCCTCGACCGCTGTCTCGTGCGGGGGCTCTCCTGCCGCGGCCAGGCGGTGCTGCCGCGGGGCGCCTCCGACCACCGGCCGATCGTGGTCCATCTCGAGCCCGGCAACCCGCAGGGGCGGCGAGAGCCGCTGCGCGCCCGCATCGAGGCGTTTCGCGACCGCGCCGAGGACTTCCGCAAGCGCGCGCCGCTCAAAGATATGGCAGCAGCAATCGCACGGCGGCGTCGCGCAGGCGCACGGCCATCCCGCGAGAGTTGAGGGCGTCCGCCGTCAGGCGCTGCTCCATCTTGGCCCGCATCAGCCCGTCGAGGTCGGCTGCGAAATCGGGGTCGTAGACCTCGACGTTGAGCTCGAAATTGAGCCGGAAGCTGCGGCTGTCCCAGTTCGCGCTGCCGACGAAGCACCAGGCGTCGTCGACCACCATCAGCTTCGAATGGTCGAAGGGCGGCCGGTCGAGCCAGATGTTGACCCCAGCCTCCAGGAGCGGCCCGACATGGGCCCGCGTCGCCCAGTCGACCACCCGGTGGTTGCTCGCCTGCGGGATGATGACGTCGACGGTGACGCCGCGCATCGCCGCGAGGCCGAGCGCCGTCAGCAGCGTCTCGCTCGGCAGGAAGTAGGGTGTCGTGAGCCGCACCGAGCGCCGCGCGGTGGCGACCGCCTCCAGCACCACGAACTCGATCTTCTCGATATCCGCGTCGGGCCCCGAGGTGACGACCCGGGCGAGGGAGGCGCCGGCCGGCGGGATCTCCGGGAACCACGCCGGTCCCTCCAGGTCCTCGCCCTTGACGAAGGCCCAGTCGCGCCAGAACGCCTGCGCGAGTTGCCCCACCACCGGCCCGTCAATGCGGAAATGGCTGTCGCGCACCGGCTCGGGCGGGTCCTTCGCCATGACGTTCTCGTCGGCGATGTTGACCCCGCCGACGAAGCCGATCCGGCCGTCGATCAGCAGGAGCTTCTTGTGGGTGCGCAGGTTCAGGAACGGCATCCGCCAGGGCAGCGCCGAGTGCATGAACAATCCGGCCGGGATTCCGAGGGCTCGCAGCCGCCGGTACATCGCCGGGAAGAAGTAGCCGCTGCCGATACCGTCGATCACCACGCAGACCGCGACGCCCCGGGCGCGTGCGGCGGCGAGCGCGTCGGCGAAGGCCCGGCCGCTGTCGTCGTCGCGCATGATGTAGCTCGACAGAGCCACGCTGGTGGTCGCCTCGCCGATCGCCGCCAGCATCGCCGGATAGGCCTCGTCGCCGTGGCGGTAGCGCCGGATGCGGTTGCCGGCGACGAGCGGCAGGCCGCTGATCCGCTGCACCGCCTGCTTGAGCGGCTGAAAGTCGTCGGGCACCTCGGCCACCGGCGGGGGCGGAGCGCCGGGGCGCGGGCCGGGCAGGACCGGCAGGCGCCGCGCGCGCCGGCTCACCCGGTTGATGCCGAACATCACGTAGAGCAGGCTGCCGAGCATCGGCGACAGCCAGGCGAGCCCGATCCAGCCGATCGCCGCGCTGACCTCGCGCTTGCGCATCAGCGCGTGCACCGTGACGATGACCGCGATAGCGAGCCCGATCGGTGCCAGCACGTCCGACTGGATCGAGGCCGGGATCCCGAGCCAGCGGTAGATCTCGTGTTCCACACGGCCTCCTGCCGCCGCGTCGGTGTCATCGTCACGGTCGGGATACGGGAGGACGGCCCGGGAATCCACTCAAGCTTGGCCGGTCGTCCACCACCTACCACGAAAAATCCCCCGCCCCGGGTCGGGGCGAGGGATTCTGCTACGCAGGAAAGCGACGGATCAGGCGCTCAGCCTTACGCGCTCAGCGCTTCCTTGGCCCGCTCCGCCCGCTTGCGGTCGTTCGGGTCGAGGACGGCCTTGCGCAGGCGGATCGACTTCGGGGTCACCTCGACCAGCTCGTCGTCCTGGATCCAGGCGAGCGAGCGCTCGAGGGTCATGCGGATCGGCGGGGTGAGGCGGACCGCCTCGTCCTTCGAGGTGGTGCGGATGTTGGTGAGCTTCTTGCCCTTGAGCACGTTCACCTCGAGGTCGTTCTCGCGGTTGTGCTCGCCGATGATCATGCCCTGGTAGACCTTCCAGCCGGGCTCGATCATCATCGGGCCGCGATCCTCGAGGTTCCACAGCGCGTAGGCCACGGCCTCGCCCTGGTCGTTCGACATCAGCACGCCGTTGCGGCGACCGGCGATCTCGCCCTTGTAGGGCTCGTAGGCCTTGAACAGCCGGTTCATGATCGCGGTGCCGCGGGTGTCGGTCATCAGCTCGCCCTGGTAGCCGATCAGGCCGCGGGTCGGAGCGTGGAACACCAGGCGCAGGCGGTTGCCGCCCGACGGGCGCATCTCGATCATGTCGGCCTTGCGCTCCGACATCTTCTGCACGACGACGCCGGAATACTCCTCGTCGACGTCGATCACGACCTCCTCGACCGGCTCCATGATCTCGCCGGCTTCGTCCTTCTCGAACACGACGCGGGGACGCGACACCGCGATCTCGAAGCCCTCGCGGCGCATGGTCTCGATCAGGATCGCGAGCTGCAGCTCACCGCGGCCCGAGACGTAGAACGAGTCCTTGTCGGCGGCCTCCTCGATCTTGAGCGTGACGTTGCCCTCGGCCTCCTTGAACAGGCGGTCGCGGATCATGCGGCTCGTGACCTTGTCGCCCTCGGTGCCGGCGAGCGGGCTGTCGTTCACGATGAACGACATCGTCACGGTCGGCGGGTCGATCGGCTGGGCCTGGATCGGGGTCTCGACCTGCGGGTCGCAGAAGGTGTCGGCGACGGTGCCCTTCACGAGACCGGCGATCGACACGATGTCGCCCGCCTCGCCGACCTCGATCGGCTGGCGCTCAAGGCCGCGGAAGGCCAGGATCTTCGAGACGCGGCCGGTCTCCACGACCTTGCCCTCGCGGTCGAGGACCTTGACCTGCTGGTTCGGCTTCACGGTGCCGGACGCGATGCGCCCGGTGATGATGCGGCCGAGGAACGGGTTCGCCTCCAGCAGCGTGCCGAGCATCCGGAACGGGCCCTCCTCGGTCTTGGCCTGGGGCACGTGCTCCAGCACGAGGTCGAACAGGGGCGCGAGGCCCTCGGACTGGTCGCCCTCCGGCGTGGTCGACATCCAGCCGTTGCGGCCCGAGCCGTACAGGATCGGGAAGTCGAGCTGGTCGTCGGTGGCGTCGAGCGCGGCGAAGAGATCGAAGACCTCGTTGACGACCTCGGTGATGCGGGCGTCGGGCCGGTCGACCTTGTTGACCGCCACGATCGGGCGCAGGCCGATCTTGAGCGCCTTCGAGACCACGAACTTGGTCTGCGGCATCGGGCCCTCGGCGGCGTCGACGAGCACGATAACGCCGTCGACCATCGAGAGGATGCGCTCGACCTCGCCGCCGAAATCGGCGTGGCCGGGGGTGTCGACGATGTTGATGCGGGTGTCCTTCCAGACCACCGAGGTGGCCTTGGCCAGGATGGTGATGCCGCGCTCCTTCTCGAGGTCGTTCGAGTCCATCGCGCGCTCCTCGACCCGCTGGTTCTCGCGGAACGAGCCGGATTGCTGGAGCAGCTTGTCGACGAGGGTCGTCTTGCCGTGGTCGACGTGGGCGATGATGGCGATATTGCGCAGCTTCATGGGATATCCGAAGCAAACAAAGCCCGGCACGCCGCGGGCCGCCAGGATGGCAGCCGGACGCATCGAGCCGGGGGAAAACTGTTGCGTCGCAATATAAGGTGTGGCGCCTCTCCGCAAGGGGGCGCCTGTCTCCGACAGCGTCACTCCGCCGCGGCGGAGAGCGGGTCCGGCCCGCGGTCGAGGCCCTGCGCCTGCCGCTCCAGCAATACGGCGCGGCGCTCGGCGATGGCCCGCCGGGCCTGGTCGAGGCCGAGGGTGAAGGCCGCGACCCCGGCATTGTCGATCGCCCCGGTCCCGGCCCGGGCGAGCGCGGCGGCCAGGATCTCGTCGGCCTGGCGATCGAGGTCGGCGAGCTCCCCCTCGTCCTCGACGTCGCGGCTCGCCCGCACGATGGCGAGGAGCTGGCGCAGCAGCGCCATGTCCCGGGCCCGCGAGCGGTTGGCCGCCCGCGACACCAGGGTGGCGGCGGCCGAGCCCAGGATCGAGACGCACATCACCAGGAGGTAGAACCAGTCGCCGTAGCGCTCGAAGAAGCTCTCGACCTCGCCCTCGTAATAGGCCTGGGCGCCGGGATGGACCGGGAGCGAGGCGCTCTTCGAGGTGTCGGGCGCCTCGATCTGGTTGGCGAGCGGCACCTCGACGGCGAGGCCGGGCCGGTTGACGAAGAGGAGCCGCGTCAGTTCCGAGACGACCGAGTCGGATAGCTGCGCCTGGGCCACCAGCCGGTGGCTGACCCCGACCGTGGTGATCGTCTCGGCCGGGCGCGGCGGCGTGCCGCCGAAGGTGCCGCGGGCGACCTCGACGCTCTCCAGCGCCGGCCAGCGCCGGGCCAGCACCGCCGCCTCGCCGATCGGGATGAAGTTCGGGGTGCCGCCGGCCGAGGTTCCGTCTCCCGTGTTCCCGCCTCCCGTATTCCCGCCTCCCTTGGCGATGCTCGCCACCACCTCGCCGGCGGTGCGGCCGGTGAGGGGGCTCACCACCATCACGGCATCGACCCGGTGCGCGCGCAGGGCCTCGCCGGCCTCGCGCCCGTCGCCGAGCGGCACCACCGTGACGGCGTCGGCCGGTATGTCGTAATGCTCCAGGATGGTGACGAGCAGCCGGGTGTTGCCGGAGGGGTTGCGCACGATGCCGATCCGGCGCCCGCGCAGGTCCGGCACGGTGGCGAGCGAGGGGTCGGCCGCCAGCAGCAGCACCGCGTTGCGGTGCAGGATCGCCACCGTCTGGGTGTTGGCCGGGATGCCGACGTCGGAGCGCACCACCGCGAGGTCGGCCTTGCCCCGCTCGGCGAGGCTCGCGCTCTCGGCGACGCCGCCCGTCGCGACCGGTCGCAGGCGCACCTCCTCGTGGGTGCGGGCGAGCGATTGCGCCACCGCCGCGACGAGGCGCGCATCCTCGCTCCCCGCCGGCCCGACCGCGACGCGCAAGGTCGTCGGCTGCCCGAGCCACTGATAGGCGAGGAGCGCCGTCGCCACGAGGGCGAGGAGGGCCGCGAGGACGATGGGGACGTGGCGCCGCATGGGCCGTCATCCTGCGGCGACGGGGCGGGAGAGTGCAATCCGGCCGATTGGCGCGGGGTGAAGGGATAACCCGCGCGGAATTGACAGGGCCGCGACGCCGTCGTTTGGCTCGGCGCGACGCAGACCTTTCCGCGCGGTACCAATCTCGGGCGTCGTGTAATGTCGTCAGATGCGACAAATTACATTGACGCCCATTTTTCAATTATCTAGTTTTTACATCCCGGTTGATGAATTTGAGCGCTCATCCGCAAGATGCATTTGGAAACGGAGAGGAGTCTCAACTCTGTTTTCCCCATTTGTCGGTACATCCTACGACAGCATCAATCGTCGGATGGACGGTATGACCCGGGGTCGTGTTTTTGAAAGCGCTCTTAATCGATTTGACCCGCTCCAAGGACGCACGCTTCGTGCCTCGGCAGGCGCCCGCTGCATACCTGTCCAGCATGCAATCGACCTTCTTCGTTTCATCACGTATTCCGGCGCATGCCGTAATCCAGGTCTTCGGTCGACACTGGGCGCCGCGCCGCAAGTTGTTCGAGACCACGGCAAGGGCGGTATTGCCGTACTCGGTCGTCAAACCGAGATCGGCAAATTTGGCGAGACGTCGGTCATAGGCGGCGAGCGCTACTTCAGCTTGGCTCTTCTGGAACTCCGATGACGCCAGTGCCGAGCGAAACGACCGATTCCATGCCCTGTCGCACATCAAAAGGCCTTGGCGATTGCGCTCGCAGACGTCGGTAGCCCGCAAGCAGCCGTTCTCCAGGGGCAGGTTCAGGGCACCAAACAGCTTATCATATCCGCTTCTGTCACGCTGCCGGAACGCTCCCATGACGACGGGAAGGTCAGCGGCTGTCCAGTCCAGGATGCCGTATGTCATCCCGTCCAGGCCAAAGTAGCCGTCGAATTGTTTGCGACGGCAGTCGTTGCTCACTGCGCGCAGGAACTTGCCAAATCCCCCAGCGGCCGGACAGGCGCTGATCTCGCTGCAGCGGCTATCGAGCCGCGCGGGGGAGGTGTTGGACCAATGATCCGGCGCGTCGGCGCCGCGGCATGACACCGTCCAGATTCGATTCCCCGAAGACGTGGGATTGTGCAGGAGGGCACCTCCTTCACGGCAATGGTCGGGTAGGCTCTTGCACTGTTGGGCTACGGCTGAGGTAGCGGCAGAAAGCCAGATGCCGAGAGCGGCGATCGCATGTAGCTTGACGAACCTAGGCATCTTTCCACTCCCTGGGATATGACATATATAGTCAAAAATCTTTTTTCTTAAGAACGACAAACCACCTATGTGTGCGATCGGCAATATGACCATTGCCATCGAGACTTATGGTTTTCTTGGTGACGGAGTCCATGACGTTTGCCCCAATGACATCGATCTCATTGGCTCTTCGTGCAACCACGAGATCGGTGTGCGAAGAGTAACGCTTTTTCTTGTCAAAATATTTTTGAGCGCCCTCAAATGACACCTTATCATAGATATATCCAATTAGATCGCCGACATCCGGACTAGCCTCGGGCTCTGTCAGGCGAAAACCATGATAGAGTGCATCGGAACCCGATTGGCGCGCGGCAATGAACTTTCTGATCCAGACGGAGTGATTGTTTGAAAAGGGAAATTTCTGCTTGGAAAAGCCTGCAGCGTGAAAAAATGCCGATATTCCGACTGCCGACCAGAAATATTGATCGTCCTGTATTTCAGTCAAACTTGGCATATCTTTAACAATCGAGCAATATTTATTTATGATATAATTCGCATAATCTTCTTCATCGTCGGTATGGCCGATTTTTCTCTTCTTTTTCTTGAGGTGCCAAGTGGATTGACCCCAGTGTTTCCACTCGTGGTCGGCGGCGTCGAGGAGTTGAGTCAAGTCCGCTGCCATGGGAAGCCCCGTCGTTGGCAAAAACGCAGCACCGATACGAAACACTATAGACACATTTTTTGATGCCGCCGCAAGAGAAGGCTGTCGTATCGCGCAAGGCGCAGGACGTGGCGAGGTCAAGCCCTGGATTTCGATTTTGCTAGCGGGCCGAGTGAAATCATTCACGTGCTTGATGATGGAATTCTACAATAAATATCGCACCATGGAAATACATCAATAAAAACAAACAATATTCATCGAAACTCAGGTTGAGGAAATAGATATATTTATTGGTTATATAAGGCGCAAATTGCTGCTGGCGAAGGCAAGAGCAGGAGAGCCAGGAGGTTCTCGATCCGAGTGGCGCAGTGCAACCGCATCGCTGCCGCCTAATTCGCGAGGCCAGCAAGCGGGAACGGTCCGGTCCCTCTGTCGCGGTGGTTCGGACGACGGGAGCCTCCGATGCACGAGAAGAAGCGGTCATCCTCACCGGCGTTCCCCGGTGAATGCCGCATCTGTCCTGGGGCGGAAGGATAAGGATCCCGGCTCAGCCGATCGTAAGGGTCAAGCCGGTGCTCAGGCATTGGTGCCGAGTCCACCGGTCCGTTCCGGCGGCGATATTGAGGCTGCGTTGGACGTGTTCACGTAAAGACCGGACCGTGGCACGGACCGGGCATGAGGTCACATCGCCCCACGGAGTCCAAGCGCGACTATCGCCACGATCGCCGCGCCGAGCGCCGGCCCCAGAGCCGCGATCACCAGCGCGCCCGGATGATAGCCCGGGGCCGCGAGGTAGCGCTGATGCATGATCTGACCGCCCTGTTTCCGCTGCCGGAGCAGCGGCGCGTCCGCGCGCGCCGCTGCTCCGAGCGTCCGACCCTGTCGCATGATGCCGTCCCCGCCCGCTTGTGCCGCCCTTGCGGGCGACGCGAGACCTGTTGTGTGAGACCCATCAGGCGCCGGCCGGCGTGAAGAGGTGGTGAATCCGTTTCCTCGGATTGTCCGCGTCGTGAATCGGGGGTTAGCGGGCCTTGATCGGGTCCAGGCCAGTCTCGGCGATAGCTGCCGCGTGCTCCGGCGCGGAGAGCCAGGCGATCAGGGCGCGGGCCGCCTCCGGGTGCTTGGCGCCCTTCGGGATCCCGGCCGAGAACACCGTCACCTGCTGCACCTCGGCCGGGACCGGGCCGACGATGGTGATGCCCTTGACCGGCTTCAGCTCGCTCAGCTGCTGGAAGCCGAACTCGGCGTCGCCCCGGGCCACCACGTTGCCGACGCGCTCGGCGACGATCATCCGGCTCTTCTTCGCCATCTCGTCGTGCAGGCCGAGCTTCCGATACATCTCCTTCTCGATGTAGACGCCGCTGGCGCTGTCCGAGTAGGCGATCGAGGTGGCGGCGAGGAGCGCCCGCTTGAAGTGCTCGAGGTCGTGGATGTCCGGCACCGGCGCCCCGGCCTTGACCGCGAGGCCGATGCGGGAATCGGCGAGCGCGACCTTGCTCCCGGGCGCGATCCGGCCCTCCTTGTCGAGCCCGTCGAGGGCGTAGCCGACCATGATCACCACGTCGGCCGGCTCGCCGCGCGCGAGCCGCACGGGGATCGCCTCCGGCGCCGTGCCCATCGAGGGACCGTAGGCGGTCTCGATCGTGTTGCCGGTCCTGGCCTCGAAGCCCGGCACCAGCGCCTGGTAGGCGGCGGTGAAGCCGCCGGAGATCATCACCCGGACCTCCGCCGCCCGGGCCGGGGCGGCGAGGACGAGGCCCGCCAGCAGGCCGGCGGCCAGACGGGCGAGGGCGGGTCTCGGGCGCGATGTCGTCGTGGTCATGGTTTCCTCCCGGTCAGCGTCCGTGCTTCGTGCCTGGTAACCCGCCTGACGCACGGGCTCCAGGATTCTCCCCCGCGTTCGGGCCTGTGAGCGCGCATTCCGCAGGATTAGATTTTTCTGTCAAACGTGCCGAGGTTGACGCTAGAGAGGGGGTAGACGAGGAAGCCCGCAATCGGGAGGAGAGCATGGCAGGTCCGGTCCACGGTCCGCAGGGGTCGAAGGTCGCCACGGTGTTGCGCGTCACGAGCGGCAACTTCCTGGAGATGTTCGATTTCTTCCTGTTCGGCATCTACGCGAGCCACATCGCGAAGGCGTTCTTCCCGGCCGGGAACGAGTTCGCCTCGCTCATGCTCACCTTCATGACCTTCGGGGCGGGCTTCCTGATGCGCCCCCTCGGGGCGATCTTCCTCGGCGCCTATGTCGACCGGATCGGCCGGCGCCAGGGCCTGATCGTGACGCTCGGCATCATGGCCGCCGGCACGGTGCTGATCGCCTTCGTGCCGTCCTACCAGAGCATCGGCCTCGCGGCGCCGTTCCTGGTGCTGATCGGCCGCCTGCTCCAGGGCTTCTCCGCCGGCGTCGAGCTCGGCGGCGTGTCGGTCTACCTCGCCGAGATGGCGACGCCGGGCCGCAAGGGCTTCTACGTCTCCTGGCAATCGGGCAGCCAGCAGGTCGCCGTGATGGTGGCGGCGCTGATCGGCTTCGGCTTGAGCCACGCCCTGGTGCCGGCGCAGATGTCCGAGTGGGGCTGGCGCATCCCGTTCTTCATCGGCTGCATGATCGTGCCGTTCCTGTTCTACATCCGGCGCTCGCTGGAGGAGACCCAGGAATTCCTGCACCAGACGCACCGGCCCTCGCTCGGTGAGGTCTTCACCTCGCTCGGCCAGAACTGGAAGATCGTGGCGCTCGGCATGCTGCTCGTGGTGATGACCACGGTGTCGTTCTACACCATCACGGTCTATACCCCGACCTTCGGCAAGAGCGTGCTGAAGCTCTCCGAGACCGACAGCCTGATCGTCACCTTCTGCACCGCCCTGTCGAACCTGATCTGGCTGCCGGTGATGGGCGCCTTGTCCGACAAGATCGGCCGCAAGCCGATCCTGATCGTCTTCTCCGCGCTCGCCATGCTCACCGCCTACCCGGCGCTGGCGTGGCTCACCTCCAACATCTCGTTCACCAACATGCTGCTCACGCTCTTGTGGCTGTCGTTCCTGTACGGCAGCTACAACGGCGCGATGGTGGTGGCGCTGACCGAGATCGTCCCGAAGCACGTGCGCACCACCGGATTCTCGCTCGCCTACTCGCTCGCCACGGCCTTGTTCGGCGGCTTTACCCCGGTCGTCTCGACCTGGCTGATCGAGAAGCTCGACAACAAGGCGGCACCGGGCCTGTGGATGGCCTTCGCGGGCGCCTGCGGC
The DNA here is from genome assembly GCF_053764715.1 of Methylobacterium sp. Gmos1. Lineage (NCBI taxonomy): Bacteria > Pseudomonadati > Pseudomonadota > Alphaproteobacteria > Hyphomicrobiales > Methylobacteriaceae > Methylobacterium > Methylobacterium sp. Gmos1. The sequence continues at coordinate 478,208 of NZ_JBSNCC010000001.1, read as the reverse complement.
CTCATCGCGACCCTGCTGATCTACCGCCGCCGCGAGACCGCCGCCGACGCCCTGCCGGGCACGGTGCGGCCCGTCGCCGGCGAGTAGTCAGGCTGGGCCTTTCAGGCCAGGAGCCCGTCGAGGGAGGCGATCACCCGGACCGGTGCGAGGTCCGGGTACTCGTCGGGCTGATCGGTGCGATTGACCCAGACCGGGGCGAATCCGTAGGCCGCCGCCCCGGCGATGTCCCAGCGGTTCGAGGACAGGAACACGATGCCCTCCCGCGCGACGCCGAGAGCCGTCGGCGCGAGGTCGTAGGCCGCCGACGCGGTCTTGAAGGTGCCGGCCGGATCGACCGAGAGCACCGCGTCGAGATGGTCGCCGAGGCCCGCGGCGCTCACCGCCGCGTCGAGCATGGCGGTGTCGCCGTTCGACAGGATCGCGGTCCTGAGCCCGGCCCGGCGCAGGGCGTCGAGGGTGCCGGGGACCTCCGGATAGGCGTCGAGCGCCCTGTAAGCCTCGAGCAGGTCGCCCCGCGCGCCGCGATCCACGGCCGGGTGCTTGGCGAGAGCATAGTCGAGCGCCCGCTCGGTCAGCGTCCAGAACGGGGCGTAGCGCCCGCACAGCGCCAGCACCCAGGAATATTCGAGCTGCTTCTGCCGCCAGGTCTCGGACAGCTTCTGCGCCTCCGGCCCGATCGCGGCGGCATGGCGCTGCACGGCGGAATGGACATCGAGCAGGGTGCCGTAGGCGTCGAACACCACGACCTCGGCGCGATCGAGGGGGGCGGGGAGGGGCATGCGGGGCCTCGTGCGTCGCAGGCGGAGTCGCGGCCGTCAACGCGCGGGAAGCGGCGTCGGGTTCAGCGGGAAGGCCGGGCGGCTCCGCCAGGCACATTCCCCCCAATCAGCGACCTCATCCTGAGATGTGGAGCGATCGCAGATCGCGGAGCCTCGAAGGAGGGCTCCAGAAGTCTCGAGGTTTCTTGAGGCCTCCTTCGAGGCTCCTTTCAGCCGCACCTCACACCCGCCTGAGCCGCACCCCGAACAGCCGCAACGCCACGAGCAGCGTCGCCGCGTAGGCGACGAGCCCGGCCGCGCCCAGGGCCGTCAGCACCGCCAATTCACGGAAGCGCGGCAGGGAGGGCATCAGGCGGTCGATCAGCGGCAGCCCGCCCAGCGTGCAGGCCGCGAGCACGGCGCAGGCGGCGAGCACCCCGCAGGCGGTGACGATCAGCGTGCGGCTCGGCGCGGTCCAGCCGCGGCCATAGGCGAGGCAGAACAGGATCAGCACGTTGACCCACACGCCCGCGGCGGTGGCGAGCGCCAGACCCATCACCCCGAGCGGCCCGGTGAGCACCACCTTCAGGAGCACGTTGACGGCGACCGCGGTGAGCGAGGCGATCACCGGCGTGCGGCTGTCCTGGCGGGCGTAGAAGCTCGCCACGATCGAGCGGATCAGCACCGCCGCCGGCAGGGCGAGGCCGTAGGCCGCCAGCACGGCGCCGGAGCGCGCGGCCGCCTCGGCATCGAAGGCGCCGCGCTGGAACAGCGCCGTCATGATCAGGTCCGGCACCAGCAGGAACGCGACCGCGAACGGCGCCGAGAGGGCCAGCGAGAAGCCGGTGGCGCGGTTCTGCGCCGCGTGGGCGCCGCCCTCGTCGTGAGCGGCGATGCGCCGGCTCATCTCCGGCAGCAGCACCGTGCCGGCGGCGATGCCGATGACCCCGAAGGGCAGCTGGTAGAGCCGGTCGGCGTAGTACAGCGCCGAGACCGCGCCGGTCGGCAGGAACGAGGCGATGATCGTGTCGGCGAACATCGCGATCTGGACGCCCGCCGAGCCGATCACCGCCGGGCCCAGCATCCGGAAGAACCGGCGCATGCCGGCATCGCGCAAGGTGGGCCGCACGAGGGCCGGCGCGAGCCCCGCCCGCCTGGCATCGGCCCAGACGAGGAGGAATTGCAGCACCCCCGACACCGCGACACCCCAGGCGGCGGCGCAACCGGCATTCGGGAACAGGAAGGCGAGGGCGAGAGCGGCCAGCAGCGACACGTTCAGCAGCACCGGCGCGGCGGCGGCCGCAGCGAAGCGCCGTCGGGCATTCAGGATGCCCGACAGCAGCGTCACCAGGGTGATGAACAGGAGGTAGGGGAAGGTGATGCGGGTGAGCGTCACCGCGAGCGCGAATTTCTCCGGCTCGTCGGCAAAGCCCGGGGCGAGCGCCCGCACGATCACCGGCATCAGCGGCAGGGCGAGCGCGAGCAAAGCCGCCTGCACCAGCAGCATCAGGGTGAAGACCCGGTCGGCGAAGGCCCGCGCCGCCCCGGCCTCGGCGTCGAGCGCCGCGTAGGTCGGCACGAAGGCGACGTTGAAGGCGCCCTCGCCGAAGATCGCCCGGAAGTGGTTCGGCAGCCGGAAGGCCACCACGAAGGCGTCGGCGATGGGTCCGGCGCCCATCACGGCGGCCATGACCACGTCGCGCAGGAAACCGGTGGCCCGCGAGACCAGCGTCCAGCCGCCGACCGAGAGGATGCTGCGAATCATGCGGCGGTCATTAGCACAGGAACTTATCGGAACCGGGACCGATAAGCCTCACGCGGCGCCGGAATAGCGCGCCCGCCGCCCGGTGCCGCGGTTGTCGCGCCGGTCGTCCCGCACCAGCCGGTCGTGGCCGGACGCCGCCGGGCCGATCCGCTCGGCGACGACGTAGAGCGGGCGCCGCTTCACCTCGGCGAAGATGCGGCCGATATACTCGCCGATGATCCCGAGCGACATCAGCTGCACGCCGGAGAAGAACATCACCGAGACGATCAGGGAGGCGTAGCCCGGCACGTCGGGGCCGCGCAGCAGGGTGTCGGCGACGAAGTAGAGCGCGGTGAGGAACGCCACGCCGGCGATGGCGCCGCCGAGATAGGTCCAGACCCGCAACGGCACGGTCGAGAACGAGGTGATGCCGTCGAAGGCGAAGCGAAACAGCTTGCGGAAGCTCCACTTCGAGCTGCCGTGCTGGCGCTCCTCGACCTGGTAGGGCACGCCGACCGAGCGGAAGCCGATCCAGGAGTACAAGCCCTTCGAGAACCGGGCCCGCTCGGGCAGCGAGCGCAGGACCTCGACGCCCTTGCGGTCGATGAGCCGGAAGTCGCCGGCCCCCTCGGGCAGCGGCATCTCGCCGAAGCGGGCGAACAGCCGGTAGAACAGGCGGGCGAAGCCGCGGCGCATCGCGCTCTCGTCGTCGCGGTCGGTGCGCTGGGCGTAGACCATCACGTTGCCCTCCTGCCAGCGCTCCCAGAAGGTCGCGATCAGCTCGGGCGGGTGCTGGAGGTCGGCATCCATGATGACGACGGCGCGGCCTTCGGCGTGGTCGAGGCCGGCCGCGATGGCGATCTCCTTGCCGAAGTTGCGGCTGAACGAGACCGCGCCGATGCGCGGCTCGGCGGCGTGGTGGGCGGCCACCACCGCGGCGGTGTCGTCGCGGCTGCCGTCGTCGACGAACACCACCTCCCAGGCCGGCGTCAGCCGCTCCAGGACGGGCGTCAGCCGGGCGAGCAGCGGCGCGACGTTGGCGCTCTCGTTGAAGACCGGTATGACGACGCTCAGGTCGACCGGCTCGGGGTGTCTGAACAGCTCCACGGCGCTGTCCCTCGTTTCGGTGTCGCACCCCCGGCACGGGGCCGGCGGCTGTCGGTGAAGAGGCCGGTGCGCGCACCGGCGGTTCGAGCGCGAGATCTAGGCCATGCTTCCTGAACGGCGCCCGGTCGTGCTCTGCGCCGACGATTACGGCCTGAGCCCGGGCGTCAGCCGGGGCATCCTCGCGCTGGCGCGGATGAAGCGCATATCAGCCACCGGCTCGATGACCAACATCCCGGCCTTTCCGGAGGCGGCGCCGGGCTTGCGCGAACTCTCCGGCACGGTCGGCCTCGGGCTCCACCTCACGCTCACCGCGGGCGCACCCCTCGGGGCCCTGCCGCGCCTCGCGCCGGGCGGGCGCCTGCCGTCCCTCGGGCGCCTCATGCGCCTCGCCCTGTCGGGCGGGCTGACGCCCGCCGACGTCCGTCCCGAGATCGAGCGCCAGCTCGACGCCTTCGCGGCCGCGATGGGCCGCCTGCCGGATTTCGTCGACGGGCACCAGCACGTCCACGTCCTGCCCGGGGTGCGGGGAGCGCTCCTCGCGGCGCTCGCGGCACGGGGCTGGCGGGGCTGGCTGCGCGATCCAGGCGACCGCGTCGCCGCGATTCGGGCGCGGCCCCAGGCCGGCAAGGCGCTGGTGGTGGCGGGGCTCGGGCTCGGATTCGGCGCGGCGGTCCGGCAGGCGGGGTTCGCCGCCAACCGCGGCTTCTCCGGCTTCTCGGACTTCGCGGAGGGGGACGGCTTCTCTGGCGCCTTCGAGGCGAGCTTCCGGGCGCTCGGGCCGGCCCCGGTGGTGATGTGCCATCCGGGGGAAATCGATGAGGAATTGCGGGCCCTCGACCCGGTGGTGGCGAGCCGGCCGCTGGAACTGGCCTATCTCGCCTCCGACCGGTTCGGCGACTTCCTGGAGCGGGCGGCCCTGCGGCTGGTGCCGGATCCTGGACCTGCCCGTCTGCCCGAACCGACGTGAGACCGCCATCATCCCGCGTTCTCGCTTCAGCGAGCACCGGGACGACGGCGAGAGGTGGAAACGTCGCGTCTCGATGTGCGACACCGCCACCGGCAAGGAAAAGCCCCCTCGACCCGCATGGGGAGGGGGCTTCGACGGTCGCTACGCGGCGCCGATCAGGCGATCGCCTCGCCGTACATCTTCTCGACGTGTTCCCAGTTCACCAGGTTCTCGATGAACGCCTTGAGGTAGTCGGGACGGCGGTTACGGTAGTCGATGTAGTAGGAGTGCTCCCACACGTCGACGCCGAGGATCGGCTTGGCGCCGTGGACCAGCGGGTTCTCGCCGTTGGGGGTCTTCATGATCTCGAGCTTGCCGTTCTTCACCGCGAGCCAGGCCCAGCCGGAGCCGAACTGCGACACGCCGGCCTGGATGAAGTCGGCCTTGAACTTGTCGGTGCCACCGAGGTCCTCGGCGATCTTCTTCTCCAGCGCGCCCGGGATCGCGCCGCCGCCGTTCGGCTTCATCCACTGCCAGAAGTGGATGTGGTTGTAGTGCTGGCCGGCATTGTTGAACAGCGGCTGGTTCTGGCCGTAGGAGGCCTTCACCACCTCCTCGACGCTCTTGCCGGCGAGCTCAGAGCCCTCGAGGAGCTTGTTGCCGGTGTCGACATACGCCTTGTGGTGCTTGTCGTGGTGGAACTCCAGGGTCTCCTTCGACATGTAGGGCTGCAGCGCGTCGTAGGCGTAGGGGAGTTCGGGCAGCGTGAAGGCCATCGGCGTGTCTCCGGATCGCATGGGGTCGACGCGGCGGGACCTCGGGGGCGCCGCCGCGGTACCCGCGTCTACCTAAGTCGGCGGCCCGTCGGCGGCAACGCCGCCGGTCGTTCGCGGCACGCCCATTCCGGCCTTTGGCGCAGCTTCAAGCGCGGCGATTTTGCAAAAGCGGGCGCTGCCCCTAAATCTGGGCCGTAGCGGGCGGGGCGGACGGCCCCGGGCCCGCCCGTTCGGCTGCTCACGTGAGCCTGCTTCCTGTCGCCAGTCCGAGAGTCCGATGATCGTCGCGTTGACCGTGCTCGCCCTCCTGATGCTGATCGGCGGTCTCGCCGCGGTGGTGCAGGGCATCCCCTTCGTGCGGCTCGAGGTCGGCTGGACCATGGTGATCGCCGGGACCGTCGGGGCGAGCGGCGGCGCGGTGCTGCTCGGGATCACCGCCGCGGTGGCGCGGCTCGGGCGCATCGAGCGGGCGCTCGCGTCGCGCCCCGCCGCCGAACGCATCGTCGCGGCGGATTCCGCCCGTGAGACCGTCGCCCCGCCGGTCCGGGCGGCCCGCAGCGAGCCGGTCCTGCCGCCGATTCCGTTCCCGGCCCCGCCCGCATCCGAGCCGCGCCCGGCCGAGCCGACGGGCTTCGGCGGCGCGGCGCTGGCGGCCGGAGCCGCAGGCGCGGCCGCGGGGCTCGCGGCGAGCGAGCTGCGCCTGACCCGGGCCGAGGATCCGGACCTCCCGGCGGGGCGGCCAGAGCCGGAGTCGCGCGAGCCGGCCTCGCACGAGCCGGACACCCGAGGGCCGGCCCTGCACGAGCCGGTCACCCACGACCTCGACCCGCACCAGCCCGACCTGTATGCGCCGCCCGAGCCTGCGCCTCACGACCCGCTGCCGCCATCGCCGCCGCCGGCCGCGGAGGAGCCGCCCGTGGTCGGTGACGTGCACGACGCGCCGCCTCCGGCACCAGAGCCCCCGGCCTCCGAGCCGATCGCCGAGGCGCCCCGGCCGGAGGAGTCCCACGCCGACGAGCCGCCCTTCGACGAGTCGCTCGCCAAGACGGTGATCGGCACCTACGATTCCGGCGGCAACACATACACGATGTATGCCGACGGCACGATCGACGCCGAGACGCCGGCCGGGCGCTTCCACTTCGCGTCAATCGAGGAGCTGAAGGCCTTCCGCGGGGCCGGGGGCGAGGGTGCGGCCCGCCGCGCCTGAGCCCGCGCGCTACAGTGTCGCCAGGGGGTTGAGAGCGGCGTTGCGGGCCGGCAGCGGCGCCAGCATGGTGAGGACGAGGCCCCCCGGCGCGTAGTCGGTGGCGACCTCGGCCTGGACCTGGGTCGTCAGCACCCGTTGCAGCAGGCGCGAGCCGAAGCCCTGGCGGGTCGGCGGCGCCACCAGAGGACCGCCGGATTCCTGCCAGTGGAAGCGCAGGCGCGGCCGGTCCTCCCCGGGCTCGACGCTCCAGCGGATGCGCACCCGGCCGGCGCGGTTCGACAGCGCGCCGTACTTGGCGGCGTTGGTGGTCAGTTCGTGGATCGCCATGCCGATCGGCACCGCGATCTCCGAGGGCAGGTCGACCGCCGGCCCGTCGAGCTCCACCCGCCCGCCGCTGCCGGCCCGCATCTCGCCATCGGCGTAGGGACGCAGCTCGTTTTCCAGGAGGCCGCGCAAGGACGCGGTCTGCCACACGTCCTCGGTCAGCACCGAGTGGGTGTGGGCGAGCGACATGATGCGGCCGACGAAGGCCTCGTAGAAGCTGTCGATGCTCGACGCGGTGCGGGCGGTCGAACCGACGATGGCCTGCACGGTGGCCAGCGTGTTCTTCACCCGGTGGTGCAGCTCGCGGATCAGCAGCGACTGGCGCTCCTCGGCCAGCCGCCGGTCGGTGATGTCGGCAACCACGCCGATCAGGCGCCGCGGCAGGCCGGCCGGCCCGTCGCGCTCGAACCGGCCGGCCATCTCGATCGTGCGCCAGACCTCGCCGCCCTCGTCGGGCCGGCGGATGCGGGTCGTCGCGTGCAGCACCCCGTCGCCGTGGAGCGCCGCCGCCACCGCCCGACGGAACGACACCTTGTCCTCGGGGTGGACCACCGTGCGGAAGAACTCGCGCATGCTGATGGTGCCGTCCTGCGGCCGCCGGCCGAAGATCTCCCACATGCGCTCGTTCTCCCAGAGCGACTGGTCGTCGAGCACGTGCCACTCGAAGATGCCGAGGGCCGCCACCGTGGTCGCCACCCGCAGCCGCTGCTCGCGGTCGTGCAGGGCGCGCCGCGCCTCCTCCCGGGCGGTCACGTCCTGGAGCACGCCGATCATGCCGGTGAGGGTGCCGTCGGGGGTGAGAGCCGCCTGGCCGCGGGCGGAGATCCAGGCCTCCTGTCCGTCGCTCGCCCGGCGGAACCGCATCTCGATCGCGTAGGGGATCGCCTTGGCGACGGCGTCCTGCACCGTGGCGCGGAGCCGGTCGAGGTCGTCGCGGCCGACGGCGTCCTGCAACTCGGCCCAGGTCGGTGCCGCGCCGGAGGGATAGCCCAGGATCGCGGCGGCCCGGTCGGACAGGGTCACGCGGCCGTCGGACGGGCTCCAGCTCCACTCGCCGAGGCCGGCGGAGGCGAGCGCCAGACGGGTCTGCTCGTGGTGGGCCTGATCCTGGCGGGATCGGGCCGCGCCGCCGTCGTCCGCGACGGCCTCGACCGCGAGGGTCCGGCACCCGTCCCGCTCCGGCCCGGCCTGGAGCCGCACCCGCACGGGCGACCCGTCGGCCCGGCGCCACCAGGCCTCGCCCGCGAGGTCCCGCCCGGACACCGATCCCGGTGCGTGTTCGAGATCGGCGAGACGGCGACCGGTCAGCGCCTCCGGTGCCGTGCCCAGCAGCGCGCCGAGGGCCGGGTTGGCGACGATGATGCGCTGGTCCGATCCGCTGAGGCAGGCGAGGCCGACCGGCGCGCCCTCGAAGGCGAAGCGGGGAAAGAATTCGTCCGGCAGGCCGGGAGCGGCGTCGGGCCTCTGGTCCAAGGCGGCGCAATCCTGGTGAACGGGGTGAGGGAGGGCGGGGCGTCTCCGCTCCCCCGCACGGCGTCCCGAGCCGACATGCCCCGCCCGGCCCGGCTTGGCGGTTCTACGAACGAAACCATGCCTCTCCGTGCGTCCGGCGGCAAGGTCGTCCGTCCGCGTCCCGTGCGCCGGAGCACGCTCCTGGGGCGGGGCCTGCGCTCGTCCTCTAGCGTGGCGGCATGTAGCGGATCGCCGCGAGCAGGATGCCGACGAGGGCCACCAGCATGGCGCCGAGCTTGATCGTCATCCGCTGCTCGAGGAGCTTCATGTCCGACCGGACGGCCGCGAACTCGGTCTTCATCTCGGATCGGACGGCGGCGAACTCGGTCTTCATCTCGGATCGGACGGCCGCGAACTCGGTCTTCATTTCCTGGCGGACGGCGGCGAACTCCGCCTTCATCTCGGCCCGGACGGAGGCGAATTCATTTCGGGTCTCGGCCTTGAAGGCCGCGAGCTCCGCCCGGACGGCGGCGAACTCGCCCCTGGTTTCCGCCTGGAATGCTGCGACCTCGGACCGGACGGCGACGAATTCTGCCTTCACCGAGCCTTCGAGGCCCTGAAGGTCGGCCCGGGTCGGCAGGCCGCCCTGGACCGCCTCGGCGAACACCTCGGACAGCCCCTCCGCCTGCTCGGCGGAGAGGTGGGCCCGCTCCCGGAGGGCGCGGGCGAATTTCAGGGTGTCGAAGGCAACCGCGGTCATGCCCGTGAGCCTAGCATGGGCCGGGTCGACCCGACAGGAGCCCCAGGGTTGTCCTCCGGCCCCTACACCCGCTCGAAGGTCAGGTAGGTGGGCCGCCTGCCCTCGGCCGTGGTCTTGGCCTCGTAGCGGGTGCCGGGCCATTCCGGCCAGGGCGTGGTCCAGTCGCTGCTGCCCGTCGCGGTCCAGCGCAGGGCGGGGCAGTTCGCGGCGCGGACCAGCGTCCAGCCGACGTAGTCGTCGATGTCGGAGGCGAAGCGGAACTCGCCGCCGGGCACGAGCACCCGGGCGATCTCGCGCAGGGATTCGTCCGAGACGAAGCGGCGCTTGCGCTGCCGGCGCTTCGGCCATGGGTCGGGATAGAGCAGGAACACCCGCCCAATGCTGGCGTCGGGCAGGCGCGGCAGCAATTCCATCGCGTCCCGGTCCCACAGCCGGACGGTGTCGATCGCCTCGTCGTCGAGGGTGCGCAGGAGCTTCACCACGCCGTTGACGAAGGGCTCGCAGCCGATGATGCCGGTGTCCGGATTGAGCCGGGCCTGCGCCGCGAGGTGCTCGCCGCCGCCGAAGCCGATCTCGAGCCAGGTCTCGGCGACGGGGCGCGGGAACACGGCGGCCGGATCGAGCACGCCGCTCTCGGGCAGGCGCAGGCGCGGCAGGAGGGCGGCCAGGCGCTCCTCCTGGCCGGGACGCAGGCGCTTGCCCTTGCGCCGGCCGTAGAAGGCGCGGGCCCGCTCAGGCACCGCGTCGTCGGTGTCGTGGTCGTCCATGGTGTCCCGGTTGCCGAGGAAGGGGCGCGTGTCGACGCCCCGTTAGCACCGGGGCACCGGATCAGGCCAGGGCGCTCTTGAGCTGTCCGATGAGGTCGGTGCGCTCCCACGAGAAGCCGCCATCGGCCTCCGGCTCGCGGCCGAAATGGCCGTAGGCCGAGGTGCGGGCGTAGATCGGCTTGTTGAGGCCGAGATGGGTGCGGATGCCGCGGGGCGACAGGTCGACGAGCTGGCCGAGGACCGACTCGAGCTTGGCCTCGTCGACCTCGCCGGTGCCGTGCAGGTCGACGTAGATCGACAGCGGCTTGGCGACGCCGATGGCGTAGGCGAGCTGGATCGTGGCCCGGCGGGCGAGGCCGGCGGCGACGACGTTCTTGGCGAGGTAGCGCGCCGCGTAGGCCGCCGAACGGTCGACCTTGGTCGGGTCCTTGCCCGAGAAGGCGCCGCCGCCGTGGGGGGCGGCACCGCCGTAGGTGTCGACGATGATCTTGCGGCCCGTCAGGCCGGCGTCGCCGTCGGGCCCGCCGATCACGAACTTGCCGGTCGGGTTGACGTGCCACACCGTCCCGTCGGTGACCCAGGACTCGGGCAGGGCCGCCCGGATGTAGGGCTCGACGATCTCGCGCACGGCGGCGGAATCGAGCGACTCGTCGAGGTGCTGGGTCGAGAGCACGATCTGGGTCGCCTCGACCGGGCGGCCGTCGGCGTAGCGCACGGTGACCTGGCTCTTGGCGTCCGGCCCGAGCTTGGCCGCCGCGCCGACCCCGCCCTTGCGGGCGTCGGCCAGGTCCTTGAGGATCTTGTGGGCGTAGTAGATCGGCGCCGGCATCAGGGCGGGGGTCTCGTCGGACGCGTAGCCGAACATGATGCCCTGGTCGCCCGCGCCCTCGTCCTTGTTGCCCGCGGCATCGACGCCCTGGGCGATGTCGGCGGACTGGGCGTGCAGGTAGATGGCGACGTCGTTGTTCTTCCAGTGGAAGCCGTCCTGCTCGTAGCCGATGTCCTTGACGGCCGCGCGGGTCAGCTCCTCAAGATCGCGGAAGGTGACCGAGTCGGGGCCGCGAACCTCGCCCGCGATGACGATGCGGTTGGTGGTCGCCAGGGTCTCGACGCCCAGGCGCGCCTCCGGCATCACCGCGAGGTAGGCGTCGACCACGGTGTCGGAGATGCGGTCGCAGACCTTGTCCGGATGGCCCTCGGAAACCGACTCGCTGGTGAACAGGTAGTTGGAACGCGGCATGGCGTGCGGAGCCCTCAACGATCTCGTCGAGCGCGGCGCGCAACGCCGACGAAGCCCGACCCTTCGATCGCGGGGTTCTGGCAGCCGGGATTCCGAACGTCAATCCGACGGAGCGGAGTCGTTCGCTTTATCGAACGCTTGTTGCCCGGACAGCGCATGATCGACCGCGCGCACGAGGCTGCCCAGCGCCTGGCGGCGATCGTCGTCGAGATGGGCATCGGCGGCCAGGGCCACGGCGTGAGCGAAGCCGGTCCACGCCTCGACCGCCTCCAGCCGTGCCTGCGGCCGGTCGCTGAGTCCGGGCTGGGCGGCATCGCGACCCGGCATGGTCTCGAAGAAGTACCCGACCGGTACGTCGAGAACGCGCGCGACGACGCCCAGGTCGGTGGCACTCAGGCGGTTGGCGCCCTTCAGATATTTCCCGAGCTGCGAGAGCGAGACGTCGAGCGGGGAGGCGAGGGCCTCCCGGCTCAGGCCGGCGCGCAGGCGCCGCTCCTCGATCAGGCTGCCGATATGGACGTCCCGGTGGTCCGCAGGTTTCCCGGCCATCTCTTCGGCTCGCAGGTCTGCCCGCGCGTCGCGCCGCGGCATGGAAGGCAACGGGCTGATTGTTGATTCCCGATGGTTGCGATCGCGTAAATGCCCGCGTTTTCGGCGAACGCTTCATTCGCCATAGCGGATGACGTATGCGGCGGGGCCTCATACCTCGCCTTAACGACCGGCCTGCAACGGTGGGGCACGCGCGGCGACACCGCGCGGGAGAGCGGCGGCGTCGACCGTGCCGGGGCCACGGGTCGCGACAAGGCCCTACGAGGAACGTCATGGTGCATCCCGCTCCTCTCCTCCCCGGTCGGCCGGCGTCCCGGCAGTCCTGAGCGATGCTCTCGACCACGGAGATCTGCCTGCGCCTCGGCGCGGCCGTGCTCGCCGGGGGGCTCGTCGGCATCAACCGCGAGATGCATTCGAAGCCCGTCGGCGTGCGGACGCTCGGCCTCGTGGCACTCGGTGCGGCGCTCGTGACCCTGGCGGGATCCGGATTCTCCGGCGACGGGACCGACGCGAATGCCAGCCGGGCGATCCAGGGCACCATCACGGGAATCGGCTTCCTCGGCGCCGGCGTGATCGTGAAAGGCGAGGCCGGCCGGGTGCACGGCCTCACCACCGCGGCGGCGATCTGGGTGACCGCCGCCCTCGGCATCATCTGCGGCCTCGGCGCCTATCGTCCGCTGGCACTCGGCACGGGGTTCCTGCTTGCCACCCTCCTGATCGGCGGCGTCATCGACCGGGCCATCGATGCGCGGCGCAGGCGAGGCGGAGCGGGAGCGCGGGCGGAGGACCATCACTGATCCCGGATCCGGAAGATCACCTCCCGATCCGGTATCAAGAGCCCGCGCGCTGAAGCCGTTGGCTTCGCGGACCAGAGCGAACCCGAAATCCGCATCGCGAAGGCGATCCGGCAGGATCGCCTGAAGCAATCAGTCGGATTTCGTATGGCGGGCGCCGCCCGAAGCGGCCGGGACCCATGGGCGAGCGGCCGACGTCAGGGGCGCGCCGGCCGCGTCTCCGACGATATCGTGAGAAGGAGGGAGGCCTCGATCACGCGCCGGCCCGATGCATCTCGCACGACGGCGCGGCAGCGCGTCGCGTCCCCGGTCCACTGCTCGGCGGTGACCATCTCGGTCAGGACGGCGCGGACATGATGGAGCAGGGCATTCGTATCGGGCAGCTCGACTCCTACGTCGTCGATGACCACCGTGCCATCGACTCTGTCGACGTAGTAGCAGGGCATTGGGTCAACCTTCCGCAAACGTTCAGCAGTCGACACTACTGACTACATACCGATAGGTTCCCGACGCCGCGGGGAACGGCCGGCCCGCCGGGCGGCTCACAAGCGCCCAAAAAAAGGAAGCCGCCCTCGCGAGCGGCTTCAGTCGGGGAGGAAACGCCCTAGGAGGGCAGCAGCACCGCGACATCTCGACGATGCTGCGATGCACCAATTCATGTTGCGGCGCATCGTTCCCTCCGTGGGACGCCGTCTCCCGAAAATCTCGACCCGAAGAGTCCCGGCACAAGAATATCGGTGCTCGGGTCGCCCCGAGCGCTCGCGCGATCCACTCGCCGGATCGCGGGCGGTCGTCGTGCCGCAGGTGGCCGGCGGCTCCCTCCCGAACTTCGCAGCGCGGCACGCGTAGTACCGGAACAGCCGTCCCTCCCGCGAGGAGGAACCACGCCCCCTGACGCGAGGCCATACCATGAGCTACGACAGCGACGTTCCTCCGCACCTGTCGGCGCAGCGCGCCGATCCGCCGGCTCCGATCGACGATCCGAAGCCCAATACGGCGATGCTCAAGGGCGATATCGATTCCGGTCGCAGCGGCGACAAGGTCGAGGTGTTCGATCCCGGGATGGCGATGCTCGGGACCTGCGAGGAGGCGGGCGGCAACGCGCTCTCGCCGAAGGACATCGCCCGGGCCCGCTTCGCCGAGATCAAGGAGCGGTGGCGCTTGTCGCCGCGCAAGCCGGGCTACGCGCATGACCGCGTCGACCCGACGCTGGCTCTCTATCTCGGATTCATCGGCGTTGCGGGCGTCGGCCTGTCCGCGGCGATCTGGCTCGTCCGGGCCGGCGTGTGACGAAAACCCGGGACCACGGCCGGCCCCGATGCACGATCGGGCCGCGCAAAGGGCCGGCGCGCGTCGTCAGGCGCGCCGGAAGGCCAGGGCCGCCCGGAACGGCGCCGCCACCAGGTTGAACAGCGCGCCGACCGTCAGGACGAGGATGACGGAGAGGAGAGCGCCGAAGATGACGATGAAACGCATGGTGCCGCCTCGCTGAAGAGCATCGGGCCGCGTCGCCGGCGGCCGTGTCAGCAGGCACGAGGCACCGCAAACAAGGCGGGAGTGTGGACTGGCGGCCACGCTCAAGCTCGAATTCTCGAGCGCTGCGACCGTCGGTCCCACCGGCGGCATGGTGAATGCCCGGCGGCGCGTCGCATGCGAAACGCCCGCCGGAGGGTTAGGACCTCGGCGGGCGAACCGTCATCGGGGATTGGGGAATCCGCTGCTAGTCCGGGAACGTGCTGCAGGCGGAGTGGTTCCGGGACGAGGTCATGGCTGCCCGGCTCGCACGGACGCCTCGACGGAACGGCCCGACCGGCGCCGTCGTCCGTTCCTTAGAAGACATCGTCATCGGAGATCGTCCGCCCTGCGCAGGGCCGGGCCACGTGCCCGATGGACGGCAATCGGCCGCCCAGCCTCTGGCCGCAAATGGCTTCCGACGAAGCGCTGGAAGATGCGTGGCGTCCCCGGCAGGGCTCGAACCTGCGACCCCAGGTTTCGTACCACTTCGGCTTTCGCCGCCGCCGCGAGGCGTTCGTGGTCTGGACTATCCCTTCACCGTAGCCCCGCGAGATGCCCCGCCGGAGCCCTTAGGTGCCGCCCGTCTAGTCTCTACACCTTCCCGGCCTGGCGGGCCGGGCTTGGCTCGGGATCGGCGTGAGCCGCACCCGCGGCTCGACGCTTTCCCCGACTTTGAGCGGATCCGCCGCGCGGTTTCCCGGCGCGACGCCCAATTCGGTTTAGGAAACCTGTGCTCTGTCCAGCTGAGCTACGGAGACCCACGGGACGCCTCTTACCATCCCGGCCGGTTTCCGCCAACCTCGCCGATGGCGGCACGGCCGGATCTCCACGACGGGTCGTCCCACACGGGTTTACCAGCATGAGAGGACGGATCGCGGCGGGTCTCGGCCTCGCGCTTCTCGCCGGGGCGGTGCAGGCGGCAGCCCCGCGCGGGCGCGAGGCGCCGGCCTGCCGCGGGCGGATCGCGGGGCAGGACCGGATCGAGGCGGTGGTCGCGCGGGGCGAGCTTGTCCTCGCCTCCGGGCGGCGCGCGCGCCTCGACGGGCTGCGCTGGCCCGACGACCCGGCGGCGGCGGACGCCGCACGGACCTGGCTCGCCGGGCTCGCCGGCCGCCTGCTCGCCACCCGCGAGGCGCCCGAGCCCGACCGCTGGGACCGAATCACCCTCGACGCCGCGACCCAGGGCGAGGCGCCGGTGGACCTCGCCGGCGGGCTCGTGGCGGCGGGCCTGGCCCAGGTCGATGCCGGGGAGGGCGACAGCCTGTGCCGCCCCGGCCTGCTGGCGCTGGAGGACGCGGCCCGCCGCGCCGGGCGCGGGCTCTGGGCCGGGACGGCGCCGGTGCCGACGGAAAACGTGTCCGTCCTCAAGGAGATGGCGGGTCGGTTCGCGGTCGTGGAGGGACGCGTCCGCAACGTGGGCGAGCGCGAGCGCCGGACCTATCTCAACTTCGCCCCTTTCGGCGCGGAAGGTGTTACGGTCACGGTGTCGAAACGCACTTGGCGGATCATGCTCGAACGTGGTTTCTCTTCCTCAGCGCTTCGGGGGCGGCGCGTGCGGGCTCGCGGCATCGTCGAGCTGTGGCGCGGGCCGACCCTGGACATCGGCGCGGCCGAGATGATCGAGTTGCTGGACGAGGAGCAGGCGCCGCGGCGCTGATCGCCATGGGGTGGTCTTTCACGCGAACACAGCCGGCCCGGCGCGTGGCGGCGGCCCTGTTGCCGATGGGGCTGCTCGTCGGCGCCTGCACGGCCGACCAGACCGGCGCACTGGCGCCGGTGGCGGCCGTCGTGCCGCCGGAGGCGCCGCGCACCACCGGGCGCGACCGGCCGGCCAACGACGCCGACCACGCCAAGCTCGTCGCCTCGTTCGGCGGGGAGTACAAGGCGCCGTCGGCGTTGCGCCTCGTCAGCGACGTCACCGACCGCCTGGTCAAGGCGACCGAGCGGCCGGACGAGACCTACGCGGTGACGCTGCTCGATTCGCCAATTGTCAACGCCTTCGCGCTGCCGACCGGCCGGCTCTACGTCACCCGCGGGCTCCTCGCGCTCGCGGACGACACCTCGGAGCTCGCCGCGGTGCTGGCGCACGAGATCGCCCACGTGACCTTGCGCCATGCCAGCGCCCGCACCGAGATGGCGCTCCGCTCCGAGCTCGTCAGCAAGGTCGTGGCCGACGTGCTCAACGACCCGGCGACCGGCGCCCTGCTCCAGGACCAGTCCCGCTTCGTGCTCGCCCGCTTCTCGCGCACGCAGGAATTCGAGGCCGACCAGGCGGGGGTGCGCACGCTCGCCCGCGCCGGCTACGACCCGTTCGGCGCCGCGCGCTTCCTCACCGCGCTCAACCGCACCACGGCCTTGCGCGCCGGGGCGGGGCTCGCCTCCGAGCCCGACATGCTGGCGACCCATCCGAGCACGCCCGAGCGCATCACCCAGGTGACGCAGGCGGCGCGGCGCATCGGGGCGCCTGGCCTCGGCGTCGACGACCGCAACCGCTACCTCGCGGCGATCGACGGCATCGCTTACGGCGACAATCCCGCCGACGGGCTGATCCGCGGCCGCCGCTTCATCCACCCGCGCCTCGGCGTCGCCTTCGAGGCGCCCGAGGGGTTCGCGCTCGACAACACCGCCCGCGCGGTGCTCGGCACCACCCCCGACGGCAACCGCCGACTGCTGTTCGACGCCGTCGAGACCAATGCCGGCCAGGGGCTCGAAGAGGTCCTGAAGGCGACCTGGAACGACGCCATCGAGACCGGCAGCTTCGAGAACCGGATGCTGAACGGCTTCCCGGCTGTGACGGCCATCTCGAAGGGCAAGGAGTGGTTCTTCCGCCTCGCCGCGGTGCGGGTCGGCACCAACACCTTCCGGATGATCATGGCGGCCAAGGGCACCACCGATCCGGAGCCCGCCTTCGGCCGCTGGCTGTCCAGCATCGCCCTGGTGACGCCCGAGGAGGCGCGCAGCCTCAAGCCGCTGCGTATCCAGATCGTCACCGCCGCCCCCGGCGACACCGCCGAGAGTTTGGCCCAGCGCATGACCGCGGTCGACCGGCCGCTCGAGCGCTTCCAGGTGCTCAACGGGCTCGACAAGGGCACCCCGCTGCGGGCCGGCCAGCCCTACAAGCTGGTGGCGGAGTAGGGGAGGCGGGGCCTGACCCCACGGGACGTTTCTCGGCACCGCCCCGCTTCTCAACCCCGGCCGACCGTGCTATCTGGACGGCCGCCGCGGGTGTAGCTCAATGGTAGAGCAGCAGCCTTCCAAGCTGAATACGAGGGTTCGATTCCCTTCACCCGCTCCAGCTTTTCCATTCATTTCGCTGGTATCTTGAGCCGCCCGAGGGGGCTCGGCGTCCGGGGCGACACGACGGGCAACGCCCGACAGATCCCGCAGGCGGCATTTCAGTCGTCCGGACGAGGCTGAGCCGTCTTGCTCGCGCCCCTCCAGATCAAAGGAGGGGACTGGTTCGGCGTCGAGCAGAATCAGGATTTCATTCGCCCCATCGAGCCTCGGATCTCGTCGCCGGCGATGGCGCTTCATCCCGCTCCGGGGGCGGGTGTCCGGGGAACCGAGTGGACAATCCGGCGGCCACAGCCGTCGTGGCGATAGCCAAGAGCGCGGAAGTCTGCTCCAACTGCTCCCACCGCCTCACGGCGCGCCCGCACCGTGTCGCCCGGAACCGCGTCGGAGATGCGATTGTGACCCCCACGCCGCAGGCCGGAATTTTCTGGGCGGCAGGGGATTAGATCGAGTTCAACGGCGAAGCTCCGTGTTAGGTCCTGTGCAACCGAGTGTCCTCGTTTTCGTCTGTCGAGCCCGCATGACTGCTTCCATCCGCACCCTCATCGCCGGCCTCGCTTTCGGCGCTGCTCTCGTGCCTGCCGCCGCTGCGGATCTGCGCTACGCTCCGCCCCCGGTCCCCTATGCTGCTCCGGTGCAGCCGCTCAGCATCGTCTCCGAGGTCCGGATCGGCGGCTCGGTCCAGGATCCGGGCAGTGCCGAGGGCAAGGCCCGGGGCTTCAACACCGAGAACGTCAACGGCGAAATCCTGTTCGCCAAGCCGATGGTGTTCCAGGATCCCTTCTGGCAGGCCTTCATCCCGCGCCCGACGGTCGGCGGCAGCTACAATACCGGCGGCCGGACCAGCTACGCGTATCTCGGTGCCACGTGGACCGTCGAGGTCTTCCCGGAGACGCTGGGTCGGAAAGTCTTCATCGACGGCTTCTTCGGCGGCGCGGTCCATGACGGCTATACCGGCCCGAAGATATCCACCCCCTACGGCTTCAACACCCTCGGCTGCTCGCCGCTCTTCCGCGAGGCGGCGGCCCTCGGCTACCGCCTGACGGAGCACTGGTCCATCATGGCCACCATCGAGCATATGTCGAATGCCGGCCTGTGCGCGAACAACCGCGGACTGACGAATTACGGCGCCAAGCTCGGCTACACGTTCTGAGCGTGTCCGGTCGGCCGGGGGGATGAGCAAAGCCGGTTTTTCGCCGTGCGATGCGCTTGCATGGCCATCGTCGAGCGATCGATCGAACGCGGTACCATAGAAGGCTATCTCGACGCTTCGCACGCGCGGTCGCCCCGGGCTGGCCCCAGGGCGCGGCGAGAGGTCAGAAATCCGGGGCGGCCGGGGCCAGCAGGGCGGCCTTGTCCTTCGGTCGGTCGGTCGGCGACGAGCGCTTCCGTCGTGACGAGCAGGCCCGCCACGGAGGCGGCATCCTGGAGCGCCGTGCGCACCACCTTCACCGGGTCGACGATGCCGGCCTCGATCAGGTCGAGGTAGGTCTCGGCTTGCGCGTCGAAGCCGTAGGTGTCGGACTCGCTCTCACCCACCTTCGCCACCACGATCGAGCCCTCGACCCCGGCATTGGCGGCGATCTGGCGGATCGGCGCTTCGAGGGCCTTGAGCACGATTTTGATGCCGGCCGCCACGTCCGGGTTGCCGCCCTGGAGCGCCGCGACCGCGCCGCGCGAAGGCCGGGCGCCCTCCTGCGCGACCTCGTCCTGCGCGGTCTCCTGCTGCCGCGTGCGAGCGGTCTTTCCGTTACGCCCGGGGCGGCCGACCGGCTGTTTGCCGGTCATCCGGCGGACCTGATGCCCTACGCGCCACCCCGCCTCCTCGACCTCGACGCCGCCTGCGCCTGGCTCGCCGGGCGCGTTGCCTATGCCGGGCGCGTCGGGGAGGGAGCCGTTTCATCGGCCGCACCAGAGCAAGACCCGGGACGCGAGGACACGGCGCTCAGATGTGGTAGGTGAGGCTCGCCTCGGCCTCCGCCTGCGGCATCGCCCGCATCTGCTCCAGGCTCAGGTTGTCGAGGATTCCCGCGATGCTGTTGCGCACCGCCAGCATCGCGAGGCGCACCGCGCAGGCCGCCTCGTCGGCGCAATCCTCGCACGGGCGATAGGCGGTGCGGCTGGCGCAGGGGAGCGGCGCCAGCGGACCATCAAGCGCGCGCACGACGTGGCCGACGCGGATCTCCTCGGCCGGGCGCGCCAGGGCGTAGCCCCCGCCCGGCCCCTTCTTGCTGTGCACGAAGCCGGCATTGCGCAGGTCGCCCAGGATCGCATCGAGGAACTTCTTCGGGATCCGGTGCGCCTCGGCGATCTCGGCGACGCCGACGCGGGCGCCCGGGGACAGCCCGGCGAGGTGGACCATCGCCTTGAGCCCGTACTTGCCCTTGTTGGTCAGCATCGTCGTCCTGCGTGTGGCGGGGATCCGCGAGAGGGGCGCATCTGGCAAGCGGTGCCGGTAAGACGGGGATCTGTCGACCCGTTCCGTAGACTTCCTGCCGGGCCCCGTCTGCCTCCGCGGGCCAGAGGGTGGCAGCCGCCACCGATTGCAGCACATAGTACATAAAAATAATTGACTAAATAGATTGCCGCTGTGAGAACCTCACCATCGGCGGGTGCGATCCGCCCCGTGCAAGCGAGGCTGAGGACGTGGCGCGCGCAGCCCAGGGACGCCGGCAATGACCTGACGATCCGGCAGCTCTCCCTCGCCGACGCGGGTGCGCGGGGCCTGCGCTTCCGGCGGACGGCCCGCTCACCATCCGGGTCGGCGGCACCTGCCACGTCCCGGGCCCCGTTGGCTTCCTGCTCAACCCTGCCGCCGCGTCGGTCGCGGCCCGGTCCCTCCGTTGGCGCACCGCCTGAAGGATCCTGTCCCATGCCCCCACCCTCAGTCCCGCTCTTCGGGCGCCGGAGCTTCCTCGCCGGGGCGCTCGGCGTCAGCGGCGGTGCGCTCGCCGCCGAGGGGTCGTTGCAGGTGCCGGTCTGGACCCGCGAGCAGGGCAGGGGCGTGGCAAGTCCCGCCTACGGCGCGCCCTCGTCCTTCGAGCGCCTCGCCCGCAAGCCGCGCACGAATCCGGCCTTCCCGGGCGCTGCCTCGACCGGGACGCCGCTCCAGCACCTCCACGGCACGATCACCCCGAACGGGCTGCATTTCGAGCGCCACCACGGCGGCGTGCCGGCGATCGACCCCGAGCAGCACCGCCTAGTGGTGCACGGCCTCGTCGCACGTCCCCTGATCCTGACCATGGACGACCTCGTGCGCTTCCCCAGCGTGTCGCGGCTGCACTTCCTCGAATGCTCGGGCAACACCCCGTCCTGGCAGAGCACCAACCCGGCCTGGACGGTGCAGGACACCCACGGGCTCCTCAGCTGCGCCGAGTGGACCGGTGTCGAGCTGGCGACGCTCCTCGACGAGGTCGGGGTCAGGCCGGAAGCCTCGTGGCTGCTGGCGGAGGGGGCGGACGCCGCCGCGATGACCCGCAGCCTGCCGCTCTCGGCCCTCGACGGCGCGATTCTGGCCTACGCCCAGAACGGCGAACGCTTGCGGCCGGAGCAGGGCTATCCCTTGCGGCTGTTCCTCCCCGGCCTCGAGGGCAACCTCAGCATCAAGTGGCTGCGCCGGATCAAGCTCGGCGACCGCCCGTTCCAGACCCGGGAGGAAACCTCGAAATACACCGACCTGATGCGAGATGGCACGGCGCGCCAGTTCACCTTCACCATGGAGGCGAAGTCCGTCGTCACCACGCCCTCGGCCGGGCACCAGCTCAAGGAGCCGGGGGCCTACGAGATCTCCGGCCTGGCCTGGTCGGGGCGGGGCCGCATCACCGGGGTCGAGGTCTCGGTCGACGGCGGCGCCTCCTGGCGCCCTGCCACCTTGCAGGAGCCGGTGCTGTCGCGCTGCCTCACCCGCTTCCGCCTGCCCTGGTCCTGGGACGGCGGTCCGGCCCTGATCCAGAGCCGCGCCACCGACGAGACCGGCTATCGCCAGCCGAGCCGCGAGGCACTGGTCGCCGCCCGCGGCACGAACTCGATCTACCATTACAACGGCATCTACGGCTGGCAGGTCGCGGCCGGCGGGAGCGTGCGGCATGTGGCGTGAGATTGTTTCGGGAGCCGCCGTTGGCGCGGCTTGCTTGATCCTCGCAGGAACGCCCTCGGCCGAACCCCTCGGCCCTCACCGCCTCGGCCGGCCCGCGACGCCGGACGCGATCGCGGCGTGGGACATCGACGTGCGCCCCGACGGCGCCGGCCTGCCGCCCGGCCACGGCAGCGTGGCGGAGGGCCGCGCGGTCTTCGCCGCCCGCTGCGCCGCCTGCCATGGCGAGACCGGCCAGGGCGGGGCGGCCGACCGGCTGGTCGGCGGGCAGGGCACGCTCGCGAGCGACAAACCCGTGCGGACGGTGGGCAGCTTCTGGCCCTACGCCACGACGGTGTTCGACTACGTCCGCCGGGCGATGCCGTTCGACGCGCCGCAATCCCTGTCCGATGCCGAGGTCTACGCGGTCTCGGCCTACCTCCTGCACCTCAACGGGATCGTTCCGGCGGATGCCGTCCTCGACGCGAGGAACCTGCCCGCCGTGGCGATGCCGAACCGGGCCGGCTTCGTGGCGGATGCGCGGCCGGACGTGAAGGCGCCGTGAGGGCGCCTCGCCCGGTTCCCACGGCAACGCCGCTGGATCGCGCGAGGATGCGCCGACGGGACGTGCCTTCGCGTGATCCGCCCGATCCGGCGCGGTGACGCCCCCCAGGACGCTGCCGGGTCACGGATGCGCGCAGACCCGCGCCGCTCCTCGCGAGTTCGGCGCATCTGGCCCCTTGCAACAGGTTAGCCGGCTTCCAGATCATCGCAGGTGATCACTTGGGGGGCGGACGGACATGCTGGGCTGGTTCCGGGCGTTGATGCCCAGGGAGGACCGCTTCTTCGACCTGTTCGAGCGGCACGCCCGCACGCTGGTGGCCGGCGCGGAGGCGCTGGAGGACCTGCTCAAGGGCGGCGAGGACGTGCCCGACTTCTGCCGGATCATCGCCGAGCGCGAGCAGGAGGCCGACGAGATCGCCCGCGAGGTGCTGGAGGCGGTGCGCCGCAGCTTCATCACGCCCTTCGACCGCGGCGACATCAAAGACCTGATCCAGTCGATGGACGACGCCATCGACCAGATGAACCGCACCGCCAAGACCATCACGCTGTTCGAGGTGAGGAGCTTCGATCCGGTCATGCGCGAGATGGGCGGGACGGTGCTGGAGGCCGCCCGGCTCACCGCCGAGGCGGTGCCGTTGCTCAACGGCATCGGCAAGCACTCGACCCGGCTGGCCGAGCTCACCGAGCGGGTGGTCCAGGTCGAGGGGCGCTCCGACGCGCTGCACGAGCAGGGCCTGAAGGCGCTCTACCACGCGCAGAGGAGCGGCCCCGACCGCAGCGACCCGATGGCCTACATCGTCGGCAGCGAGATCCTCGGCCACCTCGAGGACGTGGTCGACCGCTTCGAGGACGTCGCCAACGAGATCAGCGCCATCGTCATCGAGAACGTGTAGGAGCCTGGATCGTGGAGGCTGCCCTCTCGCTGCCGCTGCTCGCCGGGCTGATCGCCGTCGCGCTGCTGTTCGACTTCCTCAACGGCCTGCACGACGCCGCCAACTCGATCGCCACCATCGTCTCGACGCGGGTGCTGCGGCCGCAATACGCGGTGGTGTGGGCCGCGTTCTTCAACTTCATCGCCTTCCTGTTCTTCGGCCTGCACGTCGCCCAGACGCTCGGCACCGGCATCGTCGAGGCGAGCCTGGTCGATGCCCGGGTGATCTTCGGGGCGCTCGCCGGCGCCATCGCGTGGAACGTGCTCACCTGGGTGCTAGGCATCCCGTCGAGCAGCTCGCACGCGCTCGTCGGCGGCCTCGTCGGGGCCGGGCTCGCCAAGGCCGGCTGGCAGGCGGTGGTGTGGGGTGGGCTCGGCAAGACCGCCGCCGCCATCGTGCTCTCGCCGCTTCTGGGCTTCGCCCTGGCGCTGCTCCTCGTCCTGATCGTCTCCTGGCTCTGCGTGCGCTCGACGCCGTTCGCGGTCGACCGGCGCTTCCGGATGCTGCAATTCGTCTCCGCCTCGCTCTACTCCCTCGGCCACGGCGGAAACGACGCCCAGAAGACGATGGGCATCATCGCGGTGCTGCTGTTCAGCCAGGGCCATCTCGGATCCGACTTTTACGTCCCGCTCTGGGTGGTGCTGTCGTGCCAGGCGGCGATGGCCGCCGGCACGCTGCTCGGCGGCTGGCGCATCGTCCACACGATGGGCTCGCGCATCACCCGGCTCACGCCGATGCAGGGGTTCTGCGCCGAGACCGGCGGAGCGCTCACCCTGTTCGGGGCGACCTGGCTCGGGGTGCCGGTCTCGACCACCCACACCATCACCGGGGCGATCGTCGGGGTGGGGGCGGCGCGGCGCACCTCCGCCGTGCGCTGGGGCGTGGCGAGCGACATCGTGGTGGCCTGGGTCCTGACCCTGCCGGCGGCGGCCCTGATCGGCGCGGGCGCCTACGCCCTCACGTCGCTGGTTGCCTGAGCACGTCCGTGCCGAAGCCCCGCAAGGCCAGATCCACACCGAAGAAGGCGAGCAGGAAGCCGACGCGCGGACGCGAGAAGCTCCTGCGGCAGGTCGCGGCCCTGCCGGTTCGCCGCGATGCGGATGGCGTCGTCGAGGTGCTGCTGGTGACCTCGCGGGAGAGCCGGCGCTGGATCGCCCCGAAGGGCTGGCCGATGAAGGGCCGCAAGCCCCACCGCGCCGCCGCCATTGAGGCGCGGGAGGAGGCGGGCGTCGTCGGGCGGATCGGCAAGGAACCGGCCGGGCACTACACCTACGACAAGCGGCTGCCGGATGGCGGCGTGGTGCCGTGCCGGGTGGCGGTCTACCTGCTCGCCGTCACCGGGACCCTGGACGAGTGGCGCGAGAAGGGGCAGCGCGACCTGCAATGGGTCAGCGGCGAGGCGGCGGCGGCGCTCGTCCAGGAGCCGGAGCTGGCGGCCCTGATCCACGACCTCGCGCGTCTGCTGGCCATGGCGGATGGCGGTCCACCGGGGGCTTGAGGCGCGCTCCCAGGGCAGTGTCCGATCCCGTCGCGACCGGACATTGCCGCCGGGGCTTGATCGTGCCGCGTCTCCTGCGACGAACCGGCCTCCGTTTCGTCGAAGGAAATTCTGCAAAATCAAAGATCGGGAGCGCGATTGCAGCGCGATCGTGAAGCGCTCTAGCCCGGCAGATCCAGCCAGACCTCGACGTTGCCCACCGGCACCCGATAGCGCGATCGCGAGAGATCGACGCTCGCGACGGCCGTCGGCAGCCCTTGCGCCTTCAGGATCTGCGTGAGCCGCTCCGCGAGCTTGTCGGCGGCGGCCTTGTCCTGCTTGTTGAACCAGCGCACCTCGTTCAGGCCCTTGTTGACGTCGGCCTGCTCGATGTCGGGCACCTGATAGCCGAGGGTCCTCAGCGCCGCGGCGATCGCGTCGGGCTTGCCCGGCGCCGCCGCGTACTGGATCGAGATCGTCGGCAGCGGCGGATCGGCGTCGACGGGCAGCCAGTACTGCGTGCCGAGCGTCCGGTCGTAGGCGATCGGATCGCCGGTCGCGGTGACGACGGAGCCGGCCCGCAGCACGCCGAGGCTCGGCGCCTGCGTGGAGTCGCCGCTCGGCTTGCCCTGGCGCAGGACGATGTTCTTCGTCAGCGTCAGGCGCGCGCCCGTCCTGACTGTCGAGGGCACCACCCCTCCGGCGAGGTTCGGCTTGTCGTCCGAGCCGATCCACAGATAGCCGGAGATGCGCCCGGCCGCGCGCGGTAGGCGTCGAGCACGGAATCGGGCACGAAATTCGCCGCGAGGGCGGCCTGGTGCGGGACCGGGAGCAATCGGGTGGCGGTCGCGGTCGGCGGCGGATCGCCGGCGGGCGGGACCCTCGCGGCGGGTCATGTGGCCGCGGCTGAACTTCGGCGGAGTGCCGTTGCACTCGTGCATGATCTGCCGGGCGTGATCGCCCGATCCGCAAGCCAATATCCCAGGGTAGTGACCCATGCCGGCGGCGTTGCCGGCGGTGCCTGCTGGCGGCAGGCAGCCGGTCGCCGAGGTCGTCGTTCGGACGATTATCGCCGCTCATGGCGGCCTGCGTCTTCGTTTCGCGAACTTCGGAAAGACCGTCATCGCGACGGCAAACACGGAGATATCCGAGATTCTGTCTGATCGCTGGCGCCGATCGAAGGGGAGAAAGGCCCGGCTAGTCCTTTCATCGTCCCTGGGTATGCGCATCGACCTCGCGCCAGTCGCCGGTCATCAGGGAATGGGGCGACCAACCCTCCGCCGGCATGGTCCAGCGCAGCGGCAGAGCCGCACGCCGGCGCACGACCCGGCGCGGCCGGACGGTCCAGAACCGCTCGGCCCCCCGGAAGGCGTCGATCTCGGGCGCGGACAGCACCACCTCGGCCTCGCCGGATAGCTGCAGCAGGTCACCGGTCGCGAAATCGGCGAAGACGAGGCCGGCCCTGCCGGTCGTCAGGATGTTGCCGAGCGTGGCGAAGAAGAGGTTGCCGGCGAAGTCGGGGATCGTGAGCGTGCCGTCGGCGGCGACGCGCACGAAGCCGGCCCTGCCGCCGCGATGCGAGACGTCGACCTGGCGGCGAGCCTCGCCGGTCTCGTCGCGCGCGGCGTATGAGGCGACGAAGAAGGTGTCGGCGGCGGCGACCATCGCGCGGGCCTCCGCGTCGAGCCCGTCGCGCTCCTCGACCTCGCCCGCGACGGGCATGCGCGGGTCACGGACGAGTCTCGGCTCCCGCAGCTGGATGTATCGCGGGCAGTTGCCGAAGCTCTGATCGACCGCGATGCGCAGACCATCGTCGGTCGCGGCGCGGATCAGGCCGTTGAGCCGATTGCGGCGGCGAGTCTGCAACTCGATGCCGAGGAGCCCGACGGCCTCGCCCGCGCGCAGGCCCGCGCCCGCCGGATCGCCGGGGTCGGGCTGCGCCGCCAGGGTGAGGGTTCAGGGATCCGGCGAGGCGAGGAAGCCCGGCGCCCCGGACAGAATCGTCGCCCAGGCGTCGCCCCTGCCGTCGACGCTGCCGACGACGACGAAGGGGAGCTGGGCGAAGAACGCGCGGTGCTGCTCGGGCATGAAATCCCGCACCACGCGCCGGCCGACCTCCTCCATGCGGCCGGCGACGCCGACCTGCTCCTGCATCGCCCGTTCGCCCGGATGCCAGACCGGCATCGCCCCATCATCGCTCATGATGTCGTCCTCCGATCCATGGTCCTCGCTGGTGCGCTCACGCGGCGGCGAGACCGGCGGGCGTGCGCGCGAAGGGCAGGAAGCCCGGCAAGCCCTCGATCCGGCGCAGGTACGAACCGACCTGCGGGTAGCCCGATAGGTCGACATTGCCTTCCGGCGCCCGCGCCAGGTAGCTGTAGAGCGCGACGTCCGCGATGGTCGGGCGCTCGCCCACCAGCCAGTCGCGGCCGGCAAGGTGGGAATCGAGGCGCCGCAGCAGGGTATGCGCCCGGCCGATCACCTCATGCGGGTCGAACGCGGCGCCGAACACCGTGACGAGCCGGGCGGCGGCCGGACCGTACGCGACCTCGCCCGCCGCGACCGACAGCCAGCGCTGGACGGCGGCCGCTCCCGCCGGATCCTCCGGCAGCCAGTCGGTCCGCCCGAGCTTCCGGGCGAGGTAGACCAGGATCGCGTTCGAATCCGGGACGACGACGCCGTCGTCGTCGAGCACCGGCACCTGCCCGAACGGGTTCAGGGCGAGGAAGTCCGGCACCTTGTGCGCCCCCGCCTTCAGGTCGACCTCCACGGCCTCGTGCGGCACGCCGAGGAGCGAGAGAAACAGGCGCGCCCGGTGGGCGTGGCCGGAGAGGGGATGGTGGTAGAGCTTCATGGCCGTGCGTCCCCGAAGAGCCGGACCGGGTCCGTCCCGATCCGCGAGGACACCATGATCCGATCGGGCGACGCGGAGAATGCGCGCTGATCGCACTTCATCGTTGCAGGGAGAGGAATAATCGCGCGGCCGCGCCGATCGCCACGAAGCCGTACCGTCCTCGACGCGTCCCGGCGGCTTTTGCCTCAAAGGGGTCGGTGACCTCGGCCTCGTTGGAGGCCTAGCGGCGCCTCGACAGGGTCCTGATCCCGAAAATCGGCGTGCCGGCCGACGTCTCAGCGAGGCGGCACCATCGGCGATCGAGGCGGCGGTGAAGGCCGGCCGCGGCGCCGTCTCCCTCGACGGGCGGCTGATCGACATCGCGTCGATCTGCATGGCCGAGGCGCTGATCGGCAAGGCCGACGCCATGGCGCGAACTTGACCTAACGGGAGCGGCGCGCCGGCAGCGGTGCAATGCATCGCCACCGGGGAGCCGGAAAGCCGCGCAGAAACGACGCACGGTCCTCGCATACGGCAGAAACAGTCCGATGCCATACGTCTGCAGGATGCCGGTCCGTGCAACCGCCTCGGTGGTTCGGACATTGACCTTAGGACCGGTTCGGGACTTGTGGAAGCACGCGACCGATGAGATCAGAACAGGGCGCTGGCCCAGCAAAGCGCCGGCGCGGTGGATGGCTGCTGGCCCTCGCGGTCCTGGCGGGGGCGGGCGGCGCCTATGCGTGGCAGAGCCGGCAGCATGCCGAGAACGCGAAGCCCGCCGCACGGGCCCCGGCCGCGGTGCCGGTGACCTTCGCGCAGGTCGAGCAGGGGCCGTTCGGCGTGGTGCTCGGTAGCCTCGGCACGGTCCAGGCCTACAACACCGTGCAGGTGCGCAGCCGGGTCGACGGCGAGATCCTGAAGATCGGCTTTCGCGAGGGCCAGGTGGTCAAGAAGGGTGACCTGCTCGCCCAGGTCGACCCGCGCCAGTATCAGGCCGCCCTCGACCAGGCGAAAGCCAAGAAGACCCAGGACGAAGCCAACCTCAAGAACGCCAAGGCCGATCTCGATCGCTACACAAAGCTCGGCGACTACGCCTCGCGCCAGCAGACCGACACTCAGAGCGCGCAGGTGAGCCAGCTCACCGCCCAGGTCGCCTCCGACCAGGCGGCGATCGACAACGCGGCGACGCAGCTCTCCTACGCGACGATCCAGGCGCCGATCGACGGTGTCACCGGCTTTCGCCAGATCGACGTCGGCAACATCGTCAACGCCGCGCAACAGACCGCGATCGTGACCATCACCCAGGTCGAGCCGATCTTCGTCGTCTACACCGCGCCCGAGGAGCAGCTGCGCGAGGTGACGAAGGCGCTCGCCGCCGGCTCGGTCCCGGTCGAGGCCTGGAGCACCGACGCGACAACGAAGCTGTCGGAGGGCCGTCTCGACCTCGTCAACAACCAGGTCGACACCGCCACCGGCACGGTGCGGCTGAAGGCGTCCTTCGCCAACAAGGACCACGCCCTGTGGCCGGGCCTGTCGGTCTCGACGAAGATGCGCACCGGCACGATTCCCGACGCCGTCACGGTGCCGGACGACGCGGTGCAGCACGGGCCGAAGGGGCTCTACGCCTTCGTGGTCGACGACCAGAGACGAGCCCACATGCAGCCGATCAGCGTCGGCCGCTCCACCGACGGCCGCACCCAGGTGACGAAGGGGCTGACCCCCGGCCAGACCGTGATCTGGCGCGGCCAGTCGCGGGTAGTCGAGGGGGCGCTCGTCGCCGAAGCGAAGCCGGCAACCCAGGAAGCGCGTCAAGCGGACAACGCCGCCCTGGCCGCGAGCGAGGCACGCTGACATGCAGTTCGGATCCGGGCCGGAGCAGGAGAAGGCCGTGCGCACCGGCATCTCCGGCTACTTCATCCGCTTTCCCGTCGCGACCTCGCTCATCATGGCGGGGATCCTGTTCATCGGCATCGTCGCCTACCCGCTGCTCGGCGTGGCGCCGCTGCCGCAGGTCGACTTCCCGACGATCCAGGTGACGGCGCAGCTGCCCGGCGGCAGCCCCGAGACGATGGCGTCCTCGGTGGCCCAGCCGCTGGAGCGCCAGTTCGCCCAGATTCCGGGCGTCAGCCAGATGACCTCGACGAGCGCACTCGGCATCTCGTCGATCACCGTACAGTTCGACCTCGGCCGCAACATCGATGGGGCGGCGAACGACCTCCAGGCGGCGATCAACGCCGCCGGCGGCCAGTTGCCGAAGAGCCTGCCGAGCCCGCCGACCTACCGCAAGGTGAATCCGGCCGACTCGCCGATCCTGCTGCTCTCCGCCACCTCCGACACCCTGCCGTTGATCGAGGTCGACGACGCCGCCGACGTGCAGCTCGCGCAGCGCATCAGCCAGGTCTCGGGCGTCGGCCAGGTGCTGATCGGCGGCCAGCAGAAGCCGTCGGTGCGGGTGCAGATCGACCCGGCGAAGCTCGTCGCCAAGGACCTGTCGCTGGAGGATGTCCGCACCCAGCTCTCGCTCACCACGGTCAACAACCCGAAGGGCAACTTCGACGGCACGACCCGCAGCTACACGGTCTACGCCAACGACCAGCTGACCGCCTCGAAGGACTGGAACGACGTCATCATCGCCTACCGCAACGGGGCGCCGTTGCGGGTGCGCGACATCGGCCACGCCGTGGCCGGGCCAGAGGACACCAAGCAGGCGGCCTGGGCCAACGGCAAGCGCGGCGTGTTCCTGGTGATCTTCAAGCAGCCCGGCGCCAACGTCATCGAGACGGTCGACCGGATCAAGGCCGAGCTGCCGCGCATCACCGCCTCGCTGCCCGCGGGCGTGAAGGTCGAGACGCTGAGCGACCGCACCCAGACCATCCGCGCCTCGGTCGAGGACGTGCAGTTCACGCTTCTCATCACCATCGCACTCGTCGTCGCGGTGATCTTCGTCTTCCTGCGGTCGATCTGGGCGACGATCATCCCGAGCGTGACGGTGCCGCTGGCCCTGCTCGGCGCCTGCGCGCTGATGTGGCTGGCCGGCTACACCCTCGACAACCTGTCGCTGATGGCGCTCACCATCGCGGTCGGCTTCGTCGTCGACGACGCGATCGTGGTGCTGGAAAATATCGCCCGCTACGTCGAGGAGGGAATGAAGCCGATGGAGGCCGCGCTCAAGGGCGCCGGCGAGATCGGCTTCACCATCGTGTCGATCTCGGTCTCGCTGATCGCGGTGCTGATCCCGCTGCTGCTCATGGGCGGCATCATCGGCCGGCTCTTCCGCGAGTTCGCGGTGGTGCTGTCGATGACGATCGGCGTCTCGGCCTTCGTGTCGCTGTCGCTGACCCCGATGATGGCCTCGCGCTTCCTCAAGGAGCACAAGGACGAGCATCACGGACGCCTCTACCGCTGG
The DNA here is from genome assembly GCF_053764715.1 of Methylobacterium sp. Gmos1. Taxonomy (NCBI): domain Bacteria; kingdom Pseudomonadati; phylum Pseudomonadota; class Alphaproteobacteria; order Hyphomicrobiales; family Methylobacteriaceae; genus Methylobacterium; species Methylobacterium sp. Gmos1. Next base: position 447,691 of record NZ_JBSNCC010000001.1, on the reverse strand, counting down.
AGCGAGCGCGTCTTCGATAGCCTGCTGTCGGCTTACGAATCCGCCCTCGACGTGGCGCTCCGCCACCACGTCGTCACCTTCCTGACCTTCCTCGGCACGGTGGCGCTCACCGGCTACCTGTTCGTCGTGATCCCGAAGGGCTTCTTCCCGCAGCAGGATACCGGCCTGATCCAGGGCATCACGGAAGGCGGGCAGGACATCTCGTTCTCCGCCATGGAGGACCGCCAGCGCGCCGTCGGCGCGGTGATCCAGGCCGACCCCGATGTCGCGAGCGTCGCGATGTCGATCGGCGGCAGCGGCCAGGCGCTCAACTCGGGCCGGATGTTCATCACGCTGAAGCCCCGGGACGAGCGCAAGGCCAACGCCTTCCAGATCATCGACCGCCTGCGGCCGAAGCTGGCGCAGCTCGAGGGCGTCAAGGTCTTCCTCCAGGCCGCGCAGGACGTGCGGACCGGCGGCCGCTCCTCGCGCACCCAGTTCGAGTACACGCTCCAGGACCCGAACCTCGACGAGCTGAACGCCTGGTCGCCGAGGCTCCTCGAAAAGCTGAAGACCCTGCCGGAGCTGCGCGACGTCGCCACCGACCAGCAGACCAGCGGCACGACGCTGACCCTGGCGATCAACCGCGACGCCGCCTCGCGCTTCGGCATCACGCCGCAGCTGATCGACGACACGCTCTACGACGCGATCGGCCAGCGTCAGGTGGCGCAGTACTTCACCCAGCTCAACAGCTATCACGTGGTGATGGAGATCCTGCCGGCGCTCCAGGGCAACCCGGACAGCTTGCGCAACATCTACGTGAAGTCGCCCTCGACCGGCGGGCAGGTGCCGCTCGCCGCCTTCGCCACCTGGACCACCGAGCCGGTGCGCCCGCTCTCGATCAGCCACCAGGGCCAGTTCCCCTCGGTGACGATTAGCTTCAACCTCGCGCCGAACGTCGCGCTCGGCCAGGCGACGAACGCGATCGACGCCGCCGCCAAGGAGCTCGGCGTGCCGGCGACGCTCTCGACCGGCTTCCAGGGCACCGCGCAGGCGTTCCAGCAATCGCTCTCGACGGTGCCGCTGCTGATCCTCGCCGCGCTCGTGGTGGTCTACCTGATCCTCGGCATCCTCTACGAGAGCTACATCCACCCGCTGACGATCCTCTCGACCCTGCCCTCGGCCGGCGTCGGCGCGCTCGCGATGCTGTTGTGGTTCGGCTACGATTTCAGCCTGATCGCGCTCATCGGCATCATCCTGCTGATCGGCATCGTGAAGAAGAACGGCATCATGCTGGTCGACTTCGCGATCGTCGCCGAGCGCCACGAGGGCATCGGACCCGAGGAGGCGATCCGGCGTGCCGCCTTGTTGCGCTTCCGCCCGATCCTGATGACCACGATGGCGGCCCTGCTCGGCGGCATCCCGCTGATGTTCGGCACCGGCACCGGCTCGGAGATCCGCCAGCCGCTCGGCTACGCCATGGTCGGCGGCCTCGCGGTGAGCCAGGTGCTGACGCTGTTCACCACCCCGGTGATCTACATCTACCTCGACAAGCTCGCGACCTACCTGTCCGGCGGCTCGCACGGGCCGCGGGACGAGGAGGAGGCGACGCAGGACGAGGCACCGCCGCGCCTGCGCGAGGCGGCGGAGTAGGGGCCTTGCTCCCTCAACCGCCCGGGGCTTGTCGCGTCGAGACCGGCAGCGCCATGGTGCAGTGGACGCCGTCCGCCTCCAGCGCGTAGGTGGTCTCGGCGCCGAGCTGATAGGGCAGCACCCGCTCGATCAGCTCCCGGCCGGACCCGTTCTCCCGCGGGGCGGCCGGCATCGCGACGTGGCGCTCGCGCCAGTCGACGTGGAGCCAGGGCTCGGGCCGGCGCTCGACGCGCCAGCGGATGTCGAGCCGCCCGCCGGCTTGCGAGAACGCCCCGTACTTGATCGCGTTGGTGGCGAGCTCGTGCAGGGCGAGCGCGAAGGTCTGCACCGTCGAGGAACGCAGGGCGACGCCGACCGGCCCCTCGAGCGCCACCCGGCCGGTCTGGCCGTTCAGGGCGGCGAGCTCGATGCCCAGGAGCGCGTCGAAGGTGACGCGCTCCCCCTCCGCGAGGCGCGACAGCAGATCCTGGACGCGGGCAAGCGCCGCCAGCCGGTCGCCGAAGCGGTCGTTGAAATCGGCGAGGTCGGTCGAGCGCGCCGCGATCTTGTCGGCCAGCGCGCGGATCACGCCGAGGAGGTTGCGGGTCCGGTGCTGGAGCTCGGCGACGAGCGCCTGCTGGCGCTCCTGCAATTCGTGCAGGTCCTGAATATCGATCGCGGCGCCGAACCACTGGGTGACCGCCCCGTCAGGGCCGCGGATCGGCACCTGCCGCACAAGGTGCCAGCGATGGGCGCCGTCGGTGCGGCGGATGCGCTGCTGGCGCTCGACCGGGTCGCCGGTCGCGAAGGCGTGGGCGAAGGCCGCCTGCGTCGCCGCGGCGTCGTCGGGATGGATCGCGTCGAGCCAGCCGTCGTCCTGGACCTCGGCACGGTCCTGGCCGGTATAGGACCGCCAGCGGTGGTTGATGGCGATGTCGCGCCCGTGCGCGTCGCACCACCACAGCATGGCCGGGACGAGCTCGACCGTCAGCCGCAGGCGCTCCTCGCTGTCGCGCAGGGCTCGCTCGGCCTCCTCGCGCCGCCGGTCGGCGAGGATTCGCCCGGTGGTCTCGGTGGCGATGTTGAGGACGCCGCCGACAGATCCGTCGCCGAGCAGGACTGGGTCGAAGCTGAAGCTGAACCAGGCATCCTCGATCCGGCCGGCGCGGTCGAGCGGCAGGCGCCGGTCCGCGACCTGGGCGGCGCCCCTGCCGGCCAGCACGCCTGCGAGCATCGGCCCGATCTCGCCCCAGATCTCCGGAAACACCTCGCGGGCCGGGCGGCCGAGGGCGACGGCATGCTTCGTTCCGACGAGGCGGCGCCACGCGTCGTTGAAGACCAGAGCGAGGTCGGGACCCCAGTAGAGGCCGATCGGCGTGGCCGCAGGCAGGATGAGGTCGATGGCGGCGCGCAGCGGCGGGGCCCAGGCCTCGTTCGGCCCGAGCGGTGTCGCCGACCAGTCGTGGTCCCGGATGCGCCGGGCCATCTCGCCGTCTCCCGACGGCCAGGTCGTCACGGCCTCACCAGGATGGATACGATCATGACGGCATGGCCCTCGGGTCGGGCTCGCGGGCCCTGGCGGACAGCATGTCCGCTCCTCGGCCGCCTTGCCAACGATCTTCGGGCCTCGAGCGTCCGGTCCCCGTTGCTGCGTGAGGAGAGCCCGTCCCGAGAAGGGACCCGTCTCACGGGACACGCCCTCGGCGGAACCCCCGAGGCGGCGGCGTCAGGCCACCGCCGCCCGCTTCTGGAGGCTCAGCAGCATGTTGGCGATCTGGCGCACCTGCAGCTCGCTGTCCTGCAATTCCTTCTTGCGGGCGCCGCCATAGGCGAACTCGTCGTGGTCGATGCCCGGGACCGGCAGTCCGGTCTCCTCGAAGTAGTGCTCGAGGCGGGTGAGCAGCTGCCCCCAGACGCCGAGGCGCGACCAGCGGATGAAGGTCTGGGCCGCCATCCACCACGGGCCGTAATGCGCCGGCACGGCGCGCCAGTTGGTGTCGTGCCAGTGGCGCCAGAGTATCGCGTCGATGGTCCGCTTGAGGTCGTGAGGCTGCGTCTTGCCGCGAGGCCTGCAGCCCTCGAGCAAGGGCACGAGTACCGCCCACTGCGCCTCCGTCAGCATGAACATCCCCTCATTCGCGATTCCGCCGAGGAGCATATTACCAAGGGTAACCTGTCACTTCAATCGGGCCACTCACCGTTGGTTGAGTTTTGTTGACTTGATGCAACATGGGAACAGGCGGGGATCGTTTGTGTTCGAACATACGAGCGGGTAGAATCTTCGGCATATTGCTTTTTAGATTAGATGTTTCAGTATGTAACTACTTATCAATCAATCGGTGATCGAAAGAAGCATAGCGTGACCGGAATCGCCGTCCTGGGAAGCGCATCCCATCGTTGCTCCGCCGCCGATGACGCTGGATCACCAGCCGACACCACGCCCATGAAATACAAATATTAATCCGAAGCCGGCCAACGGCCGAAATCATCGTCAATAAATGAGATGTTATTGGGACCGACTGTCGCTGCGTTGTGGCAAGCGGATGAAGCTATACCGTCTGTTAGTCCTTGGGTCAGGCCCCAGGTCAGATGGCACCGGGTGGGTGATGCACTAACAACACCGCAGGTTCGACCGCCGCTGCATGGCCGAACCGCGAATATCCCGTCCGGGCGAGGCGGAGCGCGCCCGGTCGACATCGCGAGAACGATGCGCGGCGCATGCGGGTGCGCAGGTGGAGACGGTGGCACTTGCGCGCACCCGGCCGATTGCTTCGGACCGCCACCCGATCGCCGCGGAAGGCGCGACGGCGCCGGGACCGTCCCGGCGCCGCGGTCAGAAGCCGAAGTGGCTGAGCCCGGGATGGTCGTCCGGCCGGCGGCCCAGCGGCCAGTGGAAGCGGCGGTCGGCTTCCGCGATCGGCTGCTCATTGATGCTGGAATGGCGCACCCGCATCAGCCCGTCCTCGGCGAACTCCCAGTTCTCGTTGCCGTAGGCGCGGAACCACTGGCCGCTGTCGTCGTGGTACTCGTAGGCGTAGCGCACCGCGATGCGGTTGCCGGCGAAGGCCCAGAGTTCCTTGATGAGGCGGTAGTCGAGCTCACGGTTCCACTTGCGGGTCAGGAACGCCTCGACCTCCTGGCGGCCGCTGAGGAATTCGACGCGGTTCCTCCAGCGCGTGTCGGTGGTGTAGGCGAGAGCCACCTTGGCCGGGTCGCGGCCGTTCCAGCCGTCCTCGGCGAGGCGGACCTTCCGGACGGCGCTTTCCTCGTCGAAGGGCGGCAGCGGCGGGCGGGACATCGGCGGTCTCCTCGGGGATTTACGGGGAGGGCAGAGGGGCGCCCCCGATGCGCCCGCTATTCCTTGTGCGCGAACAGGTAGGTGCCGCTCGCCAGCTCCATGTTCTTCTGGTCGCCGAGCTGCGTCACGTAGGGCTCCTGGAGGAGCGAGAGAGGGTCGGCGGTGAAGTCCGAGAGGCGGCGCGACAGGAAGCGCTTGCGCACGTCCGGCGGCAGGCCGGCGGCCCAGGACTGGATGATCCAGGTCAGGCTCCAGATCGGCAGAAGCGAGGCCGGGACGTACTGGTGATCGACCGCGAGCTTGTCGGCGAACAGGTTGCGCAGGCCCTCGCCCGTCATGTTGTAGTAGTGGTGCGGGTAGCCGTGCAGCGGCTGCAGGAACGGCACCGCGCAGACCAGCCGACCGCCGGGCTTGAGCACCCGGGCGATCTCGCGGGCGCAGGCGAAGGGATCGCGCACGTGTTCCAGCACCGCGATCGAGATCACCCCGTCGAAGCTGTTGTCGCGAAACGGCAGCACCTCGCCGATGCCGAGCACGTCGGTGGTGTCGTAATCGGCGATCTCGAGATTGACGACGTTGGCGTAGTAGCGGTCGCGCCGCCCGGCGCCGCAATCGAGGACCAGGCCGTCGGGATGCGCCGCGATCAGCTCCTGGACGTGGCCGTCATAGGCGTTCTGCGAGACGTTCGGGCTGTCCTCGGCGCCCGAGAGGGCGCGCAACTCCTCGCTTAGATAATCGTACTTCTCCCCGAGGCGGCGGTGGGGCAGGTCGTCCCGCATCAGCGGCGCCAGCCGCGCGAGCTTCTGGGCCCGCATCGCCTCCAGCCCCTCCGGCAGGCGGCTCTGGCGCCGGCCCTGACGCAGGCCGTGACGCTCGAAATGCGCCCGCCCGCTGGCGAGCCGGCCCTCGCGCACAGCGAGGTGGAGGTCCGGGTTGGCGGCGAGGTAGTCGGCCTCGCGGAAGGTCGCCGCCGTCGCCGGCTCGACCATGTCGAGATAGGATACCACGACGTGCCCTAGAGACCGCGCAGGAAGCCGGCGAAGCGCATCAGCCCCTCCGGCCAGGGCCCATGCCCGCTCTCGGCATTCAGGTGCCCGGACTCGCCGGCATCGACCAGCTCCGCCCCCCAGGCGGCGGCGAAGTCCGCGGCCCGGTCGTAGGCCGTGTAGGGGTCGGTGCGGCTCGCCACCAGGACCGACCGGAAGGGCAGGGGATCGCGCGGAATCGGCGCGAAGGTGCGTAGGACCGCCGGCGTGTCGGGCCGCTCGACGTCCGGCAGTGCCACCAGGAAGGCGCCGGCGACGCGGCCCGGGGGCAGATAGGGCGCCGCCTGCACGCAGGAGATCACGCCGAGGCTGTGGCCGACCAGCACCACCGGCCGGGCCGCCGCCTGTACCGCAGCGATCACCGCGTCTCGCCAGGCCTCGGGCTCGGGCTGGTCCCAGCTCTCCTGAGTCACCCGGCGGGCGGTCGAGAGCCGCTCCTGCCAGCGGCTCTGCCAGTGGTCGGGCCCGGAATTGGTGTAGCCCGGGACGACGAGGATGTCGCAATCGGCCGATTTCATGCCGCACCGTTACAGCCGGGAGGCGGGGGCGTCGAGACCCCTTACTCGGCGGCGACCGCCGCCGGGGCGACACCGAGCAGCCCGGGGCCGACATGCAGCGCCAGGCCGGTCGAGGCGAGGTTCTTCAACTTGGCCTCGACCTCGATATCGCACCAGGCGAGGTGGCGGGCGACGAGGTCGTTGAGCGCGCGGTTCCACATCATGTCGGAATGGGCGGCGAGGTCGCGGCCGTTGAGGCCCGCCCCGGTGAGCGCGGCGAAGTCCGGCAGGGCGTCGGCGGCGTGGCCGGGCAGCACGTCCTCGCGCGAGACGCTGACATGCCCGACCGGCCGCACCCCGCGCCAGGACTCGATCACCCGGGCGATCCGTGGGTCGTCCGGTTCGATGTAGTCGCCGCGGCTGTGGATCCAGTGGTGGTGCAGGTCGAGCACCACCGGCACCCGGTCGGCGAGGCGCAGGACCTCGTCGAGGCCGAAGGCCGATTCGTCGTTCTCGACCGTGACGAGGTCGCGGGCCACTTGGCTGACGCGGTCCAGGTTCTCGCGGAACGCCTCGACGCCTGGGTCGCGGGCGCCGACATGGATGTTGACGTGGGCGCCGTGCGGGTGCCAGCCGCCGCCATAGCCCATCATCGCCATCACCTCGGCGTGGTAGTCGAGCTCGGCGATGCCGTTGTCGAGCGCCGCCGGGTTGCGGCTCGCCAGGATGCAGAACGGGCCCGGATGCATGCTGAGCCGCACGCCGCCCGCCCGCGCCGCCTCGCCCACCGCCGCGAGCCCCGCCTCGATCGTGCGGCGGAACTCCGGATCGGCGTAGAGGTCGCGCACCTCGGGGTGGGTGTAGCCCGGGAGGATCGAGCTCGCGAGGCGAAGCAACCGCTCCAGCGGCGGCCGGGCCGCCACCCAGGCGACTTGGCGCCCCATCGCCGCGAGATTGTGCGTCACCACCGCGACCAGCTTCGCCCGCGCCGCCGCCGGATCGAGCTTGCGCAGATGCGCGATCGTCACCGTGGTGACGTTCATCACCATGGCGGCGTCCTTCGCCGCCTTCAGGGTCTTGTGCCGGCCGGGCGGCTCGTCCGGGATGAACTTGCAGCAGAAGCCGAGGCGGGGGGAGGAAGCGGCGGAGGTCATGGCGGACAACGCGGCGTGCGCCGCCGCGGGTCCACGCGATACGGATGGGAAGTAGGGGTTCGCTCGACAAAAAAAGGCCGGCCCCGAGGGGCCGGCCCGTGCTGCTCAAGATCGCGAAAAAAATCAGTGCGTCTGGCGCCCCGGCTCGCCGGTGCCCGGCTGGGACTGGCCCGGCTGGTTCTTGCGCAGCTCCTCGCTTGCCGCGTTGGCGGCCGCGACGGCGGCGTCCTGGGCCTGATCGAGGGCGCTCTCGACGAACTGGCGGCCGCGCTCGGTCGCCTCGCGGGCATAGCGCAGGCCCTGGTCGCGGACCTCGTCGGCGTAGGGGCCGACGGTCTGATCCTCCTGGCGGGTGCGCGGCAGCAGCGCGCCGAGCAGCATGCCGGCGGCGAGGCCGACGACGCCGACCAGCACCGGGTTCTCGGTCACGAAGCGCTCGACGGCGTTCTGGCCCTGCGCGAGGCGGTCGCTGCCGCGGTCGCGCAGGTCGGCGTAGCGGCGCGAGCCGGTCTCGATCCGGTCGCTCGCCCAATCGCGGGCGCGGTCGATGGTGTCCGAGCTGCGGCCGCCGACGGCGCCGTAGGCCTGGCTCGCCTGAGCGTGGGCCCGGTCGACCGCCTCGTTGGCGCCCTGCCGCAGCCGGTCGGCGGCGGCGTCGGCCTTGGCGCGCAGCTGGTCGGCGGTCTGGCTGATGCGCTCGCCGATGGCCGAGGCGGTGTCGCTGACCCGCTCGGAGGCCTCGGACGCGGCGTCCTTCACGGTGTCCTTCACCGTGTGGCCGGCATCGCGGGCCGCGGACTGCGCCGAATCGAGGTTCTGGCGGACGGTGTCGTGGTCCTGGTGCAGGTTGCGCTCGGGCCCCGTCGCGGGGGTGTGGGCCGAGGGCGCGCCCGGATTGGCCGGGTTGATGGTGTGCTCTGCCATGACTCGGGTACTCCCTGGCAGGTCTTCCGGCAGGCTGGTGCCGCCGGAGCCTGCGGCCGATCGAAGGTGTCTTAGGGAAACGGGCGCCGGCCCGCGGGCCGGCGCCTGCTTACATGCGCATGCTGTCGGCGACGCGGTCCGCGGCCGGGTGGGCGGTCGGGCGGTCGGGGTCGTAGACCCGGGCCGCACCAGTCTTCAGCACCGGCACGGCCTCCGCCCCGTTCATCGTGGCGTCGAGGTGCTGGCGCCGCTGCGATTCCCGGGCGACGCGGTGGACCAGCCAGCCCACCCCGGCGACGATCAGCATGACCGGGACGGGGTTGCGCCGCACCGCCGCCAGCGCGCCGTCGTAGAGGCCGCTCATCGCCGGCGACTGCTTCACCGTGCCGAGCATCTCGTCGACGATGCTGGCCGGGGAGAGCCGGCCCTGGATCTGGTCGATGGTGCGGTCGAGCCGGGCCCGGGTCTCCTCGATGTCGTGCTCGAGATCGTTGATCGACTGGGTCATCCCGACACCCTCTCGGACAGGACCCTCGCATCCTGGCGCACCTGGCGCGTCGTGCGGGTCGGCGTCAGCGTGGACAGGGACATGGCGCTGCGGCCCCACAAGGCGAGGCCGATACCGATCGCCAGGAACACCGCCCCGACGATGAGCGCGGCCAGCGCCTCGGAATGCACCACCGTGGCGAGCCACTTCACCAGGGCGTCGGTGAGCACCAGGAGGGCGACCACGGCGAAGACCGCGGCGGCCACCATCATGCCGAGCCCGAGGAACAGCGACCTCAGGTTGTTCGACATCTCGGTGCGGAAGAGGGCGATCTCCTTGCGGGCGAGGTCGGTGGTCTCGCGCAGGGCATCGCCGAGGAGCCCCTGGATGCTTCCAGGGGCCCCGGTGCCGCCGATCGGGCGGCTGTCGGTCGTGTCGGCCATCGTGGCGATCCTCCGTCAGGCCGAGTAGCGCGGGCCGGACGCGCCGGTGCGGTACGGATCGGGGCGGGCGGTCTCGGGCTCGCTATGGGCGCCCGGCACGTCGCGGTGGCGCGAGGCGTAGGGATCGTACGAGGTGCCCCGCGCGCGGTCGGCGCCGACTTCAGGGCCCCGCGCGAAGGCCTCGCGGCCGTCGAGCACGTGGGACGGGTGGGCCGAGGCCCGGATGAAGCGGGCGGCGAGGAAGCCGGTGAGGAAGGTCGCCACCGCGACCGCCGCCGGCCGGCGCCGGGCCACCGACTCGATCTCGCTGTAGAAGTCCTCGAAGCTGCGCTCGCGGATCGAGCCGGAGAGCTGCTCCAGGCCATCCGCCGCGCTGTCGAAGAACGCCTTGACGTTCGGCTGCTGGTCGAGCTTGCCGCCGGAATCCCGCAGGGCCTGGGCGAGGTCGGAGACCGACTGGGCGGCGTCGCCCTTGCGCCGGTCGACGTAGCCGTGGACCTGCTCGCGGGCCGACTCGACGAGGTTGAAGCCGCGCTCCATCGCGACATCGCCGAGCTGGCGCACGTCGTGGCGCAGGTCGTTCCAATCCGCCGGGCGCTCATCGCCGGCCTGGTGCTGTCCGTTGTCGTAACCCGCGCTCATCAGGCAACTCCGTTCTTACGCGACGCGGCGGGCGGGCCTGAACGGCCGCCGCGCCGACCACATGCGACGATATTGCGAGTAACAGCAGCCAAGGCGCCCGGTTCCGGCCTGAACCAAGGTCGAATTGCGGCGGGATTCCTGTGGAGCGCCGGGCACAGCCCGCACGGGTGGGAGCGCTGCCGGATTCGCCGAAAGGGTTGACCAATTCGTGCGGATCGCGCTTGCTGCCGGTGCGTTTTGTCCATCGGGGGCGGATGGACGCGGCGACGTTCCCGTCCCTCTGGGGCGTCCTTCCGATCACGTGGCGGTCGGAGGAAGCCCCGGGTCACTGAAGTTTTGCCGCATTTCCTTCGACGAACCGGTGCCACGTCGTCGAAAGAATGCGCCAGGTCCGTGCAGCCGGAGTCCATACCCGCCGTGTCACGCCTCATCATCGTGTCGAATCGCGTCGCCGTCCCGGATGCGGGCTCCAAGGCGGTCGCGGCCGGCGGGCTCGCCGTCGCCCTCAAGGAGGCCTTCAACGCCTACAAGGGGCTGTGGTTCGGCTGGAGCGGCAAGATCACGGACAATCCGTCCTCCGAGCCGGTCATCGCCGACCGGGGGCGGGTGCAATACGCCGTGATGGACCTCTCGCCCCAGGACCATCGCGAGTATTACAGCGGCTTTGCCAACCGCGCGCTCTGGCCGATCATGCATTACCGCCTCGGCCTCGCGGCGTTCTCGCGGGCCGACTATGCCGGCTACCAGCGCGTCAACCGCATCTTCGCCCAGGCGCTCGCCGGGCTGATCGAGCCGGGCGACCTGATCTGGGTCCACGACTACCACCTGATCCCGCTCGCCTCCGAGCTGCGGGGCCTCGGCGTCTCAAACCCGATCGGCTACTTCCACCACATCCCGTGGCCCTCGGGCGAGGTGTTCAACACCCTGCCGGCCTCGACCGAGCTCCTGCGCGCGGTCTCCGACTACGACCTGATCGGGCTCCAGACCGACAGCGACGTCCACAACCTGTCCCGCAACCTCGTCGACGAGCTGCGGGCGATCCCGCTCGGCGGCGGCTCGCTGATGGTCGACGGGCGCCGCACCCGCATCCGCAGCTTCCCGATCGGCATCGACGTCGACGGGTTCCGCCAGGCCGCCGAGCGCGCCGGCATGAACCGCACCGTGCGCGACACGGTGGCGGGCCTGCGCACCCGCAAGCTCCTCATCGGCGTCGACCGGCTCGACTACTCGAAGGGCGTGCCGGAGCGGATGGAGGCGGTCGAGCGCTTCTTCGCCTCGAACCCCGACCAGCGCGGCAACGTCGTCTTCCTGCAGATCGCCCCGAAATCGCGCACCGAGGTGCCCGAGTACGAGCAGCTGAGCCGCGACGTGAACGAGGTGCTCGGCAACATCAACGGATCGCTCGGCGAGCCGTCCTGGACGCCGATCCAGTACGTCACCAAGGCCTATCCACGCGCGGTGCTGGCCGGGCTCTACCGCGCGGCGCGGGTCGGCGTCGTCACGCCGATGCGCGACGGCATGAACCTCGTCGCGAAGGAATACGTCGCCGCCCAGAGCGAGGACGATCCGGGCGTGCTGGTGCTGTCAAAGTTCGCAGGCGCCGCCCGGCAGCTGCCGGAGGCCCTGCTGGTCAACCCCTACGACCGGTTCGAGGTGGCGGAAGCCATCCGTGCCGCCCTCTACATGCCCAAGGCCGAGCGGGTGGAGCGCTGGAAGCCGATGTTCGAGCGCATGGCGCGCGAGGACGTCGATTGGTGGGCCCGGAGCTATCTCGGCGAGCTGGAGGGGTTCCGCACCGTCGAGCGCGAGCCGCCGGCGGCGGCGGAGGCGCGGTAGGGGCGGGATCCCGTCCCTCCTCACGCTTCGTCCAGCAGGGCTGTTGGGGGATTGTCCGGCACGAGGCACACACCCTGCTGCACCCGCGCGCGGCGGGTCTCGGCCCCTCCCGCCTCGCTCGGCGCGCCGCTCTCCCCCATTCCCGTTCGGGCTTGCCCCGGTTCGGGCCTAGGGACGGGAAACCCGGGCGAGCCCGAGTTTCGTTGGGGAAAAGCTCCGGAGCCGGGTGCTCCGACGCTGTCGGTGCCTCACGCCGAGCGCGCCAGGTCCGCCGCGTCGCGCCCGACGACGCTCGCGAGGCTCCGGATTCCTTCCGCCTCCATCCGGTGCACCAGCCCCGCCTTGATCTCGCCAACGAGACCCGGGCCCGCATAGACCAGCGCCGAGTAGAGCTGGACCAGGCTGGCGCCGGCCCGGATCTTTGTCCAGGCGGCCTCGGCCGAATCGACGCCGCCGACGCCGATCAAGGGCAGTGCGGTCCCGACACGGAGATAGGCCTCGGCGAGGAGCCGCGTCGAGGGGGAGAAGAGCGGCCGGCCCGACAGGCCGCCGGTCTCCGTCCTCGCCGCCGCGGCGAGGCTCGCCGGCCGCGCCACGGTGGTGTTGGAGACGACGAGCGCGTCGACGCCGCGGCGGCGCGCGGTGGCGGCCATCGCATCGAGGCCGTCGAGGCCGATATCGGGGGCGATCTTGAGCAGCACCGCCGTGCCGCTCCCGGTTTCGTCGCGGGCCGCGATCACCCGGGCGAGCAGATCGTCGAGGAACGCCTCGCCCTGGAGGTCGCGCAGGCCCGGGGTGTTGGGCGACGAGACGTTGACGGTGATGAAGTCGACGAGCCCGGCAAGGCCCCGGGTGCAGGCGACATAGTCGGCGAGGCGGTCGGCGGAGTCCTTGTTCGCCCCGATATTGACCCCGACGATTCCCGGCCGGCCGCGCCGCGCCGCGAGCCGGGCCCGCACCACCGCCAGCCCCTCGCTATTGAGGCCGAACCGGTTGATCACCGCTCCGTCCTCCGGCAGCCGGAACACCCGCGGACGCGGATTGCCCGGCTGCGGGCGGGGCACCACGCCGCCGACCTCGACGAAGCCGAAGCCTAGCCAGAGCAGGGCGTCCGGGGCGCGCGCACCCTTGTCGAACCCGGCCGCGAGACCGATCGGGTTTGGAAAGGTCCGCGATATAACCGTTACGCAGAGACGGGGATCGTCGACTGGTGCCTGTCGTAAGGGAAGTCGCGCGAGTGCCCCAACGGTCAAATCGTGGGCGGTCTCGGCATCGACGGCGTGCAGCAGCGGACGGACGAGCGGGAAGACGGCCGAGAGCAAGATCAAGTCCTTGTCAGATCAGGAAAAACATGGACTCCGCCGGGTCCCGCAGGCAGCGGCGCGACGTGCCGGACGGCCGAGAGCGGCAGCGGGCCGTAGAGGTGGGGAAACAGGGCGCCGCCGCGGGACGGCTCGTAGCGCAGCGCCTCGCCGAGCGCGTCCGCGTCGACCGTAATGAGGAGAAGATTGTCCTGTCCCGAGAAATGCTTGGCCGCCGTCTCGGGAGCCTGCGCGGCGGTCGAGAAGTGGATGAAGCCGTCCGATAGATCGACCGGCGCGCCGTCGAACCGTCCGGCCGCCTCGGCTTCACGCCACAGGGGAGCCGGACATATCTTGTAGATGAGGGTCATGGACGCCGCGGGCCTCCTCGGCGGGGTGCGGGCGAGCGATAGCCGCCCCGGGACGGTCGGGCAACGCCCGTTGCCTTTCGGTGAGGGTTCGGTACTTTACATTTGTTAGTTCGGTGGTGAACACACCCCCCGCGTCAGGCCAGGTCCCCCATGCTGTCCCACGAGCGAATCTGGTCCGCGATCGACCAACTCGCCCAGCGCAACAATCTGACGGCGTCGGGCCTCGCGAAGCGCGCCGGGCTCGACGCGACGAGCTTCAACCGCTCGAAGCGGATCAGCCCGGACGGACGCAAGCGCTGGCCCTCGACCGAATCGGTCGCCAAGATCCTGGCGGCGACCGGGGCCACCCTCGACGATTTCCTGCGCCTGATCGAGCCGCAGCATGGCGGGCGAACCGCGGTGCCGCTGATCGGCAGCGAGAGCGCAGCGGGGCATATCGGCGCCAACGGCCTGCCGGGCAACGGCAGCGCCACGGCGGAGGTGGAGCTGCCGGGCGCCGACAACGAGCGCTGCTTCGCCATCGAGGTCCGGGACGGCGCCCTGGCCCCGCTCTACCGGGAGGGCGACGTGCTGGTGGTGTCGGCCACCGCGGCGATCCGCAGGGGCGACCGGGTGGTGACCTGCCTGGGCGGCGGTGGCATCCTGGTCGCCGAGCTGAAGCGGCGCACGCCCCGGGCCGCCGAGCTCAGCGGGCCGTCGCCCGGCGATCCCGACCGGGTGGTGCCGGTCTCGGAGATCGCCTGGATGGCCCGGGTGATGTGGGTGCGGCACTGAGCGGGACCGCATCGCGATCCCCGACGGTGGCTCGGAGGGAGAGTCCCGCCACCGTCTTGCCCTGCGAGATCCTGGAACGCGCTACTACTCCGCCGCCGCCTGCCGGTTGCGCCACTGGGTCAGCAGGGCGCGGAGCGCCGCCGGCTTCAAGGGCTTGCTCAGCACCTGGACGCGCTGCGCGCCCGCCGCGTCGCGCACGTCCGGCGAGCGGTCGGCGGTGAGGAGCACCGCCGGAATGTCGGCGGCCAGCGCCGCCCGCAAGCCCGCGATCAGGTCGAGGCCGGTGCCCTGGTCGAGGTGGTAGTCGGCGACGATCACGTCCGGGCGCAACGCGCCGCCGAGCACCAGGGCCAGGGCCTCGGACAGCGAGCCGGCGGTGTGCAGGGCGCAGCCCCAGCTGCCGACGAGCACCCGCATCCCGTCGACGATCGCCGGCTCGTTGTCGACCGCGAGCACCGTCAGCCCGGCGAGCGGGACGGTGGCCGGTCGCGGCGCCTCGCCCTGCGCCTCGACCGCCGGCCGCAAGGGGGCGCCCGGTACCGCGACCGAGAAGGCCGAGCCGTGGCCGGGCCGCGAGGCGAGGCTCACCGGATGCTCGAGGAGCCGCGCAGTGCGCTCGACGATCGACAGGCCGAGGCCGAGCCCGCGGGCGACCCGGGCGCCCTGGTCGAGGCGCTGGAACTCGCGGAAGACCAGCTTCTGCTGCGCCGCCGGGATGCCGAGCCCGGTATCCACCACCATCAGCACCACCCGGCCGCCGCGCCGCCGCGCGCCGACGAGGACGCGTCCCGCCGGCGTGTACTTGATGGCATTCGACACCAGGTTGTGCAGGAGCCGGCGCAGCAATTGCCGGTCGGAGCGCAGGGCCAGCGACGAGGGCATCACGGTGAGTTCGAGGCCCTTCTCCTGCGCCAGGGGTCCGAACTCGCGCTGGACCTGGCGGAACAGCTCCGAGACCCGCACGATCGAGAGCTGGGGCTTCAACGCCCCGGTATCGAGGCGCGAGATCTCGAGAAGTGCCGTCAGGATTTCCTCGACGGCGTCGAGGGAGGCGTCGACGTTCTCGGCGAGCGTCGGGTCGGTGGTCCGGTCGCGCTCGACGAGCGCGCTGGCGTAGAGCCGCGCGGCGTTGAGCGGCTGGAGGATGTCGTGGCTGGCCGCCGCCAGGAAGCGGGTCTTCGAGGCGTTGGCCTCCTCCGCCTCGGCCTTGGCGCGGGTGAGCGCCGCGTTGAGGCGGGTCAGCTCCTCGGTGCGCTCGCGGACCCTCGTTTCCAGCTCCTCGTTGAGCCGCGTGCGGGCCTCCTCGGCGGCGACCGAGTCGGTCACGTCGGTGTAGGTTGCCACCACGCCGCCATTGGGCAGCAGGTTGGCGCGGATCTCGATCACCCGGCCGCTCGGGTGCAGCCGCAGGCGCTGCGGCCCGGCCTCGAGCCGGAAGGAGGCGATGCGCTCGGCGACCAGCGCGTCGGCGTCCCGGGCCCCGTATGCGCCCCGTCCCGCGTTGAAGCGCACGATCGCCTCCAGGCCGATCCCGGTCTGGATCATCTCCGGGGGCAGGTCGTAGAGGTCGGCGAAGGCCCGGTTCCAGACGATCAGCTTCATGTCGCGGTCGAAGACCGTGATGCCCTGCTTGGCGTGGTCGAGGCCGTGCTGGAGGACGTCGCGGCTGTACTGGAACGCCGCCGAGGCGTCGTCGAGGAGCTTGAGCGCGGCCTTCGGCGAGACGTTGCGCCGGCGCAGCAGCAGCGACAGGGCGAGCCGGGCTGAGGCGGCGCCGATCGCCGAGGCGAGCAGGTGCTCGGCGTGGCGCAGCTCGGGCAGGCCGGCGACCGCGTCGTCGCGCAAGGGGCCGCGCCCCTGTCCCTGGGCGAACTCCTCGAAGGCCCGCACCGCCCGCTCCTCGCCGAGGAAGCGGGCCACGGTGGCACGCAACTCGCCCAGGGTCACGGCGCTGCGAAACAGCCGGAAGCTCGGCGCGCCCGGCCCGACCTCGTCGAAGCCCGCCACCTGCCCGAAGGCCTCGGCCTGCAGGCGCTCGATCGCGGTCGGGGGGCGCAGGAGCGAGAAGCCGAGATAGGCCAGGGTGTTGAGGCCGAGGCTCCACAGCGTGCCGTGGACGAGGCGGGGAAAGTCGTCGATGCCCATCAGGGCCGTCGGGCTCAGGGCCTCGATGCCGAACGGTCCGTCGGCGATGAGCGAGGCCGCCCAGCCGTCGCCGGTGACGAGGCTCGGTAGCAGCAGGGTGTAGAGCCAGACCGCGAAGCCGACGATCAGCCCCGCCGCGGCGCCGAGGCCCGTGCCCCGGCCCCAGTACAGCGCGCCGACGAAGGCCGGGCCGATCTGCGCCACCGCCGCGAAGGAGAGGAGCCCGATCGAGGCGAGCGCCACCTCGCCGGCGATGCGCGAATAGGCGTAGGCGACGAGCACCACCGCGACGATCGCGATGCGCCGCACCACCAGCACGTAGCCGCCGAGATCCGGCGCGCCGGGCTCGGGCGAGGGCGCGCCGGCGACCAGGTTGCGCCGGCGCAAGGCGACCGGGATGACGAGGTGGTTCGAGATCATGATCGCCACCGCGACCGACTCGACGATCACCATCGCGGTCGCCGCCGAGAGGCCGCCGATGAAGGCGACGAGGGCGATGCCGTCGGCCCGCTCGTGCAGGGGCAGGGCGAGCACCGTCATGTCGCGCTGCACCATGCCCTCCGGGAAGAGGGCGAGGCCGGCGAGCGCCAGCGGCACCACGAACAGGTTGATGAGCACGAGGTAGAGCGGGAAGGTCCAGGCCGCCCGCCCGACATCGGCGACCGCCCGGTTCTCCACCACCGCCATGTGGAACTGGCGCGGCAGCAGCAGCACGGCCGCGGCCGAGAGCAGCGTCTGGACGATCAGCGTCGCGGGGCCGGAGGTCTGCCCGACCAGGGTGCCGACCCCGTGCACGGCGCTCGAGGCCGCCGGCAGGTCGCCGAGCATCCAGCCGACCACGAAGCCGCCGACGGTGAGGAAGGCGAGCAGCTTGACGAGGGATTCGAGGGCGACGGCCAGCGTCAGCCCGTCCTGGTGCTCGGTGGCGTCGGCGTGGCGGGTGCCGAATGCGACCGCGAAGCCCGCCAGCACCAGGGCGACGAACAGGCCGAGATCGCCCAGCATCCCGGCCGGCGCCCCGACCCCGTCGGTGGCGCGCAGGAACACCTGGAGCGAGGCTGCCACCGCCCGCAATTGCAGGGCGATGTAGGGCACCGCGCCCACCACCGCGATCAGGCAGACCAGGGCCGCGATGCGCTCGCTCTTGCCGTAGCGGGCGGCGATGAAGTCGGCGATCGAGGTCGAGTTCTGGGCCTTGGCGATCCGCACCACCCGGGCGACGAGCCGGTAGCCGAGGCCGATCACCAGGATCGGGCCGACATAGATGGTGAGGAAGTCGAGCCCGGCATGGCTCGCAAGGCCGACCGAGCCGAAGAACGTCCAGGAGGTGCAGTAGACCGCGAGCGACAGGGCGTAGATCGTCGGCCGCACCCGCGCGTCGCGCATCAGGGTCCGCCCGGCCACGTCGCCCCAATGGGCCACCGCGAACAGGGCGCAGATGTAGACGAGGGCCGCCAGCACCACCGTCCAGCCCGCGATCATCGGCGTCGTCCATCCCCGGCCCGGGCAGGGGCCCGGGCGTTCCTCGTGTGCGGGGCTTTAGAGCACTTCACGATCGCACTGCAATCGCGAAGCTCTCTAAGTCTTTGTCTTGCCGCATTTTCTTCGACGAACCGGTGCCCACCTCGTCGGAAAACGCCCTGGAGCAAGGCGGGGCCGGAGCGCGACCCTGCTCGTGTGGCTCAGCCGTGGCAGGCGCAGCCGGCATGGTCGCAGCCGGCGTGGTGGGGGTGGCCCTCGGCGCATTCCTCGCAGCAGAAGGCCTTGCCGTCGCGGGACACGGCGTTGGCCACCGGGACCACGCAGACGCAATCCTCGCAGGCGCACTTCACGGTCTCGGCGTTGGGGCTGGTCATGGGTCCGGTTCCTCTTCGGGGTGTTCGTGGTGGTGGGCGTGCTCGTGCGGCTCGGTGTAGTGGGCGACCATGCCGCGCAGAACGTCGCGCACATGATCGTCGTCGATCGCGTAGGCGACGTGCCGGCCGTGGCGGATCGCCCGCAGGATGCGGGCGGTCCGCAGCAGGCGCAGGTGGTGCGAGGTCAGCGATTGCGACAGACCGAGCGCCTCGCCGATCTCGCCGACCGTGCGGTCCGTCTCCAGGCAGTCGAGCACGATGCGCAGGCGGTTCGGCTCGCCGAGGAGCCGAAAAACCTCCGCCACGTCTCCGACCTGCCCGGGCGACAGCAGCCGCACGCCCTCTCCTCGACATATGAACACGTGCTCAAGTGTTGATGCCGTCGGGGCATATGTCAAGGAGGGCCGGATCGAAGACCGGACATCGCGCGCTCACGTTGCCCCCGAACGCGAACGACCCCGCGGGGCCGTAGGCGCCGCGGGGTCGAGGGACGGACAGGTCGAGACGAAGCGGCGTCAGGCCGCCGCGCGCGCGCGCATTAGGTCGGCGCCGTTGCCGACGACGCGGGTGTAGAGCGAGGAGTAGCTGTCGGCGGCCTTGTCCCAGCCGAACTCGCGGGCCATGGCGCTGCGGCGCATCGCGCCGAGGCGGCGCTTCGAGGCGAAGGCGTCGAAGGCGCGGCGGATCGCGCCGCTCAGGCCCTTGAGGGAGGATTCGCCGAACAGGAAGCCGGTGACGCCGTCCTCGACGGTGTCGGCCAGTCCACCGGTGCGGTGGGCGATCGGCAGCGATCCGAAGCGCTGGGCGTACATCTGGGCGAGGCCGCAGGGCTCGAAGCGGGACGGCATCAGCAGGAAGTCGCTGCCGGCGAACATCCGGTGGGCGTCGGTCTCCTCGAAGCCGACCCGCACCCCGACCGAGCCGGGATGGCGCCGGGCGAGGTCGAGGAAGGCGGCCTCGAAGCGCGGCTCGCCCTGGCCGGTCACCACGAGCTGGCCGCCCTCGGCGACGATCGATTCGGCGGCGGCCAGCGTCAGGTCGACGCCCTTCTGGTGCACGAGGCGCGACACGATGGCGAAGAGCGGTCCGCGGGAGACGCCGAGGCCGAAGCGGGTGCGCACCGCGTCGGCATTGGCGCGCTTGCCCTTCCAGTCGCCTGCCTCGAAGCGGGTGGCGAGCAGCGGATCGGTCTGCGGATCCCAGGTGTCGTCGATGCCGTTGAGGATGCCGGCGAGCCGGCCCTGGTGGGCGCGGGTGCGCAGCAGCCCGTCGAGGCCGCAGCCGAATTCCGGCGTGGTGATCTCGTGGGCGTAGGTCTCGCTGACGGTGGTGACGTGCGAGGCGTAGTACAGGCCGGCCTTGAGGAAGGACAGCTTGCCGTAGAACTCGACCCCGTCGATGTGGAAGGCGCTCTCCGGCACGCCGAGGCGGCCGAGATTCTCCCACGGGAACAGGCCCTGGTAGGCGAGGTTGTGGATGGTGAGCACGCTCGGCGTGCGCAGGCCGAGCCAGGCGAGGTAGGCCGGCGCCAGGGCGGTCTGCCAGTCGTTGAGGTGGAGGAGGTCGGCGCGCCACTCGGGATCGACGCCTTGCGCGATCTCGGCGGCCGCGAGGCTGAGGCGGCCGAAGCGCAGGTCGTTGTCGGGAAAGTCGACGCCCTGGTCGCCGTAGGGCGAGCCGTCGCGCTCGTAGAGGCCGGGATTGAGGATGACGTAGACCGGCAGGCCGTCGCCGGTCTCGATCAGGCCGAGGTCGCAGGGCGGCATCTCGGCGCTGCCGGCGAGATGGGCCACGACGGTGAGCTCGGGGTGGCGCTCGACGACCTGGCGGTAGCCCGGGATCAGGATGCGCACGTCGTAGTGCTGGCGCAGGGCCCGGGGAAGGGAGGCCGCGACCTCGCCGAGGCCGCCGGTCTTTACGAAATCGGCCATCTCGGGCGTGGCGTAGAGGATCCGCGGCTTGAGCGAGCCGCGCAACGCCTCGACGGCTTCCCGCGGGGAGCCACCAGACGGCAGGACCGGCGCTTGCGAAGCCGACCGTGCCGACGCCGGAAATGTCATGAAGAGCCCCCACGCCGCGAGCCGGACGGACTGCGAGCGGACGATGCCGCGGCGTACCGCCACGACAACGCACGACTCCGACCCCGGTTCCAGTGCACTGCACAATATCATGAATGGCGGAGTCGGCAAGACGAAAGAGATTAACGGAAAGCAAAAATTCCGATTTTCGCCGATTCCGGAAGCTGTGCCGCGCCGCTCCGGGAGCTTAGGCGGGTAAACGCTGGCTTCAGCCGTTCCCCGCCGGCGCGCGCCGGAGCAGCACCAGGGCCTCGTCTCCCGCAAGTGCGAAATGCCCGTCCTCCGGGGCCTCGCCGCGCCGGCCGCCCGCGCTCGACAGCAGCACCTCCCAGGCGCTCTCGGACGGCACCGGAACCAAGCAAGCCTCGTGCCCGAAATTGAGCGCGACCCGGATCACCTCGTCGCCGTGCAGGCGCTCGTAGACGAGGACGTCGCCGGTCACCGACACCGCCCGGTGCGCGCCGACGCTGAGCGCGGCGTACTCGCGCCGGAGCGCGATCAGGCGCCGGTGCAGGGTCAGGATCGAGGCGGGATCGTCGCGCAAGCACTCGACGTTGCGGGTCTGGGCCTGCGGATCGAGGGGCAGCCAGGGCTCGACGGTGGAGAAGCCGGCCTGGGGGCCGGGCGCCCACTGCATCGGCGTGCGCTCCGGGTCGCGGCCGCGGCCGGGCTCGTTGTGCTCCCAGGGGTCGCGGACGCGCTCGGGCGGGATCGGCACCCGGCCTAAGCCGATCTCGTCGCCGTAATAGAGCGTCGGCGTACCCCGCAGGGTGAGGAGCAGCACAGCCGCCACCCGGGCCTGCGGATCCCCGACGCGGGCGGCGATGCGGGGCTGGTCGTGGTTGCCGAGCACCCAGTTCGGCCAGCCGCCCGCGGGCAGGGCGGCCTCGTACTCGCCGATCAGCCGCGCCACGGCGTCGGCGTGCCACGGCGTCTGGATCAGCTGGAAGTTGAACGGCAGGTGCGCGCCCGACAGATCGACGCCGTAATAGGCCACCAGCCGCTCCAGCGGCAGGTAGATCTCGCCGATCAGCACCCGCGCCTCGTACTCCTCCAGCACCGCCCGCATCTCGGCGATGACCTGCATCACCTCGGGCTGGTCGGCGGAGTGGAGCTGGAGCAGCGTGTTGATCTCCGGCTCGCCGGCGACGTAGTCGGGGTTGACCGGATTGTCGCGAAGCGCCTCGTCCTTCATCAGGTGCCAGATCACGTCGACCCGGAACCCGTCGACGCCGCGGTCGAGCCAGAAGCGCAGCACGTCCATCATCGCGGCGCGCACCTGCGGGTTGCGCCAGTTCAGGTCCGGCTGCTCGCGCAGGAAGGCGTGGTAGTAGTACTGGCCGGTCGCCGGATCGAGCGTCCAGGCCGGCCCGCCGAAATTGCTGATCCAGTTGTTCGGCGGTCCGCCGTCCGGGCCGGGATCGCGCCAGATGTACCAGTCGCGCTTCGGGTTGTCCCGCGAGGACCGCGCCTCGCGAAACCACGGATGCTCCTGCGAGGTGTGGTTCGGCACGAAATCCATGATGACGCGCAGGCGCCGGCGATGCGCCTCGGCCACGAGCGCGTCGAAATCATCGAGCGTGCCGAAGAGCGGGTCGATGTCGCAGTAATCCGAGACGTCGTAACCGTAATCCGCCATCGGCGAGCGGCAGACCGGCGACAGCCACACCGCGTCGACCCCGAGCCAGGCGAGGTAGTCGAGCCGGGACGCCACCCCCTTGAGGTCGCCGACGCCGTCGCCGTCGGTGTCCTGGAACGAGCGCGGATAGACCTGATAGACGACCCCCGCCTTCCACCAAAGCTCACCCGCCAGCAGGTTTGCGGGCTTCGCGTCCTCGGTCATGCTGGGCTCCTGGGGAGTCGAGACGGGTGGGATCGGGAGGACCGCCGGGCGGGTGGGGCGCCGGGGTTGAGCGGCCGGACGGCTGCCCCTATATGAAGCGCCCGCGGCGGGGGGCCCCTAGGGAAACCGCCCCGCCGCGTCCGGTTCCCGTGCCTCGCGCGCGGGACCGCGTGCGTGGCACGCCTGCATCACCGGCGGCCGCGACACCATCACGACGTCGCCGGCATGGAGGGAGGCGCGACCGCGCCCGTGCCGGGACGATCCGCGGCCAATCCGCCGGAAGAGCGAGGCGCCGCGACCGGGAAGCCGGATTTTTGGTGAAACCATGCCCCGACGGCTAACGTTTCCCTCGCGGCATTGCCTAACCCGAATGTTCGGCCTGCGGACGGCACCGAACGCGTTCACACTCGCTTCAGGCCGCTTCGCCAAAATCAAGTCTCGTTTCCGTGAGACGTGTCGGGACAGCAACACGCGGCGAATCACGTGCTCAAGCTTAGTCTCGGCGTCTCGACATCGCCGTCCCACAGTCACACCATGCTGCCGTGGCCGAAGGTTTGCTGCACAGCACGCGACGCGAGATCGCGCTGCAGCACCGAATGACCTGCGGCAGGGAAGGGGGTTTCCAAGGTGCTCAACGAAGTTCTTCTGTCCGGTCGCCAGCGCGAAGAGACTCAGCGGGAGGCGCATGCCCCGCACGAGTCCGACACGACGCGCTCCTGGATGCCGCAAGCCGCGCCCGCCGCGCCCGCGGGCGACGAGGTCACGGTGATGCGCACCGCGATCCTGGCCAAGCTCGCCTACGCGCTGGGCAAGACGCCCGCCACCGCCCGCGACCGCGACTGGTTCGTGGCGACGGCGCTCGCCCTGCGTGACCGCGCGGTCGCCGCGAGCGCGATCTCGGCCGGGATCGTGCCCCCTAAGCGCGTGCACTACCTCTCGCTCGAATTCCTGATCGGGCGCCTGCTCTCCGACGCGATGGGCAATCTCGGCGTCGCCGAGACCGTGCGGGCCGCGCTCGCCGGCCTCGATGTCGACCTCGACGCGGTGGCGGGCGCCGAGCCCGACGCGGCGCTCGGCAATGGCGGCCTCGGGCGGCTGGCCGCCTGCTTCATGGAGAGCATGGCGAGCCTCGCGATTCCCGCCTA
The DNA here is from genome assembly GCF_053764715.1 of Methylobacterium sp. Gmos1. NCBI lineage: Bacteria > Pseudomonadati > Pseudomonadota > Alphaproteobacteria > Hyphomicrobiales > Methylobacteriaceae > Methylobacterium > Methylobacterium sp. Gmos1. The sequence continues at coordinate 424,240 of NZ_JBSNCC010000001.1, read as the reverse complement.
CGGCTACGGCATCCGCTACGATCACGGCCTGTTCCGGCAGGTGATCGAGGACGGGGTCCAGCGCGAGGTGCCGGAGACCTGGCTTGCCGAGGGCAACCCCTGGGAGTTCGAGCGGGCGGAGGCAGCCTGCGAGGTCGGCTTCGGCGGCGACGTGGCGATGAGCGTCCAGCCGGACGGCACGCTCCGCCGCGTCTGGCGCCCGGCCGAGACCGTGCGGGCCGTGCCCTACGACACCCCGGTGATCGGCCGCGGGGCCAAGCACGTCAACGCGCTGCGCCTGTGGGCGGCCCGCGCTCCCGAGGCGATCGACCTCGCCCGCTTCAACGCCGGCGACCATGTCGGCGCGGTGGCCGAGCGCGCCCGGGCCGAGGCGATCTCGCGGGTGCTCTATCCGAGCGACGGCACGCCGGCCGGCCAGGAGCTGCGGCTGCGCCAGGAGTTCTTCTTCACCTCGGCCTCGCTCCAGGACCTGGTGCGCCGCCACGTCGCCGAGCGCGGCGACCTGCGCTCGCTGCCCGACCACGCGGCGATCCAGCTCAACGACACGCATCCGGCCATCGCCGTGCCGGAACTGATGCGGCTCCTCGTCGACATCCACGGGATGTCCTGGGAGGATGCCTGGCACGTCACGACCCAGACGCTCGGCTACACCAACCACACCCTGATGCCGGAGGCGCTGGAGACCTGGCCGGTGGAGCTGATGGAGCGGCTGCTGCCGCGCCACATGCAGATCATCTACCTCATCAACTGGATGCATCTCGAGGAGGTGTCGAAGCACGGCGCTTCGACCGAGCAGCTCGCCGAGGTCTCGCTGATCGACGAGAGCCACGGCAAGCGGGTGCGGATGGGCCACCTCGCCTTCCTCGGCGCGCGCCGCGTCAACGGCGTCTCGGCGCTCCACACCGAGCTGATGCGCCAGACGGTGTTCGCGCCGCTCCACGCCCTCGACACAGACAAGATCGTCAACAAGACCAACGGCATCACCTTCCGGCGCTGGCTCCACAACGCCAATCCGGGCCTCACCCGCCTCGCCGTCGAGGCGGTCGGCGCGAAAGTGCTCGACGATCCGCGCCACCTCGAAGGCCTGGCGGCGCTCGCCGACGATGCCGGCTTCCAGGCGCGCTACGCGGCGGTGCGCCGCGAGCGCAAGGAAGCGCTCGCCCGCGTCGTCGAGGACCGCACCGGCATCACGCTGGATCCCGATGCCCTGTTCGACGTCCAGATCAAGCGCATCCACGAGTACAAGCGCCAGCTCCTCAACATCCTGGAGACGGTCGCGCTCTACCAGGCGATCAAGGCCGAGCCGCACCGCGACTGGACGCCCCGGGTCAAGCTCTTCGCCGGCAAGGCGGCGCCGAGCTACACCCAGGCCAAGCTCATCATCCGGCTCGCCAGCGACGTCGCCAAGCGCGTCAACGCCGATCCGGACGTGGCCGGCCGCCTGACGGTGGCGTTCGTGCCGAACTACTCGGTGAGCCTCGCCGAATCGATCATCCCGGCCGCCGATCTGTCGGAGCAGATCTCGACCGCGGGCCTCGAGGCCTCGGGCACCGGCAACATGAAGCTGGCGCTGAACGGCGCGCTCACCATCGGCACGCTCGACGGCGCCAACATCGAGATCAAGGACCATGTCGGTCCCGACAACATCTTCATCTTCGGCCTCGATGCGGCGGGCGTGCAGCGCACGCAGAGCCAGCCGGGCTATGCCGGCCGAGCCATCGCGGCCTCTCCCCGGCTGCGCGCCGCCCTCGACATGATCGCGGCGGGCGGATTCTCGCCCGGTGAGCCGGGCCGGTTCCGCCCGCTCGTCGACGAGCTCACCCACGGCGACCGCTTCCTGCTCACCGCCGACTTCGACGATTACTGGCGGGCGCAGCGCGAGGTCGATGCGGCGTGGCGCAAGCCCCGGACCTGGTGGCGCTCGGCGATCCTCAACACGGCGCGCACCGCGTGGTTCTCGTCGGACCGGACGATGCGGGAATACGCCGAGGAGATCTGGCGGGTGCGGGTGGGCTGAGACGGCCTGACCCTCTGAAGACAAGAAGCCCCGCGGTGCGAGCCGCGGGGCTTTTTCTTTTTCTGAGATCAGGTCGCCGGCCTTTCCGCCCCACCGTGTCATCCCGGGGCTCGCCGAAGGCGAGAACCCGGGATCCATAACCGCTGGCGCTGCCAAACGAGTCGGTCAGCGTTCCGCTTCATCCTGAAACGTCAGCGTCTATGGATCCCGGGTTCCGCTGCGCGGCCCCGGTATGACGATGGAGGGTGTCGAATCCGTCAAGGCAGGCTCAAGCCGCCGGGATGTACTGGTACGTCCAGGTCTCGCTCAGCGTCTCGTCGCCCCGGCGCAGGAACAGCCGCAATTCCACCGGCTCCGCCCCCGTCACCGCGAGGTCGAACTCGGCCCGCCAGTGGCCCGGCACGTCGTCCGGCACCGCCTCGGTGCGGGCGAGCGGGAAGGTGCCGCGCGACGCGGTGAGCACCGCCTCCGGCTTCACGCCCGCCGGCAGGCGGCCGAGCGGCTCGCCCAGGAACTCGACCACGAACTTGCGCACGCCCTTCGGCCGGTCGGTGCCGGCCTGGCCGCCATTGCCCTCGCGGGTGGCGACCACCCGGGCGAGGTTACTCGGATAGGGCTCGTCCGCGACCCAGTGCAGGCGGTAGGCGAGGTCGTGCGAGGAGCCGGCGCGGGCCGGTTCCGCCGGCACCCACATCGCCACCACGTTGTCGTGGATCTCGTCGTCGGTGGCATTCTCCACGAGCTGCACGCTGCCCTTGCCCCAGTCGCCCAGGGGCTCGACCCAGAGCGAGGGCCGGCGGTCGTAGTAGACGCCGTCCTGGTAATGGTCGAACAGGCGGTCGCGCTGCATCAGCCCGAAGCCGCGCGGGCGCTCGTCGGAGAAGGCCGAGACCATGGTGCGGGGCGGGTTGCGCAGGGGCCGCCAGATCCGCTCGCCGGTGCCGGTCCAGAGAGCTAGGCCGTCGGAATCGTGCACCTCCGGGCGCCAGTCCACGGCAGTGGGCTTGGCGGTCTCCGAGAACCAGTACATCGAGGTGAGCGGCGCCAGGCCGAAGCGGCCGACATCCTTGCGCAGGTGCAGGCTCGCCTCGATGTCCATCACCACCGACTTCGTGCGGCGCATCCTGAAGCGGTAGGCACCGGCGGCCGAGGGACCGTCGAGGAGCGCCAGCACCGTGACGGTGTCGGATTCCGGCGCAGGGGTCTCGAACCAGACGTGGGTGAAGTCCGGAAACTCCTCGGGGCGGTCCGGCATCACCGTGTCGAGGGCGAGCCCCCGGGCCGACAGGCCGTACTGGTAGAGCTCGCCGATCGCCCGGAAATACGAGGCGCCGAGGAAGGCGACCCAGTCGTTGCGGCGCCAGTCGAGGGGACCGCCGCGGCGCTCCTGGAAGCGAAAGCCGGCAAAGCCCGGATTCGGCGGCAGCCGCTTGGCCGGTGAATCGGCCGGCATCTCGAAGGCGGCCGGGTCGTAGATGATCTCGCGCGCCTGCCCCCCCTCGACCACGTGCATCCGCACCGGCTTCTGGAAGTAGCGGCCGAGATGGAAGAACGTGACCGGGAAGGCGCTCGGGCCGTCGGCCCAGAGCGCGTGGTCGGGCTTGTACTTCAGCTTGCCGTGGGCGTCGTAGTCGATCGCCTGGAGGACGTCGCGGTCGGGGATCGCCGGCGCGGCGTAGGGCCGGGCGGCAAGGTCCCGCGCACGGGCCTTGAGGGCATCGAAGCTGAAGGCTTCGGGGCTACCCAGCGGCAGCTCGGCGGACAGCACTTCGGGGCCGGAACCGAGCAGGAGCGCGGCGCCGGCCAGTAGCGTACGGCGGTCGATCATCGCGAGGCGCCCCTAGCGGATCGGCTCGATGCTGGTGGCCCGGCGCCAGAGCTGGACCATGATCGAGAGCGCGCCGAGGCTGAACAGCACCATCAGGACGTGGCCGACGGTGTCGCCGAGCTCGAAGATGCCGGCGAGCGCCCAGCCCGCCGCGATCGCCACGGCGAACACCTCGACGCCAACCAGCACCATGATGCTGAGGATGGTGACGAGGCTGCGGGGCTTGAGGGAACCTGATGCGGGCACGCGGCCTGATCCTTGTCCTTGTGGGCGGGCGATAAGGCGGCCGAGGGAGCGCCTATCGTTTCATGGCTGCGGGGACTAGCCTGAACCGGCGATGCCGCGCAACCATGCGCGCCGCTCCCGCAACGTCATCCATCGGTGAGATGCCCGAGACCCCCGTCTTCTCCCGCGCTGCATGCGCGGCCCCCCACCACCTCGCGGCCGAGGCCGGCCGGGCGATCCTCGCCGAGGGCGGCAACGCCGTCGAGGCGATGCTCGCCATGGCGGCGACGATCGCGGTGGTCTACCCCCACATGAACGGCATCGGCGGCGACGGCTTCTGGCTCATCCGCGGCCCGAACGGCGTCGTGCGGGCGATCGAGGCCTGCGGACCGGCCGGCAGCCTCGCGACGATCCGGCGCTATCGCGACAAGGGCTACGACGCGATCCCCGAGCGCGGGCCCGACGCGGCGCTGACGGTGGCCGGGGCCGTCGGCGGCTGGACGCTCGCCCACGCGATCGCCCGTGACCTCGGCGGGCGCCTGCCGCTTCCCCTGCTCCTCTCCGACGCGGTCCGGCACGCCCGCGAGGGCGTGGCGGTCTCGGCCTCCGAGGCGCGCTACGTCCCGAAGGAACTCGACACGCTCCACGACCAGCCGGGCTTCAAGGAGACCTTCCTGATCGACGGCAAGCCGCCGAAGGCCGGGACGAAGCGGGCGCTGCCGGCGCTCGCCGCGACGCTCGAACAGCTCGGCCATGCCGGGCTGGAGGATTTCTACCGCGGCGATATCGGCCGCGAGGTCGCCGCCGACCTGGAGCGGGCCGGGAGCCCGGTCACGCGCGGCGACATCGAGCGCTACCGGGCGGTGTCGCGGGCGCCGCTGTCGCTGAAGCTCGCGGGCGGCACGGTCTACAACTGCCCGCCGCCGAGCCAGGGGCTCGCGGCCCTGATGATCCTCGGCCTCTACGAGCGGCTGGGAAGCCTCCGCCCCGAGACGGCGGCGCATTATCACGGGCTGATCGAGGCGACGAAGCGCGCCTTCCGGGTCCGCGACGCGGTGGTGACCGATTTCGACCGCTTGCGCCACGACCCTGCGACCTCCCTGACGCCCGGGCGCCTGGAGGCGGAGGCCGCGGCGATCCGCATGGACAGGGCCTCGCCCTATCCGGTGCGACCGGTGGGCGACGGCGACACGGTGTGGATGGGGGCGATCGACGCCGCCGGCGTCGCGGTCTCCTACATCCAGTCGGTCTACTGGGAGTTCGGCTCCGGCCTCGTCCTGCCGCGCACCGGCATCACCTGGCAGAACCGCGGCGTCGCCTTCTCGCTCGATCCGGGGGCGGTGAACCCGCTGGAGCCGGGACGGCGCCCGTTCCACACCCTCAACCCGGCTCTCGCCGTGCTCGCCGACGGGCGAGTGCTATCCTACGGCAGCATGGGCGGCGACGGGCAGCCGCAATTCCAGGCCCAGGTCTACACCCGCTACGCGACCTACGGCATGGGCGTCGCGGACGCGGTCGACGCGCCGCGCTTCCTGTTCGGCCGAACCTGGGGCGCCGAGTCGATGACCGTGAAGGTCGAGGACCGGTTCGAGTCGTCCTGCATCGCGGCGCTCGCGCGGATGGGCCACGAGGTCGAGGAGCTGGGCGGGTCGTACATCGACTCGCTGGGCCATGCCGGCCTGCTGGTGCGCCACCCGGGCAACGGGCGGGTCGAAGCGACGCACGACCCGCGCTCGGATGGCGGGGTGGCTGGAATTTAGTGCACCTCACAAAACTCCCGGTCGCTGGCGTAGCTCGATGTGGCAGCGCCAGCGCAGCGGGAGTTTTGTGAGAGACACTTAGACCGCCCTCACGGCTTCACCGCCTCGAACAGCAGCATCTGCATCCGGGCCGTCGCGGGCTCGCCGAGCGTCTCACGCAGCCGGTGCTCCAGTTCTGCGACCAGCCGTTCCGGTTCGACCCCGCGCTCGTGCAGCAGGGCGGCGGTCGGGTTGCCGCGCAGGAGACCGGCCGCGAACAGCCCGACATCCGGGACCGGCGCATCGAGGCGGATCACCTCGGCGCGAAAGCTCGTGAAGCCCGCCGTCTGCACCAGCGTCCGGACGGCGTCGAGGCTCGTCAGACCGTAGGCGAGGCCGAAGACCCCGGACTCGCCGATCGTCTCGACGACGAGCTCGGCCGCAACTTTCGCATAAGGGTTCGCGTCCCGGGTGTCCCAGGTGGTGAACACGAATCGCCCGCCGGGGCGCAGCACCCGCGCCGCCTCCCTCATGGCGCCGGCCCGATCGCGAAAGAACATCACGCCGAACTGGCACAGCACGAGGTCGAAGGCGGCCTCCGCGAAGGGCAGCGCCTGGGCGTCCGCCGGGCGCAGGTCCACGTCGGCGGGCAGGTGCTCGCCAGCGAGCGCCAGCATCGCGGGGGCGAGGTCGGTCGCGGTGATCGCGGTGCCGGAGGGCAGCCTCGGGGCGAGCAGCCGGGTTACCTGCCCGGTGCCGGCCGCGATCTCGAGAACCCTTTGCGGCGCGAGTTCCGCGATCCGCGCCACGGTCACCGCGGCAGCCGGCGCGAACATCACCGGCGCCATGCCGCGCTCGTAGAAATCCGGGATCGCGCCGTCGAAATCCCGCCGAGGGTCTTCGCTCATCGCTTCGCCCGCACAGCTTCTCACGCCAGGGTATCAATGGGGTGCGGCAGGGCGGAGACGCACGGATGTTACATCCGGTGACTTGCTCAGGTAGTCTACGAACGCGGGAAAGGCCCGGTGCCGGCAGGCATCAGGCCCTTCTCGAGATTCGCGGGACTGGCTCTTCAGCGCGGCGCGCGCTTCGCCAGGATCCGTTGCAGCGTGCGCCGGTGCATGTTGAGCCGGCGCGCCGTCTCCGAGACGTTGCGGCCGCACAGCTCGTAGACGCGCTGGATGTGCTCCCAGCGCACCCGGTCGGCCGACATCGGGTTCTCGGGCGGGTCGGCGCGCTCGCCGGGCTCGGCCATCAGGGTGCCGTGGATCTCGTCGGCGTCGGCGGGCTTCGCCAGGTAGTCGAAGGCGCCGAGCTTCACCGCGGTCACCGCGGTGGCGATGTTGCCGTAGCCGGTGAGGATCACGCCGCGGGCCTCGGGCCGGCGCTCCTTCAGGCGGGCGATCACGTCGAGGCCGTTGCCATCGCCGAGCCGCATGTCGATGACCGCGAAGGCCGGGGGCTGCGCGTCGACCGCCGACACGCCCTCGGCGACGCTCTCGGCGACGTGCACCCGGTAGCCGCGCGCCTCCATCGCCCGGGCGAGGCGGGTCGAGAACGGCTTGTCGTCGTCGACGATCAGCAGGCTGCGGTCGGCGTGGTTGAGCAGGGCGTCGCCCTCCGGGATGGTCCCCGCCGCGGCCTCCGGGCTCAGTGTTCCGTACTGCGTCATCAGGAGACGCTCCTTCGAATTTCAATCAGTCTCTTCAGAGCGTTATATAGGAACGCCGGGCGCCTGCGTCAGGGGTGCGGCGGCCCCCGTACCCGGGATTCGCGGGCCTTTGGCCTCCCTCTCGAAAACGTGACGCGGCCAGACGATCCGCACCACCGCGCCTGTTGAGGGGTCGACCGCGTTGGCGAGCGCCAGCTGCGCGCCGGAGCGCTCGATCAGGGTCTTGGCGATGAACAGGCCGAGGCCGAGGCCGGTTCCGCCGTCCGGTCCGGCGCTGTCCTGCGCGGCCTTGGCGGCGCTGCGGGTGCTGACATAGGGCTCGCCGACCCGCAGCAGCACCTCGGGGGCGAAGCCCGGCCCGTCGTCGCGGATCTCCAGCGAGACCCGGTCGGGGCTCCAGCGCGCCTCGATCGCCACGCAGCTCTCCGCGAAGTCGACCGCGTTGTCGACGATGTTGCCGAGCCCGAACATCACGCCCGGGTTGCGCCGGCAGGCCGGCTCCGGCCCGTCGCCCTTCGTCGTGACGTCGAGCACGATGCCGAGCGCGCGCTGGGGCGCCACCAGCTCCTCGACGAGGTGGCTGAGCGAGATGGTCTCGATGAAGCCGCCCTGGTCGGCGTCGAGCGAGGTGAGCTTGGCGAGGATGCCGCGGCAGCGCTCGACCTGGTCGCGCAGGAGCGCCAGATCCTCGGCCACGCTCGGGGAGGCGGAGGGCCCGAGCTGGCGGTCGAGTTCCTTGGCCACCACCGTGATCGTGGCGAGCGGCGTGCCGAGCTCGTGGGCGGCGGCGGCGGCGAGGCCGTCGAGCTGCGACAGGTGCTGCTCGCGGGCGAGCACCAGTTCGGTCGCGGCGAGCGCCTGGGCGAGCTGGCGCGCCTCCTCGGCGACGCGCCAGGCATAGACCCCCGTGAACGCGGTGCCGAGCAGGATCGCCGTCCAGACCCCCGACACGTAGAGGAACGGCAGCTCGAGCTTCTCGCCGGCGAACCACGGCAGCGGCCGGTAGACCAGCGCCAGCAGCGTCGAGAGGCCGACTGCCAGGAGGCCGAGCGCCAGGGTGCGGGCCGGCGGCAGGGCGGTGGCGGAGATCAGCACCGGGGCGAGGAACAGGAGCGCGAACGGGTTCTGCAACCCGCCGGTGAGGAAGAGGAGGGCCGCGAGCTGGATGATGTCGAAGGCGAGCAGCAGCACCGCGGCGTCGTCGCTGAGCCGGTGACTCGCCGGGTAGCGGATGCGCAGCGTCAGGTTGAGCCAGGACGAGGCCGCGATGACGAGGAAGCACCAGCCGAAGGGCAGGGGCAGGCCGAGCCCGAGATGGGCGCCGGCCACCGCCGCGCCCTGGCCCGCCACCGCGAGCCAGCGCAGCCGCACCAGGGTATCGAGGCGCAGGTGGCGGGCGTCGCGCACCAGGTCGGTCTGCAAGGTCTCGAACATGGTCGAAACCATAGTGCGCGACCGCCGGGCGGCCAGGGCGACGGGGCGGAAACCCTTCGTGCTCCAGTGCGTTATTGTGGGTGGTGAACTCGCCGGTTCAGCCTCGCCTAAGCGGCGGGGCTGGCCCGGTTGCCGCACTGCACAAGGCACACGCAGGAATTGAGGTAAAAAAGGCACAGTTCCACCTTTTGACACCTTGGATTTCCGCAGATGTTGCCCTTCTATATCGTTTCTCTATTGTCCCGATTCCCGATCGGGACAGGCGTCTCACGGCGACGGTGCGCGCGCCGCTGGGTCAATCGTGGACGGTGGCGTCATGGATCTCTCGTATTTCTGGTATGAAGCCGCGCACTGGATGTTGACGCCTGCCCGGGCGGCCGCCGACGCCACGCAGCTCGTGTTCAACAATCCCGTCAACCCGATCACCTATACTCCCTACGGCCGGACCGTGTCGGCGGCCTGCGAGATGTTCGAGCGCACCACGCGCCGCTACGGCAAGCCGTCCTTCAACCTGCCCACGACCGTGGTCGAGGGCTTGGTGACCGAGGTCACCGAGCGGGTGGTCTGGTCGAAGCCGTTCTGCCAGGTCCTCAAATTCGACCGCGCCCTGAAGCGCCCGACGGTCCAGGCCCAGCCGAAGGTGCTGGTGGTGGCGCCGATGTCGGGCCACTACGCGACGCTGCTGCGCGGCACGGTCGAGGCGCTGCTGCCGGCCCACGAGGTGATGATCACCGACTGGATCGACGCCCGAATGGTGCCGCTCGAGGCCGGCCGGTTCGACCTCGACAGCTACATCGACTACATGATCGAGATGTTCCAGGCCCTCGGCCCGGACCTGCACGTGATCGCGGTCTGCCAGCCCTCGGTGCCGGTCTTCGCCGCCGTCGCCCGGATGGAGGCGCAGGGCATGCCCGGCGTGCCGACCTCGATGACCCTGATGGGCGGGCCGATCGACACCCGCCGCTCGCCCACCGCCGTGAACTGCCTCGCCGCCGAGCGCGGCTCGGAGTGGTTCAAGCGCAACTGCATCACCGTGGTGCCGCCGGGCTATCCCGGCACCTGGCGCGAGGTCTATCCGGGCTTCTTCCAGCTCTCCGGCTTCATGGGCATGAACCTCGACCGGCACCTGACGGCGCACTGGGACATGTTCAAGCACCTGGTGCGCCACGACGGCGACTCGGCCGAGAAGCACCGTGACTTCTACGACGAGTACCTGTCGGTGATGGACCTGACGGCGGAGTTCTACCTCCAGACCGTCAACACCGTGTTCGTCGAGCACGCCCTGCCGAAGGGCACGATGCGCCACCACGGCGAGCTCGTCGAACCGACGGCGATCCGCCACTGCGCCATCATGGCGGTCGAGGGCGAGAACGACGACATCTCGGGTGTCGGCCAGACCCTGGCGGCGCACGACCTGACGCCGAACCTGGCCCCGGAGCGCAAGCTCTACCATCTCCAGAAGGGCGTCGGCCATTACGGCGTCTTCAACGGCTCGCGCTTCCGCTCGAACATCGCGCCGCGCATCTCCGCCTTCATGCACGCGATGCAGGGCACGCAGGCCGTCGAGGACCTGCGCGCGGCCTCCTGATCGTCAGGCAATCCGGCGCCGCCCCGCGGCGCCGGCTCCCCGCCGATGCCGTCTAGCCGTTCCCTGCGCGACTGGGTCTCGCGTCTCCTCCGCCTCGCGCGACCGAGCGGGACGCTGACAGAGACCGGCTCTCCCGGGTACAAGGGTGGCATGCGAGTCGCGCTCCTTCGCCGTTCGGCGCCCGAACCCACCCACGTCACCGTCATCCACGCCGGCACCTGCTACCCGGTTGCTGTTCGCCGCCGCACGGCCGCCCGCCGCATCACCCTGCGGGTCTCGAGCGCCACCGGCGAGATCGTCCTGACCCTGCCGATGCGCACCGCCCTCGCGGCGGCGCAGGCTTTCGCCGATTCGCACGGCGCCTGGATCGCCGCCCGGGTGGCGAAGCTGCCCGAGCGCGTCGCCTTCGTGCCCGGCGCGGTCGTGCCCTTGCGCGGCGTGCCCCACCGCATCCTGCACTGGTCGACCGCCGCCGGCGCGACCGTCGCCACCACCGACCCGGACGGCGCGCCGGTCATCGCGGTGTCGTGCGGGCTGCCGCACGTGGCGCGGCGGGTCCGCGACTTCCTGGAAGCCGAGGCGCGCCGCGACCTCACCGCGGCGGTGGCGCGCCATGCCGGCGCGCTCGGCCGCACGCCGAAGCGCCTCACCGTGCGCGACACCCGCAGCCGCTGGGGCTCCTGCACCGCGGCGGGCCAGCTGAACTTTTCCTGGCGCCTCATCATGGCGCCGCCCCCGGTGCTCGACTACCTGGCGGCGCACGAGGTCGCGCATCTGGCCGAGATGAACCACTCGGACCGGTTCTGGCGCGTCGTCGACAAGCTCTCCCCGGGCTACGACGAGCCCGAGGCCTGGCTGAAACGGCACGGCACTGACTTGCACCGCTACGGGTGACGGATCAGCCCTTGGTGCGCACGACCACGACGCGCTGGCGCTGCACCGGCCAGGCCGGACGCGGATCGACCTCGCCGGGGGCGAGGGTGCGGGGCGCGATGCTGTCGCAGGTCTCGCGCTGGCGCAGGATGATCTCGCCCTGCTCGCCCCGGCGCCGGATCACCCCGGCGTCGCGGCAGAACCCGGCGATCTCGGCCGAGCGCGACGCCCGGCGCCCGCGCGGGTTGCGCGGCACCGGCGGGTGCTCGATCGTGAGCGTCGCGTCGCGGTTGAGCGAGCGCTCGACATAGGTGGTCTCGTCGACGGGCAGCGACTGGGCGGCCGCGGCGCCGGCGAGCGGGCCGGCGGCCAGGATCAGGAGGGCGAGGGAGGGGGCGGCGAGTCTCATCGGGGGCTCTCGCGAGGACGGTGACGGCGTGTCCGGGTCGGTCGGTCCGATATGAACCGGAAACCATGCACAACCACTAACGGCAGGCGGCCCCGGACGCAGCCCGGCTCGGGCCATAAAGCTAAGCCGGTCCGGCGGCACCGGTTCCCGGCAAGAGTTCTCGATGACAGTTCCCGATGACGAATCGGCGCCTCGGCTTGACAGCATCCCGGCCCCGTGGTCGGAACGCCCCCGGGCCGGACGATGGCCCGGGCAGCGGAGCGGTGAGCGGCGTGGGAGACAGCGTGCGACGGATCGGACGCCGGGTGCGGGCCGCTACCCTCGGGCTCGCGCTGACGCTCGGCCTGCCGGCCGGGACCGCCCTGGCGCAGGGCGCGGTCAAGCAGAGTTTCGACGACTGGCAGCTGCGCTGCGAGACGCCCGCCGGCGCCAAGGCCGAGCAATGCGCCCTGGTGCAGTACGTCGCGGCGGAGGACCGGCCGAACCTCTCCCTGGTGGTGATCGTGCTGAAGACCGCCGACAACCGCGGCATCCTGCTGCGGGTGGTGGCGCCGCTCGGCGTGCTCCTGCCCTCGGGCCTCGGGCTCAAGGTCGACCAGGCGGAGATCGGCCGCACCTCGTTCGTGCGCTGTCTCTCCACCGGCTGCGTCGCCGAGGTGGTGATGGACGACAAGCTCATCAGCCAGCTCAAGGGCGGCCAGCAGGCCACCTTCATCGTCTTCCAGACGCCCGAGGAGGGTGTGGGCATCCCGCTCTCCCTCAAGGGGTTCAAGGAAGGCTTCGACAGCCTGAAGTGATCGACGAACGGGAGAGGACCGTGACGGCTCGCAGTCTCCGCACCCTCGGCCTCGGGACCCTGGGCCTCGCGCTGGCGCTGGGCGTGCCTGCGGCGCTCGGCGTGCTCGCCACCCCGGTGCGGGCGCAGACCGCCGCACCGCAGGAGGGCGGCAATCCGCTCCTCAACATCTTCAAGTACGGCGGCACCACCAAGCCGCCCGAGGCGCCGCCGAGCGTCGACGACGTCTACTGCCCGATCATCGACATCAGCGAGGGCGGCTCCTCGCTGCAGACGATCGCGGGCGGCACGGTGCGCACGCAGATCCGCCTCGGCCAGATCAGCCGGTCCTGCCAGCCCGGACCGGGCGGCGGCGTCACCGTCGCGGTCGGCGTGCAGGGCGTGGTCCTGCTCGGGCCCGGCGGCGCTCCCGGCCGCTTCAACGCCCCGGTGACCATCACGGTCAAGAGCGGCACCCAGGTCATCGCCCGGCGCAGCCGCCAGGCCGCGGCGACGATTCCCGCCGGCTCGGCCAGCGGCAGCTTCACGGTCGTGGAGGAGGGGATCTCCGTGCCGGCCAACCTCGCGCAGGACTTCGAGATCGAGGTCGGCCTCGGCGGCGCGCCGAAGCCCGCCCGGGCGCCGCGGCGCAAGCCCGCCGCCGCGGCGCCGGCCGACGGTTGACCGCCAGGGCCGCAGCCTGGCGGATCGCCTCCCGCCCGGACGATCCGGACTTCTCCCGCGCCCTGGTCTTCGAGCGGCCGACGGACAAGCGCTGGCTCGCCCTCGACTACGCCCTCGACCGCTTCGCCGACCCGGTGCGGCCGATGCTGCGCTTCATCCTCGCGGACGGCACCCACGAGGATGCGCTGCTGCCGGGCCCGGTGCTCGGCCGCGCCTCGTGGCTCGGGCCGGTGCCGCCGGGCACCCATGAGATCCGGCTCGCCGCTCCGGCGGAGGGGTTCCGGATCGAGGCGGCGCGGCTCCACTCCCGCGCGGCTTTGCTCGCCTTCTGCGCCCGCCGCCGGCCGGACAAGCTGCCGATCGCGCTCTACCAGTGGCTGCGCCGCGACGCGCGCCGCCTGCGCAACACCCTGCGCATCGCAGCCGGCGTGCGGCCACTGGCGCAGTACCCGCTGTGGAAGACCGAGCGGGCCCGGCCGTTCGAGCCCGCCTTCGACCGGGTGCCGCCGGAATTGCCGCGCCTCGGCCTGATCCTGGAGGCGGCGCCGGGGGACGACGAGGCGGTGCGGCGCACCCTCGCGACGCTACTCGCCCAGAGCCACCGCGACTGGCGCCTCGCCCTGCACTGGCGCGGGCCGGCGCCCGCCGGCCTCCCCGGCGACCTGCGGATCTCCGCGGACACCCTGCCGGACGGCGTCGCGATCGGTTATCTGAGCCCCGGCGACGCGCTGGCCCCCGACGCGCTCACCCATCTCGCCGCCGCCTTCGCGGGGCGAAAGCCCGCCGACCTCGCCTATGCCGACAGCGAGGCCGAAACCCCGGAGGGCCCGCGCCCCCGGTTCAAGCCGGGCTGGAGCCCGGACCTCGCCCTGACCACGCTCTATCCCGGGCGCCCGCTCCTGGTGGCGCGGGACCTCGTCACGCGCAGCGGCTGGGCGCCGGGCGAGGGGACCCGCGCGCTCCTCCTCGCCGCCACGCTCGCCGGCCCCGAGCGGGTGCGGCGCATCCCCCGCATCCTCTGCCGCGTCGCCACGGACGCGCCGGATCCCGCCGGCCACGCCGCCGACCTGGCGCGGGCGCTCGACCGGGCCGGCGCCCCCGCCGCCCTGGTGCGGAACGGCGACACCCTCGACCTCGACTGGCCTCTGCCCGACGACCCCCCCCTGGTCTCGGTCATCGTCCCGACCCGCGACCGGCCGGAATTGCTGCGCGTCGCCGTGCGCGGCGTGCTGCACGACACCGCCTATCCGGCCATCGAGCTCGTCATCGTCGACAACGGCTCGACCGATCCGGCAGTGGCCGCCCTCTACGCCGAGTGGGAGGCGGACCCGCGGGTGCGCCGGCTCGACCGGCCGGGCCCGTTCAACTTCTCGCGCCTCGTCAACGACGGCGCGGCTGCGAGCCGCGGCGCGGTGCTGGTGCTCCTCAACAACGACGTCGAGGCGCTGCATCCGGACTGGCTCTCCGCAATGGTGCGCCAGGCCCTGCGGCCGGAGGTCGGCGCCGTGGGCGCCAAGCTCCTGTTCGGCAACGGGCGGATCCAGCATGCCGGCGTCGTGGTCGGGCTCGGCGGCCGGGCCGGGCACATCCTGCGCAACCGACCCGCCGACACGCCGGGCCATCTGAATCGTCTGACCGTCGCGCACGAGGTCGCGGGCGTCACCGCCGCCTGCCTTGCGGTGGCACGGCACAAGTTCGAGGCGGTCGGCGGGCTCGACGCCGAGGCGTTCCCGGTCGATTTCAACGACATCGATCTCTGCCTGCGCCTCGCCGCCCGGGGCTGGCGGTCGGTCTGGACCCCGCGGGCGGTGCTCGCCCACCACGAATCGGTCAGCCGCGGCCCGAGCGTCGGTCCGGCGCGGGCGCGGTTCGAGGCGGAAGGAGACCGCTTCGCCGCGCGCTGGCGGGCGGTGATCCGCGACGATCCGTACTACCACCCGGCCTTCTCGGTCACGACCTTCGGGGAGGAGCTGGAATGAGGCTGCCGCCTCACCCGGCCTTCGACATCCTGCGCTTCACGCAGAACCAGCCCGGTCCCGCCCGGCGCTGGATCGTGCGGCTGCTCCTGGCGCTCCAGCGCCCCGGCGAGGCCTGGGAGGTCGTCCGGGCGGCGCTCGCCGGCAAGCGCGTGCGGGCGCGCGACCGCGCCGCGATCCTGTGGGGCGCCCGCCACGCCCTGACGCCGCCCTCCCTCCCGGCGGGCGAGGCCGAGACGGTGCCGGGCCTGCGCATCGCCACCCCGGCCGAGATCCTGTCCGGCGGCACCGGCCCGGCCGAGATCGTGGTGCTGACGGCCCCTGGCCACCGGCTCGTGCCGGGGGCGGCCGGGGCCATTTCGGCGGCGTTCGCGGCCGATCCCGGCCTCGACGCCCTCTACGGCGACGCCGTGGTGCTCGGGCCCCGGGGCGAGCCGCTGTTGCCGCTGCTGCGCCCGGCCTTCGACCCCGACTACCTGCTCGCCGCGGATTACGTCGGCCCGGTGGTTGCCTTTCGCCGGGCGGTGCTCGACCGACTCGGGCTCGATCCCACCCTACCGGGAGCGGAAGTCCCCGACCTGCTGCTGCGGCTGGAAGCGGGCGTGCGCCACCTGCCGCGCCTCCTCTCGACCTGGGCGCCCTTCGCGGCCGCACCGCCCGATGCCTGGGCGGCGTCGCACCGGGCACTCGCCGAGCGCCACCTCGCCGGAACCGGCCGCGTCGAGGTGACGGGCGGGATTCTCAACCTGCGCCGCAACCTGCCCGATCCGCCGCTCGCCAGCCTCATCATCCCGACCCGCGACCGGGTCGAGCTGCTGCGCGCCTGCATCGAGAGCCTGCGCGCCCATACCGACTGGCCATCCCTCGAGATCATCGTCTGCGACAACGACAGCCGTCACCCGCGCACATTCGCCTATCTCCAGCGGCTGGCGGGGGAGGGGGTGCGGGTGCTGCCTTGTCCCGGCCCGTTCAACTTCGCGGCGATGAACAACCGCGCCGCCGCCGAGGCCCGCGGCGCGCTCCTGGTCTTCGTCAACAACGACGTCGTGGCGTATCGGGGCGACTGGCTGCGGCGGATGGCCGAGGAGGCCCTGCGGCCGGAGGTCGGCGCGGTGGGGGCGAAGCTCCTCGACGTGCGCGAGCGGATCCAGCACGGCGGCATCGTGCTCGGCACCGGCGGCCTCGTCACCCACGCCCACCGCCACTTCCCCGGCACCGCGCCGGGCTACCTCGCCTCCTTGCGGGCGACGCACCGGGTCTCGGCGGTGACGGCGGCGTGCCTCGCGGTCGAGGCGGAGAAATTCCGGGCGGTCGGCGGCTTCGACGCGGAGGCCTTCGCGGTCGATTTCAACGACGTCGACCTCTGCCTGCGCCTGGAGGCGGCGGGATACCGGACGATGATGGTGCCGGGGGCCGTGCTCTACCACCACGAGGCGGCGAGCCGGCGCTGGAACCCGGAGGCGAAGAACCGCCACGAGGCCGAGGTGGCGGCTTTGCGGGCGCGGTGGGGGGCGCGGCTGGACGCCGATCCCTGGTACCACCCGGGCTTCGATCCGCGGACGGGGACGTACGCGCGGTTGCGGACGTGGGAGGGGGCAGGGATGCGGTGAGCCCGTTTCCGCTGAATTCTGCTGAGTTCCAGAGAGTCGCGGGATCCCCTCTCCCGTGTGGGAGAGGGGTAGGGGTGAGGGTGACGCGCTTCAGAATAAAGTTGAACCGTCACGCTGCCAGTCCGACACTCTCAGGATTATACTGAAGCGTGTCACCCTCACCCCTAACCCCTCTCCCACACGGGAGAGGGGGACGCGCTCTACCGTGAAACGTTTTCGATTTTGCGGACCCGCACCGAGACGACGACGGGGCCGCCTCCTCCCGGAAGCGGCCCCGCCCTCGTCTCGATCCGGCGTCAGCCGGAGCGCGTCACTGCACGAGCCGCGGCCCGCCGGTCTGCACCTTCTCGTTCTCGCCCAGGATGCCGAGGCGGCGGGCCACCTCGGAATAGGCCTCGATCAGGCCGCCGAGATCCTTGCGGAAGCGGTCCTTGTCGAGCTTGTCCTGGCTCTTGATGTCCCACAGGCGGCAGGAATCCGGGGAGATCTCGTCGGCGACGACGATGCGCATCATGTCGCCTTCCCAGAGCCGGCCGGTCTCCATCTTGAAGTCGACGAGGCGGATGCCGACGCCGAGGAAGAGACCCGACATGAAGTCGTTGACCCGGATGGCCAGCGCCATGATGTCGTCGATCTCCTGCGGCGTCGCCCAGCCGAAGGCGGTGATGTGCTCCTCCGACACCATCGGGTCGTTGAGCTGGTCGTTCTTGTAGTAGAACTCGATGATCGAGCGCGGGAGCTGCGTGCCCTCTTCCAGGCCGAGTCGCGTCGCCAGCGAGCCCGCCGCCACGTTGCGCACCACCACCTCGAGCGGGATGATCTCGACCTCGCGGATCAGCTGCTCGCGCATGTTCAGCCGGCGGATGAAGTGCGTCGGCACGCCGATGTCGTTGAGGTGCTGGAACACGAACTCGGAGATCCGGTTGTTCAGCACGCCCTTGCCGTCGATCACCTCGTGCTTCTTGGCGTTGAAGGCGGTCGCGTCGTCCTTGAAATGCTGGATGAGCGTGCCGGGCTCGGGCCCCTCGTAGAGGACCTTCGCCTTGCCCTCGTAGATGCGACGGCGGCGGTTCATAGGCGTGTACCGTGGTTTGAGGAAGTCCATGGGGCCGAGGCTCCTGACGACGTGTGGACCCGCGGCGCGGCGACCTCTGACGACAAGAGGTCGGGCCGGGGGACGCGTCGATCCGGGGCGTCCCGGCGGCCGGGGGCAAATTACCCGAACCGCGAAGGCAGCACAACGCGTTAGCCGATGCGCCGGGACGAGCCCGGTCGCCGCTGCGATGGATTGCGGTCGTTGGTCGCGTCGATATGCGCATGCCGCGACGATGTTGCAAGCGTGGCGGGAGGGGGCGGCATGTCGCGGGCGGGGGGCCTCGCGCCTCGACGGCGGGCTTGCCCCTGCCCTAAGCTCGCGCGACGAGCCGCGGCGATCACGCGGCCGATCCGGGAGGGACGACGATGGCGGAACGGGCGATGGCGGAACGCGGCGGGGCGGTGGCCGCGCTGGCGGCGCGGTTCCGCGAGGGCAAGCCGCTGATCACGGCCTGGTGCGGCATCCCCGAGCCGACGATCGCCGGGCTGCTGGCCGCGGAAGGCTTCGACACCGTCACCCTCGACATGCAGCACGGCGCCCACGACTTCGACAGCATCACCCGCACGGTCGCCCTGGTGGCGGCCCGCGGCAAGCCGACCCTGGCGCGGGTGCCGGTCGGCGGATTCGCGACCGTGTCGCGCCTGCTCGACGCCGGCATCTCCGGGATCATCGCCCCGATGGTCAACACCGTCGAGGATGCGAAGCGCTTCGCCGCGATGGCCAAGTACCCGCCGCTCGGCGAGCGCAGCTGGGGCCCGGCCCCGGCGCTCGCTCTCTCGGGCCTCGCGCCCGAGGCCTACCTGAAGGAGGCCAACGGCTTCTGCCAGACGCTGGCGATGATCGAGACCCGGGAGGCGCTCGCCGCCCTCGACGACATCCTGGCGGTGGACGGGATCGACGGCATCTTCATCGGCCCCTCCGACCTCTCGATTGCGCTCTCGAACGGTGCCGGCCTCGACCCCGACGGCGCGGCGGTGCGCGACGCGCTCAAGCACGCGATGGCGCGCACCCGGGCGGCGGGCAAGCGGATCGGCATCTACTCGCTGTCCGGCCCGCGCACCCGCGAGCTGATCGCCGAGGGCTTCGACCTGATCGCGCTCTCGGGCGATGGTCCCCTGCTCCGGGCCGGCGCGGCCGCCGCCTTGCGGGAGGCGCGAGGCTAGCCCCGGCGCGCGGCCCGCGCAAAGCCGGCGGCGAGGAAGCGCCCGCCGTGATGGAGGGCGCCGTCGTCGATGCCGTGGCCGATCCCGGCGGAGAGGTGCCACTCCGCCGGCACGTCCGCCGCCGCCAGCGCCTCGGCCGAGAGGAACAGCGCGTCGACCGGGATCACCTCGTCCTGGTCGCCGTGGGCGAGCAGGATCGGCGGCACCGCGCGGACCTGCGGCTTCAGGCTCTCGGGCCCGGTTCCCTCCTCCATCACCAGCATGCCCGACAGGCCGACCACAGCCGCGACCGGGGCCGGGCGGCGCAAGGCGACGTGCAGCGCCATCATGCAGCCCTGGCTGAAGCCGACCAGCGCGAGCTGGTGGGGCCCGAGGCCGTGGGCCTCCAGCTCCGCGTCGAGGAACGCGTCGAGCGTCGGCCCGGCCCGGTTCACCCCGCGCCAGCGCTCGTGCAGATCGCGGAAGGTGAGGGAGAACCATTGCCGGCCGAAGCCCTGGATGCAGGGTTCGGGCGCGTGCGGCGCCACGAAGGCGGCGTCGGGCAGAAGCGGCTGCCATTCCTGCGCGAGGTCGATCAGGTCGTTGCCGTCGGCGCCGAAGCCGTGCAGCAGGACGACGAGCTGGCGCGGTTTCGCGCCGGAGCGGGGCATCAGGCGCGGGCCAGTGAGGATCGCCATCGGGTCGGGTTCCGTTCGGGTCAGGGGAGGGGGGCGCCGTCGCGCGCTTTCGCCACCCGGTAATAGGCCCACAGCACCTTGGCGGCGACCCCGCGCCAGGGCCGCCAGGCCTCGGCCCGGGCCGTCAGGGCGGCGGCGCTCGGTCGCGTCTCCTGCCCGTCGGCGAGGCGCGCCGCCTCCTGGAGGGCGAGGTCGCCGGCCGGGAAGGCGTCCGGATGGCCGAGGCAGAACAGCAAATAGACGTCCGCCGTCCACGGGCCGATGCCGTGGACCGCGACCATCCGGCGATGGGCCTCGTCGGCCGGGATCGCGGGCAGGGCGTCGAGCGGCAGGGCGCCGGCGATGACGGCGGCAGCCGCCGCCCGCAGGGTGCGGATCTTCGGCGCCGACAGGCCGGCCCCGCGCAGGGTCTCGTCGG
This sequence comes from Methylobacterium sp. Gmos1, assembly GCF_053764715.1. Classification (NCBI taxonomy): domain Bacteria; kingdom Pseudomonadati; phylum Pseudomonadota; class Alphaproteobacteria; order Hyphomicrobiales; family Methylobacteriaceae; genus Methylobacterium; species Methylobacterium sp. Gmos1. Next base: position 404,056 of record NZ_JBSNCC010000001.1, on the reverse strand, counting down.
GCGCCGCCGCCAGGGCCCCGGCGGTGAGATCCGGCAGGGCGGCGGTGAGCCGGCCCCAGATCGCCGCGGCGCTCGCGGTCGAGATCTGCTGCGACACCACGATGCCGGCAAGGCCCGCGAAGCCCGGCGCGCGCTTGCGCAAGGAGGGCACCGCGCCCTCCGCCACCAGCCGCGCCATCACCGGATCGAGGCGCGACAGGGCCGCCACGCCTTCCTGCAAGGCGGCCTCGTCATCGAGCAGCCGGCCGGTGACGCCGGGCGCCGGCGGGCTTATGGCTGGAAGAGTCTTTCGCGTCCGCATCCCGCCGTGCCGTCTCCCCGCCTGCGCTTCGCCCCGAGCCCGAACGGGCGCCTGCATCTCGGCCACGCCTACTCGGCCCTCCTCAACGCCGAGGAGGCGCGGGCGCTGCACGGCGAGGTGCTGCTGCGCATCGAGGACATCGACCCGGTCCGCTGCCGGCCTGAGCTGGAAGAGGCGCTCATCGCCGACCTCGCCTGGCTCGGCCTAGCCTATCCGGAGCCGGTCTGGCGCCAGTCGGCCCGGATGTTCACCTACCGCGCCGCCCTCGACGCGTTGCGGGCGCGGGGGCTCGTCTATCCCTGCACCTGCACCCGCCGGGAGATTCAGGACGCAGCCGGCGATGCCCGCGATCCGGATGGCGCGCCGCTCTATCCCGGCACCTGCCGCGGCCGGCCGGTGCCGGACGCGCCCCATGCCTGGCGCCTCGACATGGCCCGGGCGCTGGCGCTGTGCCCGGGCCCGTTCGCCTACACCGCCTTCGCGCCCGGCGCGCCCGACGCCATCCGCATCGCCGACCCGGCCCGCTGGGGCGACGCGGTGCTCGCCCGCAAGGACGTGCCGACGAGCTACCACCTCGCCGTGGTGCTCGACGACGCCGCGCAAGGCATCACCCACGTGGTCCGCGGCCAGGACCTCGAGGCCGCCACCGACCTCCACGTCCTGCTCCAGCGGCTCCTCGGGCTGCCGACCCCGCGCTACCACCATCACCGGCTGATCCGGGACGAGGCGGGGGAGAAGCTGTCGAAGAGCCTACGCTCGGAGGCGCTGGCGGCGTTGCGGGAGCGGGGGGTGAGCGCCGGCGAGGTGCGGGCGCGGCTGGGGTTCGGCGAAGGGCCGCTCCAGGATCAGGGACAATGATCTTACGGCTCGCGGGAGAGGTGACGTCCTCACGCCCCTTGCACCCCAACCCCCCGCATAGGATCCTGCCGCCCAAACGGGAGGCCCGCCCTTGTCGCTCAGCTTCGGAATCCTCGTCTTTCCGCAGGTCCAGCAGCTCGACCTCACCGGTCCCTACGAGGTCTTCGCCTCGGTGCCGGACAGCGCAGTCCACCTGATCTGGAAGGACGGCGAGGCGGTGCGCTCGGCGACCGGGCTGCCCTTCGTGCCGACCGCGACCTTCGCGACCTGCCCACCCCTCGACGTGCTGTGCGTCCCCGGCGGCGCCGGGGTGAATGCGCTCCTGGAGGACGAGGACGTGCTCGATTTCGTGCGCGGGCGAGCGGCGGAGGTGCGCTACCTCACCTCGGTCTGCACCGGGGCGCTGGTGCTCGGCGCGGCCGGGCTGCTCGAGGGCAAGCGGGCCACCACCCACTGGTACGCGCACGATTTCCTCGCCCGCTTCGGCGCCGTGCCGGTGCAGGACCGCGTGGTGCGTGACGGTTCCCTGATCACTGCCGGCGGCGTGACCTCGGGCATCGATTTCGGGCTGGCGGTGGTGGCCGAACTCCTCGGCCGCGAGGAGGCCGAGACGGTGCAGCTCGCCCTCGAATACGCGCCGGCCCCGCCCTTCGGTGCCGGCACCCCGGACGAGGCACCGCCGGAGGTGCTGGACCGGGCGAGGAAGCGGCTGTCCGGCTCGCGGGCGGCGCGGGAGGCGATCATCGGGCGGATCACCTGAGAGACCGTTCGATCGCGAGCATCGATCGACCTGCCGCACCGGCCGACACCTCTCCTTTGTCCTCCCGGGCTCCGCTGCGCGGCCCCAGTGTGACAAAGGAGGGTTCGAACATGGTCAGGCGCCTGTCACGGACGGGAGCGCCCCGGCGCAGGATCACCGCCGGTCCGGCCGCATAAAGGCCCGAAACACCGGCGAGACACACGGTAACCTTTTCTTAACCAAACCACCCGACCCTGTCCGCGCATGAAAAAAGCCGGGGCGCGAACCCCGGCTTGCCGTTCGGCGATCGGGCGCGCCCCGCCTCAGCCGAGATTCAGGCGGTCCACCTTCGTGCCGGCCCCGCGCAGCGATTCCGGGATCGCCGAGAAGTCCGCGTAGCCCGCCTCGCGCGCCATGGCGTCGAGGGCCTGCTGCTCGTTCTCGGCGCCGCCGGTCCACAGGATGGCGCCGGTCGCGGCCTGCCTGACCTGGAAGATGGCCATGAAAAACGTCCTCCCGCTGAAGACTGGTATCCGGACGCTCAACGCGTGCCGCGCGATGGAGGTTGCACCGAATCGAACGTTGCGGGAACGCCCGCTTTCGGGTTAGAGAATGAACGTTCATTCTCAGGGCTCCCGCCGCGTGCCGTCCCCATCGACCTCCGCCCGCCTCGACACGACCGAGGAGCGCCGCACCCGCATCCTCGACGCGGCCGAGGCCTGCTTCGTCCGTCACGGTTTCCACCGCGCCACGATGCATGACGTGGCGGCGGAGGCCGGGATGAGTCCCGGCAACCTCTATCGCTACTTCCCCTCGAAGGACGCGATCGTCGCCGGCCTCGCCGAGCGCGACCGCGCGGCGGTGGCGGAGGATTTTTCCGGCATCGAGACGGCACCGGACCTGATGCAGGCCTTCGCCGCCCTGGCGCGGCGCCACCTCGCCGAGGCGCCGACCGAGAAGGCCGTCCTGTGCCTGGAGATGTGGGCCGAGGCGACCCGCAACCCCGCCATGGCGGCGATCTGCCGGGACTTCGAGCGCGAGATCGCGGCGCGCCTCTCGGGTCTCTACCGCCGCGCGCAGGATCGTGCCGCGCATGCGACGCCCGGCGCCGACCCGGAGGCGCTCGCCCGCCTCGCCATGGTGATGGCCGACGGCCTGATGGTCCGCCGCGCGCTCTCGCCCGAGTTCGACCCCGGCCCGGTCGTCGACGCCATGCTGACCCTGATCGGGGCGGCGCTCGACGGCCGCTTCGACCCGACCGGCACCCCCAACCCGGAACCCGCCCGATGACCCGCCCCCGTCGCCGCGCCGGCATTTCGGCCGCCATCCTGACACTCTTCGCCGCCGCGCCCGCCATCGCCGCCGAGACCCTGCCCACCGCCGGCCCCGTGGTCACGGCGGCGCCGGCGCCCGCCGTCACCGTCGTCGTGGCCGCCGAGCGCGAGATCGTCGAGCGCGCCGTCGTCACCGGCACCCTGGTGCCGCGCGACGAGATCCTGGTCTCGCCGGAGATCGAGGGCTGCCGCATCACCGAATTGCTGGTCGAGGAGGGCGACCGGGTCGCGAAGGGCGCGGTGCTGGCGCGGCTCTCGCGCGAGATGCTCGACACCCAGCTCGCCCAGAACGCCGCCGCCATCGCGCGGGCGGAGGGCGCGGTGGCGCAGGCGCGCAGCACCATCGTGCAGGCCGAGGCCGCGCAGGTCGAGGCGGCGCTCGCGTTCGAGCGCGCGCAGTCGCTGATGAAGACCGGCAACGGCACCGCGGCGGTGCTGGAGCAGCGCGAATCGGCCGCGAAGGGCGCCGAGGGCAAACTCTCGGCCGCCCGCAACGGCCTCGCCATCGCGCAGGCCGACCTCGCCCAGGCGCGGGCGCAACGCTCGGAACTCGACCTGAAGCTCGCCCGCACCGAGATCCGCGCGCCGGAGGCCGGGATCGTCAGCCGCCGCACCGCCCGGGTCGGCGCCACGGCGTCGGCCTCCGCCGAGCCGCTGTTCCGGCTGATCGCCCGCGGCGAGATCGAGCTCGAGGGCGAGGTGCCGGAGACCGGGCTGGCGCGCCTGCGCGCCGGCGCCCCCGCCAGCCTCGACCTCGACACGACGGACGGGCCGGTCGCGGTCTCCGGCCGCGTCCGGGTGGTCTATCCGGAGATCGACCGGGCGACGCGGCTCGGCAAGGTGCGGATCAAGCTCGAGGCCGATCCGCGCCTGCGCATCGGCGCCTTCGCCCGCGGCGCGGTCGAGGCGGCGCGGCGCACCGGCGTGGCGGTGCCGATCGCCTCAGTGGTCTACGGGCCGTCCGGCCCGACCGTGCTGGTGGTCTCCGGCGAACGGGTCGAGGCGCGCGCGATCCGCACCGGCCTCTCGGCCGGCGGCTTCATCGAGGCCCGCGACGGGGTCAAGGCGGGCGAAGCCGTGGTGGCGCGGGCCGGCAGCTTCCTGCGCGACGGCGACCGGGTCCGGCCGATCTACCCCGCCCTCCCGGCGACCGCCGAGGCCGGGCGTCCCTGACGCCCGGCTCCCGATCCCTTACCTAGAGCACTTCACGATCGCGCTGCAATCGTGAAGTGCTCTAAGTTCTTGTTTTGCCGCATTTTCTCCGACGAACCGGTATCCACTTCGTCGGAAAATGCTCTAGCGGTCCCGAACGATGCGCCTGAACGTCTCCGCCTGGGCGATCCGCAAGCCGATCCCCTCTATCGTGCTCTTCCTGGTGCTCGGGCTGCTCGGCCTCGTGAGCTTCCGCAGTCTGCCGATCACCCGCTTCCCCAACATCGACGTGCCGATCGTCTCGGTGACGGTGACGCAGGCCGGCGCCGCGCCGAGCGAGTTGCAGACCCAGGTCACCAAGTGGGTCGAGGACGCGGTCGCAGGCGTGAAGGGCGTCAAGCACATCACCTCGGCGATCACCGAGGGCACGTCGGCTACGACGATCGAGTTCCGCCTCGAGGTCAACACCGACCGCGCCGTCAACGACGTCAAGGACGCGATCGCCAAGATCCGGATGAACCTGCCTCGGACGATCGACGAGCCGATCATCACCCGGGTCGAGATCGCCGGCCTGCCGATCATGGTCTACGGCGCGTCGGCCCCCGCGATGACGCCCGAGGATCTGTCGTGGTTCGTCGACGACGTGGTCGCGCGCCAGATCCAGGGCCTGCGCGGCGTCGGCGGCGTCGAGCGCTTGGGCGGCGTCGCGCGCGAGGTGCGGGTGACCCTCAAGCCCGACCGCCTGCTCGCGCTCGGCATCACCGCCGCCGACGTCAACCGGCAGTTGCGCCTGACCTCCGCCGACATGGCCGGGGGCCGGGCCGAGGTCGGCGGCCAGGAGCAGTCGATCCGGACGCTCGCCGCCTCCTCGACCCTGGAGACGCTGGCGGCGACCTCGATCGTGCTGCCGGGCGGGCGCAAGGTCCGCCTCGACGACCTCGCGACCCTGAACGACGGCGCCGAGGAGCCGCGCACCTTCGCGCGCCTCAACGGCGAGCCGGTCGTCGCCTTCGCGATCTCGCGGGCGAGCGGCGCCAGCGACGCCTCGGTCGGCGAGGTGGTGGCGAAGCGGATCGAGCAGTTCGCCAAGGAATACCCGGGCGTGCGCTTCGACCGGATCGATTCCTCGGTCACCAACACCATCGGCAACTACGAATCCGCGATGCACAGCCTGATGGAGGGTGCGGCGCTCGCGGTGCTGGTGGTGTTCCTGTTCCTGCGCGACTGGCGCGCGACGCTGATCGCCGCGGTGGCGCTGCCGCTCTCGGTCTTCCCGACCTTCTGGGCGATGAGCGCGATGGGCTTCTCGCTCAACGCGGTGAGCCTGCTTGCCATCACCCTCGTCACCGGCATCCTGGTCGACGACGCGATCGTGGAGATCGAGAACATCGTCCGGCACGTCCGGCTCGGCAAGTCGGCCTACCGCGCAGCGATCGAGGGCGCCGACGAGATCGGGCTCGCGGTCATCGCCATCACCGCGACGCTGATCGCGATCTTCGCCCCGGTCTCGTTCATGGGCGGCATCGCGGGCCAGTACTTCAAGCAGTTCGGCCTCACCATCGCGGCGGCGGTGTTCATGTCGCTGCTGGTCGCGCGCCTCATCACCCCGATGATGGCGGCCTACTTCCTGCGCGACCACGGCCACCACGAGGAGCGCGAAGGTCCGGTGATGCGGACCTACAACCGGGTCGTGCTGTGGTCGGTGCGGCACAAATACGTGACGCTCGTGGTCGGCCTCGCGCTGTTCGCCGCCTCGATCATGTCGACGAGCCTGCTGCCGGCCGGCTTCCTGCCCAAGGAGGACGCGGCCCGCACCCTGATGGTCGTCGAGCTACCCCCGGGCGCGCGGCTCGAGGATACGATCGCCGTCACCGACCGGGTCGCGCAGCGCATCCGCACCCTGCCGGAGGTCCGTTCCGTCTTCGTCGACGGCGGCCGGCAGCTGCCGGGCAAGAAGGAGGTGCGGCTCGCCACCCTCACCATCAACCTGACGCCGAAGAACGCCCGGGTGCGCAAGCAGGCCGACGTGGAAGCGGCGATCATGGACCTGATGCGCGACGAGCCGGACGTGCGCTACTGGTCGCTGCGCGAGGGCGGCCAGCGCGACTTCACCCTCATCGTCGCCGGCGGCGACACCGCTCAGGTGACCGAGGTGGCGGAGCGGATGCAGCGCGAGGTCGCGGCCCTGCCGAACCTCGTCAACGTGATGTCGACCGCGCCGCTCGACCGGACCGAGGTGCGCATCCGTCCGAAGGCGGGCGTGGCCGCCGATCTCGGCGTCTCGACCGACACCATCGCCGAGACGGTGCGCGTCGGCACGATCGGCGACATCGGCCAGAACCTCGCCAAGTTCAACGCCACCGACCGGCAGATCCCGATCCGGGTGCAGCTGCCGATGGCCCTGCGCGGCGACCTCTCGGCGCTGGAGAGCCTGAAGGTGCCGGCCAAGAACGGCGCCTCGGTGCCGCTCTCGGCGGTGGCCGACATCAGCCTCGGCCGCGGGCCGACCGCGATCGACCGCTACGACCGGGCGGTACGCGTGGCGCTCGAGGCCAACATGCAGGGCTCGGACGCGCTGGGCGAGCAGATCAAGCTCGCGATGAGCACCCCCACCGCCAGCAACCTGCCGCCCGGGGTGTCCTTGCGCCAGACCGGCGACGCCGAGGTGATGGGCGAGGTGTTCGAGGGCTTCGCGATGGCGATGGGCGCCGGCCTGATGATGGTGCTCGGCGTGCTGATCCTGCTGTTCGGCTCGTTCTTCCAGCCGCTGACCATCCTGTTCTCGCTGCCGCTGTCGATCGGCGGCGCGATCCTCGGGCTCCTGATCTTCAACCGGCCGATCTCGATGCCGGTGGTGATCGGCATCCTGATGCTGATGGGCGTGGTGACCAAGAACGCCATCATGCTGGTCGATTTCGCCGTCGAGGAGATGGCCCGCGGCGTCGACCGCGTCACCGCCATCACCCAGGCCGGCGCCAAGCGCGCCCGCCCGATCGTGATGACGACGATCGCCATGGCGGCCGGCATGGTGCCGAGCGCGATGGCCTTCGGCATCGGCGGCGAATTCCGCTCGCCGATGGCGATCGCGGTGATCTCGGGCCTGATCGTCTCGACCCTGCTGTCGCTGGTCTTCGTGCCGGCGATCTTCCTCCTGATGGACGACCTGTCGCGGCTGATGGGGCGGCTGCTCGGGCGGTTCGTGGGAGCGGTGGACGAGCCGCCGGGGCACGAGGGGGGGCAGCGGCCGGCGCCGGCGGAGTAGGCTTGCGCGGATAAAATCCAAGCGCGGTGATCCCATCAAGATCTTCGCGCTTTTCCCGGTTGCTACTCAAATATCTATGGCCAAGTGACATGCTGAGATGGTATGATTCAAATATAAAGTTGAATTTTATTAATTTAATATTATATTATTTAAAATATAATTACCGATTTTAGTTAAGAGACACAAACAAAAACAGTCTATACAAAAAATTATATCCAATTTTATTTTGATATAAAAAATATAATATTTTTTTGACATGCACTTGCAGCGTGCAGAAATCTTTCGATCGCCATGAGCGCGACTTGAATTGATAGTTTAGTTCATCCATTGTGCACATGCGCGGGCTCTGCAAATACGAGCCCCGAGATCTAACTTGCCTGCATGAATCAAAAAATCATCAGGAGAGAAGAATGCCAAGCAGTACGCCAAGCATCAATAAATCTGCAGGTATAATAAGTCAATTTAAGGAAATAATTTTATTTTTAATCGGCATCATAATTGTTACAGTTATTTTTGGTCTATTGATTTTCTCTCTCAAAGATGCGTCGCATTCTGTCATACTTCCTATGATATCGATTCTCGGTATTGTATCACTGCTCCTATGTTTATCTGGGATTTCATATGTTTTCGTAAGAGTTAATCTTGACGATAAAAAACAGGCTCTCGGGCTACCGCCTGGATCTATCCAGGCCGTTATAGCACTTTCATTGATAGTATTATTTGCAATACTTTCTGTTTTTGTTCTTACTACTATGGGAGATGCTGGATTAAGAAAACTATCCGTATCGAACGCTGGCGACCGGGATAGTCAGGTCGCCAAGCTCGGTACAGCATTTGCTGGATGGGAGGACAACGGGAAGGGCGTTTACACCATATTTGTCCGAGACTCACTTTCGACGGAAAGGAACGATGTCGGAAAGCAGTTGATCGTTCTGATAGGCACACTAATGACTTCTGCCGTCAGTTTCTATTTCGGAACGCGGGCCACAGTTGCCGGCAAAAACTTGGGTGTTCCAGAGAATAGGACGGATGTTGTGCCGGCAGGGCCGCGAGGATCGGAGGGGCCTACCGGAGCAACAGGGGCCACGGGAGCAGAGGGGACCAGAGGAGCAGAGCAGAATGTGGGCGCAACCGGGGCCACGGGAGCGGCGACATCTATAGGTGTAACCGGAGCTGCAGGAGCAGCGATCTGATCCGGGATTTCGATTGCAGCCAGCCCGTGCGGGTGTTGAAGTGCGGATGCGAAGTGCCGCTCCGGCAAGCGTCGGTACAAGTGAGCGCACTACCGATCGCGCTGAAATCCAGTTTGGCTGATCGGCAAATTTCGTCCCACCCAAGACATCAGGATGAGGTCATGGATGGGATAAAGACGGGTCTCTCGGCCACCGTCCTCACAAATCACACAGGCACCGGTAGGAGCCCACCTCCAGAATGGGCGAGCCAGGTTCGTCTATCGAATTATCGCGAGAGGTTTAGAGACCCTTCGCACTCGTAGTCGAACGTCGAGTTACCACGCCTACTGCCCCCGCCGCGCCTGCGCGGCGAACCGCACCGCCTCCTCCGCCGCCCGGAACAACGCCTTGGCCTTGTTCACGCATTCCTGCTGCTCGGAGGCCGGATCGGAATCGTGCACGATGCCCGCACCCGCCTGGACGTGCATCCGCCCGTCCTTAACGATGGCGGTGCGCAGCACGATGCAGGTGTCCATCTGGCCGTCGGCGCCGAAATAGCCGATGCAGCCGCCGTAGGGCCCGCGCTTCTCGCGCTCCAGCTCGTCGATGATCTGCATCGCCCGCACCTTGGGCGCGCCCGAGACCGTGCCGGCGGGAAAGCCCGCGGCCAGTGCCGAGAGGGCGTCGTGGCGCGCGTCGAGGCGGCCCTCGACGTTCGACACGATGTGCATGACCTGGCTGTAGAATTCGAGGAAGAACGAATCCGTCACCCGCACGCTGCCGATCTCCGCGACGCGGCCGACGTCGTTGCGGCCGAGGTCGAGCAGCATCAGGTGCTCGGAGCGCTCCTTGGGGTCGGCGAGCAGCTCGTCGGCGAGCGCGCGATCCTCCTCCGGCGTCGCGCCGCGGCGGCGGGTGCCGGCGATCGGGCGGATGGTCACCGCGCCGTCGCGCACCCGGACCAGGATCTCGGGCGACGAGCAGACGATCTGGAAATCGCCGAAATCGAGGTAGCACAGGAACGGTGCCGGGTTGACCCGTCGCAGCGAGCGGTAGAGCGCGAGCGGCGGTAGCGTGAACGGCGCCTCGAAGCGCTGCGACAGCACCACCTGGAAGATGTCGCCGGCGGCGATGTACTCCTTGGCGCGCGCCACCATGCTCAAGAAATCGTCGGGGGCGACGTTCGAGACCGCGGACGGCGCGGGGATCTCGGTCGGGTTCTGCCGCGCCTCGACCGGCAGCGGGCCCTCCAGCGCGTCGGCGGCGCGCTCCAGCCGCGCCATCGCCGCCTCGTAGGCCGCCTTCGCCGAGAGGCCGGGGAGGGGGCGGATCGGCGCCACGAGGGCGATCTCGTCGCGCACGGCGTCGAAGATCACCATCACGGTCGGGCGGACCAGAATCGCGTCCGGCACCCCGATCGGGTCGGGATGGGGCGCGTCGAGCCGCTCCATCTCGCGCACCATGTCGTAGCCGAGATAACCGAACAGGCCCGCCGCCATCGGGGGCAGGCCGGGTTCGGCGGGGATCGCGCTCTCGGCGATCAGCGCCCGCAGGCTGTCGAGGGGCGCAGCCTCCTCGGGCGCGAAGGCGGCGAGGTTGGGCGCGCTGGCGCGCTCGGCCCGGCCCCCGGCGCAGCGCCAGATCAGGTCGGGATCGAGCCCGATCATCGAGTAGCGGCCGCGCACGGCGCCGCCCTCGACCGATTCGAGCAGGAAGGCTGCGCCCTCGCGTCCCGCCTTCAGCTTCAGGAAGGCGGCGACCGGGGTCTCGAGATCGGCCACCAGGGTGGCGCGCAGGAGGACCGGGCGGTCCTCGGCATAGGCCGCCGCGGCGGCCTCCGGGGAGGGGGCGACGAGCATCAGTATTCGCCGCCGATGGCGCGACGGAACGCGCCCTCGTTGACCGAGACGCCGGCCTGCCTCTGCACGTCGGCGATGTACTGGGCGAGCACGTCGTCGGCGAGCGCCGTGCGGTACTGCTGCTCCACCGCCACCGCGCTCGCCGCGCTCGGCACGAAGGCCGGCACCGTGGCGCTCGTCACGCGGAACACAACCCGGGCGGTGGCCTCGCCGGACGCGGTGCCCGACTTGCCCACCGGCGTCGCGAACAGGCGGGCGACGCTCTCGGTCGAGAGGCCGTCGCGGCCGCGGCCGCGGGCGATGTCGGTCGCGGTCTTCGCCTCCTGGCCGAGGGACTTCGCCACCTCCTCGATCGCCTCGCCCTTGTCGAGCCGCTCGGTCGCCTCGCGGGCCTTGGCGGCCAGGCGCCGGGAGACCTCGTCGGCCTTCCACTGCGCCACCACCGCGTCGCGGACCTCAGGCAGCGGCTTGTCGTGGGCCGGGTCGATCTTCGTCACGTCGTACCAGACGTAGCCGCCCGAGCGGGTGCGCAGGGCCTCGTTGTCGGCGCCCATGTCGCTGCGGAAGATCGCCGCGAGCGTCGCGTCCTTGTCGGGGATCGCCTCGACCGCCTTGCCCTGCGGGTCGCGCCCTTGCGCGTCGACGGCGGGCACGGTGACGAGGGACAGACCCTGCTCGCGGGCGATGTCGGCGAGGGGCTTTGCGCCCGCGCGCTGGTCCTCGATCGCGTCGTGGACCTTCTCCAGGCCGTCGCGGGCCTTCTCCAGGGCAATCTCCTGGCGCACCTCGCCGGCCACCTCCTCGAAGGGCTTGCGGGCGCCGGGCTGCACCGCGGTCACCCGCAGGAGCACCGTGCCGAAGCGGCCCTTGACCGGCTCGCTCACCGCGTTCGGCTCGGCCGCGAAGGCGGCATCCGCCACCGCCGGATCGAACAGCTCGGACCGGGCGAAGGTGCCGAGATCGAGCGCCTTGGCGTCGAGGCCGCGCTCGGTCGCGACCTGGTCGAAGGTCGCCTCGCCGCTGCGGATGCGGGCGAGGGCGGCCGCCGCGTCGGCGTCGTTCGGGAACACGATCTGCTGGATCGAGCGCTTCTCGGGAGTGCCGAAGCGGCTCTTCTCGGATTCGTAGCGGGCGCGGGCCTCCGCGTCGGTCACGGCGTCGGTCTTTGCCAGCGTCGCCGGGTCGAGGACGAGCAGGTTCACGCTGCGGGTCTCGGGCGCCCGGAAGGCGCTCTTGCGCTCGGTGTAGAAGGTGTTCACCTCCTCGTCGGTCGGGGCCGGGATCTCGCCCGCGGCCGCATCCGGCAGGGTGAAGTAGGACGCCGCGCGGCGCTCGGCGGTGTAGCGGTGGATCGCCTCGCGGGCGGCGAGCGGCACCGGCAGCTCGGCGGTGATCGCGTCGGCGAGCTGGAGGCGGGCGGCGACCGCGCGCTGCTCCTGCACGAAGCCCTGCTCGGTCAGGCCGGCCTGGCGCAGGGTATCGCGAAACGTGTTGACGTCGAAGGTGCCGTTCGGGCCCTTGAAGGCCGGCTCCTCCTGGATCAGCCGCACCACCGCGGCGTCCGGGATGCGGAGCCCGAGGTCCTTCGTCTTCTGGTCGAGGGAGGCCTCGGTGATGAGCTGGGCCAGCACCTGCCGGTCGAGGCCGAGCGCCCGGGCCTGGTCCGGGGTGATCGGCCGGCGGCTCTGGCGCGACAGGCGCTGGAGCTGGTTCTGGTAGGCGGTGCGCAGGGCCTCGGCAGGAATCTGCGTGCTGCCGACGGTGGCGACCGCGTTGCTGCCGCCGCCCCGGAAGATGTCGCCGATGCCGAAGATGGCGAGGCCCGCGATCAGGAGGCCGAACACCACCGTCACCACGATCTTGCCGAGCCAGCTCTGGCTGGCGGCGCGGAACCCCTGGAGCATCGCGATCCTCGAAGAAACCATGGGGGCGCCTGCCGCGAGGGGGCGCCCGATCCGGCCGCGATACCGCATAAGCGCCGCAAGGCAAAGTGCGGGGCAAGGACCGGGGCTCGGAGCCGGTTTGCCGCCCGGCAACGGACCTGTTACCCGGCAACGCTTGGCGACGACGGCGTCGTCGATGACGACGCTTGGTGACGATCCGGGGAGAGACGATGACGACCGAACGGCCGCGCCCGCTGGTGGCGGGAAACTGGAAGATGAACGGCCTCCAGGCCTCGCTGAAGGTGGCCGAGGCCGTCCGCGACGGCCTCGATGCCGGGCTCAAGCACCGCATCGACGTACTGGTCTGCCCGCCCGCGACCCTGGTGGGCGCGATCGCTGCGGCACTGAAGGGCTCGGCCGTGCAGGTCGGCGGGCAGGACGTGCACGCCGAGGCGAGCGGGGCGTACACGGGCAACGTCTCGGCCGAGATGCTGGCGGATCTCGGCGCCACCTACACCATCGTCGGCCATTCCGAGCGCCGGGCCTACCACCACGAGAGCGACGCCGACATCCGCGCCAAGGCGCTCGCCGCCCGCCGGGCCGGGCTTACGGCGATCATCTGCGTCGGCGAGACCCGCGAGGAGCGCGAGGCCGGGCGGACGCTCGAGATCGTGCGCGGCCAGCTCGCCGGCTCGCTGCCCGACGGCGCGACGAGCGCCGATACCGTGATCGCCTACGAGCCGGTCTGGGCGATCGGCACCGGGCTCACCCCGACGGTGGACGACGTCGCCGAGGTGCACGCGCTGATCCGCAAGGAACTGGAGGGCCGGCTCGGCGCGGACGGCGCCAAGGTGCGCATCCTCTACGGCGGCTCGGTGAAGCCCTCGAACGCGGCCGAGCTGATGGGCGTCGCCGACGTCGACGGCGCGCTCGTGGGCGGGGCGAGCCTGAAGGCGGAGGACTTCCTGGGGATCGCGGCGGCGTATCGCTGAGGTCGGCCCTCGGGATTCCGCCTGCACGGGATCCCGCCTGCACTTGCCAGCTCTCCCCGTCATCCCGGAGCCGCGGCAGCGGAGCCCGGGGCGACGGGGGACCGTCAAGAGACCGTGAGCGGGCATTCGGCTGTCGCGCCGCTCGGTCGTCGTTCGGCCGACCAACCGGTACCGATGGAGGACGCGCGCCGCGGAAATCCTGGTGGGCGGTGACGGGCTCGAACCGCCGACCCTCTCGGTGTAAACGAGATGCTCTACCAACTGAGCTAACCGCCCGGATGCGGGCATCGTTAAGGCGCCTTTGCCGCGAGTGCAAGGTTCCGTGTGTGCAAGGCTTCGCGTCTACGGCACCTCGCGCGCGCGGGCGGGTCGCGTGCGAGGGGCGGCAGTGCCCGGTCTCCGGCCCCTCGCCGACCCCCTCCCGACTTTCTTGAGCCGGCGGCTTGACAGGGTAGGGGGCTCCCCATACACCGCGGCCATCGCAGCACTGCGAGACGCCGGGCGGACGTAGCTCAGTCGGTTAGAGTGCCGGCCTGTCACGCCGGAGGTCGCGGGTTCGAGCCCCGTCGTCCGCGCCACTTCCCTCGACGGAAAAGGCGTTTCTGTAGTGCATAGCGCCCTGTGCGGACGTAGCTCAGTCGGTTAGAGTGCCGGCCTGTCACGCCGGAGGTCGCGGGTTCGAGCCCCGTCGTCCGCGCCACTTCCCTCGTCGTGGGAAGGTCAGCCCGAGGGCTGAAGGGTTCATGCGAGCACGCCGCGCGGGCGTAGCTCAGTTGGTTAGAGTGCCGGCCTGTCACGCCGGAGGTCGCGGGTTCGAGCCCCGTCGCCCGCGCCACTCGATCCATATTCTTCCGCCGATCTGACGTTGGGGTAAGGCACTCTCAAGCATCGCTGCCCTATGGTCCCGCCGGATGAGGTGGGGATCGACGATGTCTTGGTCGCGGGTGTCTTGGTCGTCGAAGGTATCCTGGTCGCACATGAGCGTGAGCCGGAAGTTCGCCGTGATGATGGCGGCGGCGGTGATCGGCTTCTGTGCCGTGGCGGCCTACGCCCTGCGGGCCAACTACGATAGCCTGATCGTCGAGCGGGTCGCCAAGATGCGTGCTCTCTCCGACGTGGCGCTTTCCGCCGCCACGAGCCTCGAGGCGCAGGTCAGGGCCGGCGCGATGACCCGCGAGGCGGCGCTCGCGGCGTTCCGCAGCCGCGCCAACGACATGCGCTTCGAGGGCGACAACTACATCGCGGTCTACGACTTCGCCGGCACCGCCCTGGTGGTCCCGCCCAAGCCCGAATGGGTCGGCAAGGACATGAGCGGCCTGAAGGACGCGAGCGGCATGCTCCTCGTCAAGGCGATCACCGACATTGCCCGGTCCGGCACGCCCGGCACCCTGCGCTACGTCTTCCCGCGCCCGGGCGGCACCACCCACGAGCCGAAGCTGAGCTACATCCAGGGCTTCGCGCCGTGGGCGATCGCGATCTTCACCGGCGTCTACATCGACGACATCGAGGCCGCGTTCTGGCACGACGCCCTGTGGCTCTGCGCCATCGCGGGCGCGGCCCTCGTCGGCGTCGGCGTGCTCGGGGTGCTCGGCTGGCGCTCCATCGTCGGCGGGCTCGAAGGCCTGATCGGGACCACCGCGGCACTCGCGCAGGGCCGCTACGACCTCGCGGTGCCCGGCACCGGGCGGCGCGACGAGATCGGCGGCATCGCCCGCGCCATCGACGGCTTCCGGATCGTCCTCATGGAGCGCGAGACGCTGGCGGCCGAGCGCGATGCCAGCGAGGCGCAGGCCCGCCGCGCCACGCAGATGAGCCGGTCGGTCGAGACATTCGAGAGCAAGGTGGCGGACGTGCTGGCGCAGGTCGATGCCGCAGCCCGGGACCTCGACGCGACGGCGCGCGTCCTGTCCGGCACCGCAGCCGCCGCGGCCGGGCGGGCCGGCACGGCGGCCACCTCGGCGGCGGGGGCGTCCCGCGAGGCCGGCGGCCTCGCGGAGGCGGCCGACGAACTCGGCCGCTCGGTCGCGGCGGTCGGCGCGGACGTGCGCGAGGCGGCGGCGATGGCGCGGGACGCGGTGACCGGGACCGACCGCACGGCGGCGGTGATGCAGAGCCTGAGCGAGGCGGCCGGCCGCATCGGCAACGTGGTCTCGGTGATCGCCGGCGTCGCCTCGCAGACGAACCTGCTGGCGCTGAACGCCACGATCGAGGCCGCACGAGCCGGGGAGGCGGGGCGCGGCTTCGCGGTGGTCGCCGCGGAGGTCAAGCAGCTCGCCGGGCAGACCGACCGGGCGACGCAGGAGATCGCCGCCCAGGTCGCGGCGATCCAGGACACGACGCGCCAGGCCGCCGGCGCGATGGGCGAGATCGCGGCCCAGGCCCGCGCGATCAGCGGCGTCTCGACCCGGGTCGCCGCGGCGGTCGAGGCGCAGGTCGGTGCCACGCAGACGATCGTGTCGGGCGTGGCGCAGGCCGCCTCCGGCACCGCCCATGTGAGCGGCTCGATCGAGGGGCTCGCCCTCGACGCGGAGGCGACCGGCGAGTCCGCCCGGCAGGTGCTCGCCGCCGCCGGCACGGTGGCGCGGCAATCGGCCAGCATCGGGGCCGAGGTGAACCGCTTCCTCGCGACGCTCCGGGCCGCGTGATGCGACGGGACCGCCCCGAAAATCTCCACAATCGCCCGACAGGTGGCGCCCTCGCGCGCCGCCGCGTGTCCAGGGCTTCGAGAGACGATGTCGCATCCGTTCCGTTCGACGGTTCCCGCTGATCCCACGGCAGGCGTGCCGCGGCGCGGCCTCGCGACGACCGTTCTCGCCGGTGCCCTCGGCGCCGCGGCGCTGGTGCTCGCCGGGTGCAGCGGCTCGGCGATCCTGCCCGCGCCCGACCTGCCGACCACGCCGGTGATCCTCGACGAGGCGGCGGCGGCGGCGGCGATCTCGCGCTACCGGGCGAGCCACGGCCTCGGGCCGGTGGTGATCGATTCCTCGCTGATCCGCGCCGCCTCCTACCAGGCCGAATCCAATGCGCGGGCCGGCCAGCTCTCGCACGAGGTCGGCGGCACCTTCGACGCGCGCCTCAAGCGCGCCGGCTTCGGCGGTCGCTACGCCGCCGAGAACCTGAGCGCGGGATCGGCCACCTTCGACGAGGTGCTGAAGCGCTGGCAGGTCTCGCCCGAGCACAACCGGAACATGCTGATGCCGCAGGTCAAGCGGGTCGGCATCGCCCGGGTCGATGCGCCCGGCAGCCGCTACAAGCGGTTCTGGGCACTGATCCTGTCGGACGGCTGAACGAGCGCCGCCGCAGCGCGAGATCGGGTGAAAAGCCCGCAAAACACCCCGGAAGGGCAGGGGCCTGCGACGATCCTCCCCGCCCGCTGGTCCCTTCCGGGCGTTGTGCGTGAGGCATGAGCCCCTATCTTGCGTGCAGACGTTCGCGGTTTGTGCGGTGCGAACGCCCCTTGTTTCGTAATACCCGCTCGTTTAAGCCTCGCGCACCTTCCGGGCTTTGGAACCGTTCCGAGAACGGCCCCGGCGGCCGGGTTTTGCCCGGGCACGCGCCAAGGCTCGCGCTCACCCAAGGCCTCGCGCCTACCCTTGAGGATGCTCGATGAACGGCCTCCTGTCGGATTACCTGCCGCTGGTGATCTTCATCGGCGTGTCCCTCTTCATCGCGGCGGCGCTCCTCGTGGCCCCCTTCCTGGTGGCCTACAACAGCCCGGACCCAGAGAAGCTCTCGGCCTACGAGTGCGGGTTCAACGCCTTCGACGACGCGCGCATGAAGTTCGACGTGCGCTTCTACCTCGTCGCCATCCTGTTCATCATCTTCGATCTCGAAGTGGCCTTCCTGTTCCCATGGGCGATCACCTTCGGGGACCTCGGCTGGTTCGGCTTCTGGTCGATGATGGTCTTCCTCGGCGTGCTGACCGTCGGCTTCGTCTACGAGTGGCGCAAGGGCGCCCTCGAGTGGGACTAGAAGCCTAGACCGTCGCAGCCGCCCCCGAGACGAGAAGCACCGGACCCCGCCATGTCCCTCACCACCGTCCGCGCCCCGACGATCGCGCCGCAGCCGAAGGGGATCCTCGATCCCGCCACCGGCAAGCCGATCGGCGCCAACGACCCGACCTTCCTGACGATCAGCGACGAGCTCGCCGATCGCGGCTTCCTGCTGACCACCGCCGACGATCTCATCACCTGGGCCCGCACCGGCTCGCTGATGTGGATGACCTTCGGGCTGGCCTGCTGCGCCGTCGAGATGATGCAGATGTCGATGCCGCGCTACGATTGCGAGCGCTTCGGCTTCGCGCCCCGCGGCTCGCCGCGCCAGTCCGACGTGATGATCGTCGCCGGCACGCTGACCAACAAGATGGCGCCGGCGCTGCGCAAGGTCTACGACCAGATGCCGGAGCCGCGCTACGTGATCTCGATGGGCTCCTGCGCCAACGGCGGCGGCTACTACCACTACTCGTACTCGGTGGTGCGCGGCTGCGACCGGGTGGTGCCGGTCGACATCTACGTTCCGGGCTGCCCGCCGACCGCCGAGGCGCTGCTCTACGGCGTGCTGCTGCTGCAGAAGAAGATCCGTCGCACCGGCACCATCGAGCGCTGAGGCTGGCCCATGAGCAACGGCATCACCATCCGCGCCCATACCCAGACCGAGGCCGGCGACGACGCGCTCCGCGCCCTCTCCGACCGGCTCGCCGAGACCCTGGGCGCAGCGATCACCGATCGCGCGCTGACCTTCGGCGAGCTGACGCTCATCGTCGAGGGCTCCGAGATCGTGCGGGTGCTCACCCACCTGCGTGACGATCCAGCTTGCGCCTTCTCGACCTTCATCGACATCTGCGGCGCCGACTACCCGGGCCGGGCCAAGCGCTTCGACGTCGTCTACCACCTGCTGTCGATGCGCCATAACCGGCGCATCCGCGTGAAGGTGCAGACCGACGAGCGCACCCCGGTCCCGACCGCGATTCCGGTCTTCCCGGCGGCGAACTGGTACGAGCGCGAGGCCTACGACCTCTACGGAATCCTGTTCTCGGGTCATCCGGACCTACGCCGGCTGCTCACCGATTACGGCTTCGAGGGCCATCCGCTGCGCAAGGACTTCCCGCTCACCGGCTTCGTCGAGGTCCGCTACGACCAGGACGAGGCCCGGGTTGTCTACGAGCCCGTGCGACTGACGCAGGAATTCCGCAACTTCGACTTCCTCTCGCCCTGGGAAGGCACCGACTACGTGCTGCCGGGCGACGAGAAGGCCGACAAGGCACCGGCGAAAGGCTGAGCCGACATGGGCGAGCACAGCATCCGCAACTTCTCGATCAACTTCGGCCCGCAGCACCCGGCGGCGCACGGCGTGCTGCGCCTCGTGCTGGAGCTCGACGGCGAGGTGGTCGAGCGGGTCGACCCGCATATCGGCCTCCTCCACCGCGGCACCGAGAAGCTGATCGAGGTCAAGACCTACCTCCAGGTCACGCCGTACTTCGACCGGCTCGACTACGTCGCGCCGATGAACCAGGAGCACGCCTTCTGCCTCGCCATCGAGCGCATGCTCGGCGTCGAGGTGCCGCGCCGCGCCAAGCTGATCCGCACGCTCTACTGCGAGATCGGCCGGCTCCTGTCGCACCTCCTCAACGTCACCACGCAGGCGATGGACGTCGGCGCCCTCACGCCCCCGCTCTGGGGCTTCGAGGAGCGCGAGAAGCTGATGATCTTCTACGAGCGCGCGTCGGGTGCGCGGCTCCACGCCAACTACTTCCGGCCGGGCGGCGTCCACCAGGACCTGCCGCCGAGCCTGATCGACGACATCGAGGCGTTCTGCGAGACCTTCCCGCAGGTGGTCGACGACCTCGACCACCTCGTGATGGGCAACCGCATCTTCAAGCAGCGCAACGTCGACATCGGCATCGTCACCGTCGAGGAGGCGCTGGCCTGGGGCTTCTCGGGCGTGATGGTGCGCGGCTCCGGCATCCCGTGGGACCTGCGCAAGTCGCAGCCCTACGAGGCCTATGCCGAGATGGAGTTCGACGTCCCCGTGGGGAAGAACGGCGACACCTACGATCGCCAGGTCATCCGCATGGAGGAGATGCGCCAGTCGGTGCGCATCATGAAGCAGTGCATCGCCAAGCTGCGCGAGCCGGCCGGCCAGGGGCCGATCGCGACGCAGGACGGCAAGGTCGCGCCGCCGCCGCGGCGCGAGATGAAGCGCTCGATGGAGGCGCTCATCCACCACTTCAAGCTCTACACCGAGGGCTTCCACGTCCCGGCCGGCGAGGTCTACGCCGCGGTCGAGGCGCCCAAGGGCGAGTTCGGCGTCTACCTCGTCGCCGACGGCACCAACAAGCCGTACCGCTGCAAGATCCGCGCTCCGGGTTTCGCCCACCTCCAGGCGATGGACTGGATGTGCCGCGGCCACCTGCTGGCGGACGTGTCGTGCATCCTCGGCACGCTCGACATCGTGTTCGGCGAGGTGGACCGGTAACGGCGTTCGCGCCCGTGCCCGCACCCGCCGGAGACGTATGAGACATGGACGTTTGAGACATGGCCAACCGCAGACTTGCCCCGGTATCCGAGCAGCCCGAGAGCTTCGCGTTCACGGCTGAGAACGCCGAATGGGCCAAGGGGCAGATCGCCAAGTACCCGGAGGGGCGCCAGGCCTCGGCGGTGATCCCGCTCCTGTGGAAGGCGCAGGAGCAGAACGGCGGCTGGCTGCCTCGAGCCGCGATCGAGGCGGTGGCCGACCAGCTCGGCATGCCGCATATCCGCGTGCTGGAGGTCGCGACCTTCTACACGATGTTCGCCCTCGAGCCGGTCGGCCGCTACTGGATCCAGGTCTGCGGCACCGCGCCCTGCGACGTCTGCGGCGCCCGCGAGCTGAAGCAGTACCTGCACGAGCGGCTCGGCCCCTCGGGCCATGTCAGCCCGGACGGCAACTTCTCCTGGCTCGAGGTCGAGTGCCTGGGCGCGTGCTGCAACGCCCCGATGGCGCAGATCAACCACGACTACTACGAGGATCTCACGCCTGAGCTCCTCGGCAAGCTCATGGACGACCTCGCGGCCGGCCGCCCGGTGAAGACCGGCTCGCAGATCGGCCGCGTCTCCTCGGAGCCGAAGGACGCGGTCACGACCCTCAAGGACGAGACCCTGTTCGACGGCTCGCGCGTGGGCGCCTGGCGCAAGCGCTTCGAGGAGGAGGGCCTGAAGGAGCAGGGCGCCGACACGACCGGCGAGAAGGCCCGCACCGAGGCCTCCGCGGCCGAGAGCCCGAAGGCGGCCCGTCCCGATGCCGGCCGTCCGATGGAGAGCAAGGCGGCGGCGACCCCGGCTCAAGGGGCGGTCGACCCGAAGTCGGACAAGGGCGAGGTGACGCCGGACCGCACCACGGTCGCGGTGCCCCGCACAGGTCCCGAGACCGTCGGCGCGCCGCAGAGCGGGCGCTCCTACACCATGACCCCGGTCAAGCCCGAGGAGGGCCGTCCGGTGGCGGCGGCGAAGGGTACGACGCCCGAGGCCGGCGCCGAGCCGGCGACCGCACCGGGGAAGACCGACGGATCGCAGGCCAAGCCCGTCGGCATCACCAACGCGGACAAGGCTGCCGACAAGGGCCCGCCGGGCCCCAAGGCGAAATAATTCGATATGATGTCCCCTTTCACAGCAGGCCTGTAGGACGATCGCCATGCTCGCCGATCAGGATCGGATCTTCACCAACCTCTATGGTCTCCACTCCCCCGGTCTCGAGGCCGCGAAGAAACGCGGCGCGTGGGACGGCACCAAGTTCCTGCTCCAGCAGGGCCGGGACTGGATCATCGAGGAGATGAAGAAATCGGGCCTGCGCGGCCGCGGCGGCGCCGGCTTCCCCACCGGCCTGAAGTGGTCCTTCATGCCGAAGAAGTCGGACGGACGGCCGCACTACCTCGTGGTCAATGCCGACGAGTCCGAGCCGGGCACCTGCAAGGACCGGGAGATCATGCGGCACGACCCGCATCTCCTGATCGAGGGCTGCATGCTGGCGTGCTTCGCCATGGGCGCGCATGCCTGCTACATCTACATCCGCGGCGAGTACGTCGCCGAGAAGCACGCGCTCCAGCGCGCGGTGGATGAAGCCTACGCCGCCCGCCTCGTCGGCGAGAGCAACGTCCACGACTACCCCTTCGACATCTACGTCCACCACGGCGCCGGCGCCTATATCTGCGGCGAGGAGACGGCGCTGATCGAGAGCCTGGAGGGCAAGAAGGGGATGCCGCGGCTGAAGCCGCCGTTCCCGGCCAATATGGGCCTCTACGGCTGCCCGACGACGGTGAACAACGTCGAGTCGATCGCGGTGGCCGGCACGATCCTGCGCCGCGGCGGCGCGTGGTTCGCGGGCCTCGGCCGGCCAGGCAATACCGGCACCAAGCTGTTCTGCATCTCGGGCCACGTCAACAAGCCCTGCAACGTCGAGGAAGAACTCGGCATCACCTTCCGCGAGCTGATCGACCGGCATTGCGGCGGCATGCGCGGCGGCTGGGACAACCTGCTCTGCTCGATCCCCGGCGGCTCCTCGGTGCCGCTGGTGCCGGCCGCCGAGATCATCGACGCGCCGATGGACTTCGACACGCTGAAGAACCTGAAGTCGGGTCTCGGCACCGCCGCCGTGATGGTGTTCGACAAGTCGACCGACATGGTCGCGACGATCGCCCGCATCGCGTACTTCTACAAGCACGAGTCCTGCGGCCAGTGCACCCCGTGCCGCGAGGGCACCGGCTGGATGTGGCGCGTGATGCTGCGCATGGCCGAAGGCCGGGCGCAGAAGCGCGAGATCGACATGCTGCTCGACGTGACGAAGCAGATCGAGGGCCACACGATCTGCGCCCTCGGCGACGCCGCGGCCTGGCCGATCCAGGGCCTGATCCGGCACTTCCGCCCGGAGATCGAGAAGCGCATCGACCGCTACACCGCCAACCCGCACCCAACCCCGGTGCCGATGGCGGCGGAGTGAGCCCGTGTCGCTGAGCACCCACCTTGTGTCGCCTTCACGGTTCGCCGGCCTGGCGCGCGGAGACGCGCGCGCCGCGGACCTCGCCCGAGAGTTGACCGCATGACCAAGATCCTCGTCGACGGCATCGAGGTCGATGTCCCGCCGGACTACACCCTGCTCCAGGCCTGCGAGGTCGCGGGCGCCGAGATCCCGCGCTTCTGCTTCCACGAGCGGCTGTCGATCGCCGGCAATTGCCGCATGTGCCTGGTCGAGCTGAAGGGCGCGCCCAAGCCCGTCGCCTCCTGCGCCTGGGCCGTGCGCGATTGCCGCCCGGGCCCGAACGGCGAGCCGCCGGCGGTGTCGACCAAGTCGGCCCTAACCAAGAAGGCCCGCGAGGGGGTGATGGAGTTCCTCCTCATCAACCACCCGCTCGACTGCCCGATCTGCGACCAGGGCGGCCACTGCGACCTGCAGGACCAGGCGATGGCCTACGGGGTCGACTCGACCCGCTACGGCGAGAACAAGCGCGCCGTCGAGGAGAAGTATATCGGCCCGCTCGTGCGGACCGCGATGAACCGCTGCATCCACTGCACCCGCTGCGTCCGCTTCCTGGCAGAAGTCGCCGGCGTGCCGGATCTCGGCGCCATCGGCCGCGGCGAGGACATGGAGATCACCTCCTACCTCGAGCGCGCGATGGAGTCGGAGCTGCAGGGCAACGTCGCCGACCTGTGCCCGGTCGGCGCGCTCGTGCACAAGCCGCAATCGTACAACATCCGCCCCTGGGAGCTGAACAAGACCGAGTCCGTCGACGTGATGGACGCGGTCGGCTCGGCGATCCGCGTCGACACCCGCGGCCGCGAGGTGATGCAGATCGAGCCGCGGGTGAACGAGGACATCAACGAGGAGTGGATCTCCGACAAGACCCGTCACGTCGTCGACGGCCTGCGCCTCCAGCGCCTCGACCGGCCGTACCTGCGCGAGAACGGTCGCCTGCGCCCCGCCTCCTGGGCCGAGGCGTTCGGCGCCATCGCGGCCAAGCTCAAAGGCGCGGACCCCAAGCGCGTCGGCGCGATCGTCGGTGACCTCGCGGGCGTCGAGGAGATCTTCGCGCTCAAGACCCTGATGGGCTCGCTCAAGGTCCAGAATCTCGATTGCCGCCAGGACGGCGCGATGATCGATCCGGCCTGGGGCCGGGCCTCCTACACCTTCGGGCCGGGCATCGCCGGCATCGAGCAGGCGGACGCGATCCTGATCGTCGGCGCCAACCCGCGCACCGAGGCCTCGCTCCTCAACGCCCGCATCCGCAAGCGCTGGCGCCTGTCGCCGATGCAGATCGGCGTGATCGGCGAGGACGTCGACCTCACCTATCCCCACACCTATCTCGGGGCCGGGCCGGAGACGCTGGCCGAGGTGGCGGCGGGCCGTCACAGCTTCGCGGAAGGCTTCAAGGCCGCCGAGCGGCCGCTGGTCATCGTCGGCCAGGCGGCGCTGGCCCGTCCGGATGGCGCGGCGCTCCTCGCCGCCGTCGCCAAGATGGTGCAGGGTCTCGGGCCGAAGGCCGAGGGCTGGAGCGGGCTCGGCATGCTCCAGAACGCCGCCGCCCGCGTCGGCGCCCTCGATCTCGGATTCGTGCCGGGGGAGGGCGGTCTGACCTTCGCCGAGATGGCGCAAGGAGGCGCCCTCGACGTGCTGTTCAACCTCGGCGCCGACGAGGTCGAGGTCGGTCCGGGCGCCTTCGTGATCTACCAGGGCACGCACGGCGACAAGGGCGCCCACCGCGCCGACGTGATCCTGCCGGGCGCGGCCTACACCGAGAAGTCGGCGACCTACGTCAACCTCGAGGGCCGGGTGCAGCTCGCCAACCGGGCTGCCTTCCCGCCGGGCGACGCCCGCGAGGACTGGGCGATCCTGCGCGCCCTGTCGGACGTGCTGGGTCACCGCCTGCCGTTCGACTCGCTGCCGACGCTGCGCAAGGCGCTCTACGCCGCGCACCCGCACTTCGCCGGCATCGACCAGATCGCACCGAGCGACGGCGTCGCCGCGCTGGCGACCCTGGCCGGCCTGTCGGGCGAGCCCGGCCGCGAGCCGTTCCGGCCCGCGATCGCCGATTTCTATCTCACCAACCCGATCGCCCGCGCCTCGCGGGTGCTCGCCGAGTGCTCGGGTCTCGCCCGCGGGCGGGCCCTCGAAGCGGCGGAATGAGGAGCACCGACCGATGACCGTCTGGGAGGTGCTCGGCACCGTCCTCCTCATTGCGCTGAAGAGCGTCGTGCTGCTGGTGGCACTGCTCGTCTTCATCGCCTACGCGCTGCTCGCAGACCGCAAGATCTGGGCGGCGGTGCAGCTGCGCCGCGGCCCGAACGTGGTCGGGCCCTGGGGCCTGTTCCAGTCCTTCGCCGACCTCCTAAAGTTCGTGCTGAAGGAGCCGGTGATACCGGCGGGCGCCAACAAGAGCCTCTTCCTGCTGGCGCCGCTGATCTTCGCCACCCTGGCGCTCGCCTCCTGGGCGGTGATCCCGCTCGCCGAAGGCTGGCCGATCGCCGACATCAACGTCGGCATCATCTACATCTTCGCGATCTCGTCGCTCGGCGTCTACGGCGTCATCATGGGCGGCTGGGCCTCGAACTCGAAATACGCCTTCCTCGGCGCGCTGCGCTCGGCGGCCCAGATGGTGTCGTACGAGGTCTCCCTCGGCTTCGTGATCGTCACGGTGCTGATGTGCGCCGGCTCACTCAACCTGTCGCAGATCGTGCGGGCGCAGGACACCTCGCTCGGGGTCCTCGGCTGGTACTGGCTGTGGCTGTTCCCGATGTTCGTGGTGTTCTTCATCTCGGCGCTCGCCGAGACGAACCGCCCGCCCTTCGACCTGCCCGAGGCCGAATCCGAGCTCGTCGCCGGCTACATGGTGGAGTACTCCTCCACCCCGTACCTGTTGTTCATGCTCGGCGAGTACGTCGCCATCGTCACGATGTGCGCTCTCGGCACGATCCTGTTCCTCGGCGGCTGGCTCTCGCCGATCCCGTTCGCGCCCTTCACCTGGGTGCCGGGCCTGATCTGGTTCGCGCTCAAGGCCAGCTTCCTGTTCTTCATGATCGCCATGGTGAAGGCCATGGTGCCGCGCTACCGCTACGACCAGCTCATGCGGCTGGGCTGGAAGGTCTTCCTTCCGCTCTCGCTCGTCATGGTGTTCGTCGTCGCCTTCGTCCTGAAGCTGACCGGCCTCGCGCCGGTCTCCTGACCCCAACCGTCGGAGAACGAGCCATGAAGCTCGACCAGGTCGCCCGCGGCCTGCTGTTGAAGGAGTTCGTCACCGGGTTCGCCCTGGCGATGCGCTACTTCTTCAAGCCCAAGGCGACGATCAACTACCCCTTCGAGATGGGCCATCGCGGCCCGCGCTTCCGCGGCGAGCACGCCCTGCGGCGCTACCCCAACGGGGAAGAGCGCTGCATCGCCTGCAAGCTGTGCGAGGCGGTGTGTCCGGCCCAGGCCATCACCATCGAGGCCGGCCCGCGCCGCAACGACGGCACGCGGCGCACCACGCGCTACGACATCGACATGGTGAAGTGCATCTATTGCGGCATGTGCCAGGAGGCCTGCCCGGTGGACGCCATCGTCGAGGGGCCGAACTTCGAGTTCTCGGTGGAGACCCGCGAGGAGCTGCTCTACGACAAGGCCAAGCTTCTCGAGAACGGCGACCGCTGGGAACGCGAGATCGCCCGCAACATCGCGGCCGACGCGCCCTACCGCTAGCGCCGCGAGCCGGGGGTGGGCGCCGCGCCCTCCCTCCATAAAACCGACGAGACATTCGCCGCTCCCCGGTTGTGCGCCGCGGGGGCGGGTTCTATAGACGAGCCGCCGGCACGCTCCGGGGGTCGGGCAGGAGGCCGCCGCCAGGCGGCATGAATTCAGCGCATGACCGCAGCCGCCGCCTTCTTCTATCTGTTCGCCGCGATCACCGTCGCCTCGGGCTTCATGGTGATCGCCTCGCGCAACCCCGTCGTTTCGGTGCTCTTCCTCATCCTCGCCTTCGTGAACGCCGCCGGGCTGTTCGTGCTGATGGGGGCGGAGTTCCTGGCCATGCTCCTGGTCGTGGTCTATGTCGGCGCCGTCGCGGTGCTGTTCCTCTTCGTCGTGATGATGCTCGACGTCGATTTCGCGGCGATGCGCCAGGGCTTCCAGGACTACCTGCCGGTCGGCGGGCTGATCGGCGCGGTGTTCCTGGTCGAGCTGCTCCTCGTCGTCGGCTCCTGGACGATCGATCCGGGCCTCGTCCACGGCCCGCTGGCGGTGACGCCCGGCCCCGACGCGATCACCAACACGCAGGCCTTGGGTCTCGTTCTCTACACCAACTACTTTTTCTTCTTCCAGGTCGCCGGCCTGATCCTGCTGGTCGCGATGATCGGTGCGATCGTGCTGACCCTGCGCGACCGGCCGGGCGTCAAGCGCCAGGACATCGCGATCCAGAACGCCCGCACCCAGGCCGACGCCGTCGAGGTGCGCCACGTGCCCACGGGCCAGGGCGTCGAGGTCTGAGAAGTTCGTGCGGGGCTCTGGCAGCCTCGCGAGGATGACGACACGAGCGGCGGGGCGCTTCGCGCCTCGCGACGGGAAGGCGGCCGCCCGCGGCCGAGAGGCACGATGATCGGTTTGAGCCATTACCTGACGGTCGCCGCGATCCTGTTCACCCTCGGGGTGCTCGGCATCTTCATCAACCGCAAGAACATCATCGTCATCCTGATGTCGGTCGAGCTGATCCTGCTCGCCGTCAACATCAACCTGGTGGCGTTCTCGACCCATCTCGGCGACATCGTCGGCCAGGTCTTCGCCCTGTTCGTCCTGACGGTCGCCGCCGCCGAGGCCGCGATCGGCCTCGCCATCCTGGTGGTATTTTTCCGCAACCGCGGCTCGATCGCCGTCGAGGACGTCAACATGATGAAGGGCTGACGCGGCTCCGCCAGAGCCCACAGCCCTTTACCCCTGAACCAGAGCCGCAGCGGCAAGAGCCACGCGAGGCCGGACCCCGAGCATGTACCACGCGATCGTCTTCCTGCCCCTGATCGGCTTCCTCATCGCCGGCGTGTTCGGGCGCCGCATCGGCCCGCGGGCCAGCGAGGTGGTGACCACCGGCATCCTCGTCTTCGTGGCGCTGCTCTCCTGGGTCGCCTTCTTCGAGGTGACCGGCGGGCACGGCCACGGCGCCGTGAAGCACCACGTCGCGACCTGGTTCTCCGCCGGCGGCCTCACGGTCGACTGGGCCTTCCGGGCCGACACGCTCACCGCGGTGATGCTGGTCGTGGTCAACAGCGTCTCGGCGCTCGTGCACCTCTACTCGATGGGGTACATGCACGAGGATCCGCACCGGCCGCGGTTCTTCGCCTACCTGTCGCTGTTCACCTTCGCCATGCTGATGCTGGTGACGTCGGACAACCTCGTCCAGATGTTCTTCGGCTGGGAGGGCGTCGGCCTCGCCTCCTACCTGCTGATCGGCTTCTGGTACGAGAAGCCCTCGGCCAACGCCGCGGCGATGAAGGCGTTCATCGTCAACCGCGTCGGCGATTTCGGCTTCTCGCTCGGCATCTTCCTCTGCTTCGTGCTGTTCGGCGCGGTCTCCTACGACGCCATCTTCGCCAAGGTGCCGGAGTTCAAGGACGCGACGTTCCACCTGCTCGGCTACGACTGGAACGCGCTGACCATCTGCTGCCTGCTGCTGTTCATGGGCGCGATGGGCAAGTCGGCGCAGTTCCTGCTGCACACCTGGCTGCCGGACGCGATGGAGGGCCCGACCCCGGTCTCGGCGCTGATCCACGCCGCCACCATGGTGACCGCCGGCGTGTTCATGGTCGCCCGCCTGTCGCCGCTCTTCGACGCCGCGCCGAACGCGCTCATCGTCGTCACGGTGATCGGCGGCATCACGGCCTTCTTCGCCGCCACCGTCGGCCTCGTGCAGAACGACATCAAGCGCGTCATCGCCTACTCGACCTGCTCGCAGCTCGGCTACATGTTCGTCGCTCTGGGTGTGGGCGCCTACGCGGCGGGCGTGTTCCACCTCTTCACCCACGCCTTCTTCAAGGCGCTGCTGTTCCTCGGCGCCGGCTCGGTCATCCACGCGATGCACCACGAGCAGGACATGCGGAACATGGGTGCTCTGCGGCGCTACATCCCGTTCACCACCGCCATGATGGCGATCGGGACGCTCGCGCTCATCGGCTTCCCGTTCACCGCCGGCTTCTACTCGAAGGACGCCATCATCGAGGCGGCCTACATGTCGACCCGGCCGGGCCACGTGCTGGCCTTCCTGGCGACCGTCATCGCGGCCTTCTTCACCTCGTTCTACTCCTGGCGCCTGTTCTTCATGACCTTCGAGGGGCCTGCCCGCTGGCAGGACGCCCATGCGCATGGCGACAGCCACGCCCACGGCCATGACGACCACCACGCCGACGCGCATGCGGCCCACGCTCCGGTGCTTGCCCATGCTTCGGCTCATGCTTCTTCGGTCATCGCCGACGGCGCGCCGGGCCACCACGAGGGCGTCGCGCACGACAACAAGGGCCACGACGTCGAGCCGGCCTCGCATTCGGCGATCGAGCACCACGACCACCACGCTCATACCCCGCACGAGAGCCCCAAGGTGATGACGATCCCGCTGGCGATCCTCGCCTTGGGTGCGCTCTTCGCCGGCCTCGTGTTCAAGAACCGCTTCATCGGCGAGGGCATGGACGAGTTCTGGAAGGGCGCGCTGGCGCACGGCCCCGACAACCACATCATGCACGACATCCACAACGCGCCGGGCTGGGTGCAGAACTCGCCCTTCGTGATGCTGGTGCTGGGCTTCCTGCTCGCCTACTGGATGTACATCCGCCGGCCGGGATCGGCGCACCAACTCGCCGAGAGCCAGCCGCTGCTGTACCGCTTCCTGCTCAACAAGTGGTACTTCGACGAGATCTACGACCGGATCTTCGTCCGCCCGGCCAAGGGCTTCGGCGAGTTCCTGTGGCGGGTCGGCGACGGCCGCATCATCGACGGGATGGGCCCGAACGGCATCGCCGCCCGCGTCGTCGACATCACCCGCGGCGTGGTCCGTTTCCAGACCGGCTACGTCTACCACTACGCCTTCGTGATGCTGGTCGGCGTCGCTGCCCTGGTGAGCTGGTACCTGATGACCGGCGTCTCCGCGGCCACCCACTGACCTGACCGGAGAACAGAGAATCATGCTCGGCCTCGGGATCCTCTCCGGCCTCCTCATCCTGCCGCTCGTCGGCGCCGCGTTCATCCTGACGCTTCGCGGCGACGACGAGTCGGTTCGGCGCAACGCCCGCTGGGCGGCGCTCATCGCGACGCTCGCCACCTTCCTGCTGTCGCTCGTCGCCTGGGGCCGCTACGACGCCTCGACCGCGCAGTTCCAGCTCGTCGAGACCCATGCCTGGCTGACCGACACGATCCGGTTCAAGCTCGGCGTCGACGGCTTCTCGATGCCGCTGGTGCTGCTCACCACCTTCCTGATGCCGTTCTGCGTCGGCGCCTCCTGGCTCTCGATCGAGCACCGGGTGAAGGAGTACTTCGTCGCGTTCCTGGTCCTCGAGACCACGATGATCGGCGTGTTCTGCGCCCTCGACCTGGTGCTGTTCTACCTGTTCTTCGAGGCCGGCCTGATCCCGATGTTCCTCATCATCGGCATCTGGGGCGGCAAGCGCCGGATCTACGCGTCGTTCAAGTTCTTCCTCTATACCCTGCTCGGCTCGGTGCTGATGCTGCTCGCCATCATGGCGATGTACTGGCAGGCCGGCACGACCGACATCCCGACCCTGCTCCAGACCCGCTTCCCGGCGAACATGCAGATCTGGCTCTGGCTCGCCTTCTTCGCCTCCTTCGCGGTGAAGATGCCGATGTGGCCGGTCCATACCTGGCTCCCCGACGCCCACGTCGAGGCGCCGACCGCCGGCTCGGTCATCCTGGCGGGCATCCTCCTGAAGATGGGCGGCTACGGCTTCATCCGGGTCTCGCTGCCGATGTTCCCGGATGCCTCGCACTACTTCGCCCCGATGGTCTACACGCTGTCGGTGGTGGCGATCATCTACACCTCGCTGGTCGCGCTGGTGCAGACCGACATCAAGAAGCTGATCGCCTACTCCTCCGTGGCGCATATGGGCTTCGTGACGCTCGGCCTGTTCACGCTGAACGAGCAGGGCATCCAGGGCGCCCTGTTCCTGATGATCTCGCACGGCATCGTGTCCGGCGCGCTGTTCCTCTGCGTCGGCGTGATCTACGACCGGATGCACACCCGCGAGATCTCGGCCTATGGCGGCCTCGTGAAGCGCATGCCGCTCTACGCGGTGGCCATGATGGTGTTCACCATGGCCAATGTCGGCCTGCCGGGCACCTCGGGCTTCGTCGGCGAGTTCCTGGCGATGATGGGCGCCTTCCGGGCCAACCCGATGGTGTCGTTCTTCTCGGTCATCGGCATCATCCTGTCGGCGGCCTACGCCCTGTGGCTGTTCGCCCGGGTGGTCTACGGCAAGCTCGAGAAGCCGAGCCTCCAGGGGATCACCGACCTCGACCGCCGCGAGATGCTGATCCTCGCCCCGCTCGTGGTGCTGACGATCTACTACGGCGTCCATCCCGGCCCGATCCTCGACGTCTTCGCGCCCTCGACCGACGCGCTGATGCAAGGCCTGCGCGCCGCCCTCTCCACGACCCAGACCGCTGCCGCGGCCCTGCCGGTCCCGCACTGAGTTCTTCGCGATGAACGCCGCTCAGATCGTCATGCCCGCCATCGGGCCCGCCCTGCCGGAGCTGATCCTCTCGGTCGGCGTCCTGGTGCTGATCCTCTACGGGGCCTTCAGGGGCGAACGCTCCACCGAGGGCGTCAGCGTCGGGGCCCTGATCCTGCTGATCCTCGCGCTCTTCGCCGTGGTCAGCCAGCCCTTCGGAGCCAAGGTCACCACCTTCAACGGTTCCTTCATCGTCGACGGGTTCGCCCGGGTGATGAAGGCGCTGACCCTCATCGGCTCGGCCGCCGCGATCCTGCTCGCCAAGGAGCATTTCGAGCGCGAGCGCATCGCCCGGTTCGAGTACCCGATCCTGATCGTCCTCTCGACGATCGGCATGATGATCATGGCCTCGGCCAACGATCTGATCGGCCTCTACATGGGCCTCGAGCTGCAGAGCCTGGCGGCCTACGTCATCGCGTCGTTCCACCGCGACGACGTGCGCTCGACCGAGGCCGGCCTGAAGTACTTCGTGCTCGGGGCTCTGTCCTCCGGCATGCTGCTCTACGGCGCCTCGCTCGTCTACGGCTTCACCGGCACCGTGTCGTTCCCGCACATCGCCACCGCGTTGCGCGAGGGCTCGGGCGTCGGCGTGGTGCTCGGCGTGGTGTTCGTCGCCGCCGGCGTGTCGTTCAAGCTCGCCGCCGTGCCGTTCCACATGTGGACGCCGGACGTCTACGAGGGCGCGCCGACCCCGGTCACCGCCTTCTTCGCCTCCGCTCCCAAGATGGCCGCGATGGCGATGGCCGTGCGCGTCTTCATCGGCGCCTTCCCGGTGATCACGCCCGAGTGGCAGCAGATCATCGTGTTCGTGTCGATCGCCTCGATGGCGCTCGGCTCCTTCGCGGCGATCGGCCAGCGCAGCCTCAAGCGCCTGATGGCCTATTCCTCCATCGCCAATGTCGGCTACGCGCTCATCGGGCTCGCGGCCGGCACGCAGGAGGGGGTGCGCGGCGTGGTGATTTACATGGCGATCTACCTCGCCATGACGCTCGGCGCCTTCGCGGTGATCCTGTCGCTGCGCCGCGGCCGGAAGATGTACGAGACCATCGACGACCTGTCGGGCCTGTCGCGCACCCACCCCTGGGTCGCGTTCCTGCTCGCCATGATGATGTTCTCGCTCGCCGGCATCCCGCCGCTCGCCGGGTTCTTCGCCAAGTTCTACGTCTTCGCCGCGGCCATCAAGGCGAACCTCGTGACCCTGGCGGTGATCGGCGTGGTGACCAGCGTCATCGGTGCCTACTACTACCTGCGCCTCGTCAAGGTGATGTACTTCGACGAGCCGGCCGAGGCCTACGAGCCGATGGGCCCGGGCCTGCGGATCGTGCTCGGCCTGTCGAGCGTGGTGGTGCTGCTGTTCTGGCTGATCCCCGCGCCGCTCGTCGGCATCGCCGGCACCGCCGCCAAGTCGCTGTTCTAGGCGGATGACCTTCGTGCTCGACCCCGCGGCGGTCGCCGCGGGATACCGTATCGAGGTCCATGACAGCCTCGGCTCGACGAGCACGCAGGCCCTGGCGCGCGCCCGCGAGGGCGTGCCGGGGCCGCTCTGGGTCGTGACCGCTGAGCAGACCGGCGGCCGCGGCCGGCGCGGCAAGGGCTGGGGCTGGATTGCCGGCAATCACGCGGCGAGCCTGCTCTGGCCGGTCCCGGCGGGCTTGGCGCCGGACCGGGTCGCGACCCTCGGTTTCGTCGCCGGGGTGGCGGTCGAGCGCGCCCTGCGCCGCGCCTGCGGCCCGGGAACCGACGGAAGAACTCCGGATTTCCGGCTCAAATGGCCGAACGACGTGCTGCTCGACGGCGCGAAGCTCGTCGGCATCCTGCTGGAGATGGAGACCCTGCCGGGCCGCAATGCGGTCGTCACGGTCGGGGTCGGCGTCAACGTGACGGGGGCGCCTTCGGGCCTGCCCTACGCGGCGACCTCCCTGGCCGAGGCCGGCTACGCCGTCGACGCGCCGGGACTGTTTCGCCTGCTCACCGGCGCCTGGGTCGAGGCCGAGCTGCTGTGGGACGGGGGCCGGGGCTTTTCGCGCATCCGCGAGGAGTGGCTCGCCTCGGCCGCCGGTCTCGGTGGGCCGGTCAGCGTCCAGTCCGGTGGGCGCATCGTGACGGGAACGTTCGAGACGATCGACGAGGGCGGCCGGCTGGTCGTCCGTCTGCCGGAGGGGGGCCGGGTCGCGGTCTCCGCCGGCGAGGTGCATTTCGGGGCGGCCGCTACGGCGGCCTGACGGGGAGGCTGTCCGGCGCCCGCACGGCGACGACGCTCTCCCCGACACGATCGAAGTCTTCCCGGCGGGGCGCCCCACGGCGTCGCCGCCGCGCGGCCGTTTCCGGCCGCACACGCAACATGACGGCGCCGTGACCGTGACGGCAGACGAGGCCGTTCCTCGAGTGGGACCGCGACGGCGGTCCGTGTGACGATGGATTGGGAATGTCGAACAAGGGAGATGAGCTGATCTTCGTGCCCCTCGGCGGGGTCGGCGAGATCGGCATGAATGCGGGCCTCTACGGCTTCGGTCCGCCGAAGGGCCGCAAGTGGATCATGGTCGACCTCGGCATGGGCTTCGCCAGCGAGGAGCACATGCCGGGCGTCGACCTGATGTACCCGGATCTCAGCTTCGCCGAGGAGCACCGCGAGAACCTGCTCGGCATCCTGATCACCCACGGCCACGAGGACCATATCGGTGCCATCGGCGAGATGTGGCCCAAGCTCAAGGTACCGATCTACGCCACCCGCTTCACCAAGAACCTGATCGAGGCCCGCCGCCTCGGCGAGCCGGGTGCGCCCAAGGTCGACATGCGCGAGGTGCCGGCCGACGGCCGGTTGAACCTCGGGCCGTTCTCGATCGAGTACGTGCCGGTCGCGCACTCGATCCCCGAGGCGAACGCGCTCGCGATCCGCACGCCGCTCGGCCTGGTGCTCCATACCGGCGACTGGAAGCTCGACGACACCCCGGTCGCCGGCAACTCCACCTCGGAGGAGACCTTCACCCGGTTGGGCGAGGAGGGCGTGCTGGCGCTGGTCTGCGACTCGACCAACGTCACCCGCGAGGGCCGCTCGCCGAGCGAGTCGGAGGTCGCCGACCACCTCGCCGAGCTGATCCGCAACTCGCCGCACCGGGTGGCGGTCACGACCTTCGCGTCGAACGTCGCGCGCATGCGCGCCGTCTGCCTCGCCGCGCAGGCCTGCGGCCGCGATGTCGTCGCGGTCGGTCGCGCCATGGACCGGGTGATCGACGTCGCCCGCGAGTGCGGCTACCTCGACGGCCTGCCGGAGATCCGCGGCGCCGAGGCCTACGGCTACCTGCCGCGGGAGAAGGTGGTGGCGCTCCTCACCGGCTCGCAGGGCGAGCCGCGGGCGGCGCTCGCCCGGGTCTCGCGCGACGAGCACCCGGAGATCGCGCTCTCGCCCGGCGACCGGGTGATCTTCTCCTCGCGCGCCATTCCCGGCAACGAGCGGGCGGTCGGGGCGATCATCAACGACCTGATCGAGGCCGGCATCCAGGTCATCACCGACCGCACCGAGCTCGTCCACGTCTCGGGCCACCCGCGGCGTGACGAGATGGCGGCGATGTACCGCTGGACGAAGCCGAAGATCGCCGTGCCGGTCCACGGCGAGGCGCTGCATCTGGCCGAGCACGCCACCTTCGCCCGCAAGCAGGGCGTCGAGCAGGTGGTCAAGGCCCGCAACGGCACCCTGATCCGGCTCGCGCCGGGCGAGCCGGAGATCGTCACCCACGTCAAGAGCGGGCGGATCTACAAGGACGGCAACGTGCTGGTCGATTCGAACGACCGCGCGATCCCGGAGCGGCGCAAGCTCGCCTTCACGGGCATCGTCTCGGTCGCGATCGCGCTCGACAAGAACGGCGAGATCAAGGGCGAGCCCTCGATCGACCTGATGGGCCTGCCGAGCTACGGCCGCAAGGGCGAGGTCGTCATCGACGTGATCGGCGACGCGGTCGAGCGCACGCTCAACAACCTGTCGCGGGTCAAGCGGCGGGACTCGGAAGCGGTGGAGAACGCCGTCGACCGGGCGATCCGCTCGGCCGTCAACGAGGTGTGGGGCAAGAAGCCGGCCTGCCACGTGATGGTGGTGGAGGTGTGAGAGGTATCGTCCTCTGACGCGGCCGGACTTGGCGCGACAACCCTCCCCCCTCTGCGGGGGAGGGTGGCCCCCGGAGGGGGCCGGGAGAGGGGCAGCGCGACGCTCATCCAGCGCGCGCCCCTCAGAACGGGCGAGCTTTGTCCGGAAACGTGGTTCCCCTCTCCCGACCCGGCCTCATGGCCGGGCCACCCTCCCCCGCAGAGGGGGGAGGGAGATTTCCGCGCCTCAAGCGGTCGCTGTGGAGGCACTGAAGACCGTTGATGCCGGCGCGCCAGTGGCGCCAAGATCCGAGAACCAGAGCATCTCTACGGACCACCGGAGGAACACCCCCATGATCGGCCGGCTCAACCACGTCGCCATCGCGGTGAAGGATCTCGAAGCCTCGGCGAAGGTGTATCGCGACACCCTCGGGGCGACCCTGTCGACGCCGCTGCCGCAGCCCGAGCACGGCGTGACGGTGATCTTCGTCGAGCTCCCCAACAGCAAGATCGAGCTCCTGGAGCCGCTGGGGGCGGATTCGCCGATCAACGCCTTCCTGGAGCGCAATCCGGGCGGCGGCATCCACCACGTCTGCTACGAGGTCGACGACATCCTGGCCGCCCGCGACAAGCTCAAGGCGCAGGGCGCGCGCATCCTCGGCTCGGGCGAGCCGCGCATCGGCGCCCACGGCAAGCCGGTGCTGTTCCTGCATCCGAAGGACTTCCTCGGCACCCTGGTCGAGCTGGAGCAGGCGTGAGCGCGCTTCTCGACCGCGCCACCGCCTCGATCCCCCGCACGCTCGCGGCATGCGTGCTCCTGATGCTGCCGATGCTGGCGCTGGCGATCTGGGGGTTCCGCCTCAGCGGGTTCGGGGCGGGGGCGCTCTACTTCGTGGTGTGGTGGACGGTGCTGTTCGCCGTGCTGCCGTTCCGCGCCGCGCCCGACGGCAGCGAGGTGATCGTGCCGGGCCAGGACCTCGGCGCACCGCACAAGCCGCAGATGCGCCGCAAGGCGGTGTGGACCACGCTGGTGTCGGACGTGGTGTTCATCGTGGCGGTCGCGGCGTTCCCGCTCGCCGGATTGTGACAGGTCGCGGCCGTTCAAGGTCGCGACTTGCCCTGGCGAAGTACAAACGCTCATCGCTGAAGCGCAAAATAAAAAAGCAAGGCTCGGGAGCCTTGCTTGTTAGCTTTCTGAATGTTTTGACCAGCCTGAATTATATTGTTCACCCGTGCGGGCGTTGAGGCTGGCTTTTCCTCCCGAGACTCGGACCTTGCGCGGCGCCGTTCGGCCTGCCTGCGCATCATCGCGAGGACGCTTATAGGAAGAAGAATTCGCATTGTCACCTGGCTCGGAGCAGGTTGATGCGTTTTTTTGCATGACCACCGCATTTTCCTTTCCCGGCCCGCGCCGGACGCGGGGGAGGCGGCCCGGCCGGCGCCCCGGGCCGCGTTTCATGTTTTGCGAACGGGGCCGGAAGCGTGCAAAAGGGCGTTCCCCGGGGCGAGGCCCCGGCGCAACCACCCGCC
The DNA here is from genome assembly GCF_053764715.1 of Methylobacterium sp. Gmos1. Classification (NCBI taxonomy): domain Bacteria; kingdom Pseudomonadati; phylum Pseudomonadota; class Alphaproteobacteria; order Hyphomicrobiales; family Methylobacteriaceae; genus Methylobacterium; species Methylobacterium sp. Gmos1. The sequence goes on along the minus strand of NZ_JBSNCC010000001.1, from coordinate 367,180 downwards.
TGCCACGCCAAGGTCCGACATGCGTCTCAGCCGCTACTTCCTGCCCATCCTGCGCGAGACGCCCAAGGAAGCCGAGATCGTCTCGCACCGCTTGATGCTGCGCGCCGGCATGATCCGCCAGGAGGCGGCCGGCATCTACGCCTGGCTGCCGCTGGGCTTAAGGGTGCTCAACCGGGTCTCCGACATCGTCCGGGCCGAGCAGGACCGCTCGGGCGCGATCGAGCTCTTGATGCCGACGATCCAGTCGGCGGAGCTGTGGCGCGAGTCGGGCCGCTACGACGCCTACGGCAAGGAGATGCTGCGCATCCAGGACCGGCACGAGCGCGACATGCTGTTCGGGCCGACCAACGAGGAGATGATCACGGCGATCTTCCGCTCGGCGGTGCGCTCCTACAAGGACCTGCCGAAGAACCTCTACCACATCCAGTGGAAGTTCCGCGACGAGGTGCGCCCGCGCTTCGGCACCATGCGCTCGCGCGAGTTCCTGATGAAGGACGCCTACTCGTTCGACCTCGACCAGGCCGGCGCGCGGCACTCCTACAACAAGATGTTCGTGGCCTACCTGCGCACCTTCGCGCGCCTCGGCCTCAAGGCGATCCCGATGCGGGCCGAGACCGGGCCGATCGGCGGCGACCTCAGCCACGAATTCATCATCCTGGCCCAGACCGGCGAGAGCGAGGTCTTCTGCGACCGCGCCTATCTCGACTTCCCGACCCCCGACGCGACGACCGACTTCGACGACGTCGCCGGCCTGCAGGCCACCGTCGATCACTGGACCTCGCGCTACGCCGCCACCTCCGACATGCATGACGAAGCGGCCTTCGCCGAGGTGCCGGTGGCTGAGCAGATGGCCGCCCGCGGCATCGAGGTCGGCCACATCTTCTACTTCGGCACCAAGTACTCCGAGCCGATGGGCGCCAAGGTGACAGGGCCGGACGGCCAGGAGCGCCCGGTCCACATGGGCTCCTACGGCATCGGCCCGAGCCGGCTCGTCGCGGCGATCATCGAGGCCGGCCACGACGAGGCCGGCATTGTGTGGCCGGACGCGGTGGCGCCGTTCGACGTCGCGCTCCTCAACCTCAAGGTCGGGGATGCCGGGACCGACGCGGCCTGCGCCAAGCTCCAGGGCGAGCTGGAGGCCGCCGGCCTCACCGTGCTCTACGACGACCGCGACGAGCGCCCGGGCGGAAAGTTCGCCACCGCCGACCTGATCGGCCTGCCCTGGCAGGTCATCGTCGGGCCGAAGGGTCTCGCCGAGGGCAAGGTCGAGGTGAAGCGCCGCGCGACCGGTGCCCGCGAGACCGTGGCGCCCGACGCGGTGCCGGCGTTCCTGCGCCAGAACCGGACCGCCTGACCCGATGGCCCTCGCCGCGATCCGCGACCGCATCCCCAATGTCGGTGCCCTGTTCGCGGGGCGTAGGCAGGGCGCCACCCTTCCGTTCGCTCCCTTCGAGTGGACGATCGCCGGGCGCTACCTGCGCACTCGGCGGAAAGAAGGCTTCGTCTCGGTCATCGCCCTGTTCTCGTTCCTCGGGATCATGCTGGGCGTAGCCACCCTCATCATCGTGCTCTCGGTGATGAACGGCTTCCGCAAGGAGCTCTTGAGCAAGATCGTTGGCATCAACGGCCACATCTTCGTCGCGCCGATCGACCGGCCGCTGACCGACTTCGCCGACCTGTCGGACCGGCTCGGCAAGGTGGCAGGCGTCCACCTCGCCCTGCCGATGGTCGAGGGACAGGCCTTCGCCTCGTCGCAGTTCGGCGGCTCGGGCGTGCTGGTGCGCGGCGTGCGCGCCGACGACCTCCAGAAGATCCCCTCGGTCGCCAAGACGATCCGGGGCGGCACGCTGGAGAACTTCGACACCGGCGGCGGCGTCGCCATCGGCAAGCGGCTCGCCGAATCCCTCGGGCTGCAAGCCGGCGACACCATCACGCTGGCGACGCCGAAGGGCGCCACGACCCCGTTCGGTACCGCGCCACGCATCAAGAGCTACAACGTGGCGGCGGTGTTCGAGGTCGGCATGTCCGAGTTCGACGGCACCTTCGTCTACATGCCGCTCTCCGAAGCGCAGGCCTTCTTCAACCGCGACGGCGACGTCTCGGTGATCGAGATCTTCCTCGACAACGCCGATTCGGTCGGGGAGGCGCGGGGAGAGCTGGAACTGGCGGCCGAGCGCCCGGTGCTGATCACCGACTGGCGCCAGCGCAACCGCACCTTCTTCTCCGCCCTCGAGGTGGAGCGCAACGTGATGTTCATCATCCTCACGCTGATCGTGCTGGTCGCGGCGCTCAACATCGTGTCGGGCCTCATCATGCTGGTGAAGGACAAGTCGAGCGACATCGCGATCCTGCGCACCATGGGGGCGACGCGCGGCGCGATCATGCGGGTGTTCCTCATCACCGGCGCCTCGATCGGGATCCTCGGCACGCTCGCGGGCTTCGTCCTCGGGCTCGTCTTCTCGGCGAACCTCACGGTGATCCAGCGCACGCTGTTTCCCGGCGCCTGGGACCCCACCGTGCGCTTCCTGTCGGAGATTCCGTCCGAGACCAACGCCAGCGAGGTCGTCGCCGTCGTCCTGATGTCGATGGTGCTGTCGCTCCTCGCCACGCTCTACCCGTCCTGGCGCGCCGCCCGGCTCGACCCGGTGCAGGCCCTGCGCTACGGCTGATCCTTCGGGCGCTCGCCCCCCCCGACCCTGTTCCCGAGTACGCACCGGATGCCGCGACCCGTCTGTCCCCCGATTCCCGCCCCGCGCGATCCAGCGAGGGGCGCCTGACCTTGACGGACGACACCCAGCAGCAGCCGGTCCCGGCGCTCTTCCTCGCCCGGGTCGAGCGCCGCTACGCGCAAGGCGCCGGCCATCTCGAGATCCTGCGCGGGGCCGACCTCGCGATCTGGCCCGGCGAGATCGTGGCCCTCGTCGCGCCGTCCGGCACCGGCAAGTCGACCCTGCTCCACGTCGCCGGCCTGCTGGAGCGGCCCGACGGCGGCGAGGTCTATATCGGCGGCCAGCCGAGCGCCCGGATGGACGACGCCGCCCGCACCCGGATGCGGCGCGAGGAGATGGGCTTCGTCTACCAGTCGCACCACCTGCTGCCGGAATTCTCGGCGCTGGAGAACGTGGTGCTGCCCCAGCTGATCCGCGGCCTGTCGGCGCGGGAGGCGCGCTCGCGCGCCTCGGAGCTGCTGTCATTCCTCGGCCTCAAGGAGCGCCTGAGCCACCGCCCGGCGGAACTGTCCGGCGGCGAGCAGCAGCGCGTCGCCATCGCTCGCGCCCTCGCCAACGGCCCGCGGCTGCTGCTCGCCGACGAGCCGACCGGCAACCTCGACCCGCAGACCGCCGGCCACGTCTTCGCGATCCTGGTCTCGCTGGTGCGCGCGTCGGGCGTCGCGGCGCTGATCGCCACACACAACCTGGACTTGGCCGCCCGGATGGACCGGCGGGTGACGATCCAGAACGGGCTCATCGTCCAGCTCGCCTGAAGCCAAGCCGATCTTCCGCATCGCGGGAGCGATGCCGCAGGGATCGCCGCGGATCGCATGACCCCTTCGCCGCGGGGCCGCCGGGCGCTACAGTCCAGGACCGGGACGGAAACGACGGATGTCTCCGCGCACGAGGGCTCTGGACGGTGTCACCGTTCAGCTTGCGTTGGGGTTGCGAATGGTCCAACCCGGCGGGAACGTCAGGCGGCAGCCGCTACGAACGGACGAGTGACATGGCCGGAAGTGACATGGTGAAGTGGGTCTACACCTTCGGCGACGGCAAGGCCGAGGGCAAGTCGGCGATGCGCGACCTGCTCGGGGGCAAGGGCGCGAACCTCGCCGAGATGTCGAATCTCGGCCTGCCCGTGCCGCCGGGCTTCACCATCACGACCGAGGTCTGCACCTACTACTACGATCACGGCCGGCAATATCCGCCGGAGCTGAAGGATCAGGTCGACGCGGCGCTCCAGGCCGTCGGGTCCTTGACCGGTCGCCGCTTCGGCGACGCCGAGTCGCCGCTCCTCGTGTCGGTGCGCTCCGGCGCCCGGGCCTCGATGCCCGGCATGATGGACACGGTGCTCAACCTCGGCCTCAACGACACCACCGTCGAGGCGCTGGCCCGCGGCGCCGGCGACGAGCGCTTCGCCTACGACAGCTACCGCCGCTTCATCACCATGTACTCGAACGTGGTGCTCGGCGTGGAGCACCACTCCTTCGAGGAGGTGCTGGAGCGCTACAAGGACGAGAAGGGGCTGACCCTCGACACCGAGCTGGCCGCCGCCGACTGGAAGCACCTGATCGGCGAGTACAAGGCGCTGGTGAAGCGCGAGCTCGGCGAGGACTTCCCGCAGGATCCCCAGGCCCAGCTCTGGGGCGCGATCGGCGCGGTGTTCGGCTCGTGGATGAACCCGCGCGCCAACAAGTACCGCGAGCTGCACGCGATCCCGGCGAGCTGGGGCACCGCGGTCAACGTCCAGGCCATGGTCTTCGGCAACATGGGCGAGACCTCGGCCACCGGCGTCGCCTTCACCCGCAACCCCTCCACCGGCGAGAAGGCGCTCTACGGCGAGTTCCTGATCAACGCGCAAGGAGAGGACGTGGTGGCGGGCATCCGTACCCCGCAGGACATCACCGAGGCCGCGCGCCAGGAATCCGGTTCCGACAAGCCCTCGATGGAGCGGGCGATGCCGGAGGCCTACGCAGAGCTCGTGCGCATCTACGGGATGCTCGAGCACCATTACCGCGACATGCAGGACCTGGAATTCACGGTCGAGACCGGGAAGCTCTGGATGCTGCAGACCCGCAACGGCAAGCGCACGGCGAAGGCCGCGCTCCGCATCGCCGTGGAACTGGCCGCCGAAGGCCTCATCACCCACGAGGAGGCGGTCGGCCGCGTCGAGCCGGCCTCACTCGACCAGCTGCTGCACCCGACCATCGATCCGAAGGCCGAGCGCAAGGTCATCGCCACCGGCCTGCCGGCCTCGCCGGGCGCGGCGTCCGGCGAGATCGTATTCAACTCCGAGGAGGCGGAAGCCGCCAAGAAGGCCGAGCGCAAGGTCATCCTGGTGCGCATCGAGACCTCGCCGGAGGACATCCACGGCATGCACGCCGCGGAAGGCATCCTCACCACCCGCGGCGGCATGACCTCGCACGCGGCGGTGGTCGCCCGCGGCATGGGCAAGCCCTGCGTGTCGGGCGCCGGCCAGATCCGGGTGGATTACGCCGCCCGCACCCTGTCGGTCGGCGGCGTGACGCTGAAGGCCGGCGACCGGATCACCATCGACGGCTCGAACGGCCAGGTGATGCAGGGTTCGGTCGAGATGGTCGAGCCCGAATTGTCCGGCGACTTCGCGGCGCTGATGGAATGGGCGGACAAGGTCCGCACCATGAAGGTCCGCACCAACGCCGAGACCCCGCTCGACGCCCGCACCGCCCGCAAGTACGGCGCGGAAGGGATCGGCCTGTGCCGCACCGAGCACATGTTCTTCCAGGAGGAGCGCATCGTCGCGATGCGCGAGATGATCCTGGCTGATGACGCGGAAGGCCGTCGCGCCGCGCTCGCCAAGCTCCTGCCGTACCAGCGCCAGGACTTCGTCGAGCTGTTCACCATCATGTCGGGCCTGCCGGTGACGATCCGGCTCCTCGATCCGCCATTGCACGAGTTCCTGCCGCATTCCGACAAGGAGATCGGCGAGGTCGCCGCCGCCACCGGCGTCCAGGAGGACAAGGTGCGGCGCCGGATGAACGAGCTGCACGAGTTCAACCCGATGCTCGGCTTCCGCGGCTGCCGGCTCGCGATCCTCTACCCGGAGATCGCCGAGATGCAGGCGCGCGCGATCTTCGAGGCCGCCGTCGAAGCGGCCAAGCAGACCGGCACGCCGATCATCGCCGAGGTGATGGTGCCGCTGGTCTTCACCCGCACCGAGTTCGACCTCGTCAAGGCCCGCATCGACGCCATGGCGAAGGCCGTGGCGTCCGAAACCGGCAGCGAGGTCGAGTACCAGGTCGGCACGATGATCGAGCTGCCGCGCGCCGCGCTGCGGGCCGGCGACATCGCCCAGACGGCGGAGTTCTTCTCCTTCGGCACCAACGACCTGACCCAGACGACGCTCGGCATCAGCCGCGACGATGCCGGCCGGTTCCTCGGGCCGTACACGCAGCGCGGCATCCTGGCCTCCGACCCCTTCGTGTCGATCGACCAGGAGGGCGTGGGTGAACTCGTGCGGCTCGCCGCCGAGCGCGGCCGGGCGGTGCGGGACAAGCTGAAGCTCGGCATCTGCGGCGAGCACGGCGGCGACCCGGCCTCGATCGCCTTCTGCCAGGATACCGGCCTCGACTACGTTTCCTGCTCGCCCTTCCGCGTGCCGATCGCCCGGCTCGCGGCGGCGCAGGCGGCGCTCAAGGTGAAGGGCCGCGGCGAGGCGTGAGCGATGCACGGCCCGAGGTTCGCACCTCGGTCCGTGAGCATTACCCTCTCCCCGCGGGCGGGGAGAGGGCCGTGTCACCGTTCAGGTGATACAGCGAGGCGGTAGCCGAAGGTGAGGGGGAGGTGCCGGGTGAGACTCCTCCGGTACCTCCCCCTCACCCTCGCCCTTCGGGCTCCCTGAGCCCCTTCGGAGCTCAGGCCTCTCCCCGCCCGCGGGGAGAGGGGAGGCCCGCGCCAGGAAGAATGACCCGATGCGCGAACCGCGACAGGCCGTCGGCCCGGACCCGCAGGCCGGCGCCCGCCTGTGGCGCGGCTCGCTCGCGCAGCGGCTGCGGCTGGTCTCGGGGCTGGTCCTGTTCGCCTTCGCGGGCACGCATTTCGCCAACCACGCGCTCGGCCTCGTCGGCCTCGACACGATGATGGACGTGGCCCGCTGGCGGGTCGCGGTCACGCGCTCGGTCCCGGGCAGCCTGATCCTCGGCCTCTCGCTCCTCGCCCACGTCGCCTTCTCCCTCGTCAAGCTCGCCGAGCGCCGGACGCTCAGGATGCCGCCCTGGGAGGCGGCGCAGACGGTGCTCGGCTTCGCGATCCCGTTCCTCCTGGTGCCGCACGTGCTCGGCACCCGGGTCACCAACCTCGTCGACGGCACACGCACCACCTACGCCTACGTGATTGCCCGGATCTGGCCCGACGGCATGGGCTTCCAGACCGCCCTGCTGCTGGTGGTCTGGCTGCACGGCTGCCTCGGGCTCCATGCCTGGCTGCGCCTGTCGCCGCTGTACCGGCGGATGGCGCCGCTCTTCGCCGTGCCGGCCGTCGGCCTGCCGGCCGCGGCGCTCGCCGGCATCGTCGCGCAGGGGCGGATCATGGAGCGCGACCGGGTGCTGGCGCGCCGCTTCGACGCGCCCGACCTCGACGCCCGCTGGCCGGTGCCGAGCACCGATCCGGCGATCGCCGCCTGGGGCGACACCGTCACCGGGGCGATCTACGCCGCGGTCGCCCTGGCGCTCGGGGTGGTGCTGGTCCGGGCGGCCGCGAGCCTGCGGGCCCGGCGCTTCAGCGTCGCCTACGTCGATGGGCCGACCGTGAAGAGCCTGGAGGGACCGACCCTCCTAGAGATCAGCCGGGCGAACCGGGTGCCGCACGTCTCGGTCTGCGGCGGGCGCGGGCGCTGCTCGACCTGCCGGGTGCTGGTGGTCGGCGGCGAGGCGAACCTGTCGGCGGTCAGCACCCAGGAAGCCGCGGCGCTGCGGGCGATCGGCGCGCCCGCCAACGTGCGCCTCGCCTGCCAGGCGCGGCCCTCCGGCGACGTGGCGGTGGTGCGCATCCTCGACGCCCGCCGCGAGAGCGCGGACCAGCACCTCGCGAGCACCGACATCGCCGGGATCGAGCGCGAGGTGGCGATCCTGTTCGTCGACATCCGCGGCTTCACGCCGCTGTCGGAGCGCAAGCTGCCCTTCGACGTCGTGTTCATCCTCAACCACTTCTTCGAGGCGGCGGGCCGCGAGATCGAGGCGGCGGGGGGCTGGATCGGCGGCTATGCCGGCGACGGCCTGCTCGCGCTGTTCACCCATCCGGACGGGATCGGCCCGGCCTGCCGCGCCGCCTTCACGGCTGCCGGCCGCATCGACGATGCGGTGGCCGAGCTCAACCGGCGGCTCGCCGGCGAGCTGCCGGCGGCCTTGCGCATGGCGATGGGCCTGCATGCCGGCCCTCTGGTGCTCGGCCGCCTCGGCTACGGCGCGAGCCGGGGGATGTCGGTGATCGGCCCGGCGGTGAACCTAGCGAGCCGGCTCGAATCCCTCGCCAAGGCCGCCGACGTGCAGCTCGTCGCCTCGGCCGAGGCCGCGCAGCGGGCCGGCATCGCCCTCGACGGCCTGCGGGTGGAGACCGTGGCGGTACGGGGCGTGCGGGCGGAACTGCCCGTGATCTACGCCCCACGCGCCGCCGATCTCGCCGGGCGGTTGCGCGCGCCCGCACCGGTTTAACCAACGCTCAACCATACCCCGCGACACTCACGCTCAGGTTTTCGGTCCCGCGCGGGCCGGGCGTGCGAGAGTGAGGTCGGGGCTGTGGGCAGGCGGTACTTGCGCAAGCGCGACCTGCGCCGACGGCAGGTCCAACGGACCAAGGGGATGCGCTGGCTCGCCGCGGCGGTCGCGCCCTGGGCCGTCGGCCTCGGCGTCCTGGTGTCGTTCACCGCCTCGGCCGGCTACGAATCGTCGCTCGGGTCGAGTGCCGTCGCGCGCCTCGTGCCGCGCATGACGCCGCCGCTGCCGGAGCGCGGCCTGATCACGCAAGTCTCCTGGTCACAAGTCAGCCTGACCGGCCCCTTGCGCCTCGCCCTCGACGCCGAGCCGCTGCGCCCCGACCTGAAGGTCGACGCCCGCACCCGGCCGGAGGCGCAGCGCACCCACAAGGGCGACGCCCTGGTGCCGGCCCGGGTCGGCGGTGCCGGCCGCGCGTCTCCGGTGACTGCCGGCTGGCTCGGCAGCAGCGGCCCGAGCGTCGCCTCGACCTTCACGCCGGGGCCCGCGACCTGGAACCCGGAGATCGAGCCGCAGGAGGGCTTCGTGCCGTTCCCCGAGGCCGATGCCGGCGAGGCGGGCGCCAGCTCGCCGGCGGCCGGCGCCTCGGCGCCGACCCGCGGCGCGACCGCCGCCGGGCAGACCGCCGACGCCGCCCGCGAGGCCCGCGAGCGCGGGAGCCAGGGCGGCAGCACCCCGGCGGTGCCCCGCGCCGTCGCCCTGTCCTCGACGACGCCGGCGCCCGCCGACGCCACGCCGGTCGAGATCGCCGCCGGCGGCCAGATTTCCCCGCGCCTCGACCGCGACGCCAAGGCGGCGATCACGACCGCCGCCCGCATCGCCCCCGAGGCCCTGCCGAGCGAGGACGCCAGGCGCCGCTACGCCGACCTCATCACCCCGGAGAACGCCGAGAAGGAGCAGCGCTGCCTCGCGGAAGCGGTCTACTTCGAGGCGCGCGGCGAGCCCGAGCAGGGCCAGGCCGCGGTCGCCCAGGTGGTGCTCAACCGCGCCAAGAGCGGGCTGTATCCGGCCAACATCTGCGGCGTGGTCTACCAGAACCGCCACCGCTACATGGGTTGCCAGTTCTCCTTCGCCTGCGAGGGCAAGTCGCTGCGCATCACCGACGATGCCTCCTGGCAGACCGCGACCCGCGTCGCCCAGTCGGTGGTCGAGGGCCGCACCTACCTCGCCGATGTCGGCGGGGCGACGCATTACCACGCCGACTACGTCAAGCCGCGCTGGTCGCGCCGCCTGCGCAAGATGGACGTGATCGGCCGCCACATCTTCTACCAGTTGCGGCCGGGGCAGACGTGATTCCCTGACGCGCAGGGTCCGGTGGCGCGGGCGGGTTCTGTCCCCGCCCCGCGCCGAACGGGCGGCCCACTGATCGATCGATGACCTCGACGCCCTCCGGCGTCGTCCCGGGGCTGTCCAGAGCCGGACCCGCGGGACGACACCGGGGGGCGTTGTGTTGGCCGAAAGCCCTCGGCGCGCTTCCGGCGGGTGCCCGGATTTCCCCCGCCTCTTCCCGTGTCATGGTTTACACCGACACTATCGGCACAGGACAATTTGAGGGTTCCCGAGTCCCGCCCGCCGATCGACTCTCAGGCTTGCGTGATTCCCTCCGTATTTCGCCGAAATACGTAGTAAATCCCGAGGGCAATTTTACCCTCTTCGGGCTTTCGGCTTGCCTGGAGGGCATCCGAGCGGCTTCTCTCACGGGCAAGCGTGGCGCTGGCGAGCCCCGCGCCGACCCATTCCCCGCCTCCTTGAGGAAGCCCGACCATGCCCGCCCGGGTCACCCGTGCCACCACCCGCGTTACCGCCGCGACCGCCCTCGCGGCCGGCCTGCTCTTCGCCGCCCCGGCCGTCGCCGGCGGCTACGGCTGCACCACCGATTGCTACCGCCACGTCGCGACCCCGCCGGTCTACGGCACGGTGTCCGAGCAGGTGATGGTGCGCCCGCCGCGCACGGTGAACCACGTCGTGCCGCCGGTCTACGACACCGTCTCCGAGCAGGTGCTGGTCTCCCCGGCCCGCCGGGTGTGGCAGACCTCAGTCGACGCCTACGGCCAGACCGTCGGCTGCTGGGTCACGATTCCCCCGCGCTACGCCACCCAGACCCGCCGGGTCCTGGTGCGCCCGGCCCAGGTGGTGCCGCAGGTGATCCCGCCGGCCTACGCCTCCTACCAACGCCGCGTCCTGGTCGAGCCCGGCCGCTCGGGCTGGGTCCCGGCCCAAGGCGGCGGCTATGGCGGCGGCTACGGCGCCGGCCCGGCCCCGGGCGGCATCGTCGGCGCGGGCCTCGGCCTGGCGGGGGCGGGCGTCGGTCTTGCCGGCGCGGCGGTCGGCGCCGGCACCGGCCTCGTCTTCGGCGGCGGCAGCATCTACGACGGCTACTAGAGAGCTTCGCGATCGCGTTGCAATCGCGAAGCTCTCCAGGTCTTTGATTTTGCCGCATACCTTCGACGAACCGGTATCCACTTCGTCGGAAAATGCTCTAGAGCCCGACACGCGGCCCGGGCCTCGCCCGGGCCGCACGGCCTTGCCGCGGTGGCACTGCCGCACCACAACCCTGGCTGACGCGAACGCGGCCGGATCCGCGCGCGACCAGGGAGGCGGAGCGTGGGCACCTTCAAGGCGGTGGTGATCGAGAAGGGCGAGGGCGGCCAGCGCGTCGCGCTCAAGGATTTCGACGAATCCGAGCTGATGGACGGCGACGTCACCGTTCGGGTCACCCACTCCACCCTGAACTACAAGGACGGGCTGGCGCTGACCGGCAAGGCCCCGGTGGTGCGGCGCTGGCCAATGATCCCCGGCATCGACTTCGCCGGCGTGGTCGAGTCCTCCTCCCACCCGGACTGGAAGCCCGGCGACGCCGTGGTGCTCAACGGCTGGGGCACCGGCGAGACCCATCTCGGCGCCTACGCGGAGAAATCCCGCGTCAAGGGCGACTGGCTGGTGGCGCTGCCGGCCACTCTCACCCCCGAGCAGGCGATGGCGGTCGGCACTGCCGGCTACACCGCGATGCTGGCCCTGCTGGCGCTGGAGCGCCACGGCCTGACCCCCGAATCCGGCCCGGCCCTGGTGACGGGCGCGGCCGGCGGCGTCGGCTCGGTGGCGGTCTCGCTCCTGGCGCGTGCCGGCTGGCACGTCATCGCCTCGACCGGGCGGGCGGAGGAGGAGGCCGCGTACCTGCGCGGCCTGGGCGCCGCCGAGATCATCGACCGGGCCGAGCTGAGCCAGCCGGGAAAACCGCTCGGAAAGGAGCGCTGGGCCGCGGCGATCGATGCGGTCGGCTCCACCACGCTCGCCAACGCGCTGGCGATGACCCGCTACGGCGGTGCGGTCGCGGCCTGCGGGCTCGCCGGCGGCATGGACCTGCCGACCTCGGTGGCGCCGTTCATCCTGCGTGGCGTCGCGCTCTACGGCATCGAGAGCGTAATGGCGCCGCTCTCCTTGCGCCGCGAGGCCTGGGCCCGGCTCGCCCGCGACCTCGACCCCGCCGCCCTCTCGGCGATGACCACCACCGTGCCGCTCGCCGAGGTGATCGATCGCGGGCCCGAGATCCTGGCCGGGCGCACCCGCGGCCGGGTCGTCGTGACGATCGCGTAGGGCGCCGTCGCCCCCGGGCCGGCTCAGGCGGTGGCCGGCCGGCTCGGCGTGCGGGCCTGCTCGCGCAGGCGGCTCACCTGCGCCCGCGCCCGGGCCGAGGCAGCCTTGCGGGCGTAGTGGTTGCGCATGAAGCCGAAGCGAGCGGAGGCCGCGAGGCTCTCCAGCCGCTCGGCCTCGCACTCCCACCAGACGACGAGCTCGGCATCGAGGGTCGGATGGCTGGCCATGACGAGGAACTCCACGACGGTCGGGACCGGTACCGCTCCAGATGGGGCGGGGCGGCCCGTCATGCCACCGGCCCGTCGGGTGCGGATCACCTCGCGGACGCGCGGATGGTGCGGGACGCGAGGTCCCGGCGCGCAGGGGCGTCGATCGGCCGAACGGCGTCCGCCCCCATTGATCCGGCGGCGGAATCCTGGCTGAAGGGCCGCATGCGCGTGGACCTGTTCGATTTCGACCTGCCGGAGGACCGCATCGCCCTCCGGCCCGCGGTGCCGCGGGACGGCGCCCGCCTGATGCTGCTGCACCCTGGATCCCCCCCGGAGGACCGGGTGGTGCGCGATCTGCCGGGCCTGCTGCGTCCCGGCGACGTCCTGGTGTTCAACGACACCCGGGTGATCCCGGCCCGCCTGCGCGGCCTGCGCCACCGGCCGGACGGCCCTACCGTCCGCCTCGAGGCGATGCTGCATCTCCGCGAGGCGCCGGACCGCTGGCGCGCCTTCGCGCGGCCGGCCAAGCGCCTGCGGGTCGGCGACCGGGTCAGCTTCGGCGCGGCCGGGGAGGGCGAGACCTGCGCCATGACCCGCCTCGACGCCACGATCGTCGCGCGCGGGGAGGGGGGCGAGACCACCTTCGCCTTCGACCTCGCCGGGCCCGCCCTCGACGAGGCGGTGGCGGCTCTCGGCGAGTTGCCGCTGCCCCCCTACATCGCCGCCAAGCGCCCGACCGATGCGCAGGACGCCAGCGACTACCAGACCGTCTACGCCCGCGAGCCCGGGGCGGTGGCGGCTCCCACCGCCGGCCTGCACTTCACGCCCGAACTGCTGGCGGCCTGCGACGCCGCGGGGCTCTCGCAGGTGCGGGTGACGCTGCATGTCGGCGCCGGCACCTTCCTGCCGGTCAAGACGGACGACACCGACGAGCACCGGATGCACGCCGAGATCGGCGAGATCACGCGGGAGGCCGCCGAGGCCCTGAACCGCGCCCGCGCCGCGGGCGGGCGGATCGTCGCGGTCGGCACCACGGCCTTGCGGCTCCTCGAGAGCGCCGCCGAGCCCGACGGCACGATCCGGCCCTGGACCGGGGCCACCGAGATCTTCATCACACCGGGCTACCGTTTCCGCGCGGTCGACGTGCTGATGACCAACTTCCACCTGCCGCGCTCGACCCTGTTCATGCTCGTCTCGGCCTTCGCCGGGCTCGAGCCGATTCGGGCGGCCTACGCCGCCGCGATCGCGCGCGGCTACCGGTTCTATTCCTACGGCGACAGCAGCCTGCTGTTCCGGGCAGAGACGCGATGACCGACCAGTTCAGCTTCACCGTCGCGGCGACTGACGGCCCCGCCCGTACCGGCGAGATCCGGATGCCGCGGGGCGTGATCCGCACGCCCGCCTTCATGCCGGTGGGCACCGCCGGCACCGTCAAGGCGATGTATCCCGAGCAGGTGAAGGCGCTCGGCGCCGACGTCGTGCTCGGCAACACCTATCACCTGATGCTGCGCCCGGGCGCGGAGCGGGTGGCGCGCTTGGGCGGCCTGCACGCGATGATGCAGTGGCCCTACCCGATCCTGACCGATTCCGGCGGCTTCCAGGTCATGTCGCTGGCCGGCTTGCGCAAGCTCGACGAGACCGGCGTGCGGTTCCAGTCGCATCTCGACGGCTCGACGCATCTCTTGAGCCCCGAGCGCTCGATCGAGATCCAGGGCCTGCTCGGCTCCGACATCCAGATGCAGCTCGACGAGTGCGTGCGCCTGCCCGCGCCCGAATCGGCGATCGAGAGCGCGATGCGGCTATCCCTACGCTGGGCCGAGCGCTGCCGCATCGCCTTCGGCGACCAGCCCGGCAAGGCGATGTTCGGCATCGTGCAGGGCGGCGACATCCCAGGCCTGCGCGTCGAGAGCGCGCGGGCGCTGGTCGATCTCGACCTCAAGGGCTACGCGATCGGCGGGCTCGCGGTCGGCGAGCCGCAGGCGACGATGCTCGCGATGATCGAGGCCGTCGAGCCGCACCTGCCGACGGAGAAGCCGCGCTACCTGATGGGCGTCGGCACGCCCGACGACATCGTGCAGGCGGTGAGCCGCGGCATCGACATGTTCGACTGCGTGATGCCGACCCGGGCCGGCCGCCACGGCATGGTCTATACCCGCCACGGCCGCCTCAACCTGCGCAACGCGCGCTTTGCCGAGGACAACACGCCCCTCGACCCGGAATCGACCTGCCCGGCGGCGAACCTCTACAGCAAGGCCTACCTGCACCACCTCGTCCGCGCCGGCGAGATTCTCGGCATGATGCTGCTGACCTGGAACAACCTGTCCTACTACCAGGACCTGATGGCGGGCTTGCGCAAGGCCATCGCGGCCGGGCGGCTCCACGACTTCATCGGCGAGACCCGCGAGGGCTGGCAGAAGGCGGAGCGCGACCGGGCGGCGTGATCGATGCCCGTCGACCGGCTCCGGCGGGCCGGTCGACGCCGCCTCAATGCTCCGCCGCCGGCGGGCTGGCGAGGATCCGGTAGAAGCCGTCCGGGTCGTCGCGGCGCTCGTCCACCGCCCGGCGCAGGGCGTCGACGACCCGCGCGGCGACCGGCAGGCGGTAATGCAGGGCGTCCCAGTAATTCGTGTCGTCCCGCGTGACCGGCGAGGGGATGCGGAAATCGACCGCGAGCGCGCCGCGCCGGCGGGCGATCTCCGCCACCCGCGCCTTGCACGCCGCCTCCCGGACGGCCGCAGCGCTGCCGGGCCGGGCTTGCGCCGCCACGTTGACCGGCATGAAGGCGACGAGCTTGAGCGCGTCCGCCGGCGCGAGGCCCAGCAGTTCGTCGAGCCAGGGGAGGGCGGGCGTGCCCGGATCCGCTTCCGGCCGCCCCTCGGGGACGGGCGCGTCGCCGTGGATGTGGGCGGCCGCGCGGGCGGCGTCGTAGCGCGATTCCGGCGGGGTGAAGACCTCGTAGCCGTCGCCGCGGATGCGGACCGGCATTCGCCCGAGGCGGTGGAGCAGCGCGCGCCCGGCGATCTCGACGCTCTGCTGGTTCCACTGGTGGAACACCGCGCTCCAGGCCGGGGGCTCGCGGTAGAGCCAGGGCGGGAAGGCCCGGAAGGTCAGGCGCTTGCGGTCCGCGTCGGACTCGCACCACGGCGCGTCGAGACCGAACAGCACCGCCTTCGCGGGCGCCCGCGCGAGGAACAGCCGGGCGAGCTGCGCCTGCTCCCAGGGCGTCGCGGCGTTCATCGCGAAGTTGGCGAAATGCCCGCCGAAGGCCTGGTCGAGGGCCCGCGGATCGAGGAGGCGGGCGGTCGAGGTACCGAACACCGCCGCATCGTACGCCCCGCTGCGCACCACCTGCGGGTACATGAAGCGCTGGTTGAGATCCATGATCGGCCCCGGCGCCCGCCCGGGGGCGGCGCGCAGGCCGTAGGGATCGAGGACGGTCACGAAGGCGAGCACGAGGGCAGCCATCAGCCCGGCCGCCCCGAGGAGGAGGCCCGTGAAGCGCCGCCAGGTCGCGGCCGGATCGGCGGGGGGGGCGGTGTCAGGCGGCATCGACGCGGGACATGTGTGGGCGGCCCTGGTCTCCCGGTTGACCCGGCCGCGTCAACCCCCTATGTCCGCGACTGCTCCGAACAGGACCTGGGCCGGCCCGCCAGCGCCGCGCCGCCATCCATGGGGCACGGGCGCGTAGCTCAGCTGGTAGAGCAACGGACTTTTAATCTGTAGGTCCTGGGTTCGAGTCCCAGCGCGCTCACCACATCTCGCGACCGGATCGACCCTGACACGAACGGGCGGTGTGCTTCGTCTGGCCACCGGGCCTACGGTGATCCGCCCGTGACGGCGACGGCTGCATCAAGGTGCGGCAGTCCTGCCCGGATCTGCTCCGGCCGACGCGGCGGGGTCGGGCGATCGGCGGCCTCTCCGTATGAACGGGCTTCCCCAAACGGCGGATCGCGCTCCCTGATTTCCAGCGCGGACATCGTCGCCCTCTTCGTTGACGAGCGTGGCCGCCTGTGCAAGGAGCCGGTGCCCGGATGATCTGGAGGGGCGATGTCGGGGAATGATGCGCTCATGAAGGCCTTGGCTGATGTGAGCGAACGGCGAGCGGCGCTCGAGGCCGAGTACGAGCGCATCGGAGCGGAGCTGGCCAAGCTCCGTCTCGCCGAGAACGCGCTCCGGGCGATCATCGAGGATACGCCGATCGAGGAGCTCGGCCTGTCGCTGCCCTCGCCGGGTCCGGCCTCCGGCCCGGACCGGGGCGAGCCGCGGGCAGGCGGGCGTCGCGGCCCGCGGGGGCCGCGGGCGAACTCGACCAAGGGCCGCCTCAAGGCGCTGATCGACGGCGCCGGGCCGCAGGGCCTGTCGCAGCCGCAGATCCTGCGTGCGCTGCCCGACGCCGCGCCGACGACCATCAACGCCTATCTCAGCTCCATGGTGACGGCCGGCGAGGCTCTGCTCGTCGGCAACTTCTACACCAAGGTCCGAGGCCGGGACGACGGGCCCGAGGCGCCGGAGGACGACGAGGCCGAGCGCCCGGAGACCGACGAGGACGCCTATGACGGCGACGGCCTCGACGACGAGGACGGCCCGGACCGGGACGGCCCCGGAAAGGCCGCCTGAGCCGTGACCGCCGGGTGCGCTTGCGCACCAACCCGGCGCGGGAAGGGGCGCATACCGCGCCGCACCGAACCGGTTTCGCGTCGCGCCCGGGCCCGGGCGCGACGACGTGGCCGCGAGCGACCTGCCGGCGGACGACTTGCCGGCGGACGACTTGCCGGCGGACGACCGGCCGGGAGCCAAATTGCCGGCAACGGATGGTGGCCCTCCCGCCCTCTCCGGCCTAGGTGAGGCGCGACACCGTCAGCCCAAGGACAATCCGGGACCGGATGACGCCCATCATCGCGATCGACAACCTGTCGAAGACCTACGCCTCGGGTCACGCCGCGCTCAAGCGCGTCGACCTGAGTGTCCGCCAGGGCGAGATCTTCGCCTTGCTCGGGCCGAACGGCGCCGGCAAGACCACCCTCATCAGCATCATCTGCGGCATCGTCACGCCGAGCACCGGCACGGTGACGGTCGGCGGGCACGACATCCTGGCGGCGCCCCGCGCCGCCAGGCAGCTGATCGGCCTGGTGCCGCAAGAGCTCACCGCCGACGCCTTCGAGACGGTGTGGGCGACGGTGAGCTTCAGCCGCGGCCTGTTCGGGCTGAAAGCCGACCCCGCGCATATCGAGCGGACCTTGCGCGACCTCTCGCTGTGGGAGAAGCGCGACGCCAAGATCATGACCCTGTCGGGGGGCATGAAGCGGCGGGTGCTGATCGCCAAGGCGCTCGCGCACGAGCCGCGCATCCTGTTCCTCGACGAGCCCACCGCCGGCGTCGACGTGGCGCTCCGCCAGGACATGTGGCGCCTGGTGCGGCGCCTGCGCGACCAGGGCGTCACCGTCATCCTCACCACCCACTACATCGAGGAGGCCGAGGAGATGGCCGACCGGGTGGGGGTGATCGCCAAGGGCGAGATCGTGCTGGTCGAGGAGAAGGCCGAGCTGATGCGCAAGCTCGGCCGCAAGGAGCTGACGCTCCAGCTCCACGAGCCGCTGGCCAGCCTGCCGCCGGCGCTCGCCGGCCATCCGCTGGCCCTGTCGCAGGACGGCACCGCGCTGACCTACACCTACGACACCAAGGCGGAGCGGACCGGCATCACGACGCTGCTCACCGATCTCGCCGCCTCCGGCATCCGCTTCCGCGATCTCCAGACCCGGCAGAGCTCGCTCGAGGACATCTTCGTCGACCTGGTGAGGGACCGCGCATGAACTGGCCCGCCATCCGCGCCATCTACGGCTTCGAGATGCACCGCGCCTTCCGCACGCTGCTCCAGAGCATCGTCGCCCCGGTGATCTCGACCTCGCTCTACTTCGTGGTGTTCGGCGCCGCGATCGGCGGGCGGATCACCTCGGTCGACGGCGTGCCCTACGGCGCCTTCATCGTGCCGGGGCTGATCATGCTGACGCTGCTGACCCAGAGCATCGCCAACGCCTCGTTCGGCATCTACTTCCCGCGCTTCTCCGGCACGATCTACGAGATCCTGTCGGCGCCGATCTCGGCGGTCGAGATCGTCGCCGGCTATGTCGGGGCGGCGGCGACCAAGTCGATCATGCTCGGGCTGATCATCCTGGCGACCTCGGCCCTGTTCGTACCCCTGCGCATCGAGCACCCGTTCGTGATGGTGCTGTTCCTGGTGCTCACGGCCGTCACCTTCAGCCTGTTCGGCTTCGTGATCGGCCTGTGGGCCGACGGGTTCGAGAAGCTGCAACTGGTGCCGCTCCTCATCGTCACGCCGCTGACGTTCTTAGGGGGCAGCTTCTACTCGATCGACATGCTACCGCCCCTGTGGCGGGCGGTCAGCCTCGTCAATCCGGTCGTCTACCTGATCAGCGGCTTCCGCTGGAGCTTCTACGGCCACTCGGACGTCAACCCGGCGGTTAGCCTCGCCATGGCGGTGGTGTTCCTGGTCGCGTGCCTCGCGGCGGTGGCGTGGATCTTCCGGACGGGGTACCGGCTCAAGAGCTAACCCTCGCGCCGTCCAGGAGCCGGAATGGCGCAGCTCTTGCTGCGGCGGGCAAGCCCTCACGGAGCCCGCCGCCATGTCACGCCCGCTCTGCTCCCGCCCGCTCTTTCTCTCCGCGACCCTCTCCGCTCTCCTCCTCGCGACGCTGCCGGCCCGGGCCGAATCGGTCCTGCGCATCGGCATGACCGCCGCCGACGTGCCGACCACCACCGGCATGCCGAACAACGGCTTCGAGGGGATGCGCTTCCTCGGCTACCCGGTCTTCGAGGGGCTGGTGCTGTGGGACCTCTCGCGCACCGACCGGCTCGCGACCCTGCGGCCGGGCTTGGCCGAAAGATGGGAGCAGGCGCCCGACGACCCGAAGACCTGGATCTTCCACCTGCGCCAGGGCGTGCGCTTCCACGACGGCACCGCCTTCGACGCCGACGCGGTGATCTGGAACCTCGACCGCTACTTCAAGTCGGACAGCCCGCACTACGAACCGCCGGCCGCCGGCATCACCCGGGCGCGGGCGCCGCTGCTGGCGAGCTACCGCAAGATCGACGCGCGCACGATCGCCATCACCAGCGCGACGCCGGCCTCGTACTTCCCCTACATGGTGGTCTACCTGCTGCTCACCTCGCCGGCCTCGTTCGAGGCGGCCGGACGCGACTGGGCCAAGGTCGGGATGCTGCCGGCCGCCGGCACCGGGCCGTTCCGCATCACCGGGGTGCGGCCGCGCGAGGCGGTCGAACTCGCCCGCAACCCGGATTACTGGGACGGCGAGAACCGCGCCAAGGTCGACCGGGTGCGGCTGATGCCGATCCCGGAGGCCAATGCCCGCCTCGCGGCGCTCCGCGCGGGTCAGGTCGACTGGATCGAGGCGCCGGCGCCGGACGGGCTCGCCTCCTTGCGCCAGGCGGGGTTCACCATCACCACCGGGTCCTACCCGCATGTCTGGCCGTGGTTCTACAATATCGGCGCGGCCAACAGCCCGCTGAAGGACGTGCGGGTGCGCCAGGCGCTCAACTACTGCATCGACCGGGAGGGGCTCGTCACCTTCCTGAACGGCACCGCCGAGCCGGCCGTCGGCTGGCTGAAGGCCGCCGATCCGAATTTCGGCGCGCCGCAGAACCGCTACCGCCTCGATCCCCAGAAGGGCCGGGCGCTCCTCGCCGAGGCCGGCTTCACCGAGACGAAGCCCTTGTCGCTCAAGGTGATGATCTCGACCTCCGGCTCGGGCCAGATGCAGCCGCTGCCGATGAACGAGTTCCTGCAGGAGAACCTGAAGCAGACCTGCAACGTCGACGTCACCTTCAACGTGGTCGAGTGGCAGGTGCTGCTCAATGCCGGGCGGGCGGCGCCGGATTCGCCGGCGCTCCAGGGGGCGAACGCCCTCAACGTCTCCTCGCCGTCCTCGGACGTCGCCGTGATGGCGCGCTACTTCTCCTCCGCCAACGTCTCGCCGAAGGGCTTCAACTTCCCGCAATGGGCGGATGCCCGCTTCGACGCGGCGCTCAAGGACCTCGCCGGGGCGACCGACCCGGAGGCGATCGCCGCGGCGACGCGGGCGGCGCACGAGCGCCTGGTCGATGATCCGCCCTGGCTGTACATCGTGCATGACCTCAACCCCAGGGCAATGTCGCCGCGGGTGAAGAACTTCGTCTCGCCCCAGTCGTGGTTCGTCGACCTGGCCCGGATCAGCGTGCAGTGAGGATTTTTGCGTGACCGATCCCGCCGAGCTTCCCGCGCACGCCCTTGCCCGCGCCATCGCGCTCCGAAAGATCTCGTCGGTCGAGGCCGTGGAGGCGCATCTCGCCCGGATCGCCCGGCTGGAGCCGAAGCTCCAGGCCTTCGTCGAGGTCTATGCCGACGACGCGCGGCTCGCCGCCGAGGGCGCCGACCGGATGATCCGCGCCGGCCACGCCGTCGGCCCGCTGCACGGCGTGCCGGTGGCGCTCAAGGACCTGATCGACCTGGAGGGCCGGATCACCACTGGCGGCTCGGCGCACTTTCGCGATCGACGCGCGACGGAGACCGCCACGATCGCCCGGCGCATGCTGGCGCAGGGCATGATCGTGCTCGGCAAGACCCACACGGTCGAGTTCGCCTATGGCGGTTGGGGCACCAACCAGCACATGGGCACGCCGTGGAACCCCTGGGACCTCGCGACCCCGCGCACCCCCGGCGGCTCGTCGAGCGGCTCAGGGGTCGCGGTAGCGGCCCGGATGGCGCCGTGGGCGATCGGCACCGATACCGGCGGCTCGGTGCGGCTGCCGGCCTCGTTCTGCGGGCTGACCGGCCTCAAGGTCACGATCGGCCGCGTCAGCACCGCCGGCATCGTGCCGCTCAGCACCAGCCTCGACACGCCGGGGCCGATGGCGCGCAGCGTCGAGGACGTGGCGCTCCTCTACACGATCCTGTCGGGGCCCGACCCGCGCGACCCGAACACGCGGGGCATCACCCCCGAGGACCCGATGCCGGTGCTCCACCGCGGCGTGCGCGGCCTGCGGCTCGCCCGGATGCCCGCAATCGAGCGGGAGGGCGTGTCGACTGAGATGCTGGAGGCCTACGACGCCGCCCTGGAGGCCCTGGCGCGGCTCGGCGCCGAGATCGTCGACATCGACCTGCCGTTCCGCTTCGTCGATCTCGTGACCGCCGCGGCGATCGTGCAGGCCGAGTGCTACTTCTTCAACGGCACCCTGTCCGAGGATCCCGCCTCGCGCCTCGACGAGGACGTCCGCCTGCGCACGCTCGCCGGCGCCCGCGTGAGCGCGCAGGACTACCTGCGCACCAAGCGGATGCAGCAGGAGATGAAGGTAGCCTATGCCCGGGCGATGGAGGGCATCGACGCGCTCCTGACCCCGACCACCGAGAGCGCGGCGATCCCCCTCGACGCCGTCGACCAGTCGGTGATGCCCTCGCGCTTCACCCGCTTCGGCAACCTGCTGGAACTCTGCGCCCTGGCGCTGCCGAACGGGTTCACGGCGGCCGGCCTGCCGCTCTCGCTCCAGATCGTCTGCCGCGGCTACGACGAGGCGACGGCGCTCCGTATCGGGCAGGCGTATCAGGGGGCGACGGAGTGGCACCTGCGGGGGCCGGCGCTGTAGGTCTTCAGAACCGGCGGAGACCATTTCCATCCCACCCGCGACCTCAGGATGAGGTGGTGGATGGGATGGCTCGCAGAGCCGTCGCACGGCTCGAAAAAGACGACGCCCCCGGCGGGATCCGTCCGAGGGCGCCGATCCGCCGCCGCGAGCCGTGAGGCCTCCTCAGCCCCGCTTCAGCCCCACGCTCCCCGGCAGCGGCTGGCGCTTGGCGCGGGCGACGGCCTGGAGCGGGTCGGGCCGCGGGGTGACGGCGTCGAGGATGTCGCGGCCGAGCGCCTGGGCGAGGCAGGCATAGCCCTGGTCGCCCATGTGGAACTTGTCGGAGGACAGCATGCCGTCGAGCAGGCCCGGATCCTGGCGGTTCCAGTCCTTCATCAGGGCGTAGCGCGAGAAGACCGGTACCTCGGCCCCGGTCGCGACCGTGGCGACGAGGCCGACGAAGCGCTCGTAGCGGGCGTGGTCGGGGATCGCCGGATAATACTGCTGGTCGAGGATGATGAGGTCGCTGCCGGCGGCGCGCACGAGCGCGATGCCCTGCTCGAGCCGGGTGCGGAACGCCGCCTCGCTGCCGCCGGTGATCGCGTCGTTGGTGCCGACCTGCCAGATCACCAGGTCGGGCTTGACCGGCTGCGCCAGGGTCTCGGCGAGGCGCGCCAGCGTCTGGTCGGCGGTCTCGCCGCCGATGCCCGCGTTGGTGACGGCGACCGGGGTGCCGCGCCAGGCGGTGCGCAGGGACTGCTCCAGCAGGTGCGGGTAGGTCCGGTCCGGCGCCGAGGCGCCGATGCCCTCGGTCGAGGACGAGCCGATGGCGAGCACCCGCACCGCCTCGCGCCGGGCCACGTGGGCCTCGGTCACCTCGAGGCTCATCCGCTCCGCCGCCGCCGGCAGGCTGGCCGGGCAGGCCGCCACTGGCCGGGCCGCGACGAGGTGACCGGCAAGGAGGGCCGCCGAGAGGCAGGCCATCCGGCCCAGGTGAAACCGGGAGAGCATGGCAGTTCCGGGTAGAGGGAGAGGTGAACCGGATCGGTTCCGTACTTGTCGGGTAACATGTGCGTTACCGCCGATCCAGCCCAAAATGAAGCTGAGCCAAGTCGAGACCCGACGCTCTGTTCGGCTGGTCAGCGAAAGCGGTGGCGATCGCCGAGAAACGCGCGGGTTCGGCTCACCCCCGGTTAAGCTTGAGCCGGCGTTGACGACCCGTCGTCTGCGCGCGACCTCGATCGGCATGAAGAGAAGGGACGCGATGGCAGACCGGCCGGCAATCCCCGGCCGGCCGTCCTCCACATCATCGTCGGCTCTTCTTCCGGGAGGCGGGCCGCGTCAGTCCGGGATCTCCAGGTCCAGCAGCGCCGCGCTCAAGCCCTTGCCGTGGGCGTCGAGCGCCAGCGACCGCGTGACGCCGCCGCCGAGCGCGCCCGTCATGACGAAGTTGAGGGCGCCGAGGCGCGGGAGCGCGTAGCGGGTCACCTCGCCCTGGACGATGCCGGCGAAGTGGGCCCGGACCCGCTCGGCGGTGACGTGGCGCTCCAGGCGCGGGTAGTCGGCCGGATCGTGGGCGATCAGCGAGACGTTGGCGGTGTTGCCCTTGTCGCCGGTGCGGGAATGGGCGAGTGCGCGCAGCTTCATCGTCGTCTCCCTCACGCCTCGATCATCCGCACGCTCGGCCGGGCGAGCGCGGCTGGCACCAGCACCGAGAGCACGCCGACGACCTCGCGGGCCGACTTCCAGGCCCCGCCGCCGCCGGCCGGACCGTTGGTGTAGAGCGTCTCGACCTCGTTGCCGATCCGCGCCGCCTCAGCCAGGCTGTCGCAGCGTCCGGCGACGCGGATGCGCACCTCGTACGGCTCTGCCACCTCGGTGAGGCGGGACGCATCTCCGGCCAGGCGCGCCCCATGCAGGGAATCGACGCCGATCAGGTCGAAGCGCAGCTCGCTCGCTCGAACACCGGTCAGCGTCAGGCGCTCGCGCACGATGTCGAGGGCGAGGCGGCCGCGGGCCGCGGCGCCCGGGCCCGCGTAGGAGATCTGGCCCTCGCCGATATAGGAATCAATCAGCCCGACCGAGACCTTGAGGAGCCCGGTCGCGGGCCCGCCGCGCCCTCCCGTCACCCGCACCCGGTCGGGGCCGACCGCCTCCATGGTCACGTCGGAGAAATCCGCCACCACGTCGGGCTGGAGGTAGCGGGCGGGATCGTGCACCTCGTAGAGCAGCTGCTCCTTGCAGGTGGCGAGCGTCACCTGCCCGCCCGAGCCCGGCACCTTGGTGATCTCGATGCCGCCCTCCTCGTCGACGATGCCGATGGGGAAGCCGAGGCGGGCGAGGCCGGCGACATCCTTCAACCCGGGATCGGCGAAGTAGCCGCCGGTGATCTGGCCGGCGCATTCGAGGAGGTGGCCGGCGAGCGTGCCGCGGCCGAGCCGGTCCCAGTCGTCGAATGGCCAGCCGAAGGCGTGGATGAGGGGGGCGAGGAACAGCGCCGGGTCGCCGACCCGGCCGGTGACGACCACGTCGGCGCCTCGGGCCAACGCCTCGGCGATCGGCCCGGCGCCGAGATAGGCGTTGGCGGAGATCACCCGGTTGCCGAGGTCGCGCACCCGGCCGCCGGTCTCCAGGATCTCGTAGTCGCCGGCGCCGACCGCCTCCAGCACGTCGTCGCCGATCACCGCCGCGACCTTCAGGCCGGAGAGCCCGAGGTCGCGGGCGATCGCCCGGGTCTTCTCCGCCGCGGCGAGCGGATTGGCCGCCCCCATGTTGGTGACGATGCGGGTGCCGTTGCGCCGGCACGGCTCGAGCACCGCCCGCATCCGGGCTTCCAGCAGCGGGTCGTAGCCGGCGGCGGGATCGCGCAGGCGCGCCTGCTGTGCGAGCGCGATGGTGCGCTCGGCCAGGCACTCGAAAACGAGGTAGTCGAGGGCGCCGTGCTCGGCGAGCTCGAGGGCGGGCTCGATCCGGTCGCCGGCATAGCCGGCCCCGGCGCCGAGGCGAATGGTTCTCATGATTGTCCTCATTAGGTGGCCTTCGCCTTACGGCGAAGGCGTCCGGCGCATTCGGCGCCGGCGCCCATTCGGGCTGGCCGGCACCCTTGCGGGTGCCGGGGGATCAGAGTGGGAAGACCCCGAAGGCGACGGCCGCGAAGGTCATCACCACGGAGGCCGCGAGGAGGAACGGGAAGGTGAACTTCTGGTGGTCGGCGAGGTCGATGCCGGTGAGGCCGCAGACCAGGAACGTCGCCGGCGTGAGCGGGCTCACCGGGAAGCCGGTGGTCATCTGGCCGAGGAGCGCGCCCTGCGCCACCTGGAGCGGCGGCACGCCGAGCTGGTGGGCGACCTCGGCCACCACCGGCAGCACGCCGAAGTAGAACGAGTCCGGGTCGAACAGCATGCTGAGCGGCATCGAGACGAGGCCGAGGGCGAACGGGATGTGCGGGGCGAGGCTGGGGGGCACGAAGGCGACCGCGCCCTGCGCCATCGCCTTGAGCATGCCGGTGCCCTGCATGATGCCGGTGAACACGCCCGCCGCCAGCAGGATCGACGCCATCAGGATCGCCGCCTTGGCGTGGGCGTCGATGCGCTGGCGCTGCGCGTCGACGCTCGGGTAGTTGATGATCAGCGCCAGCGCGGTGCCGAGCATGAACATCAGGGCCGGCGGGATCTTCTCGGCCATCAGCACCATCGTGCCGAGCACCGCGACGGTGAGGACGAGGTTCGGCCAGAACCGGTCCGGCCGGCGCAAGGACCGTTCGGCATCGCTCAAGGAGCGCCCGCCGGCGGCGACCGCCTCGGCCGTCCCGGCTCCGGCATGCTTCAGCCGGCGCTCCTCGCGCAGGCCGAGCCAGTACGAGACGGCGAAGATGAACAGGAGGCCGACCGCCTGGACCGGCACCAGCGGCGTGAAGATGTCGGGAATCGGCAGCTTGAGCGCCGCGGAGGCCCGGATCATCGGCCCGGTCCAGGGCAGGAAGTTCACGCCCGCGGCGAGCGAGGCCGCGCAGGCGAGGATGCGCCGGTCGATCCCGACCCGGTCGTAGAGCGGCAGCATCGCCGGAATGGTGATGAGGAAGGTCACCGCGCCCGAGCCGTCGAGGTGAATCAGCAGCGCGAGCAGAGTCGTGCCGGGCACGATCCGGCTCGGCCGCGTGCCGACGGTGGCGAGGATCCTGTCGATGATCGGGTCGAGCAGCCCGGCATCGCTGACGATGCCGAAGAACAGGATCGCGAACACGAACATCCCGACGACCGGCGCCAGGCTCTGGATGCCGGCGAGCACGAACTTGCCGGTGTCGAGCCCGAATCCCCCGACGAGGGCGGCGGCGACCGGGATCACGATCAGCGCCACGAGGGGCGACAGGCGCTTGGTCAGGATGGCGGTGAGCAGCAGCGCGATCGTGCACAGGCCAAGCAGGGCCAGCATCGTTTCCTCCCGGGGGTTCGGCGCTCGGACGTGGCGCCGTTCTGTTCGACCAAATCACACCAAGAGGTCGTCGATCCGGCAATTGAAAAGATCGGATCGTCCCGATAACCATCCGTTATGGATCTCAACCTGCGCCACGTTCGCGCCTTCGTGTCGGTGGCCCACCTGCGCAGCTTCACCCGGGCGGCCGCGCTCCTGAACCTGTCGCAGCCGGCGCTGACGGTGCAGATCCGCCGGCTGGAGGAGGCGTTGGCGGTGCGCCTCCTCGACCGCAACAGCCGCAGCGTCGAGCCGACCCGAGTCGGGCGCGAATTGCTGCCGGTGTTCCAGCGCGTGCTGCGCGAGCTCGACAGCGTCGTCGTCGACACCCGCGACCTCGCGGCGCGGCGCCACGGCATCGTGCGGATCGCGGCCCTGCCCTCGGTGGCGGCGGGGGTGCTGCCGGACGCCATCGCGGCCTTCCGGGCGGCGCATCCGCGGATGGGCTTCGTCGTCAAGGATGCCATCGCCGAGCGGGTGCTGGGGCTGGTGCGGCGCGAGGAGGTCGATCTCGGCGTCACCGGCGGCGAGGTGCGCGACGCGGAGGTCACGGTGCTCGCCCGCGCGGCGGACGCCCTGCACGTGGTCTATCCCGCCGGCCACCCGATCGGGGAGGTCGGAAGCGTGACGCTGGAGGCGCTGGCCGAGTACCCGCTGGTGCTGATGGATGCCGAGACCAGCGTGCGCGCGGTGGTCGACGCCGCCTTCGTCGCCGCCGGCCGGCTGCCGGTGACCGCCTGCGAGGCGACCTACATGATGACGGCGGTCGGCATGGTGCGGGCCGGGCTCGGCCTCACCATCCTGCCGGGCTCCGCCCGCGAGATCCGGGCCGAGCCCTCCTTACGCTCGCGCCCGATCGCCGAGGCGAGCTTCTCGCGCCCGGTCTGCCTGATCGCCAAGGCCGGGCGCACGCTGCCGGCCGCGGCGGAGGATTTTCTGGGGGAGCTGGTGCCGGCGCTGGCGGCGGAGTTTCCCGGGGTGGGGTGAAGGGCTGGGTTGCTCGCTCGAAAACCACAAGAACCGATCCTAACCCACCCGCGGCCTCATCCTGAGGTGCCGGAGCGAAGCGGAGGCCTCGAAGGAGGCCTCCAGAAATCTCGATGGCCCCTGGAAGCCTCCTTCGAGGCTCACTTCGTTCGCACCTCAGGATGAGGTGGTGGGTGGGATAGAAGCGACGGTCGAATGGGATCCCTCAGCCCCCGTACAACCCCTTGTGCGTGTCACGCAGCAGGTTCTTCTGCACCTTGCCCATCGTGTTGCGGGGCAGCTCGTCCGCGATGATGACGCGCTTCGGCAGCTTGAACTTGGCGAGCCGGCCTTCGAGGGCCGAGAGGATCGCGGTCTCGCTCGGGGCCTCCGTTCCGCGCGGCACCACCACGGCGGTGACGCCCTCGCCGAAATCCGGGTGCGGCACCCCGATCACCGCCGATTCGAGCACGCCGGGCAGCCCGTCGATCTCGGTCTCGACCTCCTTCGGGTAGACGTTGAAGCCGCCGGTGATGATCAGGTCCTTGCCGCGCCCGACGATGTGGACGTAGCCGCGCTCGTCCACCTTGCCGAGGTCGCCGGTGATGAAGAAGCCGTCGGCCTTGAACTCGGCCGCGGTTTTTTCGGGCATGCGCCAGTAGCCCTTGAACACGTTGGGCCCGCGCACCTCGATCATGCCGACCTGATCGGCGGCGAGTCCCCGGCCGGTCTCCGGATCGACCACCCGCAGCGACACGCCCGGCAGCGGGAACCCGACCGTGCCGGCGACCCGGTCGCCGTCATAGGGGTTCGACGTGCTCATGTTGGTCTCGGTCATGCCGTAGCGCTCGAGGATCGCGTGACCGGTCTTCTCCTGCCACTCGCGATGGGTCTCGGCGAGCAACGGGGCCGAGCCGGAGACGAACAGGCGCATCCCGGCGGTCGCCTCGCGGGTCAGGCCCGGCTCCTTGAGGAGGCGGGTGTAGAAGGTCGGCACGCCCATCAGGGCGGTCGCCCGGCCCATCAGCGACAGGATCAGCGGCGGATCGAGCTTGGGGAGGAAGATCATCGCCGCACCTGACATCAGCACCGTGTTGGTGGCGACGAACAGGCCGTGGGTGTGGAACACCGGGAGCGCGTGGATCAGCACGTCGTCCGGCGTGAAACGCCAGTAATCGACCAGCGTCAGCGCGTTCGACGACAGGTTGTCGTGGGTGAGCATCGCGCCCTTCGAGCGCCCGGTGGTGCCCGAGGTGTAGAGGATCGCCGCGAGGTCGTCCGAGGCGCGCGCCACGTCGGCGAAGTCGCCGGTCTGGCCCGCGGCCTCGGCCGCCATGGTGCCTTCGCCCCCGGCGTCGAGGGTGCCGACCTGCTTGACGTTCGCCGCCTCGGCCACCGGCTTCAGCGCGTCGAGCTTGCCCGGATCGCAGACGAACAGGGCCGGCTCGGCGTCGCCGAGGAAGTAGGCGATCTCGGAGGGCGTGTAGCCGGTATTGAGCGGCAGGAACACCGCGCCGGCCCGCACGCAGCCGAGATAGAGCGCGATCACCGCCGGGCTCTTCTCGACCTGCACCGCCACCCGGTCGCCGGGGGCGACGCCGAGCCCGACCAGAGCCGCGGCGTAGCGGCCGGATTCGGCGATAAGATCCGCGTAGCTCCAGCGCAGGCCCTCGGGGGTCTCGAGGAAGACCTTGGCCGAGGGATCGGCGGGGAGGCGGGAGCGGACGATGTCGAAGAAGTGGTTGGACATGGGGGACTCTTGGATTGTCGGCGTGAAGAGCGGTCGCGCCATCCACTCGAAGAACGCGGGTACTTCTCCTCTCCCCGCGGGCGGGGAGAGGGCCGTGCCCTCGTTCAGAGGGTACGGCAAGCCCGCAGGGCGAGGGTGAGGGGGTGTTTCCGAAAGAGGAGCCATATCCGGCATCTCCCCCTCACCCTCGGCTGCCGCCTCGCTGTTGACCCGACAAGGGGTCAACAGCCCTCTCCCCGCCCGCGGGGAGAGGAGAAAATGCTCACGCCTCGGCCAGCGCCACCGACCGCGCCGGCGGCAGGTTCTGGCGCAACTCGCGGTTGACGGTGAGCGAGGCCGAGACGGTGCCGAGATTGGCGTAGGTCTCGTGGTTCTTCTCGATCGCCGCGAGGTCGTAGAGGTAGTTCACCATCAGACCGTAGCCCTGCGACAGGCCCTTGGGCGAAACGTCCCCCAGGAAGTTCAGCCGCTCCAGCCGGGCGCCGTTGCCGAGGTGGAACCGCGCCACCGGGTCGACCGGCTTGCCGCGCGGGGTCTTGGCACGCAGGAAGTAGTAGGCGGCGGCCGGCAGCAGGGCCTTCTTCACCGCGTCGGCCTTGGCCTTGTCGGCGTGCCAGTCGGGCTGGTCGAGGAGGCGCAGGGTCTCGACGTCCTCGCGGGTGATCCCCTGCGGGGCGTCGGCCCGGCGCTCGCGGTCGAGCCAGGACCGGAAGGTCGGCACCGGCGAGAGGGTGACGAAGGTCTTCAGCGCCGGCATCTCGCGGCAGAGGTCCTCGACCACCTGCTTGATCAGGAAGTTGCCGAAGGTGATGCCGGCCAGGCCCTTCTGGCAGTTCGAGATCGAGTAGAAGATCGCGGTCGTCGCCTCGCTGGTGTCGGTCGGCCGGCGGTCGTCGGCGAGGATCGGGGCGATCGCCGCGGCGATGCCGGTGGTGAGCGCCACCTCGACGAAGATCAAGGGCTCGTCGAGGAGCGCCGGGTGGAAGAAGGCGAAGCAGCGCCGGTCCGGCGGCGCGATGCGCCGGCGCAGGTCGTCCCAGTCCGAGATCGCGTGCACCGCCTCGTAGCGGATGATCTTTTCGAGGATGTGGGCCGGCGTCGTCCAGTCGATCCGGCGCAGGACTAGGAAGCCGCGGTTGAACCACGACGCGAACAGGTGCTCGAAGTCGGAATCCAGGCTCTCGACCGCCTCGGCCAAAGCCGGGTCCGGCTTGTCGGCCTTGCGGGCGGCGTCGCGCAGGGTGAACAGGTCCTCGCGCATCCGCACCAGCGCGATCGTGCCGTCGCGGGCGAGGTTGAGGCGGCGGATCAGCTCCTGCGAGCGCGGCTCGGCGGCCTCGTGCAGGCGCCCGAGGGCGGCCCGGGACGGCGCCTTCCCGTAGGCCGCGATGGCGCCCTCGACCGCCGCGTGGTCGGCGCCGAAATCGAGGGCGATGCGGCGCAGGAAATCGTGGCGGTCGGCGCGCCCGAAGCTGTCGTAGCGGTCGAGGATAATGCGGGCCAGCGCCACCCCCGAGGCCTCGCCGCGCCGGGAGATCAGGTCCTCGCAGAGCTTCACCACCTCGGCGACGCTCGCCTTGGCGGGATCGTCGCGGCCGAAGGCGATCAGCCCGCGGCCCCGGTCCGAGATGCTCTGGAGGAGGTCGCCGAGGAACGAGATCGCCGCCATGGGGCCTTGCTCACCGTCGCGTTGCGCGGTCGCCCGGGATCCGCTGCCGGAATCCGTCGCGCCGCCCGTCATCAGATAGGGCTCCGCTGCGGCAGCGGAGAGGAGAGAGGAGCGCCGCCGGGTGTCGCAGGCGGGTCCCGGCGGCGCATCGCGCATGGTGGCGCCTCTACTTGGTCGAGGGCAAGAGGAGATCCGGCAGCCACAGCGCGATGCCGGGGGCGACGCACAGGACCAGGATCGCCACCGCCATCAATATCACGAAGGGCAGGGTGCCCCAGATGATCTCGGAGAGCGGGATGTCGGGCGCGATGTTCTTGATGACGAAGATGTTGAGGCCGACCGGCGGGTGGATCAGCCCCATCTCCATGGTGATCGTCATCACCACGCCGAACCAGACCAGGTCGAACCCCGCCTCCCGCAGCGGCGGCAGGATGATCGGCGCGGTCATCAGGATGATCGAGACCGGCGGCAGGAAGAAGCCGAGGCCGACGACGAGCAGCAGGATGGTCAGCAGCAGGAGCCACGGCGAGAGGTGCATCGCCACGATCGCGGCCGCCGCGGCCTGCGAGATGTGGAGATAGCTCATCACGTAGGCGTAGAGCAGCGACATGCCGATGATGAGCATCAGCATGGTCGATTCGCGCAAGGTCGCGATCAGGATCGGGCTGACGTCCCGGGCCCGCCACACGCCGTAGATCGCGGCGATCAGCGCCAGCGCCAGCAATCCGCCGAGGCCGGCCGTCTCGGAGGGTGTGGCGTAGCCGCCGTAGAGCGCCACCATGACGCCGGTGAGCAGCACCACGAAGGGCAGCACCCGCGGCAGGGTCGAGAAGCGCTGCGCCATCGAGTAGCGGTCTTCCGCCAGGATCGGGTGCTCGGGTCCGCCGGTCGCGTAGGCGGCGCGCGCCATGGCGAATTCGCGCCGGAAGCGCCAGGCGGCGTAAGCCGCAAACAGCAGGACGAGCAGCAGGCCCGGGCCGATGCCGGCGAGGAACAGCCGGCCGAGCGACTGCTCGGCCGCCACCGCGTAGAGGATCATGGTGATCGAGGGCGGCAGGAGGATGCCCAGCGTCCCGCCCGCCGCGATGATGCCGGCGGCGAAGCCCCCGGAATAGCCGCGCCTGCGCATCTCCGGGATGCCGGCCGAGCCGATCGCCGAGCAGGTCGCCGGGCTCGACCCCGCCATGGCGGCAAACAGCGCGCAGGCGAAGACGTTGGCGATGCCGAGACCCCCCGGGATCTTGTGCATCCAGGCATGCATCGCCGAGTAGAGGTCCTGGCCCGCCTTCGACCGGCCGATCGCCGCGCCCTTCAGGATGAAGAGCGGGATCGACAGGAGCGTGATCGAGGCCATCTCCTCGTAGACGTTCTGCGCCACGGTATCGAGGGAGGCGCCGGGCATGAAGGCCAGCATGAACAGGAGCGCCACCGCGCCGAGCGCGAAGGCGATCGGGATGCCGGCGAGCATCGCGCCGAGGGTGGCCCCGGCGTAGAGGGTGCCGATGATCGCGGTGCTCATCGGGCGGGTCCTTTCGGCGGGGTCTTGAGGTCGGCGCCCAAGCCCACCTTCGGGTCGGCGAAGCCGGCCGCCGCCGGGCCGCGGGCGAGGCCTTCGGCGATCTGGAGCAGGAATTGCAGCGTCAGCAGCGTCATGCCGAACGCCATCAGCGAGTAGGGGATCCAGAGCGGCGGGCCCCAGGTCGATTGCGAGATCTGGCCGTCCTCCCAGGCCTCGTGCAGCAGGGTCCAGCTCTTCCAGGCGAAGAAGGCCACGAAGGCGAGGCTGACGATGTCGGCAAAGAGCAGGCGCAGGCGGTTCGCCCGCGGCGGCAGCAGGCCGGTCAGCGCCTCGATGGCGACGTGGCCGCGCTTCGCCTGGACGCCCGCCGCCGACAGGAAGGTGGCGCCGACGATGAGGAACACCGCCGTCTCGTCCTGCCACTCGGTCGGGATCTTCAGGAAGTAGCGCACGACGACGCTGTAGCTCAAGACCAGGCAGGCGGCGACGAGGGCGACGCCGCCGAGGAGCAGGATCAGCCGGTTCAAGCCCGCCATCGCGGCGTCGATCGCCGCCAGCGGGCCGGGAAGCCGGACCCGCGCCGCGGCGCGCTCCGGCTCAGGCGTGGCGGAGGCCGCGTCGAAGGCGTGGCTCACGCGACCGCCTCCGCGAGCTTCAGCATCTCGGCGCAGGACGAGGACTTCGCCGCGTAGTCCTTCCAGGCCGAATCGCGGGCGATGTCGCGCCAGCGGCCAAGCGTCGCCTCGTCGAGGGTTTCGACCTTGGCGCCGGCCTTACCGAAGATCTGCTCGACCCGGGTGTCGTCGGCTTGCGCGCCCTCCTGGCCGAAGGATTCGAGCTCGGCGCCGACGGCCATGACGAGGTCGCGCTGGTCCTTGGGCAGGCCGTCGAAGATCGCCTTCGACATCATGATCGGCTCGAGCATGAACCAGTACGAGCGGCCGCGGCCCGAGGTGAGGGACTTCGACAGTTCCTCCAACCGGAACGAGATCAGGCTGGTCGAGGAGGTGATGACCGCGTCGCAGGCGCCGGTCTGCATCGCCGCGTAGGATTCGTTCGAGGGCAGGCTGAGCGTCGCGGCGCCCGCCGCCTTCATCATCAGGTCCATCTCGCGCGAGCCGCCGCGGACCTTCATCCCCTTGGCGTCCTCCGGCCGCACCAGCGGGCGGTCGCGGCTCGCCACACCCCCGGCCTGCCAGACCCAGGAGACCAGCACGATGTTCTTCGCCTGCAGGATCTCGGTGAGCTTGCGTCCGACCGGCGCCGTCTTCCAGGCCATCGCCTGCTGGTAGGAGGTCACCAGAGCCGGCATCAGCCCGATATTGGTCTCCGGCACCTCGCCGCCGGCATAGGGCAGGGGGTAGAGGCTCATGTCGAGCGCGCCTTTGCGCATCGCGCTGAACTGGGCGTTGGTCTTCATCAGCGACGAGCCGGGATAGACCTGGACGTCGAGCGCGCCTTTCGAGCGCTCCTTCACGGCGGCGGCGAACTTGCGGCACATCCGGTCGCGAAAATCGCCCTCGTCGACCGTGCCGCCCGGGAACTGGTGCGACAGCTTCAGGATGGTGGCGGCCTGCGCGGCGCGGCCGAGGCTGACCAGGGCTGGCGCGGCGAGGCCGGCGGCCACGATCGTGCGGCGGGTAAGAGCCATGGCGTTTCCTCCGTCGGGAGCGCGTCGGCTCCGGATCCGTCGTTGAAGCGCGGCCTTCTCGAGGGGACCGCTGCGTCTCGATCGGAAAAGACTCCCATCTTGTATATTTTGTCAACCGGCGTGCATATTCTGCGGAAGTCGTATCCCATGCGCCCGGAGGAGGGAGGCGCCATGAGTCATGCTCCGAGTCATGCTCCCCGGAACCACGCCCAACGGCTGCGGCAGACGATCGAGGACGAGATCGTGGACGGGGTGCTGCGCCCCGGCGACCGGCTCGACGAGGTCCAGCTCGCCGCCCGGTTCGGGGTCTCGCGCACGCCGATCCGCGAGGCGCTGCTGCAACTCGCCGTCACCGGCCTGATCGAGGTCAAGCCGCGCCGCGGCGCGGTGGTGAGCACGCCGGAGCCGGCCCGGCTCATCGAGATGTTCGAGACCATGGCGGAACTGGAGGCCGCCTGCGGCCGCCTCGCCGCGCGGCGGCTCACCGATGCGCACCAGCACGAACTCGTCGCGGCGCTCGACGCCTGCCGGGCGGCGGCCGCGGCCGGCGACACCGAGGCCTACTACGCCGAGAACGCGGTCTTCCACGCGGTCATCTACCGCGCGTCGCGCAACGGCTTCCTGTGCGAGCAGGCCGTGTCGTTGAGCCGGCGCCTGGCACCGTTCCGGCGCATCCAGCTCCGGGCCCGCAATCGCTTGCGCCAGTCGCTGGCCGAGCACGAGGGCGCCGTCGAGGCGATTCTGGCCGGGGACGACGCGCTGGCCGGCGAGCGCCTGCGGGCCCACGTGCTGGTTCAGGGCGACCGCTTCGCCGAGCTGATCCGCGGACTGGCCGGCGGCAGCGCGGCGGCCTAGCGTACCCAGGGTCAAGTCATTGACCCGAAGGCACTTTATCGGAACCGGAACGCTCCCCGCGGCGCGACGTTGTGAATCCCGAGCGCCCACGCTTGTGGGCCCGGCCGATCCTCCTTGCTCCCGGTGTCGCGATGCCGCCCGAACCCCGCTCCGGTTCCGCCCCGTCCGGCGTGACCTCGACCCTGTGGACCGTCTTCCTCGGCCTCGCCCTCGTCCGCCTCGTCACGGCGCGGCGGCCGGACGGCGTCATGGAGGCGGCGCCGGACCCGACGCGGCATCTCGGCCGCGGCGCCAAATCGTATTCCGGGCGCCCGGCCCAGTGGGTCGCCGACACCGAGGGCGACCGCGGGCGCAAGGCCGAGACCCCGACCGAGATCCCCCCGAAGGGCTGGAAGGACGTGCTCTACCGCGTCTACCTCGAATTCCAGAAGGACCGGGTGCTGTCGGTGGCCGCCGGCGTCACCTTCTACACCCTGCTCGCCATCTTCCCGGCGGTGGCGGCCCTCGTCTCGCTCTACGGGCTGTTCACCGATCCGAGCACCATCAACGACCACCTGTCCCTGCTCCAGGGCGTGCTGCCCTCGGGCGCGCTTGAGATCATCGGCGACCAGGTCAAGCGCATCACCGCCAAGGGCGGCACCACGCTCGGCATCACCTTCTTCACCAGCCTCGCGATCTCGCTGTGGAGCGCCAATGCCGGCATGAAGGCGATGTTCGATGCGCTCAACATCGTCTACGAGGAGCAGGAGAAGCGCAGCTTCATCCAGCTCAACCTGCGCTCGCTCACCTTCACCTTCGGCGCATTGGTCTTCGTCATCGTGGCGCTCGGCTGCATCGTGGTGCTGCCGGTGGCGCTGAACTTTCTGGGCAATTTCGGCATCCGGATCAGCCCGACCGCGTGGTACATCGCGCTCCTGCGCTGGCCGGCCCTGCTCGCGGTGCTGCTGTTCGCGCTCGCGCTCCTCTACCGCTACGGCCCGAGCCGCGACCTGCCGCGCTGGCGCTGGGTCACGCCCGGCAGCCTCACCGCGGGCGTGGTGTGGCTCGCCGCCTCAATCGGCTTCTCCTGGTACGTCGCGCATTTCGGCAGCTACAACGAGACCTACGGCTCGCTCGGCGCCGCGATCGGCTTCATGACCTGGATCTGGATCTCCTCGACGATCGTGCTCGTCGGCGGCGAGATCAACGCCGAGCTTGAGCACCAGACCGCCCGCGACACCACCACCGGGCCGGAGGAGCCGATGGGTACGCGCCGCGCCCGGATGGCCGACACGGTCGGGGCGCCGGCTTAAGCTCGACCTCGGCCATTGTGGCCGGTGCGTCCGGGGTCGGCCCGGGCGGAGGACGCGAGGGGAAGGCTGGCGCTGTTTCGACCGAGAGACACCGCCATGCCCGGCCTTGCCCGTTTCACCGGGCGCGTCCCGGCCTTCGCGCCGTTCGTCCCGCCTGAAGGTGCAACCGACCTTCTCGGATGCGCCCGCCCGGATGCGTCTCGCATCCCGGCGCCCCGCCACCCTGGGCCTCGCCCACTGCAAGGAAGCCTGAAGAGCCAACGCCGAGATCGAGCCCGGGGCTCAAAAGAAGGACCGCGCTCCGAGGAGGCGGCCCTGAAGTGGTTTGGGTCTCGAAACCTCGGAGGAGGCCCGGCCCGCCGGCATCGCGGGGGCTGGGGGGCTGGGGGGCTGGGTACCGGAGCGGCCGACAGGCCGGGCCATGAGGTCGTTTCACCCCTACGCGCGCATCAAGGCCGGCGCGGGGCGTGATTGTGGCGGTTTATGGGCGCTCTCGCCGTTTCTCTCGTATTTCCGCTTCGCCTCGGCGAGTTGCCGGCACACTGTCTCTCCAACGCAACCCTTGCGGGGCCGTCGACGCCATCCCATCATGGTCGGACCCGGGTCGTTCGCCGGCTCGTCACCGCCGCGCCCCGGAACGCAGCGCCGTCCGGCGCGAATCACCCCGCGAGTCACCCCCCGGATATCCAGGAGACACGATGAGCGAAGGAGAGACGGCCGATAGCCGGAGCGCCGGCGCGCACGTGGTGCCGTTCCCACGCACCGTCCCGCAGGTGTCGTTCCATCGCGACGAGTTGCGCATCATCCTGAACCTCTACGGCCGGATGGTCGCCGAGGGCGAATGGCGGGACTACACGATCGATTTCACCCGCGAGAAGGCGGTGTTCGCCATCCACCGCCGCACCTCCGAGCGACCGCTCTACCGCATCGAGAAGGACCCGCGCCTCGCCCGGCGCCAGGGCGCCTACGCGGTGATCGCCGAGACCGGACGCATCCTGAAGCGCGGCCACGACCTGGCGCAGGTGCTGCGGGTGCTGGAGAAGCCGCTCCGGGTCGTGTGAGGGCCTGGAGGAGCGCCACCTCCGAACCTTCCCCCTCGGCGGGGACGGCGCCTCAACGACAATCGTGCGGGAGAGGGCGGCGCTTCCGGTGAGGCCGCAATCATCGTGACGGGCGGCCTCACGATCGGCACCGCTCCACCCACGTCAGCCCTGCGCCGCGACGTCGCCGATCGCGCAGAGGTAGGGCTGCCGAACTCCGATTCCACAGCCGACGGCAGGTCGCTCGATCGCACGCCCGAGTGGGACGGCGACGCCACGCTCCCGCTGCACTTAGCCTCGGGCCGGGCGGCGCGAGGCTTGCCGGATCGATGTTCGAAGGGCAGCCATCCCCAGTGAGAAGGCGCCCTCCGACATCGTTCCTCTCAGGCGACCGGCTCGCCTGACGCCGGATGCACCACCCGGTTCACGGCGGGGAGGGGAGCCCTCCGCGCGCCGTTCCTACTCCGCCGCCTGGAGCCACTCCGTTTCCGGCAGCGCCTGCGGCGCCGGCTCCACCACCTCGTCGGTGTGGACCTCGAACTTGGCGAGCCAGGCCGGGCCGAAGCTCGTCGAGATCGCCACGTCGGTGGCGTCGCGGCCGCGCGCCATGACGATGCGGCCGATCCGCGGCTTGTTGTGGCGGGCGTCGAACGTGTACCAGCGCCCGCTTAAGTACACCTCGAACCAGGCCGAGAAATCCATCGGATCGGGCACCGCCGGCACGCCGATGTCCCCGAGATAGCCGGTGCAGTAGCGCGCCGGGATGTTCATGCAGCGGCAGAAGGTGACGGCGAGATGGGCGAAGTCGCGGCAGACGCCCTCGCGCTGGTTGAAGCCGTCGAGCGCCGAGCGGGTCGAGTCGGCACGCTGGTAGTCGAAGCGGATGTGGTTGTGGACGTAGTCGACGATCGCCTGCACCCGAGCCCAGCCCTCCGGCGTGTTCCCGAAGAGCTGCCAGGCGGTATCCGACAGCTTGTCGGTGTCGCAGTAGCGGCTGGCGAGCAGGAAGGGCAGCACGTCGTCGGGCAGGTCCTGCACCGGGTGCTGGATCGCGTCGGGCGCGTAGTCGTCGACCTGCCCGCTGTCCTGCACCAGGAAGTCGGCCGAGAAGGTGATGCGGCCGCCCGGGGCGGTGACGCGGGTGCAGATGTTGCCGAACGAGTCGACGAACTGGTGCGCGGGGACCGGCGGGTCGATGGTCATGGTGTCGGGCGTGATCATGTCGCCGGCGCGGTCGGGATGCACGTTGAGCATCAGGACCATCGGGGTTGGGCCGGGCGTGTCGAAGGCGATCGAGTAGCCGGTGCGGATCTTCATCGTGGCGTCCACGCAATTCGAAAAACGTGGAGCGTAAAGTCCGAATCGGCCCCGTTGTTCCGAGTTCTCGCCCAGTTCGTCGCGCTGGTTTCGCCTAAATGTTGTGCAAATGCCACATGTCTGCGCTTGCGTCTGCTTCCCGACTCTCGCCGTCCCCGGCGTCACCCGCCGCTGAACGTCGAGACGAGGAGCTTCAGGTTCAAGACGACGATCACCGCGGCGATGGTCCAGGACAGGATCTTGAGCCAGGGCGGGATGACGAAGACTCCCATCTTGCTCTTGTCGGAGACGAACCGGACGAGCGGGATCACCGCGAAGGGCAGTTGCATCGACAGCACGACCTGGCTCAGCACCAGGAGTTTCGCGGTCCCCTCGTCACCGTAGAGCCCGGTGACGATCACCACCGGCACGATGGCGATGCCGCGGGTGAGGAGGCGGCGCGCCCAGTCGGCCAGGCGCAGCCGCAGGAAGCCCTCCATCACGATCTGGCCGGCGAGCGTCGCGGTGACGGTGGAGTTGAGGCCCGAGGCCAGGAGCGCGAGGGCGAACAGGGTCGAGGCGAGGCCGACCCCTAAGAGCGGCGAGAGCAGGGCGTGCGCCTCCTCGATCTCCTGCACGCCGGTCTGGCCGGCGCCGTGGAAGACTTTGGCCGCCATGATCAGGATCGCCGCGTTGACGAACAGCGCGAGGGTGAGGGCGATGGTCGAATCGGCCACCGCGAAGCGCAGCGCGCTGCGCCGGCCGGCCTCGTCGCGCGGGTAGGCCCGGGTCTGCACGATCGAGGAGTGCAGGTAGAGGTTGTGCGGCATCACCGTGGCGCCGAGGATGCCGATGGCGAGGTAGAGCGCCGCCGGATCGGTCACGATCTGGGTCGAGGGCACGAAGTCCGCCAGCACCTCGCGCACGGGCGGCGCGGCCAGCGCGATCTGGATCGCGAAGCAGGCGAAGATGATGGTGAGGAGCGCGATCACGAAGGCTTCGAGCGCGCGAAAGCCCCGGCGCATCAGCAGCAGGATCAGCAGCACGTCGAGCCCGGTCAGGATCGCCCCGGCGATGAGCGGCAGGCCGAACAGCAGCTTCAGGGCGATGGCGGTGCCGATCACCTCGGCGAGGTCGCAGGCGATGATCGCCGCCTCGCAGGCGAGCCAGAGGGCGATGCCCACCGGCCGCGAATAGGCGTCGCGGCAGGCCTGAGCGAGGTCGCGGCCGGTGGCGATGCCGAGCCGCGCGGCGAGCGCCTGGAGCACCACCGCCATCAGGTTCGAGAGCAGGATGACGGCGAGCAGCGTGTAGCCGAACTGCGCACCCCCGGCGATGTCGGTGGCCCAGTTGCCCGGGTCCATGTAGCCGACGGACACCATGTAGCCGGGCCCGAGGAACGCCAGCAGCCGCCGCGGCCAGGAGCCGGTGGCCTGCACCGGCACGCTCGCGTTCATCGCCCCGAGGCTCGGCTCCGCCGCCTCGCCGCCGGCGCG
The DNA here is from genome assembly GCF_053764715.1 of Methylobacterium sp. Gmos1. Taxonomy (NCBI): domain Bacteria; kingdom Pseudomonadati; phylum Pseudomonadota; class Alphaproteobacteria; order Hyphomicrobiales; family Methylobacteriaceae; genus Methylobacterium; species Methylobacterium sp. Gmos1. The sequence continues at coordinate 327,282 of NZ_JBSNCC010000001.1, read as the reverse complement.
CCACGCCCGTCCGTCCCGCATCGGCCCCATGCTCCCTCGCACCCGCCCCGCTTCGGGCCGGCTCATATAGCCACTGCTATATTGATTTGAGAAGGCTGAATTCGAGGGGTGTCAGACGCGTCGGTCGCGGAAAAAATCGCGCAGGAGCGCGGCGGCCTCGCTCTCGCGAAAACCCCCGTAGACCTCCGGGGCGTGATGGCATGTCGGCTGGTTGAAGAAGCGCGGGCCGTTCTCGACCGCGCCGCCCTTCGGGTCGGGGGCGGCGAAGTAGAGCCGGCGGATGCGCGCGAAGCTGATCGCGCCGGCGCACATCGCGCAGGGCTCCAGGGTGACGTAGAGGTCGCAGCCGGTCAGGCGCTCGTCGTCGAGGGCCGCGCAGGCCGCCCGGATCGCCAGGATCTCGGCGTGGGCGGTGGGATCGCGGTCGGCCCGGGGACGGTTGCCGGCGACCGACAGAACGACCCCGTCGCGCACCAGCGCGGCGCCGACCGGCACCTCGCCGCGGGCCGCCGCCTCGCGCGCCGCCTCGAAGGCGAGGCCGAGCGGATCCGGCCGCGGGGCCCCGTTCTCGGCCAAGACCCCGCTCTCGCCCGGGGCCCCCCTTGCAAAATCGCGCATCGGTTCCACTCGCGTCGCCCCACCCCGTCTGGTATCAGGCGCGCATGAACGACATCAACGACGACGAGACCGGGGCGCCGCAGCGGCGTCGCGGACGGGACGAGGCATCCCCGGAGGGGCAGGCTTCCAAGCGTGGACCGGCCAAGGCAGCCCCGTCCAAGGCAGCTCCATCCAAGGCAGACCCTGCCGAGCCGGAGCCGGAGCGCATCGCCAAGGCGATCGCCCGGGCGGGCGTGGCCTCGCGCCGCGACGCCGAGGCGATGATCGCCGAGGGCCGCGTGACGCTGAACGGCGTGCGCCTCGATTCCCCGGCGGTGAACGTGACACCGAGCGACCGCATCACGATCGACGGCGAGCCGCTGCCGACCCGCGAGCGCACCCGCCTGTGGCTGTTCCACAAGCCCCGCGGCGTCGTCACCACCGCCCGCGACCCGGAGGGGCGCCAGACGGTGTTCGACGTGCTGCCCGAGGACATGCCCCGGGTCGTGGCGATCGGCCGGCTCGACATCAACACCGAGGGGCTGCTGCTCCTCACCAACGACGGCGGTCTCGCCAAGGTCATCGCCCATCCGGAGACCGGCTGGCTGCGCCGCTACCGTGTGCGCGCCTTCGGCGACGTCGACCAGGCCCAGCTCGATGCGCTGCGCAAGGGCGTGACCATCGACGGGATGGAGTACGGCCCGATCGAGGGGACGATCGACCGGGCGCAGGGCGACAACGTCTGGCTGACGCTCGGCCTGCGCGAGGGCAAGAACCGCGAGGTCAAGCGCATCCTCGAGCATCTCGGCCTGTCGGTGAACCGGCTGATCCGGCTCTCCTTCGGGCCGTTCCAGCTCGGCGACCTCGAGGTCGGGCTGGTCGAGGAGATCCGCACCCGGGTGCTGAAGGACCAGCTCGGCACCACGCTGTCCGAGCAGGCCGGCGTCGACTTCACCAGCCCGGTGCGCGAGCCGATCGCGCCGTTCGGCTCGCCGAAGGCCGCCGCCCGGGCGGCGCAGGACGGGGCACCCCGCGGGCGCGACCCGGCCCGGCCGCAATTCGGCAAGCCGCCGACGGCGCCGGCCGCCCGCCGGGCGCCGGTGCGCACGGTCTGGCGCGATCCCGAGGCCGATGCCGCCGGCGACCTGCCGAATCGCGGCCGGGTGCACCGGCGCGGCGACAGCCCGCAGGAAATCCGCGCCGCCACCGCCGACGCGCCGCGCCAGCGCGTCGGCGCCATCACCTCCGGCGACCGCCGGGTGCTGGTCGAGCGCCTGGTCGCGCAGCCGCAGGAGGAGGCGGCGCCGCACCGCCGCACCAAGTTCCGCGGCGACCGGGACGACGCCCCCGGCCGCGGCCCGGGTGGCGACGACCGCCCGATGCGCCGCGACCGCGACGGCGGTGCCCCGCGGGGTGGGGCCAAGGCGGGTCTCGCCGAGGACGGCGGCCGCGGACGCGGCTTCGGCCGGTCGGGCGGACGCCCGGACGGCGCCGAGGGCCGCGGGTTCGGGGCCAAGAGCTTTGGAGCGAAGAGCTTCGGGGGCCGTGGCGGCGAAGGTCGGTCGTTCGAGGGCCGCTCCGGCGGCGAGGGCCGTTCCTACGGTGGTGAAAACCGCGGTGGCGGTGGCGGTGGCCGTTCGTTCGGCGGCGGGGATCGCGGCTTCGGGGCGAAATCCTTCGCCGGCAAGGGCGAGGGCCGTCCCGGCGGCGGTGGCCGGTCCTTCGAGGGCCGTTCGGGCGGCGGCGAAGGCCGCGGCTTCGGCGGCGAGGGCCGTCCCGGTGGCGGCGGTCGCTCGTTCGAGGGGCGCTCCGGCGAGGGCCGTTCGTTCGGGGCGAAGCCGGGCGGGGCGAAATCGTTCGGCGGCAAGCCCGGTGGGGGCAAGTCCTTCGGGGCCAAGTCCTTCGGCGGGAAATCCTTCGGGGGCAAGGGCGAGGGCCGTCCCGGCGGCGGTGGCGGCGGCCGCCCGGGGGGCAAGCCCTTCGGCAAGCCCGGCGGCGGCTTCCGGTCCGGCGGCGCCGGTGGCGGGGGGAAGCCCGGCGGGCGCGGCGCGCGTCCCGGCGGCGGCCGGCCGCCGCGCGGCTGAGCCTGAGCGATGCGGATCGTCGGAGGAGACCTGCGCGGCCGCGGCCTCGCCGGGCCGCGCAGCGACGCGATCCGGCCGACCTCGGACCGCTTACGCGAGGCGATGTTCAACGTGCTCGCTCACGCCTACGACGATCCGGTCCCGGGCGCCCGCGTCCTCGACCTGTTCGCCGGCACCGGGGCGCTCGCCTGCGAGGCGATCTCTCGCGGCGCGGCCTTCGCGCTCCTCGTCGACGAGGGGGCGGAGGCACGCGGGGTGATCCGCCACAATCTCGATACCCTCGGGCTCGGCGGCCGGACGCAGCTGTTTCGCCGCGACGCCACACGGCTCGGCCCGGCCCCGCCCGGCGAGCCCTTCGGCCTCGTCTTCTGCGACCCGCCCTACGGCCGCGATCTCGCCCCGCAGGCGCTCGCCGCGGCGCGCGAGGGCGGCTGGCTGAGGCGCGACGCCCTCGCGGTGGTCGAGGAGGCGGCCTCCGCCACCCTCCCCGCGCCGGAGGGTTTTTCGGAACTGGAGCGCCGGACCTACGGCGACACCCAGGTGGCGTTCTGGCGCCTCACGGCCTGATCATCTCGGCGAGGGTGCCGGCGAAGCTGCCGGCCGCGACCCCGACCCCGCTCGCCGAGCGGTAGGCGCTCCCGACCCGCGTGCCCCCCGTCACCGCGGTGTGGATCCCGACGAGCGCCGCGCCGCCATCGGGTTCGAGCAGCAGCACCGGCGCGCCGGATTCTCCCGACATCGACTCGCACGAATCGCTCAGCATGCCCGCGGCCGGCGCGTCGATCCGGGCCGCGCAGCCGCGATGGATCACCGGCAGGTAGGGCCGGTCGGCGGCGTAGCCGGCGAGCGCCACCACCGCGCCGGGCCGGCTCCCCGGCAGGTCGGCGTTCGACAGCACGCGCCACGGTACCGGCTTCAAGGCCATGGGCTGGCGCAGGGTGAGGATCACCCAGTCCCGCCCGACCATCTCCGGGGCGATCGCGCCTGGGGCCGGCCGTCCTGCCGTCCGCAGATCGATGCCGGGCGCGAGGCGGAACGCCTCGATCTCGGCGGTGCCGGCGTTCAGGTCGCGGGCCTGTCCGGCGACGAAGTGGACCTGGTGCGGCTTGACCCAGGTGTCGAGGCGGGCGTCGAACAGGCAATGGGCGGCGGTCAGCACGTGGCGCGGTCCGACCAGGGTGCCGGTGCAGTGGCTGCGGTGTGCCGGCCCCTGCACCACGTTCACCCGCCCGATCGCCGTGAACGGCCAGGCCGTCGGCTCCATCGGCACGCGCTTGTCCGGGGCAGGGGACGTGGCAGGCGCCTGCGCGGCGGCGGGGATGCCCGCGAGTGCCAGGACGAGGGCGAGGGCCGGTCGCAGCGCGCCGCATCCCGGCGTCGATTGTCGTTGCGTCATCGATGCTCCACGCCTCGCACCAGGTCAGGGTCAGTGTTCGGGGGTCTATATCCAAGACGACGGCGGGAGATGGCGATCGTCCGGGCCGTCACCCGGCCCGGCGCCGCGCCCGCGCGATCCCGCCTCATCCGATCGGCGAGGGGGCGGGACGGCGCGATCATAAATTGTTCATCTTTGGCGAAAAGCCCGGAACTGTCAGGCTGCGGTGGAGGTTAATCGGCCGGGTACCAGTACAGATTTCTCAAGACCACCGCCACACTCCGTCACCACCACGTTCCTGGGGGGCTCGATGCCGCTGCACCAGACCATGCCGGCTGCCCGGCTCCGCGCCCTTCTCCTGGCGATGACGTCCGGATGCCTGCTGATCGCCTCGAGCGCCGGGGCGCGGGCGGAGAATGACGGCCTGGACTTCCTGCGCCAGATGTTCGGCGGGCCCTCCGCCGCCCCGGCGCCGGTGGCGCAGCCCTACGTAGTCCAGCCCTACGACGCGCCGATCCGCCAGCGCGCGACCCGGCGCAACCGCCTCGCGGTCCAGGCCAAGGCCCTGCGCGGGCGCACCCGCTACGTCGCGCTGCCGAAAGCCGAGGTGAAGCCGGCGAAGGAAGAGAAGCCCCTTCAGCTCTCGGTGTCGCCGCTCAAGTCCCTCGACGCCCGCACCGCGCTCCTGCGCGACCCGACCCTGCGCCCGGGCGACATCGTCATCATGCCCGAGGGCCCGCGGGTGTTCCACGGCACCCCCGATTCCGACAAGCACAAGATGAGCGACTTCCAGGACGTGAACCGTCCCGGGGTCGTCGCGGCCAAGACCCGCAAGGAACTCCTGGCGATGACGGCGCCGATCGGCGCGCTTCCCGCCGATGCCGCCCGCCGGATGATGGCGCAGTACCAGAAGGCTTCCGCCCCGGCGGTCTCGACGCCGCGCGTCGAGGCGGCGCTCGCCCGGGTGGTCTATCCGGCGCGCTGACCGGCCCCGTCGCGGGGCCCTGCGGCAACGAGGGTGTGACTCGGCGCGCGGCGCGCGGGGCGGAGCCCCGCTCCGCTTGCTAGGATGCGGTGGGCCCCAGGCAGGCGGCCTCCCGCGTCGAGTTGTGTCCGCATGTCGATTCCGAGCAGGTTCCCGAACCGTCCGGGCAGGGTCCTGAACCGCGCGCCGTTCCCCAGCAACATCTTACCGTTCCCCGACCTCCTCCGCGCTGCGGCTTTGAGCCTGGCCGCATTCCTGGCGGCCGGGGCCTTCGCGGCGCCCGTGCGCGCCGCCGAGGGCGCGGTGCTGGTGGCGCAGTGCAAGAGCCTGTTGCGCGGCGCCAAAGTGCGGGGTGGCGAGGTCGAGTTCCGCCAGGACCCGGAGACCGTCGGCTGCTGGGCCTTCATGGGTGCGGTGCAGGACCTCGCCGGCGTCGCCGACACCGCCAGCCAGCCGCCGATCCTCGGCGCCTGCCTGCCGCCCGACGGCAACCGGCTCCAGCTCGTCCGGGCGGTGGTGACCTACGGCGCCGCCCACCCGCCGGCCCTGCGCGAGAAGGCCGGCGTCCTGGCGCTGCTCGCCCTGCGCGACGCGTTCCCGTGCCGGAAAGACTAGGATCGATCGGCCGTCCCGCTCCCGCGGCGTTTCCGCGCTCGGGAGCGGAATCGCCGCGCCGTCGGCGATAGTCAGCCGAATACGATAGAGCCGGTAGTATCGCTTTTAACGCCTAAAGGTTCCCGACAATATTTGCTGCGGCTGCGCTTGCTCCGGCCGACGCGCTTCATACTCTTATGGAGTAGGTGGGACGGGGCGCGGCCGATGGCCGGCGCCTCCCCCGCGAACCGCTCGATCGGAGGATGAACATGGCCAAGGCCGACAGGCACAACATGGGTCCCGGGGCGCAGGGCAAGGGCTCCGGCACCGGCGCGATGACCGAGCTGCCCGAGGGCATCCTCGAGGAGAACATGGTGCTGAGCAACCGCGACAAGTCCCAGCACGGGGCGGCGCGCGGCCTCGACAGCAAGCACGTCCAGACCGAGCAGTACCACGACCACGCGTCGAACCGGCGCAACTTCGACCAGACGATGCCCGCGGGGGCGGAGCAGAACACCAGCGGCAACACCAGCGGCCTGGAAGCACCGATGACCACGGGCTCCGGCGAGGACAGCGAGCTGGCGCGGCGGCAGCAGAAGTAGGGCGGGGGTTCGCTCTCGGCTTATGGAGCCCTCGTTCCACCGGGGACGAGGGCTTCTTCGCGAGCCGACGGAGACCGCGCTTCGGCTCGCTCCGGCCTATGAATGACCCGGACGATCAAAGATCATCCGGGCAGCCCAATGTGGTTGACCTGATCTTTACGGTCAGGGATTGCCCCGCAGCCCGTTCGCCAACTCGCGGTTGATGTTGATCAACGCCGTCAGCTTGTCGGCGCTGGGCTCGATCATCGCATCGAGGGTGCGGCTGAACACGAAGGCGCCGAGCTGGGCCATGGCGGTCTTCATCTCCTCCGGCAGGGGCGCGTCCGGCTCGGTCGCGGCGGAGGAGAGCAGTGTCCAGACCTTGCGGTTGAAGCCGAGCGCGTCGTTCAGCGTCGTCTGCTGGACGTCCCAGTTGTCCTGGATCATCTGCAGGCGGGCCGCCGCCTTGATCAGGACCGCAGCCTCTGCCTCGCGGGGTGTCAGCGCCACCTGGGCCGTTCGCGCGTAGGCGTTCGCCGCGTAGCTCATCGTCTGCCTCTCCGGCTGGCCGCTGAAGCGGGCCCGGAGGCAGGTCTGCCATCGATTTGTTAAGCTAGGGTTGTGAAAGAAGGGCGACGTCGCGGCACCCGGACTGCTCCACAGGCCGGGGAATCGCCCTCAAACCGCTACGATGTCGGCGCAAGGACCGGCCGCTATGCTGAACTTCCTTCTCGGCGCCATCGCGGGCGCATTGATGGCCGCCGTCGCGACGGTCGCGGCCCTGCGCAATCCGGACGTCCAGGTGAGGATGGGCCTCGTGCGGCCCGAGCCGGTGACGATCCAGACGCGGCGCCCGGATCCGGTCTGCCCGCCGCCGCCGGCGGTGCAGACCCACATCCAGGCCGGGAGCCCTCAGGTCGGCCAGCCGGACATGCTGTTTGCCCGGCGCCGGTTCTGGTCGGTGGCGCCGTAAGCGCCGGAGGCTAGAGAGGACCTCAGACGCTGCTGAGCAGCAGCATCACCACGGTCGTCGCCGCGGTCGAGCCAAGGAAGCCGCAGAGCGCCGCGGTGAAGGAGTGGGCACCCGCGGTCGGGGCAGAGAGGCGGGACTCGGTCGAGGTCTGGCTGGCGCTGGTCATGGCGAAGATTCCGATCCGGCGCGCCGACATCGCGGCAGCGCCCGGTGAGAGGGATGGGTGAATCGGGGATGAAACGGTGTGCGCTACGGCACGCGCTCAGTCGCAGCGGAAGAACCGCTTCTCCTGGCGCACCGAGCGTAGCGCGCTCTTGAGATCGACCGAGGCGACGCCAAGGCCGCAATCGTCCAGGCGGTCGCGGGCATCCTCGTAGCGGTCCTCGGCGTCGCCGAGGTTGTCGCAGACCCGGTCTTTGTCGCCGATGCGGGCGTCCTGGCGGGCCTGAAACCGCAGGGCGCCGGCCTCGTCGATCTTGCGCTGGGCACCGATGCAGGCCGGCTGGGCCAGGGCCGGGCCGGCGAGGACCAGGAGGGCGGTGGCGAGCGGCCAGCCGAACGGGAGACGACGCGGTGTGGTCATCGCTGAACTCGTGAACGATGTGGGATCAGCAGCTGCGGCGATCGGCCCCAAGGATGAAGCGTGATGCCAAGCTTGCTTATTGTGACCGAGGAACGTCGGGGGCGCCCGCGGGGTTCCGCGTAAAACTGCTCAGATGGGTTGCACCGCACGCGCCCGGCCGAGCGTCGCGAGGTGCGGGCGTGACCCATCAGGTCGTCGTGCCCCGGCGCCGCGTCGCGCGGATCGTCTCCAGCGTCACCGGCCGGAACTCCCAGGCATCCACGCCGACGTCGTACTGCCGCGTCGCGGGCTTCAGCTTGCCGTGCGAGTGGCCGTGCAGGTTCACGACGCCCCGGCCCATCCGGTTCCAGGTCCTAAACGCGTAGTGGCACAGGACGAGGTGCTGCCCGTCGACGTCGATCTCGGCGTAGTGCGCGGTGCTGAGCCAGCCGCGCGCCGCGAGCGTCGCCGGGGCGTCGTTGTTGCCGACGATCAGGTGCTTATGCCCGTTGAGCGCCGAGAGCAGGGCCTGGACCCGCTCCGGCGGCGGTCCGAGCGCGAAGTCGCCGAGATGCCAGACCGTGTCGTCGGGCTCGACCACGGCGTTCCAGTTCTCGACCAGCGCCGCGTCGTGGGTCGCGAGGTCGGGGAAGGGCCGGCGGTCGATGCGCAGCACCCGCGGGTCGCCGAAATGGGTGTCGCTGGTGAAGTAGGTGGTCATGGGGCGGCGATCGTGTGGGATCCGGAGGTAGCCCTCCGGAAAGCGCGGCGGGCGGCGGGGTTCCGGCCCCGGTCTCGCCGTTGCGCCGGGCTGCGTCCCGCGTATCGTGACCGCGGCCTTCGAACCCCTTCCACCCTCCCGAGGCAGCAAGCTTGCGTAGCGCGATCGTCCTGGGCGCCGGCATGGTCGGCATCGGCACCGCCCTCCACCTGCAGCAGCGGGGCTGGTCGGTCGCCCTCGTCGACCGGGGCGAGCCGGGGCGGGAGACGAGCTTCGGCAATGCCGGGATCATCCAGAGCGAGGCGGTCGAGCCCTACGCCATGCCGCGCGACCGGGCGACGCTGTGGGCGATCGCGACCGGCCGCAGCAACGACGTCCATTACGAGCTGCGCTCCCTCCACCGGCACGCCGGGCCGCTCCTGCGCTACTGGTGGCATTCGAGCCCGCGCCGCCACGCCGCCGCCTCCCGCGCCCATGCGAGCCTGATCGCGCACGCCGTCCCCGAGCACGCGGCGCTGATCGAGGCGGCGGGCGCCGCCGACCTCGTCCGCCGCGGCGGCTTTCGCGTGCTCCTGCGCGAGCGCGACGCGATGGACGAGGCAGTGGCCGAGGCCGAGCGCTTACGGGCGCGCTACGGGGTCCGCGCGCGGGCGCTGTCGCCGGCCGACCTCGCCGCGGCCGAGCCGGCCTTGAGGCAGACGGGGGCGGGGGCGATCCACTGGGAGGATCCGTGGTCGGTCCGCGATCCGGGCGCGCTCGTCGCGGCCTACGCCGCCCTCTTCGCCCGGCGCGGCGGGATCGTGCTCAAGGGTGACGCGGACAGCCTCGTGCCGGCCGGGCGGGGCTGGCGCGTGCTGACCGCGGACGGGGCGCACGAGGCCGAGGCCGCGGTGGTGGCGCTCGGGCCGTGGTCGCCGGACCTCGTGCGCCGCTTCGGCTACCGGATCGCGATGGTGCGCAAGCGCGGCTACCACCGGCACTGGCGCCCCGCCCGCACCCTGGAGCTGCCGCTCCTCGACGCGCAAAACGGCTACGTCCTCGCCCCGATGGCGGCGGGCCTGCGCCTCACCACCGGGGCCGAGCTGGCGGGGCCGGAGGCCGCGACCGGCCCGGTCCAGCTCGCCCGCGCCGAGGCCGCGGCGGGCGCCCTCCTCGATCTCGGCGCGCCGCGCGAGAACGCGCCCTGGTCGGGCATCCGCCCCTGCATGCCCGACATGCTGCCGGTGATCGGGGCGGCGCCGCGCCATTCCGGCCTGTGGTTCCATTTCGGCCACGGCCACCAGGGCTTCACCCTCGGGCCGGCCTCCGGACGCCTTCTGGCCGAGGCGATGATGGGTGAGGCGACGATGGTCGAGGCCGCCCCGTTCAGGCCGGGGCGGCGCTGAGCCCGGCTTCGCCCCCACCGTCCGGGCCCGGCAGGATCGGCGCTGCGCCGAAGGGACGATTGACGACCGCCAGCACCTCTCCGGCGGCGAAGACGCGGTTGCGGGCGTAGCCGGTCCGCTCCGCCAGGATCCCGGCCGCTACGAGCTGGTCGACGGCCTGGCCCGCCTGCGGGACCGTGACGGCGAGGAGCGAAGCCAGCCGCCTCACCGTCAGAACCGGATAGTGCGGCAGCAGGTCGAGGGTTCGCAGCGAGGCCGATCCGTGCCGGAAGCGCCGCCGCGTCACCCAGTCCACGCGAAGCCGGCCGAGGGCTCGACGCGTGACCATCAGCTCGTCGACGCTCGCCACGACCGCGTCCGAGACGAAGCCGATGATCGCCGCCCAGTCGAGGCGCTGCTGCGCGCCCTTGAGCGCCGCGTAGTAGGCGTCCTTGTGCGCATCGATGTAGGGCGAGAGATAGAGCGGAATCTCGCCGTCGGCCGCCATCATCAGCGGAAGCAGCAGCCGGCCGACGCGGCCGTTGCCGTCCCGGAAGGGATGCACCGCCTCGAAATGCGCGTGCGCCACCGCCATCCGCACGACGAGGTTCTGCGTCATCGCCTGCATTCCCTCGTTCCTGAGATAGTCGCCCGTCTCCGCGAGGCAGCCGGCGATCCGGTCGGGCGGCGGCGGGTTCCAGGTCGAGTAGGCGATGTTGCCCGTGCCGCCGATCCACACGACGCTGCGGCGCCATTCGCCCGGGACGTCCGCGAAGTCGGGATCGGCCCGCATGACATCGGCGTGCAGGCGCCGGATCAGGTCGAGGTCGAAGAGGGCGGGGCCCTGTTGCAGCGCCTGCGGCACGAGACGATCGAGGGACAGGGCGTAGTCGCGCACCTGCCGGACCGCTCCGCGCTGCATCGCGTCGGGTTCGCCCGCATCGTCGACGGCGAGCAGCTCGTCGAGCGTGCTGTGGGTGCCCTCGATGGCCGAGGAGCTGACGGCCTCGCGGCGCGTGAGGATGCGGCTGATGAGGTAGGGGTCGGGTATCTCCTGCGCGATCGTCCGAACCTGCGCGAGCGCTGCGCTCGCGGCCACGAGCCGGTCCAGGGCACCGGGACACGACACGTCCTCCGGCGGCGGGGCCGGGACGACGCCGTAATGATGGTCGTAGGGGGCCGGCAAACGCACCAGACGCTCGCGGACGGCATGGGCGAGATGCTGACGGTTCATCGAACAAAGCCACGGACGGCGCCGGTTCGCCGCCCATGATATGGTTTTTTATCAAAAAGCCTAGCAAGACCACGCGACGGGCTCTGTATGAAGGGATTTGGACCGTGGCCTTCGGCCCTCCGCCGAGCCCCGGACCGCTCGCCCGGGCTGGACAGGACGCGCCCGTCGTCGTTTCCTGGCGCCCGACAAGAAACCACCCGGGGGACGACACGATGCGCAAGGGCACGATCCAGGTCACGGCGATTCTCTGCCTGGCGCTGCCCGGCGCGGCGGCGGCGCAGACCGCGACGAACCTCGTCGCCCTCCAGGGCCTTGCCCCGGTGAGCGCCCTGCACGGCACGCCCGAGGGCAAGGCGGCGCTCGCCGCCAACCTCCAGGTGACCGGCGACATCCAGTTCGGCACCCAGCCGCAGCCGCACCTGCTGCCCCTCGACCAGCAGCGCCAGCTCGCCTTGCGCGACTGCTTCATCACCGACGGCAACGCCACCGAGCTCGCCGACGGCCTCGGCAGCCGGCTCGCGGCGATCTACCAGGACAAGGCGCGCTACACCGACCCCGAGACGTTCACCAGCGCGACGCAATCGGTCGCCGACCTGATCGGCTACACCAACAACATCACGAAGTCGGATTCGAACTCCGGAAAATACTTCTTCGCCAACGGCACCACCGACGGCAAGAAACCCGTCTCCGAGGCGGCCGCCGGCATCTTCGCAGGCCGGGGCGGCGTGCCGGACGTGTTCGGCCGGGCCTATGATCGCCCGGGCGGCAGCAAGGGGGCCGACGCCTACGGCAATTCCCGGCCGTTCCAGACCCTGCCGCGGCTCTACGCCTATCGCGGCGACGACTACTTCAAGCGCCCCTCGCACAGCCTGGACTGGCTGCACGGGCCGAGCCAGCCCCTGACCAACAGCCCGTCCTACCCGAGCGGCCACACCACCTACGGCTACACCGAGTCCCTCGTGCTGGCGCTGCTGGTGCCGGAGCGCTACCAGCAGATGATCGTGCGGGCGGCCGAGTACGGCAACAACCGCATCGTCGTCGGCGCGCATTACGCCATGGACGTCATCGGCGGGCGCGCGGTGGCGCTGCACGCCGTCGCGCACCTGCTCGCCAACGATCCGGCCTATGTCGGTCAGACCCGCACGAACCCGGCGGTCCCGGTCGAGATGAGCCCGCAGGCCAAGGCCACGGTCGCGGTCACCGATTACCGCGCCGCCCTGGAGAAGGCGCGCAGCGATCTCGGCCTCGTGCTGAAGGATGCCTGCGGCGACGCGGTCGCGGCCTGCGCGGCCACCGATACCGGCCGGTTCAAGGATGCCGCGGCGAACGAGGCCTTCTACAACACCACGCAGACCTACGGCCTGCCGGTGGTCCATCCGAAGACCGCCGGCACCGTCGAGGATGTCGGCCAGCTCGCCCCCGAGGCTGGCCACCTGCTGACCGCGGCCTTCCCCGCCTTGAGCCTGGCCGAGGCGAACGCGATCCTGACCGAGACGCAGGGGCCCGGCGGCGGATTCCTCGACGACGGCTCGGCCTTTGGGGTCTATTCGCGCCTGAACCTCTACGCCGCCGCCGGCAAGGCGGCGGCGCTCGCCGCCACGAAGCGCCCGCAGCAGCCGACCCGCTGACGCCCCGATATCCTCGACCCGCGCAGCGGAGCCCGCGATGCCCAGCCTCCTCGACCCGATCCGCCTCGGCGCGCTCGAAGCGCGCAACCGGGTGCTCATGGCGCCGCTCACCCGGGCGCGCTCCACCCGTGACCACGTGCCGACCGCGATGATGGTCGAGTACTACGCCCAGCGGGCCTCCGCCGGCCTCATCATCTCCGAGGCGACCGGGATCAGCCCGCAGGGGCTCGGCTGGCCCTACGCGCCCGGGATCTGGAACGCCGATCAGGTCGAGGCCTGGCGGCCCATCACCGCCGCCGTGCACGAGGCGGGCGGATCGATCGTGTCGCAGCTCTGGCACATGGGCCGGGTGGTCCATCCGAGCCTGCCCGGGCGCGGCCAGCCGGTCTCGTCCTCGGCGACGACGATGCCGGGGCTGGCGCGCACCTACGAGGGCAAGGCGCCCTACGTCGAGGCGCGCGCCATGACCGAGGACGACATCCGGGCGGTCCTGGAGGATTACCGCCGGGCCGCCCGCAACGCGATCGAGGCCGGCTTCGACGGCGTGCAGATCCACGCGGCGAACGGCTACCTCATCGACCAGTTCCTGCGCGACAACGCGAACTTCCGCACCGACCGCTACGGCGGATCGATCGAGAACCGGATCCGGCTGCTGCGCGAGGTCGTGGCGGCGGTGGCCGAGATCGTCGGCCCCGAGCGCACCGGGGTTCGCCTGTCGCCGAACGAGGAGCGCCAGGGCGTCAACGACAGCAACCCCGAGCCGCTGTTCGAGGCGGCGTCCGCGGCGCTCTCCGAGATCGGCATCGCCTTCCTGGAGGTGCGCGAGCCTGATTACGACGGCACCAACGGCAAGGCCGAGCGCCCGCCGGTGGCGCCGCGGATGCGGGCGGCGTTCCGGGGCGCCTTCGTGCTCAATTCCGACTACGACGGCGTGCGCGGCCAGGCCGCCCTCGATGCCGGCGCCGCCGACGCGATCGCGTTCGGCCGCCCGTTCATCGCCAATCCCGACCTGCCGCGGCGGATCGCCGAGGGGCTGCCGCTGTCGGCCGACGATACCGAGACCTGGTACACCGGCGGGGCGCGGGGCTACGTGGATTACCCGCCGGCGGCGTGAGGGGCGACGGCGCGCCGGTCTCGGAGCCGGCCGGCGATAGGGCAGGGGGCCGGCATCCCCGCGAGGGTGGACGTCGGCACACACCAAGCCTTAACGCTTCCGCTCGCCATCCCGCTCTTCACCCCCCGGCAAGCATCTTTGCCAACCGGAACGACAGGTTTCCCGGCGGATTATCACGGGGCTGACAAGGTCACGCTCGAGGACCGCAGGGATGCACAAGCAGAGTGGATGGGCCGCGGCGACGATCGTCGCGGCGACTATGGCGGCCGGTCCGGCCGCCTCGCGGGAGCTGGTCGCGTTCGACGCGACGGCGGAAGCCGGCACGGTGGTGGTGCGCACCGCCGAGCGGCGGCTGTACTTCATCAACGGGGACGGCACGGCGATCCGCTACCCGGTCGCGGTCGGCAAGGCCGGCAAGCAGTGGACCGGCTACGCCCGCATCGACGGAAAATACCTCCGGCCAGCCTGGTCGCCGCCCGACGAGGTCAAGCGGGACAATCCCCGCCTGCCCGACGTGATCGCCGGCGGCTCGCCGAGCAACCCGATGGGGGCCGCGGCCCTCACCCTCGACCGGGGCGAGTACGCGATCCACGGCACCAACCGGCCGGGCTCGATCGGCACCTTCGCGTCCTATGGCTGCATCCGGATGTACAACCAGGACGTGGCCGACCTCTACGGCCGCGTCCAGGTCGGCGCCACCGTGGTGGTGACGCGCTGACGGGTCAGCCCTCGCGCCCGTGCACCTGCGCGGGCGGCGAGGTGGCCTCGACCGCCGTGAAGGTCTCGATGATGCGGTAGGTGTGCGTCGCGCCCGCCGGCACCAGCCAGGAATCGCCGGGCTCCAGCCGCACGGTCTGGCCCTCGACCACCAGTTCGGCCCGGCCCGCGATGACGTAGCCGACGGTCTCGTAGTCGCGGGCGGCGCTCGGCTTGTCGTCGGTCGGCGGCTCGTCGACCCACAGCCGCATCGCGACGTGCTTGCCCGACGCCAGGTAGCGCTGGCCGTCCGGCCCCTGCGGCGACTGCCCGCCGGACACCTTCTTGATCGTCGTATCGCCCATGGTCCTGCTCCTGTCGGGGACGTCTCGCGACCCCAACGGGAGCGGATCGGGGACGTTCCCGTGGGTTACCGGAGCGTCGCGGCGATCGCCCGCTGGATGCCGCGGATGTCGGCCCCGCGCTTGAGGGTGCGGGAGATCGGGTCGGCCCGGCCGGAGACCCAGATCGTCAGCTCCGAATCGAGGTCGAAGCTGCCGGCATTCTCGATCGAGAACGAGGTGATCGCCCGGTACGGCACCGTGAGGTAGGAGACCTTGCGGCCGGTCAAGCCCTGCTTGTCGACCAGGATCATCCGCCGGTCGGTGAAGACCATCAGGTCGCGGATCACCCGGAACGCCACCTGCACCGTCTCGCCCGGGATCAGCATCCCGTCGAGCTCCTGGGCCACCGCCTCCGGCGCCACGTCGCTGCCGTGGCCGAGCAGGCCGTCGAGGAATCCCATCGCGCCAAGCCCTCAGAAGTCGGTCGCCAGGCCCTTCACCTCCCAGTCGTCGTAGCGCACCGGCTCCAGCCCGCCGCGCCCGTTGATCTCGCGTTCGCGCCGGATCTCCTCGGCCCGGGCGTCGATCTCGGCGCGCCGGGCCTCGGCCTCGGCGAGCGCGCGCCGGGCGGCCGGCGACAGGGTCCGGGTCTCGGGGGCGGGGGCCTCGCTCTCGCTCATGGGTCCGCTGATGGGTCCGCTCATGGGGTCGACTCTCGATCGCATCTCGATCGCGGCGCTTGCATCTCGGGCGGCCGGGTGCCACCCCGGACGCGAAGGCCGCCGGTCCCTCCGAGGTGGAGGGCGCGGGCGGCAGCGTCAAGGTCGGGCCCGTCTCCGGGCCGATCAAGGATCCGCGCGAGCGGCGCGGCGGGGTGAGGATGGACGGACAGCACAAGGGGGCAGCAGGACTGGAGGCCGCCGGCCTGCCGGCGCGGCGCCTCGCCTGGGGGATCGTGGCCGACCTGCTCGGCAAGAACCGCGGCACCGCGCTCGAGGACGCGATGGAGCCGGTCGTCCATCGCGCCGCCCTGCCGCCCCAGGATGCGGGCCTCGCCCGCGCCATCGCCACCACGACGTTCCGGCATCTCGGGGTGATCTTCCACGCCCTCGACCGGCGCCTGACGAAGGGCCTGCCGCAGGACCAGCCCGGCCTCGTCGCGCTGCTCGCCACCGGCGCGGCGCAGATCCTCTACCTCAACGTCCAGGACCACGCCGCCGTCGACCTGGCCGTGCGCCTCGCCAAGGCCGAGCCCGGCCTCCAGCACCTCGCCGGGCTCGCCAACGCGGTCCTGCGCCGGATCGCCCGCGAGCGCGACGCGATCCGCCAGGAGGGCGACGCCGACGCCCTGCACCTCAACACGCCGGGCTGGCTCGCGCGGCGCTGGATCGCCGCCTACGGCGAGGCGACCGCCCGGGCGATCGCCGCCGCCAACGCCCGCGGGGCGGGGCTCGACCTGACGCTGCGCCCCGGCGCCCCGATTCACGACGGCCTCGACGGCCGGCGCCTGCCGGGTGGTTTGAGCCTGCGCCTCGACGACGCCCGCACGCCCGTGCCGGAACTGCCGGGCTTCCAGGACGGCGCCTGGTGGGTGCAGGACGCCGCCGCGGCCCTGCCGGCCCACCTCCTCGAGGTGCGGCCGGGCGAGCGGGTCGCCGATCTCTGCGCCGCGCCCGGCGGCAAGACCGCGCAGCTCGCCGCGGCGGGCGCCGGGGTGGTGGCGGTCGACCGCTCGGCCCCGCGGCTGCGGCGGCTCGAGGAGAACCTCGCCCGGCTCGGGCTCTCGGCCGATGTGCGCGCCCTCGACGCCCTGACGCTGCCGGAGGACCAGCCCTTCGACGCGGTGCTGCTCGACGCGCCGTGCAGCGCCACCGGCACCCTGCGCCGCCACCCGGACGTCGCATGGTCGAAGCAGGAGGGCGACCTCCTGCGCCTCACCGCGCTCCAGACCCGGCTCCTCGACAAGGCGGCGCGGCTCGTCCGCCCGGGCGGGCGCCTCGTCTACTGCACCTGCTCGCTGGAGCCGGAGGAGGGCGAGGCGCAAGGGGAGGCCTTCCTGAAGCGCCACCCGGACTTCGCCCGCCGGCCGATCGCCCCGGAGGAGGTGGGCGACCCCGCCCTCGTCACCGCCGCGGGCGACCTGCGCACCCTGCCGTCGCACTGGCCCGACGAGGGCCGCGGCGGGCTCGACGGCTTCTACGCCGTGCGGCTGGAGCGCCGGGAGGCGTGAGGCGAGGGCTCGTCGGGAAGGAACGCGTGAGGAATCTGTTCACGGGGCGATCCGGCCGTTTGACCCCGCGATGATCCTTGACCATTCCTTGACGGGGGCGGCCGCCCGGCATCGGCGGCCCGGGAGGACCCGCATCGGCGCGCCGACGCGTCGACCGCGCGGGCTCTCGTTCTGCCGCAGGTCTTCGTCGCGAAACCGGCGGTCCTTGTTGCGAAACCTGCGTGGCAGGAGGTGGCGTGGGTTGGGGGCCTGACCGCTGGCGATTCTACCGGCTCGTCGGGCACGAGGCGGGACGCGTCCTGCGGGGGGCGGCCGTGCGCGCGACCTCGCGCCCGTCGGCGCTCGCGCGCCTGCGCCCGACCGGCCTCGTCATCGCGCCGCAGGACCTGCACACCAGCGACGCGACCATCGCGGCGGACATCTATGCCGGCCTGTTCGTGTTCGCCGGCCGGGCGCTCGCCACCGGCGGGCGCTCCCCGTTCGATTTCGCGCCGCCCTCGGCCCAGTGGGGCGAGGACCTGTACGGCTTCGGCTGGCTGCGCCACCTGCGCGCCGCCGAGAGCGCGCTGTCGCGCTCGAACGCCCGCGCCTTCGTGCAGGACTTCATGGCCGGGCGCGGCGACCAGGCGCTCGCGCAGCGCCCCGCCGTGGTGGCGCGGAGGCTGATCTCGCTCCTGTGCCAGTCGCCCCTGGTGCTGGAGGGGGCCGACCACGCCTTCTACCAGGCCTTCCTGAAGCTGATCGGCCGCTCGACCCGCAGCCTCGACCGGGCTTTGCGCCGGGGCGTCGTGCCCCGCGACCGGCTCGTCGCCGCGGTGGCGCTGGCCTATGCGGGGCTGTGCTGCGAGGGGTTCGAGCCGGTCCTGCGCCGGGGCACGCGGCTCCTCCACCGCGAGCTGACCCGCCAGATCCTGCCCGATGGCGGCCACCGCAGCCGCGATCCGGGCTTTGCCAAGGACCTGCTCCTCGACCTCCTGCCCCTGCGCCAGAGCTTTCTGAGCCGCGACATCGCCCCGCCGGAGGCCCTGCTCAACGCCATCGACCGGATGCTGCCGCTCCTGCGCCTCCTGCGCCACGGCGACGCCTCGCTCGGCCACCACAACGGCATGGGGGCGACCGCCGCCGACCAGCTCGCGACCCTGCTGGTCTATGACGGGGCGCTCGCCAAGCCCCTGATGCACGCCCCCCACACCGGCTACGCCCGGCTCGAGGGCGGCGGCGGAACCTTGGTCGTCGCCGATATCGGCGCGGCGCCCCCGCCGGCCTACTCCGCCGCGGCCGGGGCCGGCTGCCTGTCCTTCGAACTGTCCTGCGGGCCGCAGCGGCTGGTGGTGAATTGCGGCATGCCGGCGACCGGCGAGGAGATGCGCGAACTCGCCCGCACCACCGCCGCCCACTCTACGGCGTGCCTTGCCGATTCCTCCTCCTGCCGCTTCCTCGCCCTGCCGCAGCCGAGCGTGATCCACCCGCTCGCCGCCTGGCTGAAGCGCCGGATGGGGCCGGTCGTCGTACGAGGGCCCGCCGAGGTCACGGTCGAGCGCGGCTCCGACGCCGCCGGCGCAGCGGTGCTCGCCGCCCGGCACGACGGCTACGCCCCGACGCTCGGCCTCCTGCACGAGCGGCGCTGGCGCCTGCACCCGGACGGCGCCCTGCTGGAGGGCGACGACGGCTTCCTGCGCGACCCGAGCGGGCGGGGCGGTCCTACCGAGGCGGCGATCCGCTTCCACCTCCACCCGAGCGTGCGGGCGAGCCGGGTCGGGCGCGGCGTGCGGCTCTCGGGCGCCGGCGCGCCCTGGCTGTTCGAGGCCGACGAGATCGACCCGGTGATCGAGGAGAGCGTGTTCTTCGCCGCCCTCAACGGCGCCCGCCGTACCGAGCAGATCGTGCTCCACCTCACCGCGGCGGACGGCACCCGGGTGGCCTGGCGCTTCCGGCGCCTGGCCGAGTGAACCTTGGCAGAGGATCCCTTGGCCGAGGAATTCCTCGGCGGAGTGAACCTCGGCCGGCCGGATCTTGGGAGAGCAGGGCCGGCGGCTCCGACCTCGCGACCTGAGCCTGGCGGACAGGTCCACCTGTTAGTCTTTTGTCGACTGCGCCGGCGGATAATTTTCTTCGTCTCTCCCCCATTTGGGGGTTTCGCAGCCCCGAATACGCATTCTTCGGGCAACCGGCCGTGCTACACATCAGGACCGGGTGGCGAGGGGCGGGACGCACGCGATGAGGCTGGACGCGCCGACCCTGATGGCCGTAACCGTCTTCGTGATGGTCGTGATGGGCGCGCTGTACCTGCTGTCCTGGAGCCAGGCCCGGCAGACCCGGGCGCTCGGTTTCCTCGGGGCCGCCCAGCTCGTCGGCGCCGTCGCGGTCGCGCTGTTCGGCCTGCGCGGGAACATCCCGGACTGGCTGTCGGTCGGCCTCGCCAACGCGGTGATGCTCGGGGCCTACGGGCTGATCTGGGGCGGCGCCCGCTCGTTCGAGGGGCGACCCGTCCCGCTGCCCTGGCTCGCCGCCGGCCCGCTCGTCTGGCTCGCCGCCTGCCTGGTGCCACCCTTTTACGCCTCCCTCGGCGCCCGGGTGATCCTGTCCTCGACGGTCGCGGGCCTCGCCTGCGCGCTCGCCGCCCGCACCCTCTGGCGCCACCGCGGCGAGCGGCTTCCATCGCGGATCCCGGCGGCGATCCTGCTCGCCAGCGAGGCGATGCTGCTCTGGGTGCGGATTCCCGCCACCCTGGTCCTGCCGGTGCCGCCGACCGGCACGCCGGAGCAGACCTTCTGGGTGGCGGTCCTGTCCTTCGTCGCCCTGCTCTACACCGTGGCGGTCTCGGTGCTGTTCATGGCGATGGCCAAGGAGCGCCTGGAGGCCGAGCAGCGCCGCGTCGCCGAGACCGACCCGCTCACCGGAATCGCCAACCGCCGGGCGCTGGCGGCGGAGGCCCGCCGGGCGCTGGCGGCCGGGCCGACCGCCCTGCTGCTGTTCGACCTCGACCACTTCAAGCGGGTCAACGACACATTCGGCCACGCCGTCGGCGACGCGGTGCTGGTCGGCTTCTGCGACGCCGCCCGCCGAGCCCTGCCCGCGGGGACCGCGTTCGGGCGCCTCGGCGGCGAGGAATTCGCCTGTCTGCTGCCGGGGGCCGGCGCCGCCGAGGCGGCGGCCACCGCCGAGGCCGTCCGCCTCGCCGTGTCGGCGATGCGCCCCGATCCGGTCCCTGGCCTCACCGTCAGCATCGGGGTCGCCAGAAGTTCGGGTGACACGGGCACGGGCGACTTCGACACCCTGCTCGGCCTCGCCGACCGGGCGCTCTACCAGGCCAAGGCGCAGGGGCGCGACCGGGTCGTGCTCGCCGCGCCGGAGCTGCGCCAGGTGGCGTGAGGAAGTCCGCGCGTCCCAACGCATCCCCAACCGGCATCCACCCGGGTTGTCGTCGCTTCACCGGCTCCTAAGACACCCTCCATCACACCCCGCCCGGGCACGCGGCCCGGCGCCAGATGAGGGCCAGACCCATGGAGTATCGGCAGTTCGGGCGCTCCGGCCTCAAGGTCCCCGCCTTGAGCCTCGGCACCGGCACCTTCGGGGGCAGCAACGAGTTCTTCCAGCGCTGGGGCCAGACCGACGTCGCCGAGGCGAGCCGGATGGTCGACCTGTGCCTCGACGCCGGCGTCAACTTCTTCGACACCGCCGACATCTACTCGCAGGGCGCCTCCGAGGAGATCCTCGGCCAGGCGCTGAAGGGCAAGCGCGACCGGGCGCTGATCTCCACCAAGGCGACCTTCCCGATGGGCGAGGGCCCGAACGACAAGGGCTCGTCGCGCTACCACCTGGTGCGCGCCTGCGAGGCGAGCCTGAAGCGCCTCGGCACCGACCACATCGACGTCTACTTCATGCACGGCTTCGACGCGCTCACCCCCGTCGACGAGACCCTGCGTGCGCTCGACGACCTCGTCCGGGCGGGCAAGATCGGCTATATCGGCGCCTCGAACTTCTCCGGCTGGCAGCTGATGAAGGCGCTCGCCACCTCCGAGCGCTACGGGCTCGCCCGCTACGTCGCCTACCAGGGCTACTACTCGCTCGTCGGCCGCCACTACGAATGGGAGCTGATGCCGCTCGGCCTCGACCAGGGCGTCGCCCTGATGGTGTGGAGCCCGCTCGGCTGGGGAAGGCTCACCGGCAAGATCCGCCGCGGCGCCAATGCCAGCGGGCGCATCGCATCGGGCGGTGCCGAGGGCGGACCGCCGGTCGCCGACGAGGCGCTGTTCCGGATCGTCGACGTCCTCGACGAACTCGCCGCCGAGACCGGGCGTAAGCCGGCGCAGGTGGCGCTCAACTGGCTCCTCAGCCGCCCGACGGTCGCCAACATCGTGATCGGCGCCCGCAACGAGGAGCAGCTGAAGCAGAATCTCGGCGCCGTCGGCTGGACCCTCGACCCGGCCCAGATCGCCCGCCTCGACGCGGCGAGCCACGAGACGCCGATCTACCCCTACTGGCACCAGAAGGGCTTCGACGAGCGCAACCCGAAGCCGACGACCTGGTAGCGTCGACGACACGGTCGAACGCCGGATGAGCCACAACCAACAAATGTTATGATCGAGGGCCGCAACCCGGGTTTCGTGCATCGCCCGAAATCCCATCCTGCGTTATGACTTGCGGCTCGAAGCCCCCCGGCTCGGCCGAGCCGGGGGTGGACGGCCCCCATTCCGGCGGCCGCCCGCGCGAGCCTCAAGGTCACCGATGACGCATGCCGGCGTTCACGATCCCGTCCTCGTCGCCCTGTCGATCGCGATCGCGATGCTGGCGTCGTTCGTGGCGCTGGATCTGGCCGGCCGGATGACCGCGTCGGCCGGCTGGGCCCGGGGGGCCTGGCTGGTGACCGCCGCCCTGGTGCTCGGCGGCGGCGTCTGGTCGATGCACTTCGTGGCGATGCTGGCCTTCCGCCTGCCGGGCGTCGAGGTCACCTACGACCTCGGCCTGACGCTGCTCTCCCTCGCGCTTCCGATCGTCGTGACGGCGTTCGGCCTCGCCGTCGCGCAGAAGCCGGGCGCCGGGCCGGGGGCCGTCGTCGCGGCGGGCCTGGTGACCGGGCTCGGCATCGTCTCGATGCACTATACCGGCATGGCGGCTTTGCGCCTGCCCGCCGCCATCCACTACGACCCGGCCTGGGTCGCCGCCTCGGTGCTGATCGCCGGGGGAGCCGCCACGGTGGCGATCCGGCTGGCGCTCGGCGAGACCGGGCTGCCATTGCGGGTCGCGGCCTCCGGGGCGATGGGGCTCGCCATCGCGGGCATGCATTACGCCGCCATGCAGGGCCTGCACGTCTCGCACCTCGCAGGCGAGGACCAGGCCGGGGCGGGGGTCGACCAGGTCCGCCTCGCCGTCGGGGTCACGGCGGTGACCTTCCTGGTCTTCACCCTCGCCCTGCTCGCCGCCGCGATCGACCGCCGGGTCTCGCAGCGCGCCGCCCGCGAGGCGGCGGCCTTGCGCGAGAGCGAGGAACGCTACCGCCTGCTCCTCCAGAGCGTGACCGACTACGCGATCTTCATGCTCGACTGCGACGGCGTGGTGGCGAACTGGAATTCCGGCGCCCACCGGATCAAGGGCTACGAGGCCGGGGAGATCGTGGGCACCCACTTCTCGCGCTTCTACACCGAGGAGGACCGGGCGGCGGGCGTGCCGGCCCGCGCGCTCGCCACCGCGGCGGAGCGCGGCAAGTTCGAGGCCGAGGGCTGGCGGGTGCGCCGGGACGGCACCCGGTTCTGGGCGAGCGTCGTCATCGACCCGATCGTCGGCGAGGGCGGCCGGCTCGTCGGCTTCGCCAAGGTCACCCGCGACATCACCGAGCGCAAGCGCGCGCAGGACGCCCTGGAGCAGGCGCAAGGAGCGCTCGCCCAGGCGCAGAAGATGGAGGCGGTGGGCCAGCTCACCGGCGGCGTCGCCCACGACTTCAACAACCTCCTGATGGCGGTGCTGGGCAGCCTGGAATTGCTGCGCAAGCGCCTGCCCGACGATCCCCGCCTGCTGCGCCTGCTCGACAACGCGGTGCAGGGCGCCGAGCGCGGCGCGGCCCTGACCCAGCGGATGCTCGCCTTCGCCCGGCGCCAGGACCTGAAGCCCGCCGCGGTCGAGCTCGCGCGCCTGGTGCGCGACATGACCGACCTGCTCCAGCGCTCGATCGGCCCGGGCATCCGGATCGAGACGCGGTTTCCCGTCGGCCTGCCGCCGGCCCTGGTCGACGCCCACCAGCTCGAGCTCGCGCTCCTCAACCTCGTGGTCAACGCCCGCGACGCGATGCCGGAGGGCGGTACCGTCACGGTCGCGGCGCGGCTCGAGCCGGGGGACGGGGAGGGCGCTCCGATGCTCTGCCTCTCGGTCGCCGATACCGGCACCGGCATGGACGAGGCGACGCTCGCCCGGGCGCAGGAGCCGTTCTTCACCACCAAGGGCGTCGGGCGCGGCACCGGCCTCGGCCTCTCGATGGTGCACGGCCTGGCGGCGCAGTCGCACGGGCGCCTGGTGCTGCGCAGCCGCCAGGGCGCCGGCACCACCGCCGAGATCTGGCTGCCGGTGGCCGCGCCCGGCATCGCCGCGCCCCCCGACGAGGCGCCCGCCCGCCGCGCCTTGCCCCGGACCGTGGCGTCGCAGGTCGTCCTCGTCGTCGACGACGATCCTCTGGTGCTGGAGAACAGCGCCGCGATGCTGGAGGACCTGGGCCACCGGGTGATCGAGGCCCGCTCCGGCCAGGAGGCGCTGGAGCTGATGCGCCGCGCCCGCACCCTCGACCTGGTGCTCACCGACCACGCCATGCCGGAGATGACCGGCCTCCAGCTCGCAACCCGGATCGAGGCCGAGCGGCCAGGCCTCAAGCTGATCCTCGCCACCGGCTACGCCGACCTCACGCCCGATGAGGCCGCCCGCCTGCCGCGGCTCGCCAAGCCTTACGACCAGGCGACGCTGGCGCGGATGATCGAGGCGGTGGTGCGGGGGACGGAGGGACCGGCCGGCGATACGGTGGTGCCGTTCCCCAAGAGCGCGTGAGGGGCAAAGGGTTTTTGGCTTACGGTTCCTCACTTCACTGCGTCATCCCGGGGCCGCGCAGCGGAACCCGGGATCCATAACCGCTGAGGCCCCCGAAGAAGTCGGAGCGCGTCCACCTTACCCTGTACCATCAGCGGTTATGGATCCCGGGTTCTCGACATCGTCGAGCCCCAGGATGACGTCGAGAAAGACTGACCTACGCTCCGGATCGATCGCAGAACCGATCGAGCAGCCTCTCACGCCGCCGGCAGCTTGCGCGCCTTCGCCTCGCGCAGCAGCGCCAGCCCCTCGGGCCCGAGATCGAGCGCGAGGCGCAGGACCTCGTCGGCATAGGCCTGCGGCGTGGTGCCGGCCTGCTTGGCGGCGCGCGAGAGGCGCAGGCCCAGGGCCCCGTCCACCGGGATCGAGGTGCCGCGGGGCGCCGGTTCCGGCGCGGGCACGGCCGGGGAGGCAGCCGGCACCCTGGCCGGAACCTTGGCCGGCGCGATGTCGGCCCGGGGTGCCAGGCCGAGGGCCTGGCGCCGCCCTTGCGCCGCCAGCCGGTCGGCGCGCTCGTTGCCGGCCTCGCCGGCATGGCCCTTGACCCAGACCCAGCGCACGTCGCGCCGCGCCGCCAATTCGTCGAGGCGCTGCATCAGCTCGACGTTCTTCACCGGGCCGGTGGTGGTGCGCCAGCCCTTGAGCTTCCAGCCGCGGATCCACTCGGTGACCGACTTCACCACGTACTGGCTGTCGCAGCGCATCTCGATCGCCGCGCCCTCGGGAAAATGCTCCAGCGCCCGGATCGCCGCGGTCAATTCCATGCGGTTGTTGGTGCTCTGCGGATCGCCCCCGCACAGCTCGACGGTGCCCTCCGGCGCCTGGATCACCACGCCCCAGCCGCCCGGGCCGGGATTGGGATCGCAGCCGCCGTCGGCGTACACGATGGTTCGCATGGCTGCCTTTGCCTGAACGTCGATAACGGAAAGCGGCCGTCTCCCGGATCGGGGTGCCGGCCGCGTGGGCAGTGTCGGCCCGGAATGGTGAACAAATACCCAGGCGCGTGGCGGCGCAACCCGCTCGGGCGCTGGCACGGCGCTTGCGGCTCCCGCATGATGCGCGACGATGAGGCGCCGGCGCGACGCAAGGGGCGTCCAGTCGGACCAATCGCGCTGCCCTCGCAAACGCCAAGAAGAGACGCACCCCATGCCAGTCGAGCCCGCCGACGCCGTCGAGGAGATGCTGCCGCCGGCCCGCCTCGTGCCGCTGGCGTTGCAGCACGTGCTGGTGATGTATGCAGGCGCCGTCGCGGTTCCGCTGATCATCGGCCGGGCGCTCGGGCTGCCGCCGGAGGAGGTCGCGTTCCTCATCAGCGCCGACCTGTTCGCCTGCGGCCTCGCGACCCTGATCCAGTCGGCGGGATTTCCGGGCGTCGGCATCCGCCTGCCGGTGATGATGGGCGTGACCTTCGCGGCGGTCGGCCCGATGCTGTCGATGGCGGCGACACCCGGGATCGGGCTTCTGGGCATCTACGGCTCGGTGATCGCCGCCGGCGTCTTCGGCCTCCTGGTCGCGCCCTTCGTCAGCCGCCTGCTGCCGCTGTTTCCCCCGGTGGTCACCGGCACCATCATCCTGGTCATCGGCATCTCGCTGATGCGGGTCGGCATCAACTGGGCCGGCAGCGGCCAGCCGACGCTGACGAAGATCGTCGACGGCGTGCCCGCGGCGATCCCGAACCCGAACTATGCCCAGGCCGGGGGCCTCGGCATCGCCTTCCTGGTGCTGCTGACGATCCTCGCCCTGATCCGCTGGGGCCGGGGCTTCCTCGCCAACGTCGCTGTGCTGCTCGGCATCGTCGCCGGCTCGGTGCTGGCGGCCTTCCTCGGGCTGATGCATCTCGACAAGGTCGCGGCGGCGCCGTGGTTCGCCCCGGTGCTGCCGTTCCATTTCGGCTGGCCGCAATTCCACCTGGTGCCGATCGCCACGATGTGCGTCGTGATGATCGTGGTGATGATCGAATCGACCGGGATGTTCCTGGCGCTCGGCGAGATCACCGGCCGGCCGGTCTCGCGGAAGGACCTCGCCCGGGGCCTGCGGGCCGACGGGCTCGGCACGCTCCTGGGCGGCATCTTCAACACCTTCCCCTACACCTCGTTCTCGCAGAATGTCGGCCTCGTCGGGGTCACGGGGGTGCGCTCGCGCTACGTCACCGTGGCCGGCGGGGTGATCATGCTGGCCCTCGGCCTGCTGCCGAAGATGGCCGCCCTCGTCGAGGCGGTGCCGCAGGTGGTGCTCGGCGGCGCCGGCCTCGTGATGTTCGGGATGGTGGCGGCCACCGGCGCGCGCATCCTCACCGGCGTCGATTTCCGAGGTCAGCCGAAGAACCAGTTCGTGGTGGCGATCGCGGTCGGCTTCGGCATGATCCCGCTCGTGGCGCCGACCTTCTTCCGCAACCTGCCGCACGCGCTGCACCCGCTGCTCGAATCGGGCATCCTGCTCGCCTCGATCGCCGCGGTCGTGCTCAACGCCTTCTTCAACGGCCTGGGCAGCGCCGAGCAGGCGGGCCGGGACGCCTCCGCCGCGGCGACCGCCGCCGAACACGTCTGACCCCACGAGGTATCGATGACCCTGCTGCACAAGACCTACGGCAAGGGGCGGGTGCGGGTGATGCGCGTCCACCGCGACGGCGACCGGCACGAGGTGCGCGAACTGACCGTCAAGGCGATGCTGACCGGCGCCTTCGAGCGCACCTTCACCCACGCCGACAACCGCGACACCGTCTCGACCGACACGATCAAGAACGTGGTCTACGTCGTCGCCCGCGAGTGCCCGGACCTGCCGCCGGAGGCGTTCTGCCGCGCGGTGGCGCAGCGCCTCCTCGACACCTACCCGCAGATGGAGACCGCCACCGTCAGCGGCCACGAGACCCGCTGGAACCGGCTCGCGGTGGACGGCGTCGCCCATCCCCACGCCTTCACCCTCGACGGCAACGGCCAGCCCTTCGCCCGGGTGGAGCTGTCGCGCGGCGGCGCGGTGGTGGAATCGGGATTGTCGGGCTTCACCTTCCTGAAGAGCACGGAATCGGGCTGGGCCAACTACGTCAAGGATCCCTACACCACCATCCCCGAGACCCACGACCGCATCGCCGCCACCAGCATGGAGGCGTCCTGGCTCTGGACCGCCGAGCCGGCCGACTACGAGGCCGCCAACGCCCGCATCCTCGACACGCTGCTGCGGGTGTTCTCCGGCAGCTACAGCCACAGCCTCCAGGACAGCCTCTACCGCATGGGCACCGCCGCCCTCGAGGCGGTGCCGGAGATCGCCACGATCACGCTCGCCTGCCCGAACAAGCATTACCTCCTGGCGAACCTGACCCCGTTCGGCCTCGACAACCCGAACCAGGTGTTCGTCGCGACCGACGAACCGCACGGGCAGATCGAGTGCACGGTGGGGCGGTGACGGCGAACTGAGCCTGCTTGGCTCAAGGCACGATACTCCCACCCATCCCCTCATCCTGAGGTGCCCGAGCGAAGCGGAGGCCTCGAAGGAGGCCTCCAGAGATCGCAGAGACTTCTGGACGCCTCCTTCGAGGCTCCTTCCAGTCGCACCTCAGGATGAGGTTGAGGGTGGGACAGACGTCGGGCGTCGGCGGAGGTGGCCCACTCCCTCAATGCCGCGTCGGGTTCGCCCCCACCGTCTCGGCGGTGAGCCAGTCCACCACCTCGGCCAGCGCCTCCCTGGGGGGCAAGCCGCGCCCCTGCGCCTCGGTGAACAGGGCGAGCTGGCGGTCGGCGCTGGTGCCGCGGGCGACGATCCAGCGGGCGAGGTCGAGCTCGGCCTCGCAGCCGAGAGCACGCGCATCCTCGGCGACGAGCGCCAGGGTGTCGGCGAGCACCGTCGCCACCGGATGCGCCGCCCGCGTCGCCTCGCAGACGAAGCTGCCGTGGATGCCGTAGCGCTGCGCCCGCCAGCAATTCTCCGCCGCGATCGCCTGCGAGGCGCCGGTGAGGTCGCGGTGGCGCTCCGGCTCCCGGGCGAGGCGCCGCACCAGGCAGCGGTAGAGCGCCGCGATGGCGAGCGCGTCGTCGAGCCGGGTGCAGCTGTCGGCGATGCGCAGGTCGAGGCTCGGGGTCGTGGGCGAGGGGCAGATCACCCACCAGACATGGCGCGGGTCGTCGAGGGCGCCCGAGCCCATCACCGTGTCGAGGTAGCGGTCGTAATCGGCCTCGTCGCGAAACAGCGGCGGCAGCCCGCTGCGCGGCAATTCCCGCGCGGCGGCGAGGCGGTAGCCCAGCAGCCCGGTGCGCTGCGCCTGCCAGAACGGCGAGGAGGTCGACAGCGCCAGCAGCAGGGCGAGGTAGGGCTGCATCCGGTTCATCAGGTCGACCCGCGACACGCCCGCCGGCACGCCGACCCCGACGCTGAGCCCGCAGACCACGTTGCGGCTGCCGACCATCTGGAGGTCGCGCAGCACCCGGCCCTGGGCGGCCTGCTCGCGCGGCGGGCGCACCCGGCTCCACAGGGCGAGCGGGTGGGTGCCCGAGGCCATCAGGGCGAGGCCGCGGGCGGACGCCAGCGCTCCGAGCCCGCTGCGCAAGGAGGCGAGGGCGCGCCTGGCCTCGCCGAGGTCGCTCGCCGGCTCGGTCGACCAGACGAGCTGCGGCTCCATCAGTTCGGTGCGCACCCCCGGATATCCGGCCCGGCAGGCGGCGAGGAAATCGCGGGTGCGGGCCCGGGCGGCGTCGCGCTTGCCCGCATCGTTGATGAACACCTCCTCCTCGAGGCAGACGTCGAAATCCGCTCGCATACGCAACACCTCCGGCAACAGCGGTCCGCGACGCGCCGACGGCCGCGGGCCGCGAATCGGCCGACGGCCGCGGGGCGGCTCGGTCATCAAGTCTCTCGAATTGCGGCGCGAGCCCGACCGGGTCGGCGCCGCGGCACGGGGCGGATCAGGCCCCCGTCGTCACGCGCTCCGCCGCCCGTCGCCGAGCACGGCCTGGACCAGGGCGAGCACCGCCACGGCGGCGGTGTCGGCGCGCAGGATCCGCGGGCCGAGGGAGAGGCGGACGGTGTTGGGACGGTCTCCGATCAGGGTGCGCTCCTCCGGCGTGAACCCCCCCTCCGGTCCGATCACAACGGCCAGCGGAACCGTGCCGTTCCCGGGAACGGCTTGGCGCAGGGCAGCGACCGGATCGGCGACGGGCGCATCCTCGTCGCAGAACACCAGAAGGCGCTCCGGCGCGAGCCCGGCGATCGCGGCGGCCAGCGGCGCGGCGTCGCGGATCTCCGGCAGGCTCAGGATCCCGCACTGCTCGGCGGCCTCGATCGCGTTGGCGCGCAACTTGTCGAGCTTGATCCGGTCGCCTTGCGTGCGCCGCGTCACCACCGGGAGGATCAGGCTCGCGCCCATCTCCACCGCCTTCTGGGCGACGTAGTCGAGGCGCGCCGCCTTGAGGGGAGCGAACAGGTAGTGCAGGTCGCCCGCCGGCGTCTGCGGCCGGGTCCGCGTCCGCAGCACCAGGTCCGCCGCCTTGCGGCCAGTCGGTTCGATCTCGGCGCGCCACTCGCCGTCGCGGCCGTTGAACACCAGGACCGGCTCCCCCGCGTCGCGCCGCAGCACCGAGAGCAGGTAGTTGGCCTGCGCCCGGTCGAGGGTATGCCGCGCGCCCTCGTGCATCGGGATGTCGAGGAAGAGCCGGGGAGCGTTGAAATCGTAGGCCGCCATGGCCGCCCTGCTCGCCGAGATCGGGGCGGGATGTCAATCGCCCGAACTGTTGCGCTTGCACAACAGCGGCCGGCGAGAGCGGCCGGACCGGTGGCCGCGGACGCTCCCCCGCACGATGGCGCCACATTCCTGTGCAGAAAGCGCTACGAGGCCGGGAGCGGCAAGGGATTCTTACGTATGTCGGACCCGCCGCCGAGAGTGCGGCCGGACCGGCAGCAGACCGGAAATGTCGGGGCCAGGATGTTCGGGGCCGGAGCTTTGGGGGGTTGGGAGATGACTCGCATGCGTGTGACCGTGGCGGCGCTGGCCGGAAGCCTGCTCGGCGCGACGCTTCTTGGCGGGGCCGCCCAGGCCCAGGGCGCGGATTGCTCGACGATCCAGAAGACCCTGACCGAGCGCAAGGACATCGTCGGCAAGGTCAACGCCGCCTCCCAGGGCAAGAAGGCGAAGATCACCGCGGCGGCCGCCTGCAGCCTGTTCACCAAACTCCAGGCCAACGGCAACGAGGGCCTGAAGTGGATCACCGCCAACAAGGACTGGTGCTCGATCCCGGATTCCTTCGTCGAGGGCTTCAAGGCCGATCACGGCCGGGTCTCGTCCCTGCGCACCAAGGTCTGCCAGGCGGCGGTGCAGCAGGCGGCGATGGAGAAGAAGGCCCGCGCCATGCAGGCGCAGCAACAGCAGCAGGGCGGCGGCGGCCTCCTCGGTGGCCCCGGCCTGACCGGCAGCTTCCGGGTGCCGCAGGGCGCGCTGTGAGCTGGGCGCCGGTCACGTTTCCGGTCCCTTGCCCCCGCGCATGAACTCTGCCCCCGATCGTCCGGTCGCCGACGCGGTCACCGGGCACTGGGTCGACCGGCACGCCCCCGAGGCGGTCCGCCCCTACCTGCGCCTCGCGCGCATCGAGCGGCCGATCGGCTGGTGGCTGCTGCTCCTGCCGTGCTGGTGGTCGGCGGCGATCGCGGCGATCGCGGCGGGCCGGCCCGGCCCGAGCCTGTGGCACCTCGCCCTGTTCCTCGTCGGCGCGGTCGCGATGCGCGGGGCGGGCTCGACCTACAACGACATCGCCGACCGCGACCTCGACGCCCGCGTCGAGCGCACCCGCCTGCGGCCGCTGCCCTCGGGCCGCGTGCGCGTGCGCCACGCCGTGATCTTCCTGGTCGCGCAGGCCCTCGTCGGCCTCGCGGTGCTGCTGCAGTTCAACGCGACGGCAATCCTCGTCGGCATCGCCTCGCTCGCGCCCGTCGCGATCTACCCGTTCATGAAGCGGGTGATGCCGGTGCCGCAACTGGTGCTCGGCCTCGCCTTCGCGTGGGGGGCGCTGATGGGCTGGGTCGCCCTGCTCGGCCGCCTCGACGCCCCGGCCTACTGGCTCTATGCCGGCGCCATCGCCTGGGTGATCGGCTACGACACGATCTACGCGGTGCAGGACATCGAGGACGACGAGATCGCCGGCATCAAGTCCTCGGCCCGCTTCTTCGGCACGCGGGTGCGGCTCGCGGTGGCGGGCTGCTTCCTGGCCTGCGTCCTGTTCATCGGTCTCGCCCTGTCCGGAGCCGGGGCCGGCCCGATCGGGCTTGCCGGTCTCGCGCTGTTTGCCGGCCACCTCGCCTGGCAGGTCGGGCGGCTCGATCCCCGCGACGGCGCGGAGGCGCTGCGGCTGTTTCGCAGCAATCGCGATGCGGGGCTGATCCTGTTCTGCGGGCTGGCCCTCGACGCGCTCTGGCAAGGCTTGATGTAGCCGGTTGATGTAGCCGTCAGACGCACTCGCCCTCGGTCATCAGCGCCTCGTCGCGGTAGACGAGCGGACGCAGCGGCAGGGAGCCGGTCTTGCGGCGGGTGAGGAAGCGCGGGCGGCGGTGGGCGAGCAGGCCGTGCCGGCGGCGGATGCGCACCGCGCCGAGCTTCACCCGGCCGATCTGCTCGCCCATCGGGGAGACCGCGCCGTCCTCCTGGATCACCACCAGCGGCAGGCCCGATTCGGCACCGATCCGGCGCCACACCGCCACCACCTCGTCGTCGCCGTAGGTGCCGAGCCGCATCACCGGGTCGCCGCTGCGGTCGAGCACCGTCACGGTGAAGCGGTCCTCCCCGGCGGCGTCGCTGGCGTCGCCGTCGAGGCAGAGCGCGACGCTGCCGGCGGCGCTGGCGCCGTGCAGGCGGCCGACGATCGGCAGCGCCGACGGCTCGGCCTGAACCGGGCCGCGGTGGATGACGGGCAAGCCGAGGTCGCGGCGGGCGGCCATGCTGCTCGAGGACTTGCGGTTCGAGGAAGGAAATCGGGTGACCATGGATCTGCTCGACGCCCTGTTCGCGTGAGGCGGCGACCTCTGTCGTGTCGTCCGCTGTTGTCACGACTATGGACCGCCCCCGGCCCAGAACGCCTTAAAAGGCAGCGTTAAGCGATGGTTGTGGCGAGGCAGATGCGCCGAATGCTCAACGGATCCTTGTCCCGGCCCGATTCATTTATCGTTCACCGCCAGTACATGGCCTCCACCGGGCGCGAAACGCTTCGCTAAGACAATGCGGCATCGCCGCCGCCGCATCGCGGCCGCGGCGTCCTTGTGGGGCCGGGTGGCGGGGCCTACAACGGAATCGATCTTGCTCCGTGCTCGCCCGTGCCCGCCGCGGGTCCGCCGGGCGCCTCTTCTCGAACCTTCGGCGGCCGCCACCATGCCTTTCCCCGACGACGTGCGTCCGCTTCTGCCCCAGGTTCGGGCGATCATCCGCGAGGCGGCCCTGCTGGCGCTGCCGTATTTCCGGCAGGGCGAGCGCACCAGCGCCCGGGTCTGGAACAAGGCCGGCGGCTCGCCGGTGACCGAGGCCGACGTGACGGTGGACACCTTCCTGAAGGTGCGCCTGAGCGAGCTGATCCCCGGCGCCGCCTGGCTCTCCGAGGAAACCCGCGACGATCCCGTCCGCCTCGCCCACGACCTCGTCTGGATCGTCGACCCGATCGACGGCACCCGCGCCTTCCTGTCGGGCGATCCGGACTGGTCGATCGCCGTGGCGCTGCTGGCCCGCGGCGAGCCGGTGCTCGGCCACGTCGCGCAGCCGGTCACCGCGACCCTCTACGAGGCGGTGGCGGGGCAGGGGGCGACGAAGGACGGCGTGCCGATCCGGGTCTCCGCCCAGGAGGCCCTGGCGGGCGCCCGGGTCACCGGCCCGAAGCCCATGGCCGACCGGCTCGAGCGCCAGAGCGGGCTCTCCGGCACGCCGGGGGCGCTGGTGCGGCTGCCCCGCATCCCCTCGCTGGCGCTCCGCCTGGTGCGGGTCGCCGAAGGCCTGGTCGATGTCGGGCTGGTCTCGTCGGATGCCCGCGACTGGGACCTCGCCGGGGCCGACCTGATCCTGCGCGAGGCCGGCGGCGCCGTGCTGGGCCTCGACGGCGGCGTCCCGGTCTACAACCGGCGGGAGCCGATCCACGGCGAGCTGGTGGCGCTGCCGCAGGGGTTGCGGGAGGCGGTGCTGGCGGGGTTGGCCTGAGCGGCCGAGACGGCCGCAAGGAGCGAGATGTCCGCGAGTCGGGCATCTTGCCAGTCCCACGGCCTGAACCAGGCAACTTGACCGTGCGAAGGGGCGCCGTGGGCGAAGGACTGCCCCGGGTGGGTTGCAGACGTTCCGCTGTCATCTCGCTACGCTGGCTTTCATGCCTGATCCGAGCACGCCTGCCGGTCCGCTATCGCGCGCGCTCCACGCGCGAGCGTGGGCCGAAGCCTATCCCCTCATCGACCGGCAGCTTTCGCCGCTGGGATTGAAGGCCATGACGGCCCTCGCGCCTTCACCGGGCGCCACGGTGCTCGACATCGGCTGCGGCGCCGGCCAGACCCTGGGCCAACTCGCCGAGATCGTGGGACCCAGCGGCCAGGTCATCGGCGTCGATGTGGCTGAACCACTCCTCGCCATAGCCGCACAGCGCACTCAGGGACTCCCGAACGTCAGATTGATCGAGGCCGATGCCCAAATGTTCGACCTGCCGTCCGGGAGTGTGGACGCGATCTATTCGCGTTTCGGCGTGATGGGTTTCCCGAATCCCGTCGCAGCCTTCACTAATTTCCGCAGGATGCTCAGGCCAGGCGGGAGGCTTGCTTTCGTCTGCTGGCAGGCCCTGGACAGGAACGAGCTTGACTCCATGCCACTGGCCGCCGCAGGCATGCCGGGTGTCAATGACGATGCTCCCTTCAGCTTCGCCGATCCGCGCGTCATCGACGATGTCCTCGGACAAGCAGGATTCCAGGAAATTCAAGTTCGCGCGCACAGCGAGCCGGTGTCGAGCGGCGACCTCGACGCGATGACCGAGGTGTTGCTGAAGGTTGGCCCACTCGGGAAAATCATTCGCGAGCAGCCAGCCCGACGAGCGGAAGTTGAACCACGACTGAGGGCGGCATTGGCGAAGCTGGGTGATCCCGCGAATGTCAGCCTCACAGCGTCGGTGTGGGTAGTGAGAGCTCACAATCCCTGACACTGGATCCATTTCTGACACTGTATTCGTGGCGCATCATCGACGGCAACGTCCGAGGAGAGCCGGGAGCAGACCCCCGCAGGGTCAAGCTGATTGAGTTTTGACCGTAGATCCTGTCTGACCGGTCGACAGATCTCGTCCGCCCACGACCTCATCCTGCGGTCGCGGACCGGGTAGAAACGAGCCGCACGGCCCCGGATCGGCCGGCGGTACGGAAGCTTGCGGAAGCCCTGCCTCGACTGGCCGTAGGCCCCGAAGTCTACCGCGCCTCCCGCTTCTCCAGCTGGGTCTTCACCTGCTTCAGCTGGTCGAACACCGCGCTCGGCGTGGTGCCGAAGAACGCGAAGCCCGCGTTGATCGACCAGTAGCAGGCGAACAGGATCACCGGGACCAGGATCCAGCCCAGGATCTCCTCGCCGATCTTGCGGCGGCGGCGACGCTGGCGGCGCTTCTCGCGTCCCGTCAGCTTCGGGGAGGGCGGGGTCACCGTCGCGGCCGGGGCGAGGGGACCCTCGTTCAGATCACCGCTCATGGAGATCGTCTCACGCTTCCTGGGCGCGGGGCCTTGAAGCCCTCGCGCCGTCCGTCACGAGGGCCCGGGAGGACGGCCCGGGCCTCAAATAGCGCATCCCGGCGAGGAGGCCCCGCCGGGATGCGCGTCTCGTGGAGCCTCATACACGGGAGGCGGTCCGGGATCGAGGGGGGTACCCCGATCCCGTTCCGGTCAGGCCCGGACCAGCGGCACCTTCGGCACCGTGCGGACCCCGCCCTCGCCGCCGCCCGAGCCGCCGTCCTTCGGCTTCTTCGGGGCGGCGCGGGGGCGCTTCTGCTTCTTGGCGGCGTTCTTCGCCGCCTTCTTGGCGGCGATCGTCACGTCCTTCTCGGGCCGCGGCGTCACCGGGCCGGCCGGGAAGACGAAGCCGAGGCTCGGCTTCTCGCCGTCGGGCCGCTTGACGATCACCCGGACGGCGCCGCCGTCCTTGAGCTTGCCGAACAGCACCTCGTCGGCGAGCGGGGTCTTGATGGTCGACTGGATCAGGCGGGCCATCGGGCGGGCGCCCATGGCCTCGTCGTAGCCGTTCTCGACCAGCCAGTCCCGCGCCTCGTCGGACAGCTCGATCGTGACGTTGCGGTCGGCGAGCTGCGCCTCGAGCTGGAGCACGAACTTGTCGACGACCTTGGCCACCACCTCCTTCGGCAGGTGGCCGAAGGACACGGTCGCATCGAGGCGGTTGCGGAATTCCGGGGCGAACAGGCGGTTGATCGCCTCCTGGTCGTCGCCGGTGCGCTTGTTCTGCGTGAAGCCGAACGCCGCCTTGGCGAGGTCGGCCGCGCCCGCATTCGTCGTCATGATGATGATGACGTTGCGGAAATCGACCTGCTTGCCGTTGTGGTCGGTGAGCTTGCCGTGATCCATCACCTGCAACAGGATGTTGAACAGGTCCGGATGCGCCTTCTCGATCTCGTCGAGCAGCAGCACGCAGTGCGGGTGCTGGTCGATGCCGTCGGTCAAGAGGCCGCCCTGGTCGAAGCCGACATAGCCCGGAGGAGCGCCGATCAGCCGCGAGACGGTGTGCCGCTCCATGTACTCCGACATGTCGAAGCGCAGCATCTCGACGCCGAGGCTGGAGGCCAGCTGCTTGGCCGCTTCCGTCTTGCCGACGCCGGTCGGGCCAGCGAACAGATAGGCGCCGATCGGCTTGTCGGGATCGCGCAGGCCGGCGCGAGCCAGCTTGATCGAGGCGGTCAGCGCGTCGATCGCCGCGTCCTGGCCGTAGACCACCCGCTTCAGGTTGTCGGTGAGGTGCGCCAGCACCTCCGCGTCGTCCTTCGAGACGGTCTTCGGCGGGATGCGGGCCATCGTGGCGATGGTCGCCTCGATCTCCTTGACGCCGATCGTGCGCTTGCGACGGCCCTCCGGCACCAGCATCTGCGAGGCGCCGGTCTCGTCGATCACGTCGATCGCCTTGTCCGGCAGCTTGCGGTCGTTGATGTAGCGGGCCGACAGCTCGACCGCGGCCTTCACCGCCTCGGTCGTGTACTTGAGCTTGTGGAACTCCTCGAAGGACGGGCGCAGGCCCTTCAGGATCTCGATCGCGTCCGGGATCGACGGCTCGTTGACGTCGATCTTCTGGAAGCGGCGAACGAGCGCCCGGTCCTTCTCGAAGTACTGGCGGTATTCCTTGTAGGTGGTCGAGCCGATGCAGCGCAGACCGCCGGAGGCGAGCGCGGGCTTGAGGAGGTTCGAGGCATCCATCGCGCCGCCCGAGGTCGCACCGGCGCCGATCACCGTGTGGATCTCGTCGATGAACATGATGGCGTTGGGATGCGCCTCGATCTCCTTCATCACCTGCTTGAGGCGCTCCTCGAAGTCGCCGCGGTAGCGGGTGCCGGCGAGCAGCGTGCCCATGTCGAGGGAGAAGACGGTCGCGTCGGCCAGGACCTCCGGCACCTCGTGCTGGATGATCTTGCGCGCCAGCCCCTCGGCGATCGCGGTCTTGCCGACGCCGGGATCGCCGACGAGCAGCGGGTTGTTCTTCTGCCGGCGGCAGAGGACCTGGATCGTGCGCTGAACCTCGTTCTCGCGACCGATCAGCGGGTCGATCTTGCCCTCGCGGGCCTTCTTGTTGAGGTTGACGCAGTAGGCGTCGAGCGCGTCACCCTTCTTCTTCTGGCCGCCGCGCTCGTCCTCGGCCCCGCTGGGACGTTCCGTCGGACCCTCCTCGTCGGCGCCGCGCACCGGCTTGCCCTCGGACAGGCCGGGGCGCTTGGCGATGCCGTGGCTGATGTAGTTGACCGCGTCGTAGCGGGTCATGTCCTGCTCTTGCAGGAAGTAGGCGGCGTGGCTCTCGCGCTCGGCGAAGATCGCCACCAGCACGTTGGCGCCGGTGACCTCCTCGCGGCCGGAGGACTGCACGTGGATCACCGCGCGCTGGATCACGCGCTGGAAGCCCGCCGTGGGCTTGGCGTCCTGCCGCCCGTCGCCCGTGAGGTTGGCGAGCTCGGTGTCGATGTACTCGACGAGGTTGCGCTTGAGCAGGTCGACATCGACGTTGCAGGCCCGCATGACCGCGGCCGCGTCCTGGTCGTCGACCAGGGCCAGCAGGAGGTGCTCGAGCGTGGCGTATTCGTGTCGGCGCTCGCCCGCCAGCGCCAGGGCGCGGTGAAGAGCTTGTTCAAGGCTGCGTGAGAAGCTGGGCAAAGCGGGCCTCTTTGCTGGTGCCTGTCTTGGTGGGCGCTGGTCTCGGCTGTGATCCGTCGCGGCTGGTGCCTATTTCTTTTCCATGACGCATTGCAGAGGATGTTGGTGTTTCCGCGCAAAGTCCATGACCTGCGTCACCTTGGTCTCGGCGACCTCGTAGGTGAAGATGCCGCACTCGCCGACGCCGTTCTGGTGGACGTGCAGCATGATGCGGGTCGCGTCCTCGCGCGACTTGTTGAAGAAGCGCTCGACCACGTGGACGACGAATTCCATCGGCGTGTAGTCGTCGTTGAGCAGCAGCACGCGGTAGAGGTTCGGCCGCTTGGTGCGCGGCTTCGTCCGCGTGATCACGGCGGTCCCCGATCGCCCGTCGCCGTTGCCGGGTGCGCGGGGATTGGCCGCGACCGGCCTTGTGGAGGGTTCTCCCTGCCTCGGGACCTGAGCCATCTGAATCGTACCGACCTCGCTCTGGCGACCGCGCCGATCCGCGCCGGGCTCCCTCGAGGGGCCCCGGGTGGTGGTGCGGGACGGCAGCCTATCACGTCGGCTGCCGGTGCCGAGCCTAATCTATAGGCCGAGTCGGCGCTTCGCCAGTCGGCTGCGCGCTCTTGTCGTGCAGGCCGCCGGAGGCCCCTGAAACAGGACCCCGAATCGAAGCCCCGAAACGCGCGCGACCGGCACGGGATCCCGTGCCGGTCGCGGAGGGGGAGGGGCGGCCGGAGGGCCGCCCGCCGATCGCTCTGTTCGCGCCGCGTCCTTACGCGGCGTTCCTTCAGGCGGCGTTCTTCGACTCGTCGTAGGCCTTGTTGGCCTCGTGCTCGACCTTGTTGAGGCCGTCCTTGGCCATGCCGACGGCGCGGTCCTGGGCCTTGAACGCCTGCTCCTGGGCCTTGGCGGCGAAGCCCTCGAACGGCTTCACCATCTCCTTGGCGAGGTTCTGGTAGAGCTCGGTCATCTTCTGGCTCTGAGCCACGAGACGCTCGTACGAGGTCTTCATGTACTCGGTCTGGATCTCGAGCGCCTTGTCGAGCGAGCGCACGCCGGCGAGCTTCTCGAGGGTGGCGGTGCCGTGCTCGAAGGACTGCTTGGCGAAGTCGGTCGCCTCGACGGCGATGGCCTGGCTGGCCTTCGACAGGGTGCCGAAGCTGCGCAGCATCGCGTCCATGCCGTCCTTGCCGAACTTCTGGGCCGCCTCGGCCTGCTGGTTGATGTTCTGCTGGTTCATGGTGTGGCGGCGCCTCGGGGGCGCCCCTCCTCGCGCGGCGTGCGGGGCATCGGCAGGGCACCCGCGCGTCGCGCCCCGCTGAGCGGCAATATGTGCAGCGCACAAAATTCGTCAAGGGTCGATTGTGCACCGCACAATGCACGAATTCGAGCATCGGAATTTGCGCCCGGTTAACCGGGGCGTAACCGCACCTCCCTAGCCTGATTGACAGTGATGCCGCTGCGCCACGCCGTTTCCGGGGAGGCGCCATCGGTCTTGAGGGCGCCGCCCAGGTCGCGGCCGCCCCCTTTCGTCGAACGGGGTAGTAACGTGATGCGTTGCGTTCACGGCCAATCTGGACCCGCGCTGCCGGCCGTGCTCGCCGCCGCGGCGGTGCTGACGGCGCTCACCGCCTCGCCTGCCGAGGCGCGCCGGCGCGCCCATCACGGCGGCGGGGGCGGCTACAACCCGCCCTACGCCGCGATGGTGGTGGACGCCAAGACCGGCCGCGTGATGCACGCGGTCAACGAGGACGCCCTGCGCCACCCGGCCTCGATCACCAAGGTGATGACGCTCTACCTGCTGTTCGAGCAGCTCGAGCGCGGCAAGATGGACCTCGACACGCCGCTGACGGTCTCGGCCAACGCCGCCCGGATGCCGCCCTCGAAGCTCGGCGTGCGCCCGGGCTCGACCGTGACGGTCGAGGAGGCGATCAAGGCGCTGGTGACGAAGTCGGCCAACGACATCGCCTGCGCCATCGGCGAGAACATCGCCGGCTCTGAGCCCGCCTTCGCCGAGATGATGACCCGCAAGGCGCATTCGCTCGGCATGAGCCGCACCCACTACGCCAACGCCTCGGGCCTGCCGGATTCCGACCAGATCACCACGGCGCGCGACCTGACGATCCTGGCGCGGGCGATCCAGGACCGGTTCCCGAAATACTACCGCTACTTCCAGACCCGCTCCTTCGCCTTCAAGGGCCGGGTGATCGGCAACCACAACCACCTGCTCGGCCGGGTCGAGGGCGTCGACGGCATCAAGACCGGCTACACCCGCGATTCGGGCTTCAACCTGATGACCTCGGCCCGCACCGACGGCCGCCACATCGTGGCGGTGGTGCTCGGCGGCAAGTCGGTGGCGAGCCGCGACAACATCATGGCCAAGCTCGTCCAGGCCAACCTGCCGGTGGCCTATGCGGGCGCCCGCACCGCGGCCCCGGTGGTCGAGGTCGCCGAGCGGCCGCGCCCGGCCGTCGTCGCCGAGCGCCCGGTCGCGACCCGCACGCTGGTCGCCTCCGCCGACGAGGACGACGCGGTCGAGACCACGAATTCCACCGGCCAGCCCCTCGACATCGCCCCCCGCGGCGGCGCCACGCCGCAATCCTCGCCGAAGTGGCGCGCCGGCGCCCCCGGCGCGGTGCCGGCGAGCGCCCAGGCCTACGCGCCCGCCCCGACCGCCGCCTTCCCGGCGGCGAACGGCAAGTACGCCTCGCGCCTGCCGGCCACCGAGCCCGGCGAGGCCCGCGCCCCGGCCCCGCGCGAGGCCGCGGCGCCCGCAGCAAAGCCCGTCACCGTGACGCCCTGGGTGATCCAGCTCGGCGCCATGGACGACGAGAGCAAGGCGAAGTCGATGCTCGCCGATGCGCGCCAGCGCGGCGGCTCGGCGCTGGGCAAGGCCGCTCCGTTCACCGAGCGGGTGACCCATGGCGGCACCACGCTCTTCCGCGCCCGCTTCTCCGGCTTCTCCGAGGCCGAGGCCGCGCAGGACGCCTGCCGGGCGCTGAAGCGCAACGGCTTCACCTGCTTCGCGACCCGGAGCTGAGGGGCTTTCCCGCCCCGTAAAGGCAGGGTCCCGCGCAGAACGCAAAGTCGCGGGTCCCCCTCTCCCGAGTGGGAGAGGAGACAGGGGTGAGGGTGCCGACGGCTCCGGATCGATCTGAAACCGTCACGCTGCCAGCACCACGCTCGGCGCCTCGCTCCGAAGCGTGTCACCCTCACCACTACCCCCTCCCAGACGGGAGAGGGGATCCCGCGCCGGATCCGTCACAGTCAGAACCATATCCCCGCCGCGGCCCGTTCCTGCCGCGGCTTCGTCGACACGCGCGTGGAGTATCAGCGATGTCGGTTGAGCAGAAAGTCCTTGGCCGCGTTGACGCGGGCCGCCAGGTAGTCGGACCCGCCCTGGTCCGGGTGAAGCCGCTTCATCAGGGTGCGGTGCGCCCGGCGCACCTCCTCGAGGGGCGCCCCGCGCTGAAGCCCCAGGATCTGATAGGCCTCCTCCTCCGTCATCGGCCCTGGCTGCGCCGCGCCGCCCGGCCGCGGGTCGTGGTCTCCTTGAGCGTCTACGCGCCATCCGGCAAACCGGCGGTCCAGATAAGCCTCTAGCAGGCGGGCGCCGTCGGGATCGCCGCTGCGGCACTCGGCGAGCAGCGCGACGAGGCGCGGCTGACCCAACCCGTCGAGGGCCTGACCGGCGAGCGGACCGGCCAGCACCGTGCCGCGCATCGCCCCGGTGGCGTGGTCGAGCTCCATCTCGAGCAGGGCCGAGCGCACCCGCGAGACGTCCGCCCGCGGCGCGGCCCGGCCGAGCCCGAACTTGCCGAAGCCGCCGACCTTGCCGAGCCCGAACGGCAGGGGAGAGCCCTGGCGCCAGCCGAGCAGCCAGGCGCCGCCGAGGCCGAGCACGCCGGCCATGTCGAAGCGCCCGCGCAGGAACAGGAGGGCTGCCGCCGCCAGCGCCAGCCAGCCGCCGGCCTGGCGGATCACCCGCGCGATCGTGGCGGGGTTCGCCGTGGAGTAGTGGCGGCCGAGCCACCACAGGCCGACGAGGACCAGGACACCGAGGCCGAGGGCGATCATCCGTCTTCCATCACCCTCGGGTCACGCGGGGGAACTCGTCTCTACCCGCCTCTCATGCCGGCGAGGAGCCGGCGCGCCGCCGCATCCTCATGCGCGGCGAGACGCAATCCGTCGAGTCCCCGCGTGGCGTAGAGCGCCGCGGCGCGCAGCAGCGCGGCCAGCACCTCGGGCGCCGCGAGGTCGAAGCGCGCCGAGGCGCCCCCGCTCAGCCGGGCGATCTCGGAAAAGCCCGCGGCGACGTCCGGGTCCGGCCCCTCGTGGAAGCAGAAGGCCGGCAGGCCGAGCAGGCCGAGCTCGCCGGCGACGCCGCAGAGGTCGTCGATGTCCTCCTCGATCGCGTCGCCGACCAGCACCAGCGCCTTGACCGGCCCGCGCGAGGCGGCGTTGCGGGCGTGGCGCAGGACCCGGCCGATCTGGGTCTGCCCGCCCTGGCAGGTCACGCCCCGCATCAGGCCGGTCAGCGCCCGGGCGTCGGCGACGAAGCGCGAGGCCCGGCACTCGTCGAAGCCGCGGAAGTAGACGAGCTGCACCGAGAGCCCGCCGAGCCGGGCCGTCGCCTCGAACATCCCGGCCTGGACCCCGCAGGCGAGGTCCCAGGTCGGCTGCCGGCTCATCGTGGCGTCGAGGGCGAAGATCAGCCGCGGCGCATCCGCGGCCGGCGCGGCGACCTGCCGCGCCGTCTCCAGGAAGGCGTCGATGGCGGCGCCCGGCGCGCGATCGAGGTCGCGGGACCCGCCCATCGCCGGCTCAGTGCCGGCGGATGGTGCTGGCGGTGAGCGCGTGGACCGAGAACAGGCCGTCGGGATCGACCCAGACGTTCCTGTGCTCCCAGCCGGCGCCGCGGGCGAGCGCCCGGAAGCCCGGCACCGTGTACTTGTAGCTGTTCTCGGTGTGGATGGTCTCGCCGGAGCCGAAATGGAACGGCACGCCCGCCACCGTGACGAGCTGGCTGCGCCGGCTGACGAGATGCATCTCGATCCGCCCGAGGTTCTCGTCGAAGAAGGCCTGGTGGGCGAAGGCGTCGAGGTCGAAATCGGCGCCGAGCTCGCGGTTGATCCGGGCGAGCAGGTTGAGGTTGAACGCCGCCGTCACCCCGGCCGCATCGTCGTAGGCCGCGTCGAGCACCGCCTTGTCCTTCACGAGGTCGATGCCGACGATGAGCGTGGCGCCGGGTCCGAGCGTGCGGGCGAAGCTGCCGAGAAGGCCCGCGGCCAGCTCGGGCTCGAAATTGCCGATCGTCGAGCCGGGGAAGAAGCCGGCCTTCGGCGCGTCCTTGAGGTCGTTGGGCAGCGGGAAAGGCCTGGTGAAGTCCGCCGCCACCGGCTCGACCCGCAGGCGCG
Source organism: Methylobacterium sp. Gmos1 (assembly GCF_053764715.1). Classification (NCBI taxonomy): domain Bacteria; kingdom Pseudomonadati; phylum Pseudomonadota; class Alphaproteobacteria; order Hyphomicrobiales; family Methylobacteriaceae; genus Methylobacterium; species Methylobacterium sp. Gmos1. The sequence continues at coordinate 284,401 of NZ_JBSNCC010000001.1, read as the reverse complement.
GGAAGTCGCGGCCGAGCTCGTCCGCCTCGCTGCGCAGGAACTCCTCCGAGACGTCGACCGGCACGTAGGCGGCGAGGTCGGGCAGGTGCGGCAGCAGGCGGCGCACCTTGGCGGTGGAGCCGCTGCCGAACTCGACGAGGCCTGAGCCGGGTGGCAGGCCGGCGCCGATCTCGGGACCGTAGCGGTCGAGGATCGCGAGCTCGGTGCGGGTGGGATAGTATTCGGGCAACCGGGTGATCGCCTCGAACAGTTCCGAGCCGCGCCGGTCGTAGAAGTACTTGGCGGAGAGCGTCTTGCGCGGGGCGCGCAGGCCCGCGAGCACGTCCTGGAGGAAGCCGCGGTCGATGCCCTCGACGGGAGCGGCGGGCGCGAGGTGGGGAACGGGAGCGTTCACGGGCAGCAATCTCCGAAGTCGGGCGGGCGCCCCGGGGCGCCCGTGTCGAGGCACGTCCGGCCGCGCCTCACGCGCTGTAGTGAGATAGACGCAGGCCCGTGAACTGCCAGCGCTGGTGGGGATAGAAGAAGTTCCGGTAGGTCGGCCGGCTATGGCCCTGGGGTGTGACCACCGAGGAACCACGCAGCACGAACTGGCTGACCATGAACTTGCCGTTGTACTCGCCGAGCGCGCCGGGCAGCGGGCGGTAGCCCGGATAGGCGGAATAGGCGCTGCGGGTCCATTGCCAGACATGGCCGAAGGCCGCGTCGAGCGAACCGGCCGCCGCCTCCCACTCGGCCTCGGTCGGCAGGTCGCGCCCGGCCCAGCGGGCGAAGGCGTCGGCCTCGTAGTAGCTCACATGTGTCACCGGCAGGGCCGGATCGACGGGCTTCAATCCGGCGAGCGTCATGCTCGACCACACCCCGTCGGCCTGGCGCCAGTATCCCGGCGCCTCCCAGCCCTCGTTCTGCGCCGCCACGAACCCGTCCGAGAGCCACAGCTCCGGCTTGGCGTAGCCGCCGTCCTGCATGAATTCGAGCCATTCGCCGTTGGTGACGAGGGCGCGCTCCAGGGTGACCGGCCGCAGGAGCACGTCGTGGCGCGGCTCCTCGTTGTCGAAGTGGAAGCCCTCGCCTTTATGTCCCATCTGCGTCACGCCGCCCTCGAGGGCGACCTGCCCCGAGCGCTGCGACAGGGCGGGCCAGCGCCAACCCTCGTCGTAAGGAGGCAGGAGCGGGTTCTGCGCGAAGGCGTGCAGGATGTCGGTGAGCATCAGCTCCTGGTGCTGCTGCTCGTGGTGCAGGCCGATCTCGACGATGCCGACGATCTCCGGCAGCCGCCGCTCCGGGGCGCTCCCGATCAGGTCGGCAACGGCGGCATCGACGTGGGCGCGGTAGGCCGCGACCTCGTCGCAGGTCGGCCGGGTGACGAGGCCGCGGCTGATTCGCGGCGCGCGCGGACCCGCCTGCACGTAGTAGGAGTTGAACAGGTAGAAGAAGCGCTCGTCGAAGACCGTGTAGCCCGGCACCATCGCGGTGAGCAGGAACTGCTCGAAGAACCAGGTCGTGTGGGCGCGGTGCCACTTGGTCGGGCTCGCATCCGGCATCGACTGGACCTGCTGGTCCTCCGGGGAGAGCGGGGCGGCGCGGCGCTCGGTCTCGTCGCGGACGTAGCGGAAGGCCGCGATCCAGGCCCCCCGGTCGACCGGGCGGGCACCGACGGGGGGCGGGGGAAACGCGGGGCGCGTGTCTGTGACCTGCGCGGTCGCGGTCGCTGCCATCGGATCGTCCCTTATGCGTAGACTGATTGTCCACGCTCAACGCGGGTCCGGGGAACTCGTTTCTCCGGCGCGGCGTTACCGCGCAGCTTGGGGGCCGGCACAGCGGTGCATCGCGGGGGAAGCGGGGCCATTTTGCCGCCGCTTTGACCAGGCGTTAACGAGCCCGCCGGACTCTCGCCGGCAACTCTCCATCCCTCTCGGTCAAAGCCTCTCATGCGGTTCGATCTGATGGCCGGCACTGCCGCGGCGCCCCTGGCGCCGATCACCCGCGCGCCGGTGGTCCTGGTGTTCGATTCCGGCCTCGGCGGCCTCACGGTGCTCGCCGAGGTGCGGCGCGCCCGGCCCGACGCACGGGTGGTCTACGCCGCCGACGACGCCGCCTTCCCGTATGGCGGGCTTGCCGAGCCGGTGCTGGTGGCCCGCGTCGTCGCCGTCATGGAGCGGCTGATCGCGGCCCACGCCCCCGACCTCGTGGTGGTGGCCTGCAACACCGCCTCGACCCTGGTGCTGCCGGCGCTGCGCCAGCGCTTCGACATCCCGTTCGTCGGCACCGTGCCGCCGATCAAGCCGGCGGCGGCCGCGACCCGATCGGGCCACATCAGCGTGCTCGCGACGCCCGGCACCGTGCGGCGCGACTACACCCGCGAGCTGATCGCCACCTACGCCGCCGGCTGCCGGGTGACGCTCGTCGGGGCGACGGGCCTCGCGGCGCTCGCCGAGGCGGCGCTCTCCGGGCTGCCGGTCTCGGACGCCGACCTCTGGACCGAGATCGGGCCGTGCTTCGTCGAGGGCGAGGCGGGGCGCACCGACGTGGTGGTGCTCGCCTGCACCCACTACCCCCTGCTGCTCGCCCGCTACCAGGCGATCGCGCCCTGGCCGGTGACCTGGATCGACCCCGCCCCGGCGATCGCCCGGCGCATGACCCAGCTGATCGGCGGTCCCGCCCGCGGTCCAGGTCACAGCTTATCGAGCGACGACGTGCCGGGCCCGGTTCTCGCCTCCTTCACCTCCGGCGACCGGCTTACGCCGGCCTTGCGCGCGGCGCTCGGCGACCGCGGCATCGCCGAGGTGGCGCTCCAGGCGATGCCGCTCGTTCTCCAGTAAGGCCGGTCCCTTGACCCTGATGCGGGCCGCGCTGATCGCGGCCGGCCTGCTGCTCGTTCTCTACGGCGCGGTGATCGCGGCGTTCTGGTGGTTCCAGCGCAGCCTGATCTATCCCGGGCAGGGCGGCCCGGTGCCGGCGACCGGCGCGCGCCTGCCGGCAGGCGTCGAGACGATCCCGATCGCGACGCCGGACGGCGAGCGCCTGCGCGCGCTCTGGCTCGCGCCCGATCCGGGCGCCGGGGTGGTGGTCACCTTCCACGGCAACGCCTCGCTTCCCGAATGGCACGCCGAGCGCTTCGCCGCCGGGCCGTGGCGGGCCCATGGCTGGGGCGTGATGGCGCCGGCCTATCGCGGCTATCCGGGCTCCACCGGGCGGCCGAGCGAGGCCGGGCTGATCGCCGACGGGCTCGCGGCCCTCGCCGAGGCGCGCCGCCGGGCACCGGGCGCCCCGGTCCTGCTGCACGGCCACTCCCTCGGCGCGGCGGTGGCGGTCGCGGTGGCGGCCCGCGCCGGGGCGGGGGGCGTGCGCGGCGTCTATCTCGAGGCGCCGTTCGACTCGATGACCGCGATGGCGCGCCACCATTTCCGCCTCCTGCCGGCGGGCCTGCTGTCCGACACCTGGCACTCCGACCGGATCGTCGGCACGCTTTCCGTCCCGGTCCTGATCGTGCACGGTGAATCCGATCCGGTGATCCCGGCGAAGTACGGCGCTCGGCTCGCTCGCGCGGCAAATGCCGACTTCGTCGCGGTGCCAGGCGATCACGTCTCGATCCTGGGGAGCCGGGACGCAGAGGCCGAGGCACGGTTCCGGCCGACCCCTTGAGCCTTGACCCCACACGCTTTGTCGCCTAAGAGCGCCCGGTTCGCGGGGCTCCGGTTCGGGGCCCCGTCAACATTTTGCGCACCCGCGAGCGGCTCGTCACGGCCGCTCTGTCGCCCCGGATTCGGGGGGAGGAGGGCGCGTTCCTCTCATACGTGATGAAAACAGTTCTAGAGGACACGCGATGTCGAAACGCGTTCAGGCGAAGCACAAGCTCGATCGCCGCATGGGCCAGAACATCTGGGGCCGCCCGAAGAGCCCCGTGAACCGCCGCGAGTACGGCCCGGGTCAGCACGGCCAGCGCCGCAAGGGCAAGATGTCCGACTTCGGCACGCAGCTGCGCGCCAAGCAGAAGCTCAAGGGCTACTACGGCAACATCACCGAGAAGCAGTTCCGCCGCTACTACGCCGAGGCGATCCGCCTGCGCGGCGACTCGGGCGAGAACCTGGTCGGCCTGCTCGAGCGCCGCCTCGACGCGGTGGTCTACCGCTCGAAGTTCGTGGCGACCCCGTTCGCCGCCCGCCAGTTCGTGAACCACGGCCACATCCGGGTGAACGGCGTGCGCGTCAACATCCCGAGCTACCTCGTCAAGCCGGACGACGTGATCGAGATCAAGGAGTCGTCCAAGCAGCTCGAGATCGTCGTCGTGGCGAGCCAGCTCGCCGAGCGCGACGTGCCCGACTACATCGAGGTCGACCACGGCAAGATGACCGCCCGCATGACCCGCGTGCCGACCCTGTCCGAGGTCCCGTACCCGGTGCAGATGGAGCCGAACCTGGTCATCGAGTTCTACTCGCGCTGATCTGAGCGACACAGACGTCGAGAATGCTGGAGAGCCGCCCGAGAGGGCGGCTTTTCTTTTTTCGCACGATGGACAAACATCGTTCTCGAAATAAGGCGCGCCCCTCTCCCGAACAGGAGAGGGGCGCGCCTTTCACTTAACTGCTTCTACTTCGAGGGACCCGATCTACTCCGCCAACGCCGCCCGGATCTTCTCTGCATGCTGCGCCAGCAGGGCCGGATCCGCCATGCCCTCGACGTGCCGGCGCGGCGCCACGCCCTCGTGGCGGGGCAGGACGTGGACGTGGAGATGGAACACGGTCTGGCCAGCCGCCGCCTCGTTGTACTGGTAGACCGCGACGCCGTCGGCCGCGAAGGCCGCCTTCGCCGCCCGCGCCACGCGCTGCACGGCCGCGTAGAGGTGGCCCAGCGTCACCGGGTCCGCGTCGAGGAGGTTGCGGCTCGGCACCTTCGGCACCACCAGGGTGTGGCCGTCGGCCTGGGGCATCACGTCCATGAAGGCGATGACGTGCGCGTCCTCGTAGACCTTGTGGCAGGGCACCTCGCCCCGCAGGATCTTGCCGAAGATGTTCTGGGGGTCGTAGGCGGTTTCAGTCATCGCACGGTGTCCTGTCGGGGATCGCGACGGCTCGATCACCGTCGCGGCCGCCCTGCGGGGCCAGCCCGGGGCCGCGACGGCGGAACCCGGGATGACGCAAGGGGATGGCGTCGCCAGGAGCTTATCCGAACGATCGCCCGCCCGGAACCGGCCTCAGCCGGCGGCGGCCGCCGAGCGCCGCTCGACCAGCCGCGCGAAGTACGCCGCCCCGAGGGGGATGATCGCGTCGTCGAAGTCGAAGGCGGCGTTGTGCAGGTTGGCGCCTGCCTTGCCGCCGAGCCAGGCATAGGCGCCCGGCACCGCGTGCAGCATGTCGGCGAAGTCCTCGCTGCCCATCTTGGGCTCGGGCGTCGTGTCGACCTTGGCGGCGCCGAACAGCTCGGTGGCGATCTCGGCGGCGGCGCGGGTCTGCACCTCGCTGTTGCGCAGCACCGAGAAGATGTCGCGGATGTCGACCGTGATCTCGGCCCCGAAGGTCGCGGCGATGCCGGCCGAGATCTCGCGCATGCGCTTGGCGACGAGCGCGCGGACGCCGTCGTCGAAGGTGCGGACCGTGCCGGCGAGGTGGGCCTCCTCGGGGATCACGTTGTAGGCCGCTCCCGCATGGACCTGGGTGATCGACAGGACCGCCGATTGCAGCGGGTCGGCGTTGCGGCTGACGATGGTCTGGAGCGCCTGGACCAGGGCGGCCTGGACCACCACCGGGTCGATGCCGCGGTTCGGCTGCGCCCCGTGCGCGCCGCGCCCGACGATGCGGATGTCGAAGAAGTCGGCCGCCGCCATGGCGGGGCCGGGGCGCACCGACAGCTCGCCGGTCCGCCCGCTCGGGTTGTTGTGCAGGCCGTAGACCTCGTCGCAGGGGAAGCGCGAGAAGAGCCCGTCGGCCAGCATGGCGCGAGCGCCGCCCAGGCCCTCTTCCGCGGGCTGGAAGATGAACACCGCGGTGCCGTCGAAGTCGCGGGTCTCGGCGAGGTACTTGGCGGCCCCCAACAGCATCGTGGTGTGGCCGTCATGTCCGCAGGCGTGCATCTTGCCCGGCACGGTCGAGCGGTAGGGGAGGTTCGTCGCCTCCTCGATCGGCAGGGCGTCCATGTCGGCGCGCAGGCCGATGCGCCGCTCGCTGGTGCCGCGGCCCTTCAGGATCCCGACGACGCCGGTGCGGCCGACCTCGCGATGAACCTCGATCCCCCAGGAGGCGAGCTTCTCGGCCACGATGCCGGAGGTGCGCACCTCCTCGAAGCCGAGTTCCGGATGGGCGTGGAAGTCGCGCCGGATGGCGGTGAGCGCCTCGAGGTCGGCGGAGATGCGGTCGATCGGGGACATGCGGCGAAAACGCTCCGGACTTCGACCCGGACAAGGGGCCGGACGGCGCGCATCCTCCGGCGCCGGCAGACCGAAGTCCAGGCACGCGGATGCATGACTCGCGCAAGGTGTGACAACCCGGAAAGGGGCGTCAGTCGTCGCCCTTGCGGAACGGCGTCGCCTCGTCGAGGGCGTCCGCCGCCGCCTCGACGTGGCGCGCCTCGCGGGCGAGGTAGTCGGCGATGGCCGCACGCAGTCCGGAATCGGCGATGTCGTGGACGGAGTGGGTGATGACCGGGCGGTAGCCGCGGGCGAGCTTGTGCTCCCCTTGCGCCCCGGCCTCGACCCGGGCGAGGCCGCGGGCGATCGCGAAGTCGATCGCCTGGTAGTAGCAGACCTCGAAATGCAGGAAGGGATGGTCCTCGATGCAGCCCCAGTTGCGGCCGTAGAGGGCGCGGTCGCCGATCAGGTTGATGGCGCCCGCCACGTACTGGCCCTCGCGCCGGGCCATTACCAGCAGGATGCGCTCGGGCATGCGCTCGCCGATGAGCGAGAAGAAGCGGCGGTTGAGGTAGGGCCGGCCCCACTTGCGCGAGCCGGTATCCATGTAGAACCGGTAGAAGGCGTCCCAGTGGGCTTCGGTCAGGTCCGAGCCGGTGACCCACTCGATGGTGAGCCCGGCCGCCAGCGCGTCGCGCCGCTCGCGCTTGATCGCCTTGCGCTTGCGCGAGGCGAGCGCCGCTAGGAAGTCGTCGAAGCTGGAATAGCCGGCATTGTCCCAGTGGAACTGCTGGTCGACCCGGCGCAGGAAGCCGAGCTCGCCGGCCCGCTCGGCTTGCGCCTCGGGCAGGAAGGTCGCGTGGATCGACGAGGCCTCGACCTGCCGGCGCAGGGCCCGCAGGCCCGCCACGAGGGCGGCGGTGGCCTCGCCCGGGTCTTCGCCCGGGGCGATCAGGAAGCGCGGGCCGGTGACGGGCGTGAACGGCACGCTGACCTGGAGCTTCGGGTAGTAGCGGCCGCCGGCGCGCTCGAAGGCGTCGGCCCAGCCGTGATCGAACACGTACTCGCCCTGCGAGTGGGATTTCAGGTAGCAGGGGGCGTAGCCGATCACCTGGCCGTCCCGCTCGGCGGCGACGTGCAGCGGCATCCAGCCGGTGCGGCCGCCGACGCATCCGGCCTCCTCCAGGGAGGACAGGAAGGCGTGGGTGACGAAGGGGTTGTGGCTCTCGGCCGCCCCCGCGAGCGATTCGGCCGAGAGGGCGCAGCGGTCCCAGTCCGCCGCGGCGATCTCGGAGATGCGCTGGACGACGCGGACCTGCAAGGTGCCCGCCGCCGGGGTGGCGCCGCACCCTGCTTCGCCGGTTGTCTCCATGGGGCCTGGAGGTAGGTCGCGGCCGCGGGCTCGGCAATGCGGCGCGGCCTCGCAGGTGCGGAACCAGGCTCCAAGGAACCGTACGGCCGCTTTGCCGCTTTGTTTCTCACCATGATTACCGACGATTCCACGCGACCGCGCGTCCCCGCCGCGGTGCCGAACCCGCCAGGCTCCCCGAACCCGCTCGCCCAGGCATGGGACGACCGGATCGCCCGGCTGCTCGACCTCCTGCCCCGGCGAGTGGGCGACGCGATCGCCTGGCTGCGCGCCCCGTCCCGGCGCTGGGTCCGCATCCCGGCCGCCTTGGCGTTGATCGTGGGCGGCTTCCTGGCGATCCTGCCGGTCTTCGGCCTGTGGATGCTGCCGCTCGGCCTCGCCCTCCTCAGCGAGGACCTGCCGGGGATGAAACCTGGGCTGGAGCGCGCGGCCCGCTGGCTGGAGGCGAAGTGGGCGCGGGTCGTCGCGTGGTGGCGCGGGCGCGGCTGAGCGAGCGGCGTTCAGTTCAACGACGTCATCGCCCCCGTCCGCGGCGCCGGCCAGGACACCGCCGGCAGGTCGATGTTGGGCAGCTCGACGGTCACCGAATCCCCCGGCATCAGCGTCGTGGCGTCCTCGGCCACGATCTCCTGCACGCCCGCGCCGCCCTGGCGGCTGACGCGGTAGGTGGGCTTTGCCCGCCGGGCCTGGACGCGGTCGGCGAGGAAGCGTGGGGCGGAGACCTCGGCCTCGAGGATCAGCCGCTCGGCCACCTCCATCCGGGGCTTCAGCTGCTCGAGCTGGCGCTGGGTGTCGCGCGCCTCGGCGGTGACCTCGGTGGCGCGCCGGCTGCGCAGGTCGAGGATCGACAGGTCGGCGCGCGAGATCGATTCGCGGGCGCGCAGCAGGTCGGTGGTGGTGCGCAGCTTCTCGCTCTCCATCTGCGCCATCGCGCGACCGGACGCGATGGTGCGCTGCTGCGTGGCGAGCCCGCGCTCGGCGAGCTGCTCGTTGCTGCGGATCTCGGTGGCGATCAGCTTGATCTGGGTGTCGATGGTGGCGAGCTGGCCGTTCAGCGCGTCGATCTGCTGGCGCAGGAAGCGCTTGAGGTCCTCGATGGCGTCGACCTGGGTCGCCAGCGCCTTGCGGCGGGCCTCGAAGATCGCGGTCTCGCGCTCGACGAGCGCGACAAGGCCGGGATCCGGGCGACCGGCCAGTTCCTTCGGCGGCTCGAATCTCGGCTTGTCGTCGCGCTCGGCGGCGAGGCGGGCGAGCCGCAGGGTGAGCTGGTCGCGGTCCTTGTGCAGGGTGGCGAGGTCGCCGCGCGCGTTGATCGCGTCGCGCTCCAGGCGCAGGAGCCCGCTATCGGTGACCCGCGGCGGTCCGCCGGCGAGCGCCACCGCCTTGCCGACCGTGAGCCCCGGGCGGAAGGCGTATTCCCCGGGCTTGTCGACGGCGCCGTTGATGTAGAACGGCCGGTAGACGGCGATCTCGACCGCGGTGTCGGGCGGGTCGGCGAGATCCATCCGCTCGCGCAGGCGCCGCGCCACCAGCCGCCCGACCTCCCGGGTCGGCAGGCCGGCGACCGGGATGTCGCCGACGATCGGCAGCGACAGCGTGCCGTCGGCCCCGATGGTGAACTCGTCGTTGAGCGCCGTCCAGGCGAAGATCTCGTCGCGGCTCGCCCGCCACTCGAACACCCGCAGCCGGATCCGGTCGAGGGGCCCGAGGGCGTAGCCCGCGAGGCTCCCCGCAGGAGAGCTCGCCGCCGCCGGGGCGGGGGCCGGCGGCGGGGCGGGGAGCGCGGGACGCGGGCCGTTCGCCGCGCCGGCGAGCCCCGCCGGCAGGACCATCGCGCCGAGGAGGAGCCCGCGCCGGAGGCAGGCGGGAAGACGGTGTGCGGCTCGCATGCGGATCAGGCCTTCTCGTCCCAGTGCGGTGACGGCTGGGAACCCTCGTCGGTCCGGCCGCGCAGCGCAGCCTCCCAATAAGCGGTAGCAGCTGCTCCACCCCCCGCGCCTTGTCTCGTCGCCGCGTGTTCACCTGCGCTTCCTAGGAGGTAAGGCTCCCACCAGAACGAGGTAATCAAAGATGAAGCAACGTTTATCCGCGTGATATTGTGGTGAAATTGACCTGAGTATCGCGCCTCTGCCTATCGTTAACCGCTCGTTAACGGTGGAGACGGCGCATGGCTCGTGGAGCACGACCGCAATCCCGCGTGGGCGGTGGAGATGAACTTGGCAGTAACGGGCTCGCAGGAAGCGGGCTCGGGAGTGCGGTGCCGGCCGGCGGCCTCGCGCTCCTGCTCGCCCCGGGGCTGCTGGCGCCGGGAGCCTTGGTACCGGCAGGCGTGACGACGGGAGCCTTGGCTCTCTCGCCGGCGGTCGACGCCACCAGCACGCCGGCCGTCGCGCGGGTCCGTCCGGCGCCGGCCATCCGGCCCGGCGCGGGCCTCCTCGCCAAGCGCGTCCTCGACGTGGTGGGCGCCGGCCTCGGCCTCGTCCTGCTGCTGCCGCTCCTCGTCGTCGTCGCGGTGCTGATCAAGTGCGATTCGCGCGGGCCGGTGCTGTTTCGCCAGAGCCGCATCGGTCTCGGCAACCGGCCGTTCCAGGTGTGGAAGTTCCGCACCATGACCTGCTGCGAGAACGGCGCCGTGATCCGCCAGGCCCGGCGCGACGATCCGCGGGTGACCCGCGTCGGGCGCGTGCTGCGCCGCACCAGCCTCGACGAGCTGCCCCAGCTCGTGAACGTGCTCCTCGGCTCGATGTCCCTGGTCGGGCCGCGGCCGCACGCGGTGGCGCACGACGCGCAGTTCACCGGCACGGTCGCCCGCTACGCCGAGCGCCACGCGGTGCGCCCGGGCATCACCGGCTGGGCGCAGGTGCGCGGCTGCCGCGGCGAGACGCCGACCGCCGCCGCGATGCAGCGCCGGGTCGATCTCGACCTCGCCTATATCGAGCATTGGTCGCTGCTTCTCGACCTGGTCATCCTCGCGATGACCGTGCGCGAGATCCTCCGCTCGCAGGCCGCCTACTGACCCTTCCCCCGTCGCGTCCCGGCTGCGCACCCGCGCGGCCGGGCGAGGATCCTTTGCGCCGATGCCTCTCTTCGATCTCGTCCTCTGCGCCCTCGCGCTCGCCGGAGCGGTGCCGGTCCTGGTCTTCGCCGCGCAGGTCGTGGCCTCGCTGCCGGCCCTACGCCCGGCACCACCGCCGGCGCGCCGGCCGTCCCTGGCGGTGCTGGTGCCCGCCCATGACGAGGCCGGGCAGATCACCGCCACGGTGGCGACCCTGCGCCCCGGCCTGCGCCCCGGCGACCGCCTGCTGGTGGTGGCCGACAATTGCCGCGACGCCACCGCTGCCATCGCCCGGGATGCCGGCGCCGAGGTGGTGGAGCGCCACGACCCCGAGCGGCGCGGCAAGGGCTACGCCCTCGATTGCGGCACCCGCCACCTCGCCCGCACCGGCCTGCCCGAGACCCTGGTGGTGGTCGATGCGGATTGCGCGCTGGCGCCCGACGCCCTCGACCGGATCGCGCGCCTGAGCGCCGCCCTCGACGGGCCGGTCCAGGCGGCGTACCGCCTCGCGCCCCCGCCGCAGGCCTCCTCCGCCTTGCGCCTCGCGACCGTGGCGACGGTGGTCAAGCAGATCGGCCGGCCGCTCGGCGGCAGCCGCCTCGGCTGGCCCTGCGGCATCTCCGGCACCGGCTTTGCCGTGCCGACGCGGCTGCTCGGCACGGTCGGGCTGGCGAACGGGCACCTCGCCGAGGACCTGAAGCTCGGCCTCGACCTGGCGCTCGCCGGCCATCCGCCGCGCTTCTGCCCGGAGGCCGAGGTGACGAGCGCGCTGCCCGCCGGCGCGGCGGCGCGGCGGGCGCAGCAGACGCGCTGGGAGCACGGCCACCTGTCGCTGATCCTGCCCTATGCCGGCGCGCTTCTCCGCGCCGCCCTGCACCGGGGCGACGCCCGGCTCGCCGCCATGGCCCTCGACCTGTGCGTGCTGCCGCTCGTGACCCTGGCGCTCGCCGAAACCGGGCTTACCGGCCTCGGCCTCGTCTGGTGGACAGTCGGAGGCGGCGCCGGGCCGCTGCTGATCTCGGCGGCAAGCCTCGCCCTCCTCGTCCTCGCCTTCGTCCTCGCCGCCCGGCGCTGGGGCGGCGGGATCCTGCGCTGGCAGGACGTCGCGGCCCTGCCGCGCCTCGTCGCGGGCAAGGCCGGAATCCTGCGCCGGTTCGCGGTGCGGCGGCAGACGGAATGGGTGCGGACCGAGCGGGCCGGGGAGGGGAGGTAGGGGCGATCGAGGGGCGAGCGAGCACGGAACACCGCAGTGGAGCGGGGAAGCCCGTCCTCCGAAACGAAGCCGCCTCCCGGATCGCGCAGGACCGGGGGGCGGCTCGTCGTTCGGTCAGTGCGGTCTCGGGCGGAGACCGCGGGGGCTCACGCCCCCTCGAAGCGCCCGCTGGCATGGGCCAGCATCGTGTAGACCTTGCCGCTCTCCGAGGTGAGGTAGGCGTTGGCCCGGCGCGGGTCCTTGTCGGTGCGGGAGACCTCGCCGAGCAGGCGCTCGAATTCCCGCACGTAGTGGTCGACGGTCCGGCGGAAATCCGGCTCGGCGCGGTAGCGGCGGCGGATCTCGTCGAAGGTCTGCTGGCCCTCCGGCGTGTAGAGGCGGCGGGTGAACAGGTCCGTCTCGCCGCGCCGGTAGCGATCCCACAGGTCCACCGCGGCCGGGTGCTCGATCATCCGGGCGATGTTGCTGGAGATCGAGTCGATCGCGGCAGCCCCCGCCCGGTCGGCGCCGTTGCCCTGGCCGGCTTTGCCCGCGGCCTTGCCGGCCGCCGGCACCTCGTCCTCGTCCTCCTGCGAGGCGCGGGAGAGGAGGTCGGAGAGCCAGCCGCCGGACCCGGCGCGGGGCGGGGCGGCGTCGCGCCGCGCCTCGCCGGCGGGCCGGGTCGGGGCCTGCGGCGTGGTGGGACGGGCCGCGCCTTGCGCCGGTGCCGGACGGCCCGAGCCTTGAGCCGGAGCTTGAGCCGGGCGCGCGGGGACGGCGGCCTGGGCGGGAGCCTGGGGCGCCGGCTGGGCCGGAGCCTGGGCCGAAGGCTTCGGCGCCGTCGGCCTGGCGGCCTGCACCGGAGCGGGCTGCGCCGGCGCCTGGACTTGCGGGCTCTGGACTTGCGGGCTCGGGGTCTGCGGGCTCTGGGCCTGCGGCTTCTGGACCACCGGGCCTGCGACCGCCGCGGCCGACCGGCCGGCTTCCGCGACGCGGGACTGCGCCAGGGGCTGCGCGACATCGACGGCGCGGGGCGAGCGCTGGACCAGGGCCGAGAGCTCGTTCAGGGCCTTGATCTGCTCGGCCACCACCCGGCGCATCTCGCCGGTGGCGTCCTGGGCCTCCTGCGGGATGCTGACCACGCCGCGCTGCAGGTCGCCGCGGATCTCCTCCAGGGTGCGGCGGATCTCGCCGGCCATGCCGCGCATGGCCTCCACCGTGCCCTGGAAGCGCTCGGCGGCATCGCCGAACGCCTCGCGCATCTCGCCGGAGGCGCCCGCCACCGCCTGGCGGACCGTCTCGGCCGCCCGCTCGCCCTCCTGACCGGTGCCGGAGCGCAGGCGCTCGAACGCCTCCGTCACGGCGCTGCCGGCTTGGCGGGCGCTGGCCTCGATCTCGCGACCGAGCGCCTGGGTGCGGGCCTCGATGGTCTTGAGCGTCGCCTCGACCCGAGCGCCGACGCCCTCCGTGGCGGCGGCGAGCGCCGTCGAGCGGGCGTCGATGCTGCCGAGCAGGGCGTCGATCTCGGCCTGGCGCTCGCCGAGCGAGGCGTTGACCCGGCCCTCGGCGCCTTCCAGCGCGCCGGCCGCGGCCGTGAGGTCGCCGATATGCTGGCGCGCGGTCTCGGTCAGGGCCTTGCCGCGGGCGTCGAGGGTGGCAGCGAGGCCGGAAGCCTGGCGCAGCGCCCCGGTCGCCGCGCCCTGGAGCGCGCCGACCTGCTCGGCGACCCGATCGGAGGCCTTGCCGGTCTCCGCGGCGATCTCGGCCAGGGCCGACTGGATCTCCTGCACCCGGCCGGACAGCCCGCCCTCGATCGCCGACAGGTTCTCGCCGGACTTGCCGATGAGGTCCTGGAGGGCGCCGCAAGCGGCCTCGATGCGGCCGATCAGGCCGCCGAGTTCGCCGCCGAGGCGCTGGTTGACCTGGGCCAGGACCTCGGCCGCCCGGGCCGCGCCCTGGTCGGCCGCCCGGCGCAGGGTCTCGGCCGCCTCGGAGGACAGGGCCGCCAGGGTCTCGGCGCGCTCGCCCAGCGCCGCCACGGCGCCGCCCATCCCCTCGTTGACCGCCCGCTCCAGCGCCTCGCTGCGCTCGGTCAGCGCCGTCACCAGCGCGCTGCCGGGGCCGTCGACGAGGTCGCGCAGCTGCGCCACCTGGCGGTCGAGCCCGTCGACCGTCTCGCCGCTCGCAGCCAGCGCCGCCACCAGCGCGCCGCCGCGCTGGTCGATCGTCCGCTGCAGCGAGGCGGTGGTCGCCGCGAGGGTCTGGCCGAGCGCACCGCCGCGCTCGTCGACGATCTGGCGCAGGGTCTCGACGGTCTCGGAGAGGCCGCGGTTCAGCTCCCCGCCGCGCCCGTCGATCGCCTGGGTCAGGTCGCGGGCGGTCTCGGCGAGCGCCCGGGTCAGGGTGGTGCCGCGCTGGTCGATCAGCGCCGCGAAGGCCGCCGCCCGGCGGTCGAAGCCGGAGCTGAGCTGCGCGCTGCGCTCGTCCACCGCCGCGGCGAGCGCCGCGGAGCGCTCGTCCATGGCGCCGTGCAGGCTCGCGACCCGCTCGTCGAGGGCGGCGGTGAGCGCCGCGGTGCGGGCGTCGACGAGCGCCGCGTAGGCGTCGCTGCGGTCGTCGAAGGCGTCGGCCAGGGCCTCGCCGCGGGCCGCCACCAGGGCGGCGAAGGCGCGCATCCGGCCGTCGATCCGGGCCGTGAAGGCGGCGGAGCGCTCGTCGACGCTGCCCGACAGGGCCTCGGTGCGGGCCGCCATCAGCGCGGCGAGTTCCGCCGCCTTGGCATCGACGAGCGCGCCGAAGGCCGCGGCCCGCTCCTCGACGGTGCCGTCGAGGATCTGAACGCTCTCGTGCAGGCGGGCGGCGACCGCCGCGCCGCCGGCATCGAGCCGCTGGCCCAGCGCCTCGACCTGGCCGCCGAGCACCGCGTCGAGGGCGGCGCGGCTGCGCTCCAGTGCCCCGGACAGCTCGGCCACGCGGGCGTCGAGCAGGGCGGCGAGCGCCGCGCCGCGGCCGTCGAAAGTCTCGGCGAGATCGCTGTTGCGCGAGTCGAGCAGGCCGGCGAGCGCGTCGCCGCCGCTCCTGATCGTCGCGGCGAGCACGTCGATGCGCTCCTGCACCCGGCGGGCCAGCACGTCGCCGGCGCCGGTCAGCTCGGCCAGCGCCCGCTGGCGCCCGTCGATCAGCCGCACAAGGTTGCCGCCGCCCTGCTCAATCGTGCCGGCGATGGCCGCCTCGCGCTCGCGCAGCAGGGCCGCCAGGGCCTCCACCCGCTCGGTGAGGGTCTGGGCCAGCGCCGTCCGGTGCCCGTCGAGGGCGTCGCCGAGGCCGGCCTGGCGCTCGGAGAGGAGGCCGGACACGGCCTGCGCGCTGCGCGACACCGCGTCGCCCAGCGTCGCGACGCGGGATTCGAGCAGGCCGGCGGCCTCCTCGCCCCTCGCCGCGATCAGGCCGGCCATCGCCTCGCCGCGCTCGCCGAGGCGGGTCTCCAGCGCCCGCGACCGGGCCTCGATCAGGCCGTCGAGGTCGCGGAGCGCCGCCTCGATGCGGCCCGACAGGCTGGTTCCGCCGGACTGCGCCGCCCGGGCGAAGGCCTCGGCACGGTCGTCGAGCATCCCGGCGAGCGCCTGGGCGCGGGCCTCCACCGCCTCCGCGAAGGCCGCGCCGCGGCTCTCGACCAGGTGGTCGAGGGCGGCGAGGCGGTCGTCGAACAGGCGCGAGAGGGCGTGGGTGCGCTGGTCGACGGTGCCGACGGCGCGGCCGACGCGCTCCTCCAGCGTCGCCGCCAGGGTGTCGCCGCCCTCGGCCAGCACGCCGCGCAGGGTCCCGACCCGGTCGTCGAGCACGGCGCCGAGTGCGCCGGCCTGCTCGTCGAGGACCTGGCGCACCGCGCCGGCGCGCTGCTCCAGCACGTCGTGCAGGGCGCGGATCCGGTCGTCGAGCCCGGCATGGAGCGCCGCCGACTGGCCGTCGAGCAGGGTAGCGAGAGCGGTCCCGCGCTCGCCGACGATGGTCTCGATGCGGCCCGAGCCCTCGGCGAGGACCCGGTCCGCCTCCTCGATCGTCTCGCGCAGCGCCCCGAGCACGGCCTCGCCGCGCTTGCCGACGAGGTCGGAGAGCGCCGTACCGCCGCGGTCGAACAGCCGCGCCAGCTCGGTCATGCGGCCGGCGAGGGTCCCGACCATCGCCCGGCCGCGCTCGTCGATCTCCTGCGCCATGGCAGCCGTGCGCTCGTCGACGAGGAGCGCCAGGGTCTCGCTGCGGCCCTCGAAGGCGGCGCGGATCGCCTCGGCCTTCTCGGCGAGGTCGCGGCTCGCCTCGCCGCTGTGGTTCTCCACGAAGGTGACGAGCTCGCGGGTGCGGGCGCCCAGCTCCTCGTCGAGGCGGCGGGTGCGGCTCTCGATCAGCTGCAGGGCCTCCTCGGCCTTCACGCCGAAGGTCTCGTCGACGATGCGGCCGCGCTCGTCGAGGGCCTGGGCGAGGCCGTCGAGGCGGGCGATCACCCGCTCGTCGAAGCGGGCGGCGCCGGCGTCGAGGGAGCGCGTCAGCTCCTCGGTGCGGCGGCCGAGCTCGTCGCCGATCTCGCCGACCCGGGCGGTCAGCGCGTCGCTCATCGCCTGGCTGCGGGCGGTGATGGCGCGGGCGAGCTCGTCGGCGCGGCCGTCGAGGGCCTGGGCGACCTCGCGGCCGCCCTCGGCCATCACCCGGGCCATCTCGCCGGCCCGCACGATCAGAGCCTCGTTCAGCGCCGTGGCGCGGGCGCCGATATGCTGGTCGACATGGGCCACCATGGTGCTGAAGGTCGCGCCGATCTCGGCGGTGCGCTTGGCCGAGCGGTCCTCGAGCGCCCCGAGCTGGGCCTCGACGGCCTCGCGCGCCTCGCGGGTGCGCTCGGCGATGGTCTCGGCCACGGCGCGGCCCTGGACCGTGATGAGGCGGTCCATCTCCTCCAGGCGGCCCGAGACGCTCGCGGTGAGGTCGTGGGTGTCGCGGGAGATCCGGTCGGCGAGGATGTCGCCGCGGGCGATCGCGTCCTGGAGCGCCGCGAGGCGGTTGGTCAGGACCTCGTCGATGGCCCGGCCGCCGTTCTCGGCGGCGCTGGCGAGCGCGGTGCCGGTCTTGTCGAGCGCGTCGTTGACGCGAGCACCCTGGCTCGCCACGGCCACGACGATGTCGCGGCCCGTCGCGGCGAGGCGGGTGTGGGTCTCCTCGGCGTGCCGGCCGATCAGGTCGGTCAGCGCGCGACCATGGCCCTCGAAGGCGGTCCCGACCTCGGCGAGGCGGGTGTCGAGGGCGCCGGTCGCCGTCTCGGCGGCGCGGCCGATGGCGAGCGCGGCCTCCTCGGCCCGGCCCGCCAGACCCACCACGGCGCCGTGAAGCGCCGTGTCGGCCTGACCCGCCCGCGTCCCGATCAGCTCGGCCGCCTCCTCCGCCACCCGGGTGAAGGACATCGCCGCCTCGGCCAGGCGCGCCTGGAGCGCACCCGTGGCCTCCTCCGCACCCTGCCGGAACGCCTCGACGCTCTCCGCCGTGCGCGCACCCACCGCCCCCGTCGCCGTCTCGGCGGCACGGCGCAGCACCTCGGCGGCCTCTTCCGCCCGCGCGCCCAGCTCGCCGGTCGTCGCGGTCGTCGCCTGACGGAACAGCGCGGCGGCTTCCTGGCTGCGGGCGTCGAGCTCGGCGCCGGTGGTCTCCAGCGTGCGCCGGAAGATGTGCGCCACTTCCACCGTGCGCGTGCCAAGCGCGCCCGTCGCCTGCTCGGCGGCCCGGCGCATGATCTCGGCGGCTTCCGTCGAGCGGCCTTGCAGCGCGTCGCCGACCGTGTCGGCCGACGAGGTCAGGGCGGCAGCGGCGGCCTCGGCCCGCTCGGCGAGGCCGGCAAGCGCGGTGCGCAGGGAGGTGTCGGCGATCTCGGTGCGCTCGCCGATCAGGCGGCTCGCCTCTTCCGCCGCGGCCACGAAGGCGGCAGCCGCGGCCGTGCTGCGTCCGTCGAGGGCGCCGGTAGCGGATTCGGCGGCGAGCGCCAGGGCGGCGGAGACGTCCTCGGCCTGGCGCGTCAGGTGATCGACCGCGCCGCGCAGGGTCGCGTCGGTGCTCTCGGTGCGCTCGGCCACCAGGCGGCCGGCCTCCTCGGCGGCGCGGGCGAAGGCCGAGGCCGCCGCCAGGGTGCGCGCGTCGAAGTGCTCGGTCGCGGTCTCGGCGGCGCGGCCGATGGCGATGGCCGCTTCCTCGGCCCGGCCCGCCAGACCCACCACCGCGCCGTGAAGCGCCGTGTCGGCCTGACCCGCCCGCGCCCCGATCAGCTCGGCCGCCTCCTCCGCCACCCGGGCGAAGGACGACGCCGCCTCGGCCAGACGCGCCTGGAGCGCACCCGTCGCCTCCACCGCACCCTGCCGGAACGCCTCGACGCTCTCGGCCGTGCGCGCACCCACCGCCCCCGTCGCCGTCTCGGCAGCCCGGCGCAGCACCTCGGCGGCCTCTTCCGCCCGCGCGCCCAATTCGCCGGTCGTCGCGGTCGTCGCCTGACGGAACAGCGCGGCGGCTTCCTGGCTGCGGGCGTCCAGCTCGGCGCCGGTGGTCTCCAGCGTGCGCCGGAAGATGTGCGCCACTTCCACCGTGCGCGTGCCGAGCGCGCCCGTCGCCTGCTCGGCGGCCCGGCGCATGATCTCGGCGGCTTCCGTCGAGCGGCCTTGCAGCGCGTCGCCGACCGTGTCGGCCGACGAGGTGAGGGCGGCAGCGGCGGCTTCGGCCCGCTCGGCGAGGCCGGCGAGACCGGTGCGCAGGGAGGCGTCGGCGGTTTCGGCGTGTTCGGCGATCATGCGGCCGGCCGCCTCGGCGGCCGCCGCGAAGGCCGCGGTCGCCGCGACGGTGCGTCCGTCGAGGGCGCCGGTGGCGGATTCGGCGGCGAGCGCGAGGGCGGCGGAGACGTCCTCGGCCTGGCGCGTCAGGTGATCGACCGCGCCGCGCAGGGTCGCGTCGGTGGTCTCGGTGCGCTCGGCCACCAGGCGGCCGGCCTCCTCGGCGGCGCGGGCGAAGGCCGTGGCCGCCGCCAGCGTGCGGGCATCGAAATGCCCGGTCGCCTGCTCGGCGGCGGCGGTGATCGCCGCAGCGACCTCCTCGGCCCGCTCGGCGAGGCCGTCCACCGCACCTCGGAGGGTGGCATCCGCCGCGCCGGCCCGCTCGGACACGAGGCGCCCGGCCGCGTCCGCGGCCTGCGCGAAGGCGTTCGTCGCGGCCAGCGTGCGCGCGTCGAGGGCGTCGGTCGCCGTCTCGGCGGCGCGGCCGATGGCGAGCGCGGCCTCCTCGGCCCGGCCCGCCAGACCCACCACGGCGCCGTGAAGCGCCGTGTCGGCCTGACCCGCCCGCGTCCCGATCAGCTCGGCCGCCTCCTCCGCCACCCGGGCGAAGGACGACGCCGCCTCGGCCAGGCGCGCCTGGAGCGCACCCGTGGCCTCCTCCGCACCCTGCCGGAACGCCTCGACGCTCTCCGCCGTGCGCGCACCCACCGCCCCCGTCGCCGTCTCGGCGGCACGGCGCAGCACCTCGGCGGCCTCTTCCGCCCGCGCGCCCAGCTCGCCGGTCGTCGCGGTCGTCGCTTGCCGGAACAGCGCGGCGGCTTCCTGGCTGCGGGCGTCCAACTCGGCGCCGGTGGTCTCCACGGCGCGCCGGAAGATGTGCGCCACTTCCACCGTGCGCGTGCCGAGCGCACCCGTCGCCTGCTCGGCGGCCCGGCGCATGATCTCGGCGGCTTCCGTCGAGCGGCCTTGCAGCGCGTCGCCGACCGTGTCGGCCGAAGAGGTGAGGGCGGCTGCGGCGGCCTCGGCCCGCTCGGCGAGGCCGGCAAGCGCGGTGCGCAGGGAGGTGTCGGCGATCTCGGTGCGCTCGCCGATCAGGCGGCTCGCCTCCTCAGCCGCGGCCACGAAGGCGGCGGCCGCGGCCGCGCTGCGTCCGTCGAGGGCGCCGGTGGCGGATTCGGCGGCGAGCGCCAGGGCGGCGGAGACGTCCTCGGCCTGGCGCGTCAGGTGATCGATCGTGCCGCGCAGGGACTCGTCGATGGATTGCGCGCGGGTCGCCAGGGTGCGGCCGGCCTCGTCGGCGGCGCGGGCAAAGGCGGTCGCGGCCTCCCCGGCCTGCTCGCCGACGTGGCCGGTCGCCGCCTCGGCGGCTTCGCGGAAGCGGTCGGCCAGGGCGGCAGCGCGGGCGTCGAGGTCGGCGCCGATCTCGTCCGCGGTGCGGCGCAGGGCCTCGCCGGCGCCGGCGGTGCGGGCCTCGAAGCCGCCCTGGAGGGTGTCGGCGGCGAGCGCGAAGGCAGCCTGCGTCTCGCGGGTGCGCTGGTCGAGGCCGTCGGCGAGGTCGCGGCTGCGGGTCTCGAAGGCGAGGCTGAGACCGGACAGCGCCTGGCCGATCCGATCCTCGGCCTCGCCGGTGCGGGTGGCCACCAGGGCGGCGACGCGCTCGCCGGTCTGGTCCAGGCTGCGCTCCAGGCTGCCGCCATGGCCGACCAGCACTTCCTCGACGCGCCCGATCGTCTCCTCGAGGCGGGCCGCGAGATCGGCACCGCGCACGCCGAGCGCCTGGGCTGCATCCTCGACCAGGGTCGAGAGGTCGTCGCGCACCTTGGTGGCGCGGTCGCCGAAGGCCGTGATGACGCCGTCGCTGGCGCGGGCGAGCCCGGCCTCGGCGGCGGCGGCCCGGGCCTCGATCGCCACGGCGACGCCGTTGCCGGCCTGCTCGATCTCCTCGCGCAGGGCGATGCCGCGGTCGGAGATATGGGCCGCGATGGCGCTGCCGGAGGCGGCGAAACGCTCGGTGATGGCGCCCCCGGTCTCGGCGAAGCGCTCGGTGAGGTCGGTGCCGCGGGCGAGGAAGCGCTCCTCCAGCCCCTGCGCCGAGCGCTCGAAGGTGTCGCGGACCTGCGCGCCCTCGCGGTTGAGGGCCTCGATCACCTCGGCTCCGGTCTCGGCGAGCGTGCGGGCGACGGTGCCGGCATTCTCCGCGAGCGTGCGGGTGAGGAGGCCGCCGGTGCGCTCGAACGCCTCCGTGACCTCGACCGCACGGGTCTCGAGCGCGCGGCTCAACGAGTCGCCGACGCTGCCGAGGTCGCTCTTCACGCCCTCGCTCGTGGCCATGAGGCGCTGCACCAGGTCGTCGCCGCGGCCGGCCACCGCCTCGACCACCCGGTCGCCGGTGGCGGCGAGCGCCGCGGTCACCGCGTCGCCGCGGTCGCCGATCGCCGCCGTGATCGCCTCGCCGCGGGCACCGAGCGCAGCGGTCACCCGCTCGCCGGCGCCGTCGACGGCGGTGACGATCCGCTCGGCCGCGGTGTCGAGCTCCTGGGTCAGGTTCTGGTGCGACCCCTGGATCGCGCCGCGCACCCGCTCGGCGTTGGCGACGATCGACTCGCGCTGCGCCACCAGCTCCTCGACGAGGGAGCGGATGCGGATCTCGTTGTCCGAATAGGCGCGCTCCAGGGTCGAGATCTCGCCGCGCACCAGGGTTTCCAGCTCGCCGGCGCGGGCGAGCGCCCGCTCGACGCCGTCGCCGACCGCCGCGACCTCGCGCCGGACCGCCTGCGACATCGTCAGGACCGCGTCGGTCGAGAAGCCCTCGGGCTCGGCGAGCCGGATCGCGACCTCGCCGACCGCGCGGGCGACGTGGCGCATCTCCTGGGCGCGCACCGCCAGCATCGCGGCGATGTAGAACAGCATCACCGGGGCGAGCACGGCGGCGGCACCGACCGCGCCCTGGAGGCCGCTGAGCCCGGCGGCGAAGCCCCGCAGGTCGCCGCCGGATTGGCTCCATGCGAGCGCCGCGAAGCCGGCGAGCCAGGCGAGGGCGGCGACGCTCGCGACGAGGTAGGGCGCGCGCGAGGGCTCGATGCGCAGGGTCTGCTGCAGGGCCCCGACGCTGCGGCGGTCGTCGTTGGCGACGAGGGACCGGTCGGGCGGCAGGAGCCCGCCCTCGCGGCGGCCGTCGCGGGCGGCAGGCAGGGGGCTGCCGTCGAAGCCGGGCTCGCGGGCGGCACCCGCCAGGGGGTCGGAGAGGGGGTCGGAATCGTGCACGTCGGGCAGGCGCGGCTCGACGCGGGCGCCCTCGGGGTCCATCGCGCGGGGGTCGGGCGAGCGGGGATCGGAGCCCGCCGGATGGTCCAGGTTCAGGGCCTGCTCAATCGCCGACAGCGCCGCTTCCGCCGGATCCTTGAGCTTCTTTTCCGTCGCCATCGAACGCCTCGTTACGCCGTGAACGCCGCCGGGCGGCCCGTCAGGGCCGCCGCGCCGCATCATCCCCGAGATCCCGCGAAACCCGCGCCGTGCCGCCAGCCGACGCGATCTCAGCGGTTTACCACGAGAACCTTAGACGCAAGGAGTACCAGCCGGATACCCGGAGCGCGCCAACCCTCCCAAAAAGCTTAACGGAATGGTTACCATGTGTCCGGCGCGCCGCGCGGGGGACCGCTATCCTGCCGCAGAATCTCGGCTTTGTCGGCGGGAGGAGGGTCGGGGACGCACGCCGAGCACGCTGTGGACAGCGTTCCACCGGATCCGCCGGAACCGCGCCGCCCACAGCCGCGCGCCGTGCACGACCTTGCGCCCGGCCCGGACTTGCAGGATCCCGCCCGCTGCCTTCCCACCGGAACCCACGACGAGACGCCCGATGGAGACGCTCCTCGACCGCGCGCACCTGGACCGCCAGACCTTCGGCGACGCCG
Organism: Methylobacterium sp. Gmos1; assembly: GCF_053764715.1. Classification (NCBI taxonomy): domain Bacteria; kingdom Pseudomonadati; phylum Pseudomonadota; class Alphaproteobacteria; order Hyphomicrobiales; family Methylobacteriaceae; genus Methylobacterium; species Methylobacterium sp. Gmos1. The sequence goes on along the minus strand of NZ_JBSNCC010000001.1, from coordinate 261,740 downwards.
ACCTCGCCCGCGAGGTGCTGGGGCTGTTTTCCGGCCAGTGCGACCGCCTGATGCCCGGACTGGCCGATCCGGACCTGGCGCCCGAGGCCCGGGCCGACCTCGCCCACACCCTGAAGGGCTCTGCCCTCGGCGTCGGCGCCGCCCGGGTGGCGGCGCTCGCCGGGCGGCTCGAAGCGGCCCTGCGGGCCGGCGACGCGGAAGGCGCGCGCGCCATTGTGCCGGCGCTGATGCAGGCCGTGCGCGAGACGCTGGCGCTGCTGTGAGCCTCCGGCCGCGGGCCATGCTGCGGCGCGTGTGCCGCGCGACGCACGGCGCGCTTGCATTCCGGGGCGGCAGCCGCCAATCAGACCCCGCCGCGTCGTTACGTCCGATCCGCGGCCGCGCTCGAGGCTTCCGGAGTCCCAGATGGTCCAGATCACCTACGTCGATGCCGCCGGCACGCCCCGCACCGTCAAGGGCGAGGTCGGCTCGACCGTGATGGAGACCGCGATCCGCAACAACGTGCCGGGCATCGACGCGGAATGCGGCGGCGCCTGCGCCTGCGCGACCTGCCACGTCTATGTCGGCGACGAGTGGGCGGAAGCCGTCGGCCCGGCCGAGCCGATGGAGCAGGACATGCTCGACTTCGCCTCCGACGTGCGGCCGAGCTCCCGCCTGTCGTGCCAGATCCGCCTCAAGCCCGAGCTCGACGGCCTCACCGTGACCACCCCGGCCCGCCAGGGCTGAGGCATCGGGTGCGGCCGACGACCTCTCGTTCCGCAGGGGAACGGCACGCCTCACCTGCGGTTGAGCGGCGAGAAGGCCCGACTTCAGTCCCGACCACAGGAAGACATCCCGCGCGGGGCTGATCAGTCAAGCGGCCTAGACCGTGCCAATCGCGCACTTTGTTAAGCAGCGTCGTTCGAAGATCGACCGACATCCAGGGCCGAGACCCGGATCGGGAGATGCGCCGTGACGAACCAGGCCCGCGAGATGGGCGCCGAACGAGCGGGGGCGGGCTGCGCCCTGTCGGACATCGCCGCAGCGGCGACGACCCTGCGCCAGGCCGCGCACGACAAGACGCAGCGTATCCGCCAGATCACCAGCCAGGTGAAGATGCTGGCCCTCAACGCCCGCATCGAGAGCAGCCGGGTCGGCGAGCACGGGCGCGGCTTCACGGTGGTGGCCAACGAGGTCGGGGCCGTCGGCGAGGCGATCGCCGGCCTCGCCCGGGAGCTGGAGGCCGACGTCGACGGGCGCATCGTCGGGTTGCAGGATCAGGTCTCCCGGCTGGTGACCCGGGCGCAGGGGGAGCGCCTGGTCGACCTCGCCCTCAACGCGGTGGAGCTGATCGACCGCAATCTCTACGAGCGGACCTGCGACGTGCGGTGGTGGGCGACCGACGCGGCGGTGGTCGCCTGCGCGGCGAGCCCTTCCGCCGAGGCCGCGGCCTTCGCGGCGAAGCGCCTCGGCGTGATCCTGTCGGCCTACACGGTCTATCTCGATCTCTGGCTGTGCGACCTCGACGGCCGCATCCTCGCCACCGGCCGGCCCGACCGCTTCCCGGGCCTGCGCGGCGCGAGCGTGGCGGGGGAGCCCTGGTTCCGCCAGGCCGCCGCGCTCGCCTCCGGCGACGAGTACACGGCGGCCGACATCCGGGCGGAGGGCCGCCTCGGCGGCGCCCAGGTCGCGACCTACTGCGCCAGCGTGCGCCGGGACGGCGAGGCCGCGGGCCGCCCTCTCGGCGTGCTGGCGATCCACTTCGACTGGGCGCCGCAGGCCCGGGCGATCGTCCAGGGCGTGCGGGTGGCGCCCGAGGACCGGGCCCGCACGCGGGTGCTGCTCGTCGACGCCGCCCACCGGGTGATCGCCGCGAGCGACGGCGCCGGCCTCCTCACCGAGCGGCTGCGTCTCGACCTCGCCGGCCCCGAGAGCGGCGTCGTGCCGACGGCGGGCGGCCAGGGCCTCGTCGCCTATCACCGCACGCCCGGCTACGAGACCTACCGGGGCCTCGGCTGGTACGGGGTGATCGTGCAGGGGGCGTAGATCCTCAGCGCAGCAGCGCCCGGGTCGCCTGGTCGATCCCCTCCAGCGTCAGCGGATACATCCGGTCGGAGAAGATCTGCCGGATCATCGCGTTGGACTGCGAGTAGCCCCACTGCGCCTGCGGCACCGGGTTGAGCCAGGCCACCTTCGGGAAATGCGCCAGCACCCGCTCGAGCCAGACCCGGCCGGCCTCCTCGTTCCAGTGCTCGACCGAGCCGCCCGCCATGGCGATCTCGTAGGGCGACATCGCGGCGTCGCCGACGAACACCACCCGGTAGTCGGACGGGTAGGTGCGGATCACGTCGAGGAGCGGCGTCGCCTCCGTGTGGCGCCGGCGGTTCTCCTTCCAGACCTTCTCGTAGAGGCAGTTGTGGAAGTAGAAGTGCTCGAAGTGCTTGAACTCCGAGCGGGCGGCGGAGAAGAGCTGCTCGGCGAGTTCGACGTGCCAGTCCATCGAGCCGCCGACATCGAGGAACAGCAGCACCTTGACGGCGTTGCGCCGCTCCGGCCGCAGGCGCAGATCCAGCATGCCGTGGCGGGCGGTCTCGCGGATCGTGCCGTCGAGGTCGAGCTCCTCCGCCGCGCCGGTGCGGGCGAAGCGGCGCAGGCGGCGCAAAGCCAGCCGGATGGTGCGCGCGCCGAGCTCCGCCGAATCGTCGAGGTCCTTGAAGGTGCGCTGGTCCCAGACCTTCACCGCCCGGAAGTTGCGGTTGCCGTCCTGGCCGATGCGGATCCCCTCCGGGTTGGCGCCGTAGGCGCCGAAGGGCGAGGTGCCCCCCGTCCCGATCCACTTCGAGCCGCCCTGGTGGCGCCCCTTCTGCTCGGCCAGTCGCTGCTTCAGGGTCTCGAACAGCTTGTCCCAGCCGAGGGCCTGGATCTGCGCCCGCTCCTCCTCGGTGAGGTATTTCTCGGCGAGCTTGCGCAGCCACTCCTCGGGGATGGCTTGCGGCTCCACCGCCTCGCCCAGGCTGACCACGCCCTTGAAGACGCGGCCGAACACCCGGTCGAACTTGTCGAGGTTGCGCTCGTCCTTCACCAGGGCGGTGCGGGCGAGGTAGTAGAAGTCCTCCACCCGCTTGTCGGCGAGGTCGCGGTCGAGGGCGTCGAGCAGGGTCAGATACTCGCGCAGCGAGACCGGGACCTTGGCGGCGCGCAGCTCGGTGAAGAGGGTCAGCAGCATGGCGCCGATCAACGCGCCGGCGCGGCGATTGGTCAAGCCCTGTTCGGGACCGGCACCGGGTCGCGTCGCCGCGCCTCCGCCGCGAGGTTCCAGACGATGCCGCCGACGATCAGCCCGGCGCCGAGGAACAGCCACGGGTCGAGGGGTTCGCCGTAGAAGCGCCAGCCGAGGAGCGCGATCAGCGGAATGCGCAGGAAGTCGAGCGGCATGACCAGGATCGCGTCGCCGCGGCGATAGGCGCTGGTCAGGCACCAGTGCGAGGTGAGCCCGGCGATGCAGAGCGCCGCCAGCGCCAGCCCGTGCCGCCCCTCGAAGGCCTGCGCCGGCACCGCCGGGAACAGGCGGCCGGCCGCGAGGTTGAGCGGCAGCTGGATCAGGTTCATCCAGAACAGGATCGACAGTACGCTCTCGGTCCGGGTCAGCGTCTTGGTTGCGACCGCGGTCAGCGCGAACATCACGGCCGCGCCGAGCACTACCAGGCTCGCCGGCTGCAACGCCGCGACGCCCGGCCTCAGCACCACCAGCACGCCGAGGAAGCCGAGCCCCACCGCGGCGACCCGGCTCGCGGTCAGCCGCTCGCGCAGGATCAGGACGGCGAGCAGCGTGACCCAGGCCGGCGTGGTGAATTCGAGGGCGAAGACGACGGCGAGCGGCAGCAGCGTGACGCCGAGCGACCAGGCGTAGTTGCCGCCCCAGTGGACGAGGTTGCGGGCGAGGTGCAGCGGGAGCCGCCGCGCCGGCAGCGGCCGGCGGCGCAGGAGCGCGACCAGCCCGACGATCGCCACCCCGGCCCCCGCCCGGGCCGCCAGGATGTCGAACAGCCCGAGCGCCGGCGCCACCTCGCGCACCGCGATTGCCGTGGCCGAGAACGACAGCAGGGCGCCGGCCATCCACAGGACGACAGCGGCGAGGTCGGGGAGGGGTCTCACCGTGGATCTAGGGCCACCGCACCGTCGGCGGCATCGAGGACAGGATCGACGCGACGTTGCCGCCGGTCTTCAGCCCGAAAATCGTGCCGCGGTCGTAGAGCAGGTTGAACTCGACGTAGCGGCCGCGGCGGACCTGCTGCTCGTGGCGGTCGGCCTCGGTCCAGGGCGTCTCGACGTTGCGCCGCACGATCTCGGGGTAGACCCCGAGGAAGGCCTCGCCCACCTCGCGGGTGAGGGCGAGGTCGGCCGCCGGGTCGCCGGTCCAGTGGTAGTCGTAGAAGATGCCCCCGATGCCGCGCGGCTCGTCGCGGTGCTTCAGGTGGAAGTACTCGTCGCACCACGCCTTGTAGCGGGCGTAGTCCGCCGCCGGGTGCCTGGCGCAGGCCTGCTCGAAGGCGGCGTGGAAGGCGACCGTGTCGGGATCGTCCTGGCGACGGCGCCGGTCGAGGACAGGGGTCAGGTCGGCCCCGCCGCCGAACCAGGTCTTCGTCGTCACGACGAAGCGGGTGTTCATGTGCACGGTCGGCACGTGCGGGTTCCACGGATGGGCGATCAGCGAGATGCCGGTGGCGAAGAAGCGCGGATCCTCCGCCGCGCCCGGGATCTGGCCGCGGAACTCGGGGGCGAACTCGCCGTGCACCGCCGAGACGTGGACGCCGCACTTCTCGAACACCCGGCCGCGCAGCATCGCCATGGTACCGCCGCCGCCCGCCGCGCCGGAATGGTCCCGGCGCTCCCAGGGCGTGCGCTCGAACCGCCCCGGCCCGCCGGCCTCCGGCGCGAAGGGCCCTGTCGCCTCCTCCTCCAGCCGCTCCAGGGCGGCGCAGATCCGGTCGCGCAGGGCGGAGAACCAGGTGGTCGCCTCGGTCTTGAGCGCGGCGATGTCGGGGGCGGCGTCGGTCATGGCCCTCTCATCCCATACCGGCGGGCCAGGGCCAAGAGATCCTGTCGGCCAAGGGATCCCATCGGCCAAGGTATCCTGTCAGCCGAGCCGTCAGACGGCGCCGAGCTGGCGCAAGCCTTCGCCGAGAATCATCCCGGCCGCCACCGCGACGTTGAGCGAGCGCAGGCCGTCCCGCATCGGGATCGCCACCCGGGCCTCGGCATCGGCGTGGACCGCGTCGGGCACCCCGGCCGATTCGCGCCCGACCATCAGGCAGTCGCCGTCCCGGAAGGCGTGCGCGGTGTAGGGCACGGATCCGTGCGTGGTCGCGAGCACCAGCCGGATCCCGGCCTCCCGGCGCCAGGCGTCGAAGGCGGCGTAGGAGCGGTGGCGGGTGATCGCGACGTGGTCGAGGTAGTCGAGGCCGGAGCGGCGCAGATGGCGGTCCGAGACGTCGAACCCGGCCGGCTCGATGATCTCGACGGCAACGCCGAGGCAGGCGGCCAGCCGCAGCATCGTGCCGGTGTTCTGCGGGATGTCGGGCTGGTAGAGGGCGAGGCGCAGCATGGGTCCGGGATCAGCGGGGACGATGCCCCGTCATACCCTCGTCTTGCGCCTGCGGCATCGCCCCCCGGTTGGCGGGGACGCAACCCCCCATAGCTGAGACCTCCGTCACCTTCGGAAGTCCCCATGTTCCTCGACTGGCTCGAGCGCCGCATCGATCCCTTCGCCCCCTTCGAGGAGGCCAAGCGCCCGCCCGACACGGTGGCGGGCTTCGCCTGGTTCTACCTGCGGCCGGTGCGGGGGCCGCTCGCGATCCTGTTCTGCGTCGCGCTCGCCGCCGGCAGCGTCGAGGCCTCGCTCTACCTGCTGATGGGCTGGTTCGTCGACATCCTGGCCCGGTCCGGGCCCGGCACCCTGTGGCGCGACCACGGCACCGGGCTGATGCTGGCCGCCGGCCTGATCCTGGTGGTGCGCCCGGTCCTCGCCTGGCTGCACGAGGTGCTGTCGAACCAGTACGTGGTGCCGCAGACCACGTCGCTCATCCGCTGGCGCACGCACCTCTACACGCTGGGCCACGCCCTGTCGTACTTCCAGGCGGACTTCGCCGGTCGGCTCGCTAACCGGGTGACGCAGGTGGGCGTGGCGGTGCGCGAACTCGCCATCGTGGTGATCGACACCCTGCTCTACGTGGCGATCTTCGCCGTCACCGCGGTCAGCCTGTTCGGCTCGATCAGCCCGTGGCTGATGCTGCCGGTCGTCGCGTGGATCCTCGCCTATGCGGGGCTCACCACCTACTTCGTGCCGCGGGCGCGGGCGCGCTCGCTCAAGGTCGCCGACACCCGCTCGGTCCTCGTCGGGCGCATCGTCGACAGCTACACCAACATCCTGACCGTCAAGCTGTTCGCCCGCGACCGCGAGGAGCGCTCGGCGGTGCAATCCGCCACGGTCGACCACACCGACGCCTACCTGCACTCGTTCCGCCTCATCACCGCGGTCACCGGCACGCTCTCGCTCCTCAACAGCATCCTGATCGTGGCGACCGCCGGGGTGGTGCTCGCCCTGTGGTCGCACGGGCAGATGACGACGGGGGAGGGCGCGGCGGGCCTCGCCCTGGTGCTGCGGCTGATCGCGATGTCGGGCTGGGTGATGCAGACCGTGCGCGGGCTGTTCGAGAATATCGGCGTGGTGCAGGAGAGCATGAAGACCATCGCCCTGCCCCACGCGCTGACCGACACGCCGGGCGCCCGCGACCTCGCGGTGACCGGCGGCGCGGTGAAGTTCGAACGCGTCAGCTTCCATTACGGCCGGGAGGAGGCCGGGATCATCGAGGACCTGAGCTTGCGGATCGCACCCGGCGAGAAGGTCGGGCTCGTCGGCCCGAGCGGGGCGGGCAAGACGACCCTGACCTCGCTTCTCCTGCGCCTGCACGACCTCGAGGGCGGGCGCATCCTGATCGACGGGCAGGACATCGCCGGGGTGACGCAGGCCTCGCTGCGCCGGCAGATCGCCGTGGTGACGCAGGACACCTCGCTCCTCCACCGCTCGATCCGCGACAACATCGCGTATGGCCGCGAGGACGCGACGGAGGCCGAGATCGTCGCGGCGGCGAAAGCCGCCCACGCCGACGCCTTCATCCGCGACCTGACCGACCACAAGGGCCGCGGCGGCTACGACGCCCAGGTCGGCGAGCGCGGCGTCAAGCTGTCGGGCGGGCAGCGCCAGCGCATCGCCATCGCCCGGGTGATCCTGAAGGACGCGCCGATCCTGATCCTCGACGAGGCGACCTCGGCCCTCGATTCGGAGGTCGAGGCGGCGATCCAGAACTCCCTCGACCGGCTGATGCAGGGCAAGACCGTGCTCGCCATCGCCCACCGCCTCTCGACCATCGCGGCCCTCGACCGGCTGGTGGTGCTGGATCGCGGGCGGATCGTCGAGGAGGGGCGGCACGCCGACCTCGTGAAGGCCGGCGGGCTCTACGCGCGCCTGTGGGCGCGGCAATCCGGAGGGTTTTTGGGGGAGGACGAGGAGCGGGTGGCGGCGGAGTAGGGGAGCGGCCTCGCGTACAGCAATCCGAACGCCGGCACGCTCTCCTCGATCACGCGCCCGTATTGCCGCCCTCCTCGTCATCCCGGGGCCGCGCAGCGGAACCCGGGATCCATAACCGCCGAGGGCTCAAAAGAAATCGGCGTGCGTTCCGCTCCGTCCTGCAACGTCAGCGGTTATGGATCCCGGGTTCTCGCCTTCCGGCGAGCCCCGGGATGACGTCGAGGGTCATCGGGACTGGCGGAGAACGCTCAACGACCCGCCGGCGTCGATCACTGTTGCGCAAAGAACTTCGGATCGAGCGCCGACAGCGCCAGCAGCGGCGCCGGCATCACCACCCCGGCCTTGCGCATCGCCCGCGCCGCGGCGCGGCAGGCCTGGACATCGTTGGCTCCTGCCGCGGCGTCGACCTGCGCCACCTGCTCCGGGCTCGGGCCCTTCTGCGCCGGCGCGCCGCTGGGGGCGGGTGCGGCCTGGGATGGAGCCTGCGCCTGGCCCTGCGGCCCGGCCGCACCGGGCCCGGTCTGCGCCACCGGGCCGCTGAGGCCCGACTTCTGCTGGACCTCGCCGGCGCCGCCGCTCGGCTGCTGCGCCGCGCCCTTGTCGGGGGCCTGCACGGCGGCGGGGGCCGGCTGGGCTGCGCCGCCTGCCGGTGCGTCGGGTGCCTTCGGGTGCACGAAGGCGACGAGTTCCTGGCACAGGTTGGCCGGCGGGCCGGCGGCCTGCGCGGCACCGACCGAGACGGCGAGGCCGGCAGCGGCCAGGATGATGCTGACGCGGCTCACGATCCCGCCTCCGCCTTGTGGCCGGCCGGCTTGTGGGTGCCTTGGCCGGGCTCCTTGATGTCGCCGGTCCAACGCGGGCCGACGAGGTTGGTGCCCGGATCCGAGACCCGGGCGCCGGAGGTGGCGAAGGCCTGATAGGCGAAGCGCTGGTTCTCGGCGAGCAGGAAGCTCGCCGCGGTCGCCAGGACGACCGCCGCCACGACGGCGATCAGGAAGGCTTTCATCGCTGTCTCCGCACCTTGTCCTTATTCCGCCGGAACCTGACCACGGCCGAGCTGCGGCCCGCTCGCGGTCTTCGCCTGCTGCTCCTCGACCCAGAGGTCGTGGTGGACCTTGGCCCAGGCGAGATCGACCTGGCCGCTGCCCATGGCATCGTAGGCGCCCTCCATGCCGAGGGACCCGATGTAGATGTGGGCCAGGATGCCGGCGATGAACACCACGCCGATCAGCGAGTGGATCACCTGCATGATCTGCATCCCGTTGATGTCCGTGAACGCGAACGGGAAGATCATCATCAGGCCGGTGGCGCCCATGGCGAAGCCGAAGCCCACCACCATCCAGAACACCATCTTCTGGCCGGCGTTGAAGCGCCCGGCGCTCGGATGCGCGTCGCCGAGCAGGCCACCGCCCTGCTTGAGCCAGATCCAGTCGATCTTGCCCGGGATGTTGTCACGCACCCACAGCACGAGCATGAACACCACGCCGAGCATGAACGGCCAGGCGAGATAGATATGCGCGTACTTGGCGTATTGCGCCAGGGTGGCGAACGCTTCCGGCCCGATGATCGGCATCAGCAGCCGCTTGCCGAAGATGTAGTTCAGGCCCGACAGCGACAGGATGATGAAGCAGCTCGCCGTCATCCAGTGCGAGAAGCGCTCGAAGCTGTTGAAGCGCAGGAGCTTCTTGCCGGACTCCTCGCTGTGCTCGAGGCGGATGCGCCCGCGGGTGAAGTAGAACAGGCCGAGCGCGGCGATCATGCCGAGCACGGCGAGCGCGCCGATCCACGGCAGCCAGGATTCGCGGAACTCGCGCCATTCCCGCCCCTGCGGCTGGATCAGGTTGGCGGCGGTCGGGTTCGGGATCGAGATCCGCCCGTGGATCTTCGGATCCTGCTTGAACAGAAGCTCCTCGTTGACCGAGGAGGCGGTCGGGTTCGGGGCGCCGTCCGGCGCGCGCACCTGGGCGCCGGCGGGGCCCGCCAGCATCAGGGTCGCCGCCACGAGGGCGATGGAGGTCAGCCTGCGCATCGGTATCCCTCAGATCGCGATCGTCTCGCGGTAGGCCGTCTTCCAGCCCCACGCGCCCGAGCCGTAGCCGCGCTTGATCACCCGCTCCTTGTAGATCTGGGCGATCATCTCGCCGTCACCGGCGAGCAGCGACTTCGTCGAACACATCTCGGCGCAGAGCGGCAGCTTGCCTTCCGCCAGGCGGTTCGAGCCGTACTTCTCGTACTCGGCGACCGAGAGGTCGACCTCGGGGCCGCCCGAGCAGTAGGTGCACTTGTCCATCTTGCCCCGCGAGCCGAAGTTCCCGACGCGGGGATATTGCGGCGCCCCGAACGGGCAGGCGTAGAAGCAGTAGCCGCAGCCGATGCACAGGTCCTTGGAGTGCAGCACCACGGCGTCGGCCGTGGTGTAGAAGCAGTTCACCGGGCACACCGCCGCGCAGGGCGCGTCGGTGCAGTGCATGCAGGCCATCGAGACCGAGCGCTCGCCGGGCTTGCCGTCGTTGAGGGTGATGACCCGGCGACGGTTGATGCCCCACGGCACCTCGTGCTCGTTCTTGCAGGCGGTGACGCAGGCGTTGCACTCGATGCAGCGGTCCGCGTCGCAGAGGAACTTCATTCTGGCCATGAGGATCCCCTCCCTTTACGCCGCGCTGATCTGACAGAGGGTCACCTTGGTCTCCTGCATGCCCGTCACGGGATCGAAGCCGTAGGTGGTGACGGTGTTGACGCTCTCGCCGAGCACCACCGGGTCGGCGCCCTTCGGGTAGAAGTCGCGCATGTCCTTGCCCTGGAACCAGCCCGAGAAGTGGAACGGCATCCAGGCCACGCCCTTGGCGACGCGGTCGGTGACGAGCGCCTTCACCTTGGCCTTCGAGGTGTTCTCCGGACCGTAGACCCAGACGAACTGGCCGTCCTTGATGCCGCGCTCGGCGGCGTCCTGGGTGTTGACCTCGACGAACATGTCCTGCTGCAGCTCGGCGAGCCAGGGGTTCGAGCGCGTCTCCTCGCCGCCGCCCTCGTACTCGACGAGGCGGCCGGACGAGAGGATGATCGGGAACTCCTTGGCCACCCCGCGGTCGACCGCCGCCTTCTGCACCGAGAAGCCGACATTCGGCATGCGGAACTGCCGCTCGTCGGGCCGCGTCGGGTACTTGGCGACGAGGTCGGGCCGGGGCGAGTAGATCGGCTCGCGGTGGACCGGCACCGGGTCGGGCAGGTTCCAGGCATTCGCCCGCGCCTTGCCGTTGCCGAACGGGATCACGCCGTGGTCGAGGCAGACCCGCTGGATGCCGCCCGACAGGTCGGTGGCCCAGCTGACCGTATCCGGGTTGTTGCCACCGATCCGCTGGATCGTCGCGAGCTCGTCCGCCGTCAGGTCCTTGTCCCAGCCGAGCTTGCGGAACACCCCGAAGGTGAATTCGGGGTAGCCGTCGGTGAGGTCGGAATCCTTGGTGAAGGAATCCTCCGCCAGCAGCGTCTGGCCGTTGCGCTCGGTGCCGAACCGGGCCCGGAAGGTGCTGCCGCCCTCCTTCACGTGCAGCGACGTGTTGTAGAGGATGTGGGTGCCCGGATGCTTCAGCTCGGGCTTGCCCCAGCACGGCCACGGCAGGCCGTAATAGTCGCCGCCGACCTCCGGATCGTCCTTCGGCGCGCGGAGCGTGACGAGGTCGAACTTGTGCTGGTTCTTCATGTGCGCCTTCAGGCGCTCGGGGCTCTGGCCGCAATAGCCCGTCGACCAGCCGCCGCGGTTGATCTCCCGCAGCAGGTCCTCGGCGTCGGGCACGCCGTCGACGACCTTGATGTTCTTGAACAGACTGTCGGCAAAGCCGAGCTTCTGGGCCATCCGGTAGATGACCTCGTAGTCATTCTTCGACTCGAAGGCCGGCTTGACGATCTGCTCGCCCCACTGGAGCGAGCGGTTCGAGGCGGTGCGCGACCCGTCCATCTCGAGCGAGGTGCAGATCGGCAGGAGGTAGGTGTTGTCCTTGCGGGCGTCCATCGCCGCGAAGGTGGTCGGATGCGGGTCGGCGACGACGAGCAGCTCCAGCTCGGCCATGCCCTTCACCGCCTCGGGCATCCGGGTCACGGTGTTGCCGCCGTGGCCGAACACCATCATGGCCTTGAGCGGCGTGCGCTGGTCGACCTGGTCGGCCGGCAGGCTCACCGCGTCGAACCACCGGGTCGAGGTGAGACCGGGGGTCTCCATGTTCTCCTTGCGCGAGCGCGCCTTGCGGCCGGCGCTGGCGGGCACCTCGTCGAAGCGCGACTGGAGCCAGTCGTACTCGACCTCCCAGACCCGGGCCCAGTGCTTCCAGCCGCCCTCGACGAGGCCGTAATAGAGCGGCAGCGTCGTCACATCGAGGCCGAGATCGGTCGCGCCCTGGACGTTGGTGTGCCCGCGGAAGATGTTGGCGCCCGTCCCCGGCTTGCCGACGTTGCCGGTGGCGAGGCACAGGATGCAGAGCGCCCGCACGTTGGCGGTGCCGACGGTGTGCTGGGTCGCGCCCATGCACCAGATCAGGGTGGCGGGCTTCTCCTTGGCGAACAGTTCGGCGACGCGCTTCAGCTGCTCGCCCGGCACGCCGGAGACCCGCTCGACCTCGTCGGGCGTCCACTTGGCGACTTCCTTGCGGACGTCGTCCATCGCGTAGACGCGTTGCTCGATGAAGGCCTTGTCCTCCCAGCCGTTCTGGAAGATGTGCCAGAGGATGCCCCAGATCACCGGGATGTCGGTGCCCGAGCGGATCCGGACGTACTCGGTCGCGTGCGCGGCGGTCCGGGTGAAGCGCGGATCGATGACGATCATGTTGGCGCGGTTGATCTCCTTGCCCGACAGCACGTGCTGCATGGAGATCGGGTGCGCCTCGGCGGGATTGCCGCCGAGGATGATCATCGTCTTGGCGTTGCGGATGTCGTTGTAGGAATTCGTCTGGGCGCCGTAGCCCCAGGTGTTGGCCACGCCCGCCACCGTGGTCGAGTGGCAGATGCGGGCCTGGTGATCGACGTTGTTGGTGCCCCAGTACGCCCCGAACTTGCGGAACAGGTACGAGGCCTCGTTGGTGAACTTGGCCGAGCCGAGCCAGTAGACCGAATCCGCACCGTTCTTGTTGCGGATCGCCTGGAGCTTGTCGGTGATCTCGGTGATCGCCTGGTCCCAGGAGATCCGCTGCCACTCGCCGTTGACGATCTTCATCGGGTAGCGCAGGCGGCGGTCGCTGTGGACCAGCTCCCGGATCGCCGCGCCCTTGGCGCAATGCGCCCCGCGGTTGATCGGGCTCGCCCAGGATGGCTCCTGGCCGACCCAGACTCCGTTGACGACCTCGGCCGTCACCGTGCAGCCGACCGAGCAGTGGGTGCAGACGTTCTTGCGGATCACGGCCTGGGCCGGGTCGGCGGACGAGCCGGCGGCCTGGGCCTGCCGCACCGCGCCGAGCCGCACCGTGCCGAGGGCCGCGAGCCCGCCGGCGGCCAGCCCCGATTTCCGCAGGAAGCCGCGGCGGTCGAGGGTGTGGGCGGTCAGGCCCGCGGCGAGGGCCTGGTGGCTGCCGCGGCCCGCCACGCCGTTCCTGCGCTTGGTCAGCATCGACGGTCTCACTTCTTCAGCGTCTCGTAGCCGTTGGTGCGGTAGAAGGCCTTGACGTGATCGGTCTCGCGGTAGCGCGACCGGGTCTCGGCATTGCCGGGGTCGTAGGCCTGCGCCTCGGTGGGCGTGAGCGGCACGGAGGCGACCGCGGCCGCCGCCGCGGCGGTGCCGCCGCCGAGGGCGCGGAAGAACTGCCGCCGTCCGAGCCCCGCGCCGTCCTTCCGGGTATCGTCGTCCTGCCGCATCGCGGCTCTCCTCTGTGTGACCGCGCCGTCCACCTCACGCCTCCATGGCGAAGGCTTCGGCCTCGACCGTCGTGAACACCTCGCCGAGTTCGCCGACGGCCCGGTAGAACGGCGTCGCGGCCTGCGCCGCGACGTCGGTGAAGAAACGCCCGATCCACGGCTTCAGATGCCGCTCGAAGAAGCGGTGATCGGCCCCGTCCTCGGCCGGCAGACGCCGCCCCGCGAGGGTCGCCATCACCTCGAGCAGGGTGGCGGCGTGGTCCTCCGGCTCGCTCGATCCCGGATCCCGTTCGAGCCCGAGTTCGGCGAGGTCCTGGCGCACCCGGGCGAGCGGCCGCTCGTTGAGGAAGCCGGTGAGATAGTACGAGGCGTAGGGCATGATCAGCCCGCGCCCGACGCCGACGAACAGCGCGAAGTAGTCGCGCCCGACGGCCCGGTGGTCGGCCTCGCGGGCCGCACGCCCGAGCGCGGCGTGGGCCTGGCCGAGCGGCGAGCCGTCGCCGTCGAGCCCTTGCAGGCCGGCGAGCAGGTCCGGTGCCGGCGCGCGGCCGAGCAACGCCGCCAGGAGGTCGTATTCCTGCGCGCGCAGAGCGTCGATCTCGTCGGTCGGACCGGGGCCCTGGTTCACCATCACCTCGCGCAACGCGGCTTCGTTCCCCGGGGCTGCCGACGCTCGATCCTCTCCATCATTTGGAGGATGCAGCACCCCGTGGCCGGCACCATACCGGGGAATCCATGGCGCACAATTCTACTTTCTAACGCTTCAAATCGGTACGGCCCCGCCATGACGTCGCAGGCGGGGCGGGGAGGGGGGCGATGACTCCCGCTCCGCTTCCGGCTCCCGACCGGCCGGTGCGAGGCGCGGGCTTCCGTCCAACGGAGGCAAGGAGGCGAGGGGGAGATGCGCGTCGCCTCTCCCCGCGGGCGGGGAGAGGGCTCCGGCGACCTCGTCGTCGACGGAGCGAGGCGGCGCATCGATCCCGTAGGGCTCGACCCGACGGTGAGGGGGTGGTTCCGGGGGAACCTCGTCCGTCGAGACCCCCTCACCCTCGCGGCGAACCTGCGGTTCGCTGCGCGGGCTCCCTTCACCCCCGACGAGGGGGGTGCAGGCCTCTTCCCGCCCGCGGGGAGAGGGGGAAGGCGCGACGTCTCCGGAAACGTCGCCCTCGTCGGCGACCGCGGAGGATTTCTCCTCCCCACCGCCGAACACCCGCTCCACCATCGCCCGCACCTCCTCGGCGGAGATCAGGCCTCCCGTCCCCGGCACGCCGCCGGGGGTGTTCCAGTCGTAGGCGTATTCCCGCGCCTCGCTGACGAAATCGCGGATCGCCGGATCGACCGACCACATCCGGCGGAGCGCCGCGTTGCGCAGCGCCCGCGGCACGCCGGCGCGCAGGAACGGCGTCAGGTCGGTCGCGGCGGTCAGCGCGTCGAGGGAGGGGAGCTGCGCCAGCTCCTCGGGCGTGAGGCCGGCCTCGTCCTCGGGCGGCACAGAAGCGGGCTCGGCCGGCACGGCCTCGGGGGCGACGTCCGCCGGCCGGCGCGCCTCGTCGCGCTTGCGTCGCGACCAGCGGGCGAGGAAGCCGTCGCTCACGGCTCCTCCGGCCGGCGCCGCCCGCCGGCCCCCTGGTGGGCGCCTTGCCGCGCCAGGGCCTCCGGATCGGCCCGGTCGCGCTTGCGCTTGTGAAAGACCCGCTCGACGTGGAACGCCCGGTAGAACGCCCCGACCTCGGCCTGGATCTCCGGCGGCATCGGCACCGCTTCGACGATCTCGCCGATGCCCTCGGCGAGCGATTCGCCCTCGTAGGGATCGGCCGTCACGGTCGCGACGGCGTAGGTCTCAGGGCTGGTCTCGCGCAGGGCGACCCAGAGCGAGGGCTGCGCCGCCGCGAGGTTGTCGCCGTAATGCGCGGTCTCGGCCGGGTGCAGCTCGATCTCGTAGGCGCCGGCGTAGAACGTCTCCTCGTCCTCGGAGGCCGAGAGGCGGGTCCAGGGCGCCGTACCGGGCAGCCCCGGCAGCACCGCGACGGGAAGCCAGGCGTGGCTCGCCCACGGCCCCTTCAGCTTGCGCTTGGCGACGACGACCCCGACGGAGATCAGCTGCGTGCTCATCAGGCCTCTCCCGCCTGGACAACGGGAAGGCCCGCGACCAGGTTCTGCGGCTTCATCGTCACGAGGCGGTCCGGGGTCATGGCGAGCATCAGGTAGACCGGCCGGTCGCCGACGCGCGGGTCGGCCCGGGCCGCATCGCGGATCACGAGCCGGAACAGCGCGATCACCCGCTCGGCGGCACCCGGCTCGACGGTCTCCCCGCGCCACAGGGCGTTGCCGATCCGCGTGCCCTCCTGGTCGAGGCCGACGAACCAGCGCCAGTCCCGGTCCTCGATCGCCGGAACCGGCGCGACCTCGACCTCGACCGCCATGAGGTGGTGGACGAAGGCGCGAATCGCCCGCGCCAGCCCCTCGCGGCTCCTCGGGTCGGAGCCGAGGTTGAGCGCCATGCTGAAGGCGTCCGATCGGCTCCAGTAGGTCCAGGCGTTGTCGGCGGTCAGGACGTCGAGCTCGGAGACCGGCTCGCGCCCGAGCATCGCGACGAGCGGCGACTGGCGCCCGGCCCCCTCCGCCTCGTCGATCAGCTCGGCATCGGCCAGCAGCAGCGACCCGTCGGTCACGGAGGCCCGCTGCGGGCGGAAGAACAGCTCGGCGGCGCGCAAGGTATGGGGGTCGTCGCAGCCGTCGAGGGCGTTGCGCAGGATCAGGTGGACGAGCTGGTTGAGGAACAGGATCGGGGTGCCGGCGCTCCCGCGCCGGACGAGGTCGAGATAGGCCGCCTCGACGGTGCGGGCAGCGAGCAGCCGGTCGCGGAAGGCGAGGATCATCGCCCAGTTCTCGCGCGCGTCGGCATCCTCAAGCGCCGCGATCTCGGCCGGCGTGACCGGCCGGCGGGGATCGGCGAGCAGCGCGGCGTGGAGCGCCCGCTCGGCGGCGCAGGCCTCGTCGGGCGGCACCAGCTCGGGCCGGGCGAGGTAGGCCAGCAGCAACTCGTCGGTGACGACGAGCCCGCCGCCCGCGTCGCGCCGGGTGAGGTGGTGCCCGCTCGAGACCCAGAACTCGGTCATCGGGGTTTTCCGTCCAGCAGACCCGCGAGGTCGACCCGCTCCTCGGGCGCCTCGTCGGACTCGTAGAAATCGAAGGCGCGGGCATAGGCGTGGCGCCGGTCGCTTCCCGGCACCGCGTCCTCCCGCGGGCGCAGGGCCCGGAACCGCTCGCGGATCTCGCCGTCCTCCAGCGTGCGGTGCAGCGCCAGCACCGTGCCGACCGGCGGGCCGCAGAGCGATTCGGCGACCGCGATCTCCTCCCGGGCGGCGGCAAGCGCGCTGTCCCGGTCCGGCGCGCCGAGGCGGGCCTCGAACTGCGCCGCCAGCGCCGCGGTCGCGGCGTCGCGCTCGAGCCGGCTCGCCTCGCTCACCATCACCAGGGTCGAGAAGCCGAACGAGTCGATCCCGACGAAGCCGGCCCGGAACGCCGCCCGCTCCTTGCCGGCGAGCGCCGCCGGATCGCCGTCGAGGAACAGGAAGCTGCCGGTCACCGCCCACTCGCCCGGCGGGGCGGCCAAGGGGAAGACCAGGGTATCGGAGGGGTCGAGCCGCAGGGTGCGGGGAAGCTTGAGGCTCACAGGCGCGGGCCTCCCCGAGTCGGATCGAACCAGCCGGTGCCGTCGAGGCGGAGCATCGCCGGATCGGCATCGAGGGTGTCGCGGGCCCGCGCGAGGGCCGACGCGGGCCCGTCCTCGGCCCAGAGCGAGAGGCCGCGCAGGAGGTGGCGGGCGAAGCTCTCGACGAGCGCGTCGGCGCCGGTCTCGAAGCCCTCCTCCTCCAGCGAGGTCGAATCGGGGGTGTGGCCGGGATCGCCCGCCTCGCGCTTCGAGGCGATCAGCATGGCGGAGAAGACGAGCCAGTCCGGCACCGCGTCCTCGGCGCAATCGCGGGCCCAGGCCAGGCGCCCGCCGCCGAGGCGGGCGCGGTCGAAGTGCAGGGCGCCGCCCGCGTCCAGCGTCACCGGCTTGTCGGGCGGGGCGTGGCTGCCGACCGCCTCGGCGAGCGCCGTGAGGCCGACGAGCCCGACGAGGCGGGCGGTCGCCAGCGGCTCCTCGGGCGCCAGCACCACCGCGACCTCGATCGTGCCGGGCCGGGCGCCGAGCACCAGGGTGCCGGCGGCCCCGTCGTCGTCGGCCGCCAGCGCGCAGGCCCGGTCGTGCGCCGTCTCGGCGGCGCTCGCGCGCAGGAGCCGGAAGGCGGGCGGCAACATCAGGCCTTGGGGATCCGCGAGGGTCATGAGGGGGATGGCGGTGCCTGCGCGCACGTGTCGGGTCGTTCTTTTTAACGGCTCGTATATAGCGCTGGACCGGTGAACAAGGGGCATGACGCCCCAGGGGGCGGCGCCCGGCAGGTCCGGCCGCGCGCCCGGTCGGAGACGCGTGTGGTGTCGGATCGGATCGTGATCGCCTGTTCCTGCGAGGGCAGCATGCCCCTCGACGCGGCGGCGATCGGCAAGGCCTGCGGTGGATCGTTGCAGACGGGCGACCAGCTCTGCGGCCGCGAGCTGGAGCGGGTGCGGGCCGCGATGGCCTCAGGGATGCCGGTCACCGTCTCCTGCACCCTCAAGGCGCCGCTGTTTCGCGAGGTGGCCGAGGAGCTGGGCGCCGAGGACCGCGTCGCCTTCGCCAACATCCGCGAGACCGCCGGCTGGTCGCGCGAGGCCGATGCGGCGGGGCCGAAGATGGCGGCCCTGCTCGCCGCCGCCGCCGAGCCGATGCCGTCCCCGGCGAGCGTGAGCTTCGAGAGCCGGGGCGTCGCCCTGGTCTACGGCCGCGACGAGGTCGCGATCGAGGCGGGCCAGCGTCTCGCCGACCATCTCGACGTCACGGTGCTGCTCTCCCGCCCCGGCGATGTGACGCCGCCGCGCACCGGCGAGATCCCGGTGCTGAAGGGCACCGTGCGGGCGGCGAGCGGCCATCTCGGCGCCTTCTCGCTCAAGGTCGACGACACCGCCCTGCCGCTGCCCTCCTCGCGCCGGGTGCTCGCCTTCGGGCCGGCGCGGGACGGCGCGACCTCGACCTGCGACGTCATCGTCGACCTCACCGGCGGCACGCCGCTCTTCCCGGGCCACGAGCTGCGCAGCGGCTACCTGCGCGCCGATCCCGGCGACCCGGCGGCCCTGGAGCGGGTACTGTTCGAGGCCTCCCACCTCGTCGGCACCTTCGACAAGACCCGCTTCGTCGATTTCCACGCCGACCTCTGCGCGCACTCGCGCTCGCGCATCACCGGCTGCACCCGCTGCCTCGACGTCTGCCCGACGGGGGCCATCCTGCCTGCCGGCGACCACGTCGCCATCGATCCGCATGTCTGCGCCGGCTGCGGCTCCTGCGCCTCGGTCTGCCCGACCGGGGCCGCGGCCTACGCCCTGCCGCCGGCCGACGCGCTGATGCGGCGCCTGCGCACCCTGCTCACCGCCTTCCACCGGGCGGGCGGTACCGCCCCGGTGCTGCTGGTCCACGACGAGGCGCACGGCGCGCCCCTGATCGACGCGCTATCCCGCTTCGGCGACGGGCTGCCGTCGGACGTGCTGCCGTTCCCGGTCAACGAGGTGACGCAGGTCGGCCCCGAGACGATCGCCGCGGCGCTGGCCTACGGCGCGGCCGGGGTGCGGTTCCTCGTCCGGGCACGACCGAAGCACGACGTCGCGGCCCTCCTGCGCAACGCCGCCCGGTTCGACGCGGTGGCCCGGGCCCTCGGCTACGGGCCGGCGGAGGGCGGCGTGGTCGTCTCGCTGATCGAGACCGACGACCCGGACGCCTTGGGCGCTGCGCTGGCCGCCAGCGCCCGCGGCACGCCGGCGCCGGTGCCGTCGGGCTTCATGCCGGACGGCGACGTGCGCGGGGTCCTGCGCTTCGCGGTCTCGGAGCTGCACCACGCCGCACCGCGGCCCGTCGACCGGGTGCCGCTCGACCCCGGCGCGCCCTTCGGCGGCCTCGATTTCAAGGCGGAGGCCTGCACCCTGTGCCACGCCTGCGTCGGCGCCTGCCCGACGGGCGCGCTCGCCGACGATCCCGACCGCCCGCGCCTGACCTTCGCCGAGAGCGCCTGCGTGCAGTGCGGTCTGTGCGCCGCGACCTGCCCGGAGGACGCGATCGGCCTCGTGCCGCAGCTCGACTTCGCCGCCTGGGCCGCGCCGCGCCGGGTCCTCAAGGAGGAGGAGCCGTTCGATTGCGTCACCTGCGGCAAGCCCTTCGGCACCCGCAGCACCATCGAGCGGGTGATCGGCCGGTTGCAGGACCGGCACTGGATGTTCGCCGGACCGGCGGGGGAGCAGCGGATCAAGGCGCTGATGATGTGCGACACCTGCCGGGTCTCGCACGTCCTCAACCAGGGCTTCGACCCGCACGAGGCGGAGGACCGGCGGCCCCGGACCTCGGAGGATTACTTCCGGGCGCGGGAGGGGTGAGCCCGCGCCGCCCAACGAGCGTGCGGGATCGTCCCGTCGGGTCATGCGACATGGACGTGCCGCCGCTGACTCGCTAACCTTTCGCTCACCCGATTTTTTCCAGTCCGGAATCGTTGTGGGCTCCGCCGCCATGGACCGACCGACGGACGACGTCCTCGACACGCTCGCCGCTCACCTCAACCGTGACGGTATCGTGGACTATGCGGATCTCGTCGCGGCAGATGACGCCGCCGACCTCTCGATGCCCGCGCTCTCGGCGGCGTTGCGCGGCCACGGCTATCGCGGGGCGGACCTTCAAAGCCACAAGATCGAGACGGAAACCGACACGATCGCGATCGCCTACGACTTGGACCGCTTCCGCAGCGATCGCTCGGCCGAGGCGGCCTGGACCGCGCTTCGGCGCGAGGCGCGGCGCCAGCGCGTCGAGCGCCGCGTGGAGGACTGGCTCCGGCGGCTCGACGATCTCAAGGCGCAGATCGGTCGCTGGACCGCCGACGATCCGCTCATCGAGATCGTCGACCGCCCCCCTGTCCCGATGAACGAAGACCTCATGCGCGAATACGGCGTCGAAGCGCGTGCCATGCCGTCCTTCGACGTGCTCTCGCAACGCCGCCGCGCCGTCCGGTGCCAGCCCAAGGGTCTGTGGACCCTCGGCGGAAACGGCCGGGTCGACCTCGTCACGCCGGCTTCCGCGCTGATCCTCGTCGACCGCTCGGAGCCGTTGAGCTCCCCGCCCCGATGGACGGTCTACAGGCCTCGGGACAGAACGCGTGGCGTCTCCTTCGACGGCGAGGTGTTTCGTCACGTGGTCGAAACCGGCGATCTCCCGTGAGCGTCTTCCGCGAGCTCGCGGATCAATATGCGATCACGGACAGTACCTTCGCGGCGCTGGAGAGCCAGGCCTTCGCGCAAGACGACGATGGCGCCTACGATCTCGCGGTGCGGCAGCGCGAACACAACGATCGCGCCTACTTCCTGTATCTGTTCACCCGGTTCGAGAACGCCGTGAACGAGGCGGTGGGACGATTGCTCTCTGCCCGCTGCACCGCTTCCAGCCCCTGGCCGGAGCGTCGCGTCTGGGAGACGGTGCGGAGGAGCAAGCTCGCGGACGTCGCGTTCCTGATCCGGGTCCAGTTGCTGCTCGACAAGTCGCTGGCCGAATACGCGTATATCCGTCGCCTCTATGACAGCCGCAACGGCATCGGGCATGGCGGGGACTGGACGCAGCCCTACGACGTCGCAGATGTCGCGGCACGGCTGGAGACGATCATCGGCACGTTCCACGTCGATTGAGGAAGAGTCTTGGCCAGATCGGGCGCTCACCTCACCGCGTCGCCTTCTCCAGGAACCGCATCAGCGCCGCCCGGTCCTCCGCCGCGCCGATCGTCTGCTCCGGCATCCGGGTGCCGGGGGTGAAGCGGGCGGGGCCGACCTCGAACAGGCGGGCGACGGTCTCGGGCGTCCACACGATGTCGAGCTGCCGGAAGGCCGGGGAGTAGGGGTAGCCCGGTGCCGTCCCGATGCGGCGGCCGAACACGCCGTGGAGGGTCGGCCCGGCCCGGTTGCCGCCGTCGGGGGTCAGGGTGTGGCAGGCCTCGCAGGCGCGAAAGACCTCCGCCCCCCGGTCGCCCGCGAAACCCGCGAGCGGAT
The DNA here is from genome assembly GCF_053764715.1 of Methylobacterium sp. Gmos1. NCBI lineage: Bacteria > Pseudomonadati > Pseudomonadota > Alphaproteobacteria > Hyphomicrobiales > Methylobacteriaceae > Methylobacterium > Methylobacterium sp. Gmos1. The sequence continues at coordinate 240,181 of NZ_JBSNCC010000001.1, read as the reverse complement.
CGGCCGGGCGGGCCATGGCGAGCGGGCCGATCGGCTCGCCGGTGGACAGGTCCCAGCGCCGCACCAGCCGGTCGCCGCCGCCGGTGACGAGTTCGTCGGCGCCGCGGAAGGCCAGCGACCAGACCGGAAGGCCGGGCCCGACCAGGGTCAGCCGCACCCGCGCCCCGGCCCGGTCGACCACCGCCACCGCGCCGCCGACCGTCGCGGCGGCGAGCGTCCGCCCGTCGGGCGAGAGGGCGAGCGCCACCACCGGCCGGGGACCGATCTCGATCCGTGCCCGGATGGCGCCGTCCAGGCGCAGCAGGTGCAGGGCGCCGTCGGCGCCCGCCGCCGCGATCTCGCCGTCGGGGGCGACCGCCACGGCGTTGACGGGGGCTTCGAGCTGCACCGTCAGCGGGGGGCCGGCCTCGGGCCAGATCCGCACGGTCGCGTCGTAGCCCGCGGTGACGAGGCGCCCGTCGGGCAGGAACGCGACGCCGTTGACGTTGCCCTGGTGGCCCTGCCGCACCAGCACGGGGCCGCCATCGAGGGGCGTGATCCGGGCGGTGCCGTCCCAGGAGGCGGAGGCGATCCGCCGCCCGTCGGGTGCCACCGCGAGGCCGGAGACCGGGCCGGCATGGGTCGCGAGGATCCGCTCGGGCTCGGATCCCTCGCGCCAGAGCGCGACGCGCCCGTCCTCGGCCCCGGTGAGAAGCCCACCATCGGGCAGGAGCGCGACGGCGTTCACCGCCCCGCTCATTGCCCCGTCCTCTGCCCGCAGCACCCGGAGCGCCGTGCCGTCCTCGACCGACCACAGGATCGCCGAGCCGTCGAAGCTGCCGGACAGCGCCCGGCTCTCGTCCGCCGTCACGACGAGCGCCCGCACCGGGCCGCCATGGCCGCGCATCGGCGCCTCGGCGCGGGCCGCGACGGGCATGAGGCTCAGGAGGGCGGCGAGGAGGAGGGACAAGAGAGCGGGCATGCGGGCAGGTCCGGGCGGCGTGTGCCGGGTCTACGCGCCCGGATCCCGGGCCGGGAAGGGGCCGGAACGCCACGGCCCCGCACCGGATCGGCCGGACGGACGGACGAGACGGCGACCGCGACGCGCGCGGGCCAGATCGCGGAGCCGTTTCGAGCCTCCGACGCGGACGGGCCGCGCAACGCCGCGCGTGCCCCGCGCATAGGTCGCATCCGTCCTCCCGGGCTATGACGGGACGCCCGCTTCGAAGGAGCTCCCGATGTCCCTGGACCCCGCCCTGCGCGACCGCATCGTTACGGCCGTCGCCGACGGCTTTTCCGACCAGATCGCCCACACCCAGGCACTGATCCGCTTCCCCTCGACCCGCGGGCAGGAGCAGGCGATCCAGGACTTCGTGTTCCGCCAGTATCGCGAGCGCGGCTACGCCATGGATCGCTTCGCAATGGACCGGGCGCGGATCGAGGCGCATCCGGGCGGAGCGACGTTCAGCCCGGAGCATTCCGAGGCGCCGATCGTCGTCGGCATCCACCGGCCGCGGGAGGAGCGGGGGCGCTCGCTGATCCTCCAGGCCCATGTCGACGTGGTGCCGCCGGGCCCCGCCGATCTCTGGACCTACCCGCCCTTCGAGCCGGTGGTGGAGGGCGACTGGCTCTACGGCCGCGGCGGCGCCGACATGAAGGCGGGCCACGCCGCCAACCTGTTCGCCCTCGACGGCTTGCGCCGCATCGGGCTCCAGCCCGCCGCCACCGTGACGCTGCAATCGGTGGTGGAAGAGGAATCGACCGGCAACGGCGCCCTGATGACCCACCTGCGCGGCTACCGGGCCGACGCGGTGCTGATCCCCGAGCCCGAGGAGGAGATGCTGGTGCGCGCCAATACCGGCGTGCTGTGGTTCCGGGTTGAGGTCCGGGGCCGGCCGGTCCACGTGCGCGAGATGGGCACGGGGGCGAACGCCATCGACGCCGCCTACCGGGTCATCGGGGCCTTGCGCGGGCTGGAAGCGCGCTGGAACGCCGACAAGGCCGGGCGCCCGCATTTCGAGGGCGAGGCGCACCCGATCAACCTCAATATCGGGCGGATCGAGGGCGGCGACTGGGCCTCCTCGGTGCCGGCCTGGTGCCGGATCGACTGCCGCATCGCGATCTATCCCGGGGTGAGCGCCGCGGAGGCCGCCCGCGAGATCGAGGCGGCGGTGGCGTCCTTCGCCCGCGACGACGCGTTCCTCTCGAACAGCCCGCCGAGCGTCACCTTCCACGGCTTCTTCGCCGAGGGCTACGTGCTCGACGAGGGCTCGGAGGCGGAAGCCGTGCTCGGCCGGGCGCACGAGACGGCGACAAACAGCGCGTTGAAGAGCTTCATGACCGCCGGCTACCTCGATACCCGGGTCCACGCCCTCTACGACCGGGTGCCGGCGCTCTGCTACGGCCCGAAGAGCGAGAACATCCACGGCTTCGACGAGCGGGTCAGCCTCGCCTCGCTCAAGCGCATCACGACGGCGATGGCGTTGTTCGTCGCCGAGTGGTGCGGGACGGAGGCCGCCTGAAGGGGCGGGCCCTCGCGGGCCCGCGCGCTGGTCGATCGTCGCTGCGCCGACTTAGTCGAAGCTCCGCTTGGCGCCCGACCCGCCGAGGCTGATCTTGCGGGTCTGGGGCGCCGCCGGGGCGGCCTGGACCGGCTTGGGCGGCGGCAGGTGGGCCTGGCCGTGGACCACGGCGCCGATCTCGCCGAGCGCCTTCACCAGGTCGTCCTTGTCGCAGGTGCGGGCGACGACGAGGCCGAGCTTGTGGGTGTGGCTCTTGGCGTAGAGGTAGCCCGCGAGCTTGGCGCGGGTCTGCACCGGCAGGGCGTTCAGGAGGTCCGGCAGGTCCTCCGGCTCGGCCCGGTAGATCTCCCCGAGGGTCGCGAGCGGAACCGGGCAGTCGCGGTCGGCTTCGGCGCCGCTGGTGGGATGGCCCTGGATCATGATGCGTCCTCCGGCTGATGGCTTGGCGCCGAAACTAGGGCCGCCCACGGGAGGAAGAAACCGTGGGGGCCTTCGAATCGGGGCGCTCGCACTCCGGCGCCTCGATGCCCTATGCTCGCCCGCGAGACCAGGGGGGAGCGAGCATCATGACGACGGACACGGCGACCGAGGCGGTGCGCCCGCAGGGTGAACTGACGGTGCGCACCATCGCGATGCCGGCCGACACCAACGCCAACGGCGACATCTTCGGCGGCTGGGTGATGTCGCAGATGGACCAGGCCGGCGGCATCGCCGGGGTCGAGCGGGCGCAAGGTCGCGTCGTCACGGTGGCGGTCGATGGCATGACCTTCCTGCGCCCGGTCCGGGTCGGCGACGTGCTGTGCGTCTATACCCAGGTGGTCGGCACCGGCCGCACCTCGATGCGGATCCAGATCGAGGCCTGGGCCCGGCGCTTCCGCACCCAGACCCGCGAGAAGGTGACGGTGGGGGTGTTCACCTTCGTGGCGATCGACGACGACGGCCGGCCGCGCCCGATCCCGGCGGTGGCGCAGGCCTTGAGCCCGTGACGCAAGGACACGCGGATCCCGCCGCCTTCGCCGCCCAAGGATTCTCTTGCCAGGAATGCGGCGCCTGCTGCGCCTACTCGGCCGAGTGGCCGCGCTTCAGCACCGAGGACGATGCCGACATCGCGCGGATTCCGGCGGCTTACGTCGACGATCCGGCCGGGCGGATGCGCTGCGAGGGCGAGCGCTGCTCGGCCCTCGACGGCCGTGTCGGGGAGCGCGTGGCGTGCAAGGTCTATGCGGTCCGCCCCGAGGTCTGCCGCACCTGCGAGCCCGGCGACCCGGAATGCCTGATCGCCCGGCGGCATCACGGCCTGCCGGTCTAAGCGGACGAAGCGTTGGCAGGCCAACGCTTCGTCCGCTTGGATTCTTGTTTTGCCGCAGATTTTTGGCGCCGAACCGGCAACCACTTCGGCGAAATCTGCTGAGGCGCCGCAGCCCCTTCGCGCCGCAGGCCCCCTTGCGCCGGAGGCCTAAGGCCGGCACATCCGCCGGATGATCGATCATCCGACCCGGGACGTCGGCTTCGGGGTCTACCTGCACTGGCCCTTCTGCGCCGCGAAGTGCCCCTATTGCGACTTCAACAGCCATGTCCGCCACGGACGCCTCGACCAGGCACGGTGGCGGGGCGCCTTCGCGCGCGAGATCGCCCACGCGGCGTCCCTCGCGCCGGGGCGGACCGTCACCAGCATCTTCCTCGGCGGCGGCACGCCCTCGCTGATGGAGCCCGAGACGGTGGGGGCACTCCTCGACGCGGTGGCGGGCGCCTGGAATGTGGCGCCGGACGTCGAGGTGACGCTCGAGGCCAACCCGACCAGCGTCGAGGCCGGGCGCTTCCGCGGCTACCGGGCGGCGGGGGTCAACCGGGTCTCGCTCGGGGTGCAGGCCCTCGACGACGCCTCGCTGAAAAAGCTCGGCCGGCTGCACAGCACCGAGGAGGCGATGCGGGCGGTGGCGACCGCCGCGGCGCATTTCGAGCGCTACTCGTTCGACCTGATCTACGCCCGCCCCGACCAGACGCCGCAGGCCTGGGCGATGGAGCTGCGCGAGGCGATATCCCGGGCGGCGGAACATCTGTCGCTCTACCAGCTCACTATCGAGGAAGGGACGCCGTTCTACGGGCTCGCCGCCGCCGGCAAGCTCACGGTGCCGGACGACGACACGGCGCGGATCCTCTACGACGTGACGCAGGAGGTCTGTGCGGCGGCCGGCCTGCCGGCCTACGAGATCTCGAACCACGCCCGGCGAGGGGCCGAGTCGCGCCACAACCTGCTCTACTGGCGCTACGGCGAGTATGCCGGCATCGGCCCCGGCGCCCATGGCCGGCTGGTGCTGCCGGAGGGCCGCACCGGCACCTCGACCGAGCGCAACCCGGAGGCCTGGCTCGCCCGGGCCGAGGGCGCGGGCCACGGCATCGTCGAGACGGAGCGCTTGAGCGGGAGCGACCAGGCCGACGAGTTCCTGATGATGGGCCTTCGCCTGCGCGAGGGCATCGACCCCGCCCGCTACGCCGCGCTCAAGGGCCGGCCCCTCGACCCCGAGCGCGTTGCCGGGCTCGTCGCGGCCGGGCTCGTCGCCCGGACGCCGGACGCGCGGCTGGCCGCGACGCCGAAGGGCGCGCCGGTGCTCAACGCGGTGGTGGCGGAGCTGGCGGCCTAAGCAGACTCGCGTTGGCAGGCCAACGCTTCGTCCGCTCAGGTTCTTGTCTTGGGTTCTTGTCTTGCCGCAGATTTTTGGCGCCGAACCGGCAACCACCTCGGCGAAATCTGCTTCGCTACGTCCCCGACGGCCCGAGCGCCCGGGGCGCCGGGCTGACGATCGTCGCAGCCCCGCCGCGGATCTCGAACACCGCGAGCGTGCGGTCGCTGGTGCCCTCCGGGCGGAACCGGAAGGTGCCGTCGATCCCGGCAAAGCCCGAGGGGTTGGTCAGGGTGGTGTCGGCGAAGCGCTGCGACCCGTACTGGCGGTTGAGCGCCGCGGCGAGGGACACGGCGTCGTAGGACAGCGTCGCGACCCGCACCGGGTCCGAGCCGAACTTCGCCCGGTAGCGCTGGCTGAAGCCGGTGAAGCCCGCCGGATCGGCGGCGGAAAACCAGCCGCCCTGGAGGGCCGGGAGGGCGAAGACCCGCGGATCGTTCCACACCGCGGTGCCGACCGGCTTGACCCGGGCCGGGCTGAAGCCGGCGCGGGCGAGCGCGCTGCCTGCGGCGGCGAGGCCCTCGGGCGTGTCAGGCAGGAACAGCGCGTCGGCCTGCGGCGCCGGGCCCGAGACCAGCGGGGCGAGGCGCCCGACCGAGGCGGCGGGGTTGCCGGGCGGATAATGCTCGATCGCCACCACGCGGCCGCCGCGGCGGGCCACCGCCTCGCGGAACTGCGCCTCGACGACGCGGCCGTAGGTCGAATCCGGGATCAGGGCCGCGAACGAGCGCCGCCCCGCCGCCGTCGTCTCGTCGATGATCCGGTCGACCTCGGTCTGCGGCAGGAAGCTCAAGAGGTAGACGCCGCGCGCCGCGACGCTGGTATCGGTCGAGAAGGCGATCACCGGCTTGCCGCTCGGCCGCACCGTGGCGGCGGCCGATTGCACCGTGGCGGAGAAGAGCGGGCCGATCACCAGCTCCGCCCCCTCGGCGAGCGCCGCCGCCGCGGCCTCCCGGGCGCCCTCCGGCGTGCTGCGGTCGTCCTTCACCAGGATCTTCAGGTCGGGGCTCTGCGATTCCTGCAGCGCGAGGTCGGCGGCGTTGCGCAAGGCGGCGCCGACCGTCGCGCCGGGCCCCGAGAGCGGCAGGATCAGCGCGACCTTGACGCTGCCGGTACCGAGCGTCGTCCCATCGCCGGAGGGTGCGGCCGGCGCCTCGACCGGCGGCGCTGTGCGGGTGGCGACGACCGGGCTGTCGACCCCGCCGCAGGCGGCGAGGCCCGCCAGCGCGGCGAGCGCCAGGGCGTTCCGTCCGAAACGCCTCAGAGTGTCGAGGCCGATGCCCCCCATCGCCCGCTCCCCCGGTCCGGCTTCCATGCGCGGCGAGTCGGCCCCGCGAATCGGCGCCGGCAACCTCGCAGCAACATCCATGCCCGGTGCATAAAGTCTGCCGACGAAAAGTAAACGACCGCTCTTTTGCCGCCGCGCCGTGGCGCGGGGCCGGCCGGGCGTGGCATGATGGCGGCGATGACCCAGCGCAGCGATGATTCCCGCCCACGTACCTCCGGCCGCGCGACCGGCCGCGGGCCGGCCGTCTACACCGCCTTCGGCCTCGCCGCCGAGGCCGAGCCCCTGTCCCCCGGACTGCACGTGGTGGCGACCCCGATCGGCAACCTGAAGGACGTGACCTTCCGGGCGCTCTCGACGCTCGCCGCCGCCGACGCGGTGCTGGCGGAGGATACGCGCGTCACCCGCACGCTGCTCGCCCATTACGGCATCACCACGCCGCTCGTGGCCTATCACGAGCATTCGGGGGAGGGGGTGCGCGAACGGATGATCGCCCGCATCAAGGACGGCGAGGCCCTGGCGCTGGTCTCGGATGCCGGCACGCCGCTGGTCTCGGATCCGGGCTTCAAGCTGGTCCAGGCGGCGATCGAGGCCGGCCTCGCCGTGACCCCGATCCCCGGCCCCTCGGCGGCGATCACCGCGCTCGTCGCCGCCGGCCTGCCGACCGACCGGTTCTTCTTCGAGGGGTTCCTGCCGCAGAAGAGCGGGGCGCGGCGCAGCCGCCTCGCGGTGCTCGGCAGCGTGCCCGGCACGCTGGTGCTGTTCGAGGCCCCCCACCGCCTGCCCGAGATGCTGGCCGACGCCGCCGAGGTTCTGGGCGGCACGCGCCCCGTCGCGGTGGCGCGCGAATTGACCAAGCTGTTCGAGACCGTGCGCCGGGGCGACCTCGCGGGACTCGCCGCCGAGTACGCGGCGGCGGGCCCGCCGAAGGGCGAGGTGGTGGTGGTGATCGGCACCGCGCCCGACGACGCGCCGGGGCCGGAACACGACGCCGACCTCGACGCGCGGATCGAGGCGGCGCTCGCCCGCCACTCGATCAAGGACGCCGCCAGCCTCGTCGCCGACGAGACCGGGCTGAAGCGGCGCGAGGTCTATGCCCGCGCCCTCGTGCTCGCCCGACGCGCCGACGATGCCGGCGAGGCGTGACGCCGCGCGCCGCCGGCTCGACCTCGCCCGCGGCCGGCGGGCCGAGCTCCTGGCGGCCCTCGCCCTCGTCCTCAAGGGCTACCGGCCGCTCGCCTGGCGCGTCTCCCTCGGCGGCGGCGAGATCGACCTGATCGTGCGCCGCGGCGGCACGATCGCCTTCGTCGAGGTCAAGGCGCGGCCGACCCTCGCGGCGGCGCAGGACGCGATCGACGCGCGCAAGCGCCGTCTGTTCTCCGGCGCCGCCCGGGCCTGGATCGCCCGCGCGCCGTGGAGCGCCGGGCTCACGCTGAGGGCCGACGCGGTGTTCGTGGCGCCGGGCCGCTGGCCCCGCCACGTCGTCTCGGCCTTCGAGCTGGAGATGGGCCGCTAGAGCGCTTCACGATCGCGCTGCAATCGCGAAGCGCTCTAGGTCTTTGATTGTGCCGCATTTTCTACGACGAACCGGTATCCACTTCGTCGGAAAATGCTCTAACCCGAATTTCCCGATTCCGTTCATCTCGCGTGCAGCGCAGCATGCTTAAGCTCGCAGGCGCGGTGGGACCGGGAGCAGGGGGGCACGAGATGCGGAGCGGTTTCGGATGCGAGTCCTGCGGCTCGCCGGGGGTGCGCCTGCCGGCCGACCTCACCGACGACGCGATGATCCGGTGCGACGGCTGCGGCTGCACGCTGATGGCCTGGGGCGCGTTCAAGCGTCGCGTCGAGGCGCAGGAGGCGGCCGACGCGCGCGAGCCGGCGGAGCGGCGGGCGGTCGCTGCGGCGCAGCGGGTCGGGCGCTGAGGCGGCCTCGGTCTGGGACGATGTCGAAGGACGGGTGGGCGCGCGAACGTCTCGCGACGTCGTCCCGGTGACGCGTCGCTGCCCGGAGACAGGAAGAGGCGCCGGTTCTCATCCAGCGCTTGCGCAGGGCCGCTCGAGATCACGCTTACCGGACCGGCAGCCTCGAAAAACCCTCGGACATCCGGGCTCCTCGAGCGCCCGCGCCTCAGCCCCCCGCGGCGATCGCGGCGATCAGGGTACGCTTGAGGTCCTGCTGGCTGAACGGCTTCTGCACCACCGGGCGGTCGCGGAACGGCTCGCGGATGCCGGCGCCGCCGTAGCCGGTGGAAAACACGAGCGGCAGGCCGCGGCGCACGATCGCCTCGGCGACGGGGTAGATCGGCTCGCCGGCGACGTTGACGTCGAGGATCGCGACGACGAAGCTCTCGCTCTCGGCCATCTCGAGCGCCTTGCTCAGCCGGGCCGCCGGACCCACGACCTCGCAGCCGAAATCGAGCAGCATGTCTTCCAGCAGCATCGAGATCGCCGCCTCGTCCTCCACGACGAGGACGCGGGCACCGTTCAGGAGGTCTTCGCTTGTGTCCGTGCCCACGCCGGAGTTCTTTCCCTCATCGCCCCGTATCGAGGCCCGATCGACCTGTCCCTGCCGCAGCGGCAACCGCTCGACCGTCAGGGGTTCCCTCCGCCCGCAACCCAGGCGGGTCCGCGCCGGCCGCCAGGACCTGCGCCGGTGAGCCGTCGCCCGGAAAGCCAGACATGTCAAGCGCACGGACCTGGGACGCGATGCAGCGGCGGCCAGATACTCCCCACCCCTTGAATCGGAGGGCCCTGATCGCGGGGGGGCTCGCCGGCCTCACCCTCGCCACGGGCGCGCGGGCCGACCGTCCGGTCGTCGTCGCCTCGAAGGTCGACGGCGAGGGCACGCTCCTCGGTCACCTGATGGTGATGGTGCTCCAGCGGCTCGGCGTGCCGGTGACGGCCCGGCTCCAGCTCGGCCCGACCCGCATCGTGCGCACCGCGCTCACCGCCGGCGAGATCGACGCCTACCCGGAATATACCGGCAACGCCGCCTTCTTCTCCGGCACCGACGCCGATCCGCGCTGGCGCCGGGCCGACACGGCTTACGTGGGAGCGAAGGCCTTCGATGCTGGGCGGGGCCTCACCTGGCTGAAGGCCGCCCCCGCCAACAACACCTGGCAGATCGCCGTGAAGGGCGACCTCGCCCGGGCCGAGCGCCTCGCCACGATGGCCGATTTCGCCGGCGCGGTCCGCCGCGGCTTGATCGAGCTCTGCGCCTCCGCCGAGTTCGTCGAGAGCCCGGCGGCGCTGCCGTCCTTCGAGCGGGCCTACGATTTCGTGATGCCGCGGGAGCGGATCGTGATGCTGCCCGGCGGCGACACCGCCGTCACCCTGCGGGCCGCGGCGCAGGGCATCAGCGGGGTCAATGCCGGGATGGTCTACGGCACCGACGGGGCGATCGCCGCCCTCGACGTCGCGGTGATGAGCGATCCGGAAGGCGCCCAGATGGTCTACGAGCCGGCGCCGGTCTTCCGCACCGCGGTCCTCGAGCGCTATCCGGGGATCGCCCCCGCCCTCGACCGCATCTTCGCCGGCCTCGACCTCGCGACCCTGCGGCGGCTGAACGCCCAGATCGCCGTCGAGGGCGACACCCCGGAGGTGGTCGCCCGCCGCTACCTCGGAACCCTGTCCCCATGACGTCAGGCACCCTCACGGTCGACACCCCGAAGCGACCCGTCGCCTGGCTGCCCTTGGCGGCAGCCGGCCTCGCCGTCGCGGCTCTCGCCGGCCTGCCGTTCCTCACCCTAGCGCCGAACCGCCTCGTGCCGGGCAGCCCGGTCGGAAGCGGTGTTGCGGGGATGGCGGCGAGCGGGCTCGCGGTCGCCGCGTCCGTGCTGCTCGCGGGTCCCCCGCGGCCGTGGCGCGGGTGGATCGCGCTCGCAGCGGTGCTCGCCGCCTGGTGCGCGCTGCTGCTCGGGGCCGGGCAGGGGGCGGCCTCGCTCCTCGCGGGCAAGCCGCCGGCGGCCCGCGCCGCCCTCGGATCGGGGGCCTGGCTCGCGCTCCTGGCGCTCTCGGGCCTCGCCGGAGAGGCGGCCAGGACCGCCCTGCCGCGCCGGGGCGGTCTCATCGGGGCCCTGCTGTGCCTGAGCCTCGCGCTGGCGATCGCGGGGGCGGGGCTCCTCGACTCCCTCTCGCTCGCGGTCGAGTACCGGGCGCGGGCAGGCGCCGTGGCGGGGGCCGTCGTGCAGCATCTCGGGCTCGCCTCCGCCTCGCTCCTCCTCGCCCTCGTCGTCTCCGTGCCGCTCGCGCTGCTGCGCCTGCGCGACGGGCCGGGCTCGCGGCTCGTCGACGGGCTCGTCGGCGGGATCCAGGTCGTGCCGGCGCTCGCGCTGTTCGCCGCCCTGGTGGCGGGGCTCTCCGGCCTCCTCACCCTCGTTCCGGCCCTGCGCGGCCTCGGCCTCTCCGCCATCGGGCCGGTGCCGGCGGTGATCGGCACCGCCGCCTACCTCGCCCTGCCGCTGGTGAGCGGGCTCGCCGCCGGCCTCGCCGCCGCCGATCCCGACGTGCTCGCCGCCGCCCGCGCGATCGGCCTCACGCCGCGCGAGGTACTGCTGCGGGTGCGCCTGCCGCTCGGCGCGCCGGTGCTGATCGGGTCCTTGCGGGTCGCGGCGGTGCAGAGCGTGGGGCTCGCCACCCTCGGCGGCCTAGTCGGGGCCGGCGGTCTCGGGGCGCTGGTCTTCGAGGGCATGGCGCAGTTCGCCCAGGACCTGATCCTGCTCGGGGCGCTCCCGGTGATCGGGCTGGCGCTCGCGGTCGATGCCGGGCTCGCGCTCCTCGCCAGCGGGAGGGCGCCGGCGTGACCCGCGCTCGCATGCACCGCGCCCTCCTGCCCCTGCTGCTGGGCTTGAGCCTCGCCGGCCTGAGCCTGCCGGAGGTCGCCGGGTTCGTCGTCCGGGCACTCGGCCTCCAGGCCGGCACCCCGGTGCCGGCCGGGCGCCTGGCCTGGCTCGCGCGCCAGCACCTCGTCCTGGCGCTCGCGGGCTTTTGCCTCGCCGGCGGGGCCGGGCTCGCCCTCGGCATCCTGGCGACCCGCGCCGGGGCCTCCTCGCGCGCCACCCTCGACACCCTGGCCGCCGCCGCCCAGGCAGCCCCCCCGGTGGTGGTGGTGGCGCTGGCGCTTCCGGTGATCGGTTTCGGCGCGGCCCCGATCCTCCTGGCGCTCGCCGCCTACGGGCTGATGCCGGTGATGCGCGGCACCGTCGGCGCCCTCGCCACCGTGCCCGACGAGGTGCGCCGGGCGGCGACCGGGCTGGGGCTCACGCCCGCGCAGACGCTGCTCCGGGTCGAGCTGCCGCTCGCCGCCGGGCCGATCCTCGAATCGCTGCGGGTGGTGCTCGTGTTGGCCGTCGCGACCGCCGCGGTCGGGGCGCTCGCCGGCGCCCAGACCCTCGGCACCCCGATCGTGGTCGGGTTGCAGACGCAGAACAACCTGGCGCTGGTCCAGGGCGCGGCGGCGGCCGCCGCGCTCGCCTTCCTGACCGAGGCGGCGTGGCTAGCCGCCTCGGCGGGCATGGGCCGGCTGCTGCGACGGTAGCGGTTACGCCGCCAGCCCCCGCTTGCGCAGGAGCGGCCCGGTGCTCGGCAGCCGGCCGCGGAACGCCGTGTAGGCGCTGCGGGCGTCGCGCAGGTTGCCGGCGCCATAGACGTAGGTCCGCAGGCGCTCGGCGGTGGCGGGATCGAAGATGTCGCCGGCCTCCCGGAAGGCGTCGAAGGCGTCGGCGTCCAGCACCTCGGACCACAGGTAGCTGTAGTAGCCCGCCGCGTAGCCTTCGCCGGCGAAGATGTGCTGGAAGTGCGGCGTGCGGTGGCGCATCGCGATCTCGGCCGGCATGCCGATGCGGCGTAGCGACTCCGCCTCGAAGGCCAGCGGATCGATGCCGCTCTCGGCCTGCCCCGAGAGGTGCAGGTCGAGGTCGACGATGGCCGACGCCGTGTACTCCACCGTGGCGAAGCCCTGGTTGAAGGTGCGGGCGGCGAGCAGGCGGGCCAGCAGGTCCTCGGGCATCGGCTCGCCGGTGCGGTAGTGGCGGGCATGGGCCCGCAACACCTCCGGCTGCTCCAGCCAGTGCTCGTAAAGCTGCGAGGGCAGTTCGACGAAGTCGCCCGCCACCGCGGTGCCGGCGAGCATCGGGTAGGTCACGTTCGAAAGCAGACCGTGCAGGGCGTGGCCGAATTCGTGGAACAGCGTGCGGGCGTCGTCGAAGGACAGGAGCGCCGGCTCGCCTTCGCCGCCCTTGGCGAAGTTCATCACGTTGACGATGATCGGCGTGACCTCGCCGGTCAGGCGCTCCTGCGAGCGGAAGCCGCTCATCCAGGCGCCCGAGCGCTTGCTCGCCCGCGCGAAGTAGTCGCCGAGGAACAGGCCGATCATCCGCCCGTCCCGGTCGGCGACCTCCCAGGCGCGCACCTCCGGGTGGTAGCGCGGCACGTCCGGCAGCTCGCGGAAGGAGAGGCCAAACAGCCGGTGCGCGGTGTCGAAGGCGGCCTGGATCATGCCCTCGAGGGACAGGTACGGCTTGATCTCGCCCTCGTCGAGGGCGTGCTCGCGCCGGCGCAGGCGCTCGGCGTAGTGGCGCCAGTCCCACGGCGCGAGGTCGAAGCCGTGGCCGTCCTCGCGGACGAGCGCCTGGAGCCGGTCGCGCTCGGATTGCGCCCGGCGGCGGGCCGGCGCCCAGACCTCCTCCAGGAGGCCGACCGCGGCCTCGGCGCTGCCCGCCATCGTGTCGTCGAGGCGGTAGGCGGCGTAGCTGGGATAGCCGAGAAGGCGCGCCCGCTCGGCGCGCAGGCGCAGGGTCTCGATGATGATCGCCCGGTTGTCGGTCTCGGCCCCGTTCTCGCCGCGGCGGATCCAGGCGGCGTAGGCGCGCTCGCGCAGGTCCCGGCGGGTCGAGAACACCAGGAACGGGTCGATCAGCGAGCGCGACAGGGTGACGACGTGGCTGCCCGGCAGCCCGCGCTCCTCGGCCGCCCGGCTCGCCGCGGCGCGCAGGAAGGGCGGCAGGCCGGCTAGGTCGTCCTCGGCCTTCAGCTCCAGCGCGAAGGCGGCCTCGTCGGCGAGCAGGTTCTGGCTGAACTGGGTGCCGAGCTCGGCGAGCCGCGCGGCGATCGCCGCCATCCGCTCCTTGGCCTCGGCGTCGAGCTCGGCGCCGGCGCGGCGGAAGCGCAGGCGGTAGCGCTCGCGCACCCGCTTCTGCTCGTCGGACAGGCCGTCCTCGGTGATGCCCGAGACCCGCGCCCACAGATCGGGGTTGAGGTAGATCGCGCTGCCGTGGCGGGCGAGCCGCGGCGCCACAGCCCGCTCCACCGCCTGGAGGTCCGGGTTGGTGTGGCTGCCGGTGAGGTTGAAGAAGGTCGAGGAGACCCGCCGCAGGGCCTGGCCTGAGCGCTCCAGCGCCTCGATCGTGTTGGCGAAGGTCGGCGGCTCGGGGTTGCCGGCGATCGCCTCGATCTCGGCGACGTGCTGGGCGAGCGCCCGCTCGAACGCCGGCTCGTAATGCGCAGGCGCGATGCGCTCGAAGGGCGGCAGCCCGTGCGGCGTGGTCCAGGCCGGCTCGGAGAAGGGGTTGGGCTCGTGCTCCGCCGTGACGCCGCGCATGCTGGTCCTCTCGCTGATTGGGCGGGCGACGATAGACCCTGGGGCGGGGCGCGCAAGCGCGGCCGGGATCGCGCGAGCGCGGCATGGTGCGCGGGAACGGCCACGCTTGGATGCCCGTTGAGGAGCGGGCGACGGGAAGCGCGCGACGGGAAGCGGGCCTGGGGGAGGGTGCGATGCCGGGGACGATCATGGGGCGGATCCTCGCCGCGCTGGCTGGGGGCGTGATCCTGGCAGGGCCGGCCGCGGCCCAGGCACCCGCCGCTCCACCAGCCTTGAGCCGGGTTCCGGCCGAGCAGGTGCCGCTGCCGCCACCCCGGCCCGAGGAGGCGAAGGGCCCGACGGCCACCGAACCGGCGAAGGAAGGTGCTTCCAAGGAGCCTGCCAAGGACACCGCAAAGGACGCCGCCAAGGACGCGCCGCCCATCCCCGAACCGGCGCCGCTGCCGCCCGAGCGGCCCACCGACGTGCCCTCCGGCCCGGCGCCGACCCCCGCCACGATCGTGCCCGACGACACCGCCTGCCTGCGCCGGCTCGACCGGCTCGGCGTCAAGGCGGAGCCGGTGGCACCGCTCTCCGACGGCCTGTGCGGGGCGGCCAAGCCCCTGCGGGTGACGGCCCTGCCCGACGGTGTCGCGCTCGCGCCCGCCGCCACGCTCACCTGCGTCGCCGCCGAGGCGCTCGGCCGCTGGAGCACCGAGGTGCGGGTGATCGCCGAGCAGACCCTCGGCAAGGCGCCCCAGACGTTCAAGATCGGCGGCTCCTACGAGTGCCGCGGCCAGAACCACGATCCGACCGCCAAGCTCAGCGAGCACGCCTATGCCAACGGAGTCGACGTGATGGGCTTCACCGTCGAGGGCCGGGCGCCGGTGATGGTGGGCGCGACGCGGGAGGGCACGCCGGAGGCGGCGTTCGAGGCCGCGGTCCGGGCCCGCGCCTGCGGCTTCTTCCGCACCGTGCTCGGGCCGGGCTCCGACGCCGCCCACGCCAACCACCTCCACCTCGACGAGCGCGAGCGCCCCGCTGGCCACCGCCTGTGCCAGTGAGCGCGACGATGACGGGAACGGGAGGGCGCTTCCAGCGCTTCTAGGGTCAACTGATTTCCAGGCTGGTTTCTCGGCTGATTTCTTGGCCGGCTCCTTGGCCGGCTTCATGAGCGGGAGTGTGTCCGATGCGGGGGACGGCGAGGCTCGGGGCGGCTCTGCTGGTTGTGGGTCTGTCGAGCGCGGCCGGCGCCGCGGACGCTCGCCTGACGGCGGACGCGATCAACCAGGCGCAGTTCGGCGCCGCGGCGCCCGACGGGCAGGAGAAGGGCCGGGAGACGGGCAAGGAGGCCGGCAAGGAGGCAGGAAAGAAGGAGGCGAAGGCCGCCGAGAAGCGCGCCGACCCGCTGATGGTGCGGGTGCAGGTGCTCCTCGACCGGGCCGGCTTCTCGCCCGGCGCCATCGACGGGCGCGACGGCGACAACCTGCGCGGGGCGCTCGCGGGCTTCGCCAAGGCCAAGGGCATGCCCACCGCGAAGGATCTCGACGCGCCGCTGTGGCAGGCCCTGTCCGGTACGAGCCAGGACCCGGCGGTGACGCAGTACACGCTGACCGAGCAGGACGTCTCCGGCCCGTTCGTGGAGGAGATTCCGCCCAAGATGGAGGAGCAGGCCGACCTGAAGGCGATGTCCTACACCTCGCCGGCCGAGATGCTGGCCGAGCGCTTCCACATGAGCAAGGGCCTGCTCGAGGCCCTCAACCCCGACGCGGCCCTGACCAAGGCCGGCACGGTGATCACGGTCGCGGCGGTGGCGCCGCTGGAGACCGGGCGCATCCCGGCGAAGGAACTGCCGCAGACCCCGAAGGTCACCCGCATCGAGGTCGACAAGGACGCGCTCCAGGTCCGCGCCTACGCCGAGGACGGGGCGCTGGTCCACCTCTACCCGGCCTCGATCGGCAGCGAGGAGAAGCCGGCCCCGAGCGGCGTGCTGAAGGTCGAGGGCGTCGCCTTCGACCCGACCTACACCTACAACCCGAAATACGAGTTCAAGGGCGTCGAGGCGAAGCACAAGTTCACCATCAAGCCCGGCCCGAACAACCCGGTCGGCGTGGTCTGGATCGATCTCTCGGGCAACGACGGCTACGGCATCCACGGCACGCCCGAGCCGGAGAAGGTCGGCAAGACCGAGTCGCACGGCTGCGTCCGGCTGACGAACTGGGACGCGCGCGATCTTGCGAAGCACGTCGAGAAGGGCGCGAAGGTCGATTTCGGGAAGTGATCGGACGCTGCACTGAATGACTTCAGGAAATCGCGGGATCCCCCCTCCCGTTTGGGAGAGGGGTAGGGGCGATCGAAGATCGCGCAGGGTGACACGGTTCAGAATAGAACTCGACAGTTGAGCTACCCGCACAACAGTCTGAGTTTCACACTGGAGCGTGTCACCCTCACCCCTAACCCCTCTCCCACACGGGAGAGGGGAATCGCGCTCTGGTTTTAGACGTTGAGAGTTTGGTCGAAACTACGATCAGATCAGCCCCCCTCGACCTCCCCGCCATCACCCTCGATCTCGGCCTCCGCCTCGCCCTCGCCCTCGATGTGCTCGACCGACACCACCTTCTCGGTCTTGTCGGTGTTGAACACCGTGACGCCCTGCGAGGCGCGCCCCACGACCCGGATGTCGTCGACGGGCACGCGGATCAGCTTGCCGGCATCGGTGACCAGCATGATCTGGTCGCTGGTCTCGACCGGGAACGAGGCGACGAGGGTGCCGTTGCGGGCGTTGACCTCCATCGCCTTGATGCCCTTGCCCCCGCGGTTGGAGGTCCGGTACTCGAAGGACGAGGTGCGCTTGCCGAAGCCGCGCTCCGACAGGGTGAGGACGAACTGCTCGGCCGCCCCCATGGCGATGTAGCGGTCCTGCTCGAGGTCGATCGAGGCCGCGGCCTCCTCGCCCTCGGGCTCGGGCGCCGCCGGCAGCTCGATCGCCTCGCCGGTGGCGCGACGGTCGGCGTTGGCGCGCTTGAGGTAGGCTTGGCGCTCCTCGGGCGAGGCCTCGAAGTGGCGCAGGATCGTCATCGAGATGACCTCGTCGTCCTTGGCGAGGTTGATGCCGCGCACGCCGGTGGAATCGCGGCCCTTGAACACCCGCACGTCGGTGACGGGGAAGCGGATGCACTGGCCCGCGCCCGTGGTCAGCAGCACGTCGTCGGCTTCCGTGCAGATCTCGACGTGGACGATGTGGTCGCCCTCGTCGAGCTTCATGGCGATCTTGCCGTTGCGGTTGACCTGCACGAAGTCGGACAGCTTGTTGCGGCGCACGCTGCCCGACGCGGTCGCGAACATCACGTCGAGGGTTTCCCAGGACGCCTCGTCCTCGGGCAGCGGCATGATCGTGGTGATGCGCTCCTTGCCCTGGTCGAGGGGCAGGATGTTGACGAGCGCCTTGCCGCGCGCGTTCGGCGCCGCGAGCGGCAGCCGCCACACCTTCTCCTTGTAGGCCTGGCCCTGCGAGGAGAAGAACAGCACCGGGGTGTGGGTGTTGGCGACGAACAGCCGGGTGACGAAGTCCTCGTCGCGCATCGACATGCCGGCGCGGCCCTTGCCGCCGCGGCGCTGGGCCCGGTAGGTCGAGAGCGGGACGCGCTTGATGTAGCCGGCGTGGGACACGGTCACGACCATGTCCTCGCGCTGGATCAGGTCCTCGTCCTCGACGCTCGAATCCCAGTCCAGGATCTCGGTCTTGCGCGCCGTCGCGTACTCGGCCCGTACCTCGGCGAGCTCGTGCTTGACGATGCCCATGATCCGGGCGCGCGAGCGCAGGATGTCGAGGTAGTCGGCGATCTCGTCGGCGAGCCGCTTCAGCTCGTCGCCGATCTCGTCGCGGCCGAGCGCGGTCAGGCGCTGCAGCCGCAGGTCGAGGATGGCGCGGGCCTGGGTCTCGGACAGGCGGTAGGTGCCGTCCTCGCTCACCCGGTGGCGCGGGTCGTCCACCAGCGCGATCAGCGGCGCGATGTCCTCCGCCGGCCAGTCGCGGGCCATCAGGGCCTCGCGGGCGGTGTTGGGATCGGGCGAGGTGCGGATCAGCCGGATCACCTCGTCGATGTTGGCGACCGCGATGGCGAGGCCGCACAACACGTGCGCCCGCTCGCGCGCCTTGTTCAGCAGGAACTTGGTGCGGCGCGACACGACCTCCTCGCGGAAGTCGATGAAGGCCTGGATCAGGTCCTTGAGGTTGAGGAGTTCCGGGCGCCCGCCGTTCAGCGCCACCATGTTGCAGCCGAAGCTCGTCTGCAACGGGGTGTAGCGGTAGAGCTGGTTCAGCACCACGTCGGCGACGGCGTCGCGCTTCAGCTCGACCACGATGCGCATGCCGTCGCGGTCGGATTCGTCGCGAAGATCCGCGATGCCCTCGACGCGCTTCTCTCGCACCAGATCGGCGATCTTCTCGACCAGCGACGCCTTGTTCACCTGATACGGGATCTCGGTGAAGACCAGCGCCTCGCGCTCCTTGCGCAGCTCCTCGATGTGCGACTTCGCCCGCATGATTACCGAGCCGCGGCCGGTCATGTAGGCCGAGCGGGTGCCCGAGCGCCCGAGGATCGAGCCGCCGGTGGGGAAGTCCGGCCCCGGGATGATGTCGTTCAGGCCCTCGATGGTGATCGCCGGATCGTCGATGAGGGCGATGCAGCCGTCGATCACCTCGCCGAGGTTGTGCGGCGGGATGTTGGTCGCCATGCCGACCGCGATGCCGCCGGCGCCGTTGACGAGGAGGTTGGGGAAGCGGGCGGGCAGGACCGCCGGCTCGTCCTTCGACTCGTCGTAGTTCGGGTTGAAGTCGACGGTGTCCTTGTCGATGTCCTCGAGCAGCGCCATGGCGGGCTTGGCGAGGCGCGATTCGGTGTAGCGCATCGCCGCCGGCGGGTCGCCGTCGATCGAGCCGAAGTTGCCCTGGCCGTCGACCAGCATCAGCCGCATGGCGAAGTCCTGGGCCATGCGGACGAGGGCGTCGTAGATCGACTGGTCGCCGTGCGGATGATACTGGCCCATCACGTCGCCGACGATGCGGGCCGACTTCACGTACTTGCGGTCCGGCAGGTAGCCGTTCTCGTACATGGAGTACAGGATGCGGCGATGCACGGGCTTGAGGCCGTCGCGCGCGTCCGGCAGGGCCCGGCTGACGATGACGCTCATCGCGTAGGCCAGGTAGGACTGGCGCATCTCGTCGGTGATCGAGACGGGCTTGATGTCGGTCGCGGGCGGGGGGGCGCCGGTCGGGTCGTTCTCTGCCAAGGTCTGTCTCTCGTCGCGGCCCGCGCGGGCTCACACTCTCTCGCCGGACGGCTTAGCCGATTTGCGCCCCGGGTGCCAGCACGACGCACGGAAGGGCAAAGCAAATCAGCATCTTAGATGGGCGTTCCGGGGATGTTCCACAACCCCGCCGGACTCCTGTGGACGAGTGTCCCGCGAACTCGTTAGAGATTGGCAAAGGATGCGGGGGACGGGCGCCGGCCATCGGCAATGTCCGCCGCGGGAGGCCGCCACCGATGGACGTTTTCGTGGATCGCGCACCGGTCTGGGGGCCGGGCCTCCCATGATCCCGCAGCGGCGCTGGCCGGTCATCTCGGCGCTGGGCATCGTGCAGATCCTCGCCTGGGGGTGCAGCTACTACCTGCTGACGGTGCTCGGGCCCTCGATCGCGGCGGAGACCGGCTGGGGGCTGCCCTGGATCTTCGGCAGCCTCACCGCCGGCATGCTGGCGGCGGGCCTCGTCGCGCCGTTCGCCGGCCGGACGATCGGCCGTCGCGGCGGGCGGCCGGTCCTGACGGTCTCGACCCTGCTGCTCGCCGCCGGGCTGGTGATCTTGAGCCTCGCGCCCAATCTGCCGGTCTTCGCCCTCGGCTGGCTGGTGATCGGCGCGGGAATGGGGTCGGGGCTCTACGATGCCGCCTTCGCCACCCTCGGGCGGCTCTACGGCGCCGACGCGCGCCCGGCGATCACGACGCTGACCCTGTGGGGCGGGTTCTCCAGCACCCTGTGCTGGCCGCTCTCGGCCTTCCTGCTCGCGCATCTCGGCTGGCGCGGCACCTGCCTGACCTACGCCGCCCTGGAGCTCGGCGTGTGCCTGCCGCTGATCCTGGGCGCGGTCCCGTCCGCCGACCCGCGGCCGGCGGCAGGGAGCGGCCGGTCGGACGCGGTGGCGCTCGATCCCGCCGAGCGGCCGGTCTTCCTGGTGCTGGCGGGAATCGTGACCTGCACCGGCATCGCCACCTCGATCTTCTCGGTGCACCTGCTGACGCTGCTGCAGGATCGCGGCCTGTCGCTGGCGGCGGCGGTGTCGCTGGGCACCCTGGTCGGGCCGTCGCAGGTCGGGGCGCGGCTCCTCGAAGTGGCGAATCGCAGCCGGCACCACCCGATCTGGACGCTCACCGTCGCGGTGGTGCTGATGGCGGCCGGCCTCGCGCTGCTCGGGAGCGGGCTGCCGGCGCCGGGCCTGGTGCTGGTGGTCTACGGCGCCGGCAACGGGCTCTACTCGATCGGCCGCGGCACCCTGCCGCTCGCCCTGTTCGGACCCGAGCGCTACGCCGCCCTGCTCGGCCGGCTGGCGAAGCCGAGCCTCGCCGCCCAGGCCGTCGCGCCGTCCGTGGGCGCCTACCTCATCGCGCATGCGGGCGCCGACGCGACGTTCGGCGCCCTGGCGATCCTCGGCCTGATCGACGTCGCCCTCGTCGGGCTGCTGTGGCGGGTGAGGCGCCGCGGCGCGGTCCCGGCCGGGGCCCTAGACGAAAAACCCCTCCCGCAGGGCGGAAGGGGCTGATACCAACGGTCGTTGCAAACGACCTTTGGTTCCGTTCTCGAATTTTCGCTAAGCCTTTGGCTTAGTGTCGAAAATTTGAGATGGATCGATGGCCCGATGCGTCAGCATCTTGGGCCACTTGGTATGATAACCGGGTCGGACGCGGCTCGCGCCCGACATCGATTGTTAATGCGTGGTGACGTTCTCGGCCGCTGCAGTCGCGCGGCGCCGGCGCGGGGCCGGCTTCGCGGCGGCCTCGGACACCTCGGCCACGACCTTGGCCGCGGCGCTCTTCGCGGCGGCCGGCTTGCGGGCCGCCGGCTTGCGCACGGGCTTGGCGGCGACCGCCTCGGCGACCGGGGCCTCGGCCCGCAGTTCCTCCCGGGTGAGCTCCTGCTCGGCCAGGCGCCAGTAATGCTCGTCGCGGCCCGGCGCGCAGCCGTCCCGCTCCCACAGGGCGTAGGCCCGCTCGCGAATGCTCGTCTCGAAGTGATCCATCCCGACCTCCTCGGTGTTCAGTTGAGCGGACCATCGCGGCTCGTGGTTAAGGAAGCCCTAACCGATGCGGCGCGGGCGCCCTGCCGGCACGAGGAGCGGGATTCCGCGACACGCTCCCCAGCCGGAGATCCCCGTCGCGCTTGCCGCGGGGCCGCGCCTCCGGCACACCGGCGCAGGCGCGAGCGGGTTGTTTGGCTGCGATGGCACTGGTGAAGAAGGCGAAGCTCGCGGCGCGGAACGCTACGCCCGCGGCGCCGGAGGCGGAGGCGCCCCGGCCGGGCCGGACCCGCGAGCGGACGGGCACGCGCCGCGAGCCGGTGGATACGCGCCGGCAGAAGGCGACCGAGCGCCTGGGTGCCGCCACCGAGGAGCTGGCCGCCGGCGTCACCGAGGCCGCCGCGGCGGCCGAGGAGCTGCGCCGGGCGATGGAGCAGATCGCCGGCGGGGCCGAGGAGGCCGCGGGTGCCGCGCAAGAGTCCCTCGCCGCGGTGGCGGCGATCGTCGGGCGCTTCCGCGAGGCGCGGGAGCGGGCCGACCTGTCGCGCCAGCGCACCGCCGCGTTCCAGTCCGTCCTCGCCGAGGCCAGCGTCCAGGCGAACCAGTCGGTCGCGGCGATCGAGGCCGAGGCCGAGCGCCAGGCCGCGACGGTCGCCATCGCCGACGACCTCGACCGCGGGGCGGCGAGCGTCGGCGAGGTCACCGGCACGGTCGCGGAGATCGCCGACCAGACCGGGCTGCTCGCCCTCAACGCCGCCCTGGAGGCGGTCCGGGCCGGCGAGCACGGCCGCGGCTTCACGGTCGTCGCCGACGAGGTGCGGGCACTGGCCGAGACCGTGGAGGCCGGCGCCGGCGAGGTGCGCGAGCGCGCCGAGGCGATCCGGGCCGAGATCCGGGCCCTCGGCGGCGCGATCCGGGACGCCGCCGCGCGGGCGGTGGCGGAGGCCGCCTCGGGGGCGGGGGCTGCCCGGCGGCTCGAAGCGGCGCGGGCCGATCTCGGGATCCTGGCCGAGGGCGCGCAGGCCATCCTGGCGGCGGCGCTCCGGGCGGAGACGACCACCCGCGAGGCGCAGAACGGCGCCGAGCAGGTTGCGGCGGCGGCCGAGGAGCAGGCGGCCGCGGCAGCGGAGGCGCAGCGCGCGGTGGCCCAGCAGACGGAAGCCCTCGACCAGGGCCAGGCCACCGCCGAGGCGCTGGCCGCCCTCGCCGAGACCCTGGGCGGCGGCAGCGCGGACCGCGCAGCCCCCGAGAAGGCGGACGCGGCCGGCGCCAACCCCGAGGCGATCGCCGGCGCCGCCGACGCGCTCTCGGCCTCGATCCAGGAATTGTTTGGCGCCGCCGCCCAGATTCTCGCGGCGATCGAGCAGATCAGCCGCGGCCTGACCGTCCAGAGCGCCGCCGCCCGGCAATCCGCGGCCGCCATGACGCAGGTCGAGAGCGCCGCCACGCAGGCCCGCACCGGCGCCGACGGCGCGCTGGCGCAGGTCGCGGCCCTGGCCGAGGCCCTGCGCGAGGCCCGCGCCACCCTCGGCGGCCTCGCCGACGGTGTCGGGCAGGCCCTCGACGGGATGCGCGCCTCCCTCGACCGCCTCGGCACGATCGAGGACGGCGCCGGCCGCATCGAGGCGATCGCCGAGGGCATCGCCCTCGTGGCGGTGCAGATCGGCATGCTGGCGGTGAGCGGCGCGATCGAGGCCGCCCGCGCCGGCGAGGCCGGCCAGGGCTTCGCGCTCGTCTCAGGGGACATCCGGGCGCTGTCGCGCGACGCGAGCGCCGGGGCCGAGCGGATCCGCGCCACCCTGCGGTCGATCCGGGACGGCGCCGCCGCCCTGCGCCGGGCGCTCGAACGCGCAGTGGCCGCCGCCGAGGCCGAGGTAGCGAAGAACCGGGCCCTGACCGCCGGCCTCGCCGCGGTCGCGGCCGACGTGGCCGAGCTGGAGCAGGCCAACCGCGAGATCGCCGGCGGGGCCGACGACATCCTCACCGCCGCCGCCGGCATCGCGGCGGGCGCCCGCCAGATCGCCGCCGCCGCCGAGGAGGCCGACCGCGCCTCGAGCGAGGCCGCCACCGCCGCCCGCCAGCAGGCCCGCGGGGCCGAGGACCTGGCGGCGGCGGTCGAGGAGATCGCCCTGCTCGCCGACGAGTTGCAGGCGGATGGCTGAGGCCGGAGGAGAGCGCGTCCTTCTCGTCGCCCTCGGCGGGGACGGCACGCGCGTCGCCCTCCCGGCCGCGCGCGTGCGCGCCCTGGCGCCGGTCCCGGCGCTCACCCGGGTGCCGGGCGCGCCGGCATTCCTCGCCGGCCTCGCCGAGACGCGCGGCGCGACGCTCCCGGTCCTCGACCTCACCCGGCTGCGCGCGCCGTCCTCGGCGCCGGCGGCACCGGGCCGGATGGTGGTGGCCGAGGTGGACGGGCCGGTCGGGCTCCTCGTCGCCGGGATCGTCGGCCTCGCGGCGGATCCGGGCGGAGCCGCGATCCTCGACCTGCCGGGGCTCGTCGCGAGCCTCCTGCCGCGGCGGGCGGGGGGCGCCGGCGAGGCCGGCACGTCCCGCAGCCAGGCCGCGCCCCCGGAGCCGCCGCGGGTCTCCCTCCTGGCGCTCACGGCCGCCGGGCGGTCCTACGCCCTGCCGCTCGACGCGGTCGAGGCGGTGACGCGCCGGTCGGATGCCGTCGTGCCGGCCTCCGATGCGGGCTCCGCCTCCCTCGGCACGATGCCGTGGCGCGGGCGCGCGCTGCCGCTCGTCGGCCTGGCCGCCCGGCTCGGGCTCGCGGGCGGAGCCGGCACCCGGGTCGCGGTGCTCGGCGGCGTCGGGCTCGTCGCCGACCGCATCGGGCCGGTGCTGCGGGTGCGGCCGGAGACGATCGACCCGGTACCCCGGGCCCTGCGCCGCGCCGGCCCGGCGGGCGATCTCGCGGCCGGGTTCGTGCGCCTCGACGACGGGAGCCTCGTCTGCCTCCTGTCGCCGCAAGGCCTCGCCGAGGATGCCGAGCCAGCCCGGGCGGTCCCCGTCACCGCCGGCAGCGAGGCGGTCGTCGTCCTCGACCTCGCCGGGCGCGCCTACGGCCTGCCCGCCGGGGCGGTGCGCCGGGTGGAGCGGGCGCCGGACGCGCTCGTGCGGGTGCCCCGGGCGCCGGACGACCTCGCCGGGATGCTGGCGGTCCGCGGCGGGGCGCTGCCGATCCTTGACCTCGGCCGGCGCCTCGGCCTGCCGCCCGGCGGCAGCTTCAAGCGCCTCGTGGTGGTTGAGGCCGGAGGCGCGCAGGCCGGCCTCCTCGTCGACGGCGCGGCGCGGCTGGTGCGGCCGCGGACCGGGGCGATCCGGCCGGCGCCGGAGGGGCACCCCGCCGTGACCCGGGTCGCCGAGCTGCCGGACGGGCCGCTGCCGCTGATCGACCCCGCCGCGCTCCTCCTCCGTGCCGCGTTCGCCGGGAGGCTTGCTGCATGATCCGCCTCCTCGTGGTCGACGACTCGGCGCTGATGCGCAAGGTCCTGGGCGGCATCTTCGCCGCCGAGGGCGATTTCGAGCTGGCCTTCGCCCGCGACGGGCTCGACGCCCTCGACCTCCTGCCCCGCTTCGCCCCCGACGTCGTGACCCTCGACGTGACCATGCCGGGGCTCGACGGGCTCGCCTGCCTCGACCGGATCATGCTGGAGCGGCCCTGCCCGGTGGTGATGCTGTCCTCGCTGACCCGGGAGGGCGCCGAGGCAAGCCTCGACGCCCTGGCGCGGGGCGCGGTCGACGTGCTCGAAAAACCCGCCGGCGCGGTGTCGCTCGACCTCGACCGGTTCGCGCCGCTGCTGGTGCAGAAGGTGCGGGCGGCCGCTCGCGCCCGGCCGCGCACCGCCCACGGGCTCGCGGCGCGCCTGCGCGCGCGCCACGCCGATCTCGCCCCGCGCCCCGCAGCGCGGACAGTATCGCCAGCGATGGATCCTGCCCCGGAGCCGGCCCCGTCCGTGCCGGCGGACCAGGCCGGCGGCCTCGTCCTGGTCGGGACCTCGACCGGCGGGCCTCCGGCGCTCACCGCCCTCCTCGGTGAGCTGCCCGGGGATTTCCCCTGGCCGATCGTCGTCGCCCAGCACATGCCGGCGACCTTCACCGGGCCGCTCGCCCGCCGGCTCGACGGGCTCTGCGCGCTCCAGGTGCAGGAGGTGACGGCGCCAGTGCCCCTGGTGCCGGGCCGGGTCTATGTCGGGCGCGGCGACGCCGACGTGATCGTGGTGCGCCGGCCCGGCGGCCTGATGGCGGCGCCGGCCCCGGCCCAGGCCGACTATCCCTGGCATCCGAGCGTCGATCGCCTGGTGGCGAGCGCCCTCGATCTCGTGCCGCCGCAGCGCCTCGTCGGGGTGCTGATGACCGGCATGGGCCGCGACGGCGCCCGCACCATGGCGGATCTGCGGGCGCGCGGCGGGCGCACCATCGCGGAGGCCGAGGCGACGGCGGTGGTCTGGGGCATGCCGGGCGAGCTGGTGCGGGCCGGCGGCGCCAGCGTGGTCGCGCCGCTCGAGGCCATCGCGGCCGAGCTGACGGCGCTCGTCGCATGACGTCGGACATCGACGCGACGCTCGCCGAGCCCGACCTGGCGCGGGTCTGCGACCTGCTCTACCGCCAGACCGGCATCCTGGTGCCGGGAAACCGGCGCGCCTTCGTCGAGCGCCGGGTGCTGGAGCGGATGCGCGCCACCGGCGCCGACGCCCTGCCGGCCTACCTCGCCCGGCTGCAGGCCGACATCGACGGCGAGGTGCAGCTCTTCGTCAACGCCTTCACGGTCAACGAGACCTATTTCAACCGCGAGGAGCACCAGCTGCACTGTCTCACCGGCTCGCTCCTCGCCGCGATCACCGCCGGGCGGGATCCGGGCGATCCGATCCGGATCTGGTCGATGCCCTGCGCCACCGGCGAGGAGCCCTACTCCCTGGCGATCTGGCTCCTGGAGCACTGGCCGGCGGTCGACGCGTGGGAGATCGAGATCGTCGGCTCGGACATCGACACCCGGGCGCTCGCCGCGGCGGAGGCCGGGCGCTACGGCGCCCGGGCGCTCGGCCGGCTGCCGCCCGCCCTGGTCGACCGCTACTTCACGCCGGAGGAGGGGAGGGCGGGCGCGCCGTCCTGGCGCATCCTGCCGGAACTGCGCGGCTCGGTGCGCTTCAGCCGCCGCAACCTCGTCGACGGGGCCGGGATGGCGCAGGAGGGGCGCTTCGACATCGTGTTCTGCCGCAACGTTCTGATCTACTTCGACGACGCCTCGCGGCGAACCGCCGCCGCCAACCTGTTCGCCGCCCTGCGGCCGGGCGGCTTCCTCTGCCTCGGCCACACCGAATCGATGGCCCGGATCCCGTCGCGGTTCCTCACCCGCCGCTTCCCCGAGGCGATCGTCTACCAGCGCCCGGAGGACGCGCATGGCTGAGGCGGGCCGCGCCGACGACATGGTGGCGGATTTCGTGGCCGAGGCGCGCGAGCTGATCCAGGCCGCGGCCGACGACCTGCTGGCCCTCGAAGGCGCCCCCGATCCGGCGGTGCTGAACCGGGTGTTTCGCGCCATCCACACCCTCAAGGGCTCGGCCGCCCTGTTCGACTGGCCCGACATGCTCGCGGCGCTCCACGCCGCCGAGGACGGGCTCGACGCCGCCCGCGCCGGGCGGCTCGCGACCGGCCCCGCCCTCGTCGACGCGGCGCTCGCCACCCTCGACGCCGCGGCGCGCTGGACCGAGGCGATCGCCGCGACCGGGGCGCTGCCCTCGGGAAGCGCGGCGGAATCGGCCCGGATCGTCGCGGGCTTCCGGACCCTGCTGGCGGCGGGTGCGCCCCCCGATCCGACGCCGGCCGACGCGATCTCCGGTCCGGTCCCCGGCTGGGCCGCCGGCCTGCTGGCGGGTCTGTCCGCGCGGCCGGACCGCGCCCTCGTCGCCCTGCGCTACGTCCCGCGGGCCGATTGCTTCTTCGGCGGCGACGACCCCGTCGGCCTGGTGCGCCGGCTGCCCGGGCTCGTCGCCCTCGACATCGCCCCCGCGGCCCCCTGGCCGCCGGCGGAAACCCTCGACGTCTTCGCCTGCAACCTCGCGCTGACGCTGCTCACCACGGATCCGCGGGGGGAGGTCGACGCGGTGTTCCGCCTGGTGCGCGACCAGGTCACGGCCGTGACCCTGGCGCCGGAGCCGGCGCCGGCCGAGGCAGCCACCGGCGCCGAGACGGCCCTTGGCGCCGAGACGGCCCTTGGCGCCGAGACGGCGCCCAGGACCCTGCGGGTCGATGCCGGCCGGATCGACGCCCTGGTGGCCCTGGCCGACGATCTCGCCACCGCCCGTACGGCCCTCGGCGCGGTGGTCGCCAGGGCGGCTGCCGGAGTCGATGCCGCCGCCCTGCTCCCCGCCCTGCGGGCGAGCGACGAGCGCATCGGGCGGCTCTCGGCCGAGCTGCACCGGGAGGCGGTGGCCTTGCGGCTCCAGCCCCTGGCGCGGGTCTTCCGCCGCTTCCCGCGGCCGTTGCGCGACATCGCCCGCGGGCTCGGCCGGGAGGTGGCGCTGGGCCTGGAGGGCGAGGGGACCGAGGTCGACCGGGACGTGGCGGAGGGGCTGTTCGAGCCCCTGCTGCACCTCCTGCGCAACGCCGTCGACCACGGCATCGAGCCGCCCGAGGCGCGGGCCCGCGCCGGCAAGCCGGCGGCGGGCCGGATCGTCCTGCGGGCCGAGAGCCGGGGCGAGCGGGTCGTGGTCTCGGTGTCGGACGACGGGCGCGGCCTCGATCCCACCCTGATCCGCGCCCGCGCCGCCGCCCGCGGGCTGATGGCGCCGGCTGACCTAGCCGCCCTCGACGCCGCCGGGGTGATCGACCTGATCTTCGCCCCCGGCTTCTCGACGGCCCTGGAGGTCGGCGCCGTCTCCGGCCGCGGCGTCGGCATGGATGCGGTGCGCGAGGCCGTCACGCGCCTCGGCGGTCGCTGCACCGTCGAGAGCCGGATCGGCGAGGGCACCACGGTCCGGCTGATCCTGCCCCGCGCCCAGTCCCTCGCCCGGCTGCTGCTCGTCGGGATCGGCCCGGAACTCTACGCCCTGCCGATGGAGGCGGTGGACGAGCTCGCACGGGTGAGCCGCGATACCATCCGCGACCACGGCTTCGGCGCCGCCACGGTCTTGCGCGGCCGGACGGTGCCGGTGCTCCACCTCGCCGACCTGCTCGAGGCAGGCACCGGGGCGGCACCCGCCGAGGCGCGGCTGGCGGTGTTGCGGCTCGGGACCGAGCGCGTCGCCGTCGAGGTCGACCGCTTCGCCGGCCGCCTCGACGGGCTGGTGCGGCCGCTGCCCGGTCTCGCCGCCCTGCCGGGCCTCGCCGGCACCACGCTCGCCGGCGACGGCCAGGTGCTGCTGGTGCTCGATCCGGACACCCTGGTCGGGCAAGGAGAGGGGCAAGGGCAAGGGGAGGGGGCGCCGTGAGCGTGCGCCGCGACGGTGAGCTGATCCGCCTCGAGGGCGCCTGCCCGGTGGAGGAGGCCGAGACCCTGGCCGCGCTGCTCCTCGCCGATCCCGGCGCGGGGGTGGAGTGGAGCGCCTGCACCGGGCTGCACAGCGCGGTGATCCAGGTGCTGCTGCGGCTGCGCCCGCCGCTCCACGGCCCCTGCGGCGACCCCTTCGCGGCCCGCTGGCTCGCGCCGCTCCTGGCGGCGCCGGCCCCGGGTCAGGAGCGGACCGGCTGAGCGGCGCCGGCGGCCGGACCCGTCACGCCGCCGCGGTGGCCTTCGCGGAGCGCGCCGCCTGGATCTTCTTGCTCAGCCAGTACGAGTATCCGACGGTCGTGTTGTCGATCAGGGTGGTCACGCTGGTCATGTAGTTCGTCGCCAGGTCGCCGTACTGGCCGATCAGGTTGTACTCCTGCTCGATGACCTTCGACAGGGTGTTGGCCTTGCGCAGCTGGAGCGAGCCTTCGTAGACCCGCAGCAAGCCGGCCCGCCAGTCCTGGTCGATCTTGCAGAGCTGCTTCACGAAGGCGCCGTGCATCTCGTAGAGTTCGCCGATCGTGTCCGAGTCGGGGCTCTCCGACAGGAGCTGCGCGGTCCCGACGGCGTTGGCGGTGCTGCGCGTCGCGAGCTCGCCGACGAGCACCGTGTGGCGCAGGGGCGCGGCGACCGGCGTCGCGGCGACCGGCGCCTGCTCGGTCGCGCTCACGGCCGATTTCACGAAGGCGGCGAACGGAAGGAACGGGCCGGGCGGTGTGGTCTCGAAGGTCATCTCGACATTCCTGTGCGGGAGGTTGGCTCGTGCGACGTCCGGCGCTCAGCCACCCAGGCGCTCCAGCATGGCGGCGATCGCCTGGATCTGGACGGCGTCCTTCGAGTAGTAGTCGGGGTTGTGCGGGTTGGACGAGCTGTAGCCCCACCAGTCCCAGCACCCGTCCGGGTTCTGGAGCTCGCCGCCGTCGCTCCCCTCGACCTGCGGGTAGAGCACGATGATGTCGTTGCTCTCGGCGATGTGGTTGTAGCCGGTCGTGGTGATGTAGCGGTTGCCGTAGGGAGGCTGATTGGCGGTGTCGGGCAGGCCGCGGACGTAGCTGACGTAGTTGTAGCCCTGCTTGCAGCCGTGCAGCGCGACGTGCACCCGGGCCTGGGCCCGCCCGGCCAGCACCGCCGAGGGCACGTAGGCGTAGCCGAAGTCGCTCATGCTCGCGCGCTTGCTGCCGCCGAAGAACTCCCTCTGGTCGAAGCGGATCAGCCGCCCCATCAGGTGCTCCGCCGGCTCGTTCAGCGGGCCGTAGATGTGCCGGAGAATCGCATGCGACTGCATGAAGTTGCCGTTGTTGATGTAGGGCGGCCGGTTGTCCGCGAGCGCCGAATCCTCGAGGTTGTCGGTGATGATCGCGTGGCCGGCATCGACGACGTCGTCGTACAGGATGTTGGCGGGGTCGACGCCGAGGTGCAGGTAGAACTCCCGCGTGCGGCTCACCACGTCCGGATAGACGACGCAGTCGGACCGGCCGGTGAAGATGTACAGCCGGTGATCGGCGAGACCGTCGAGCGGGTCGATCAGGCGGTCGCCCGCCGCGTCCCGGGCCAGGGCCGCGAGATCGCCGGCATCCGGCGCCATCTGCGGGATCAGCGGATTCATCCCGATGGCGAGCGCGCCGAGCTGGAAGGCGTCGGCGGCGAGCAAAGCCGCCCCGCGGAACGATTCCGCGCAGCGGAACGGCCCGCCCGCGATGATTCCCGCGCCCTTGAACTTGCGCGAATGAGCGAGGTGCAGCTGCACCGTCATGAACGCTCCGGAAGACAAGCCGGAGATGAAACTCTCGCCCGGCCTGACGTCGTATCGCGTCAGGCGTTCGGCCATCTGGCCCTGGTAGCCCATGTCTTGATCTCCCGACACGTCGCGCCCGTCCGACATGTCTCTCACCTCGGAAACTCTTGGTCGCCGAGACGCTTCCGGACCAGAGCACGGTCGGCATCGTCTCGCAAGTGCGAAAACGGGGGAAGATTTTTGCAGCGCCAGAAAACTCCCGTGGGGGATAGTGATGAGGCGCGAACCACGACACGGGTCACTTGCGAGCGATGCTGTAAGACCATTGGCACCGATCCCCGGGATGATGGGCGCGGCGCCCGAGGTGACGCCCTTGCTGTTCTTTCCCTCGGGCGCACGAGATCGTGAAGGCGGGCCGATTTTTGCCATGGTTGCGGCTTAGCCCTGCGGCCAACCCTGGCGCGGGGACCTGGGTAACCGTTTGTTGACGGTTCTCGGCAACCTTGTGTTCACCATGGCGGCCACGCGGCCCGAGCGAGGAAGAGGGATCGTGCGAGCGCTCAAGCGTGCC
Organism: Methylobacterium sp. Gmos1; assembly: GCF_053764715.1. Lineage (NCBI taxonomy): Bacteria > Pseudomonadati > Pseudomonadota > Alphaproteobacteria > Hyphomicrobiales > Methylobacteriaceae > Methylobacterium > Methylobacterium sp. Gmos1. The sequence goes on along the minus strand of NZ_JBSNCC010000001.1, from coordinate 209,055 downwards.
GGCCGCGGGGCGGCCGACCCGGCCCGGGACCCCCTCTCTCGTCGATCCCGTCGCTGCCGCCGCGGCGCGCTGGCGCTCGTCGCCTGCCTGACGGCGGTCCTCGGCTCGACCAGCGGCACCCAGGACGCGGTCGCCAACGGCGACACCCGCACGATCTCGATCTTCCACGAGCACACCAAGGAGAGCGCCGCGATCACGTTCAAGCGTGACGGGCGCTACGACCGGGCCGCCCTGGAGCAGCTGAACTGGCTCCTGCGCGACTGGCGCCTCGACGAGCCGACCAAGATGGACCCGCGCCTGTTCGACGTGGTGTGGGAGGCCCACCGCGCCGTCGGCTCGCAGGACGCGATCCACGTCGTCTCGGCCTACCGCTCGCCGAAGACCAACGCGGCGCTCCGCCGTCGCTCCCGCGCGGTGGCCGAGCACAGCCAGCACATGCTCGGCAAGGCGATGGATTTCTACCTCGCCGACGTCTCGATCGACCAGATCCGGGCGATCGGCATGCGGATGCAGCGCGGCGGCGTCGGCTGGTACCCGCAGGCCAACAGCCCCTTCGTCCATCTCGATGTCGGCTCGGTGCGCTCCTGGCCGCGGATGAGCCACGACCAGCTCGCCCGGCTGTTTCCCGACGGCCGCACCGTCCACCTGCCCGCCGACGGCCGGCCGATGCCGGGCTACGAGGTCGCCAAGGCGGAGATCCTGGCCCGCGGCGGCAGCGTGATGGGCGTGAGCCAGGCGATCGCCGCGGCGGACGAGGAGGACAGCCCGAACGTCGTCGGCCAGTTCTTCGCGATGCTGTTCGGCGGATCGAAGCCCGCCGCCCCGCCGCCCGCGCCGGTGGTGCTGTCCGGCCGGGCCGGCCGCGTCCGCCCGGTGGCGCTGGCGAGCGCCCAGCCGGAGGATGCCGGCACCCGCGACGCCCTGGCCTACGCCGCGCCGGCCGCGCCCACGGCCCTGCTGCCGCAGCCGGTCCCGCGCCAGGCGGCCTTGCCGGAGCCGGTGCCCGCCCCGGCGGAGGCTTCCCCCGCCGCGCCCGAGCCGGACGCGCGCGCCGCCGAGCCGGCCCCCGAGGCACCTGCCAGGACCACGCTCGCCTCCACCCCGCTGCCGCCCCGGCGCCCGTCGGAATTCGCCGCCCTGGCGGAGGCCCTGGTCGCGGCGCCGCCGCCCGTCACCGTGCCGCTGCCGCCCGCCCGCCCGGCCTCGATCCAGGTCGCCTCGGCCGAGGCCGATCCGGCGGCGCTCGGCGCCATGCTCCAGCCGCGCCTCCGGACGGCGCCCGTGCCGCCCGCACCGGCGCCCACCGACCAGAAGGCGCAGCTGCGCGCCCTGTTCAGCGCCGCGGCGGCCGCGCCGGCGGTCGAGGCCGCGACCGTTCGCATCATCCAGCGGCCGAAGGGCGGCACCCCGCCCGCCGGCCTCGTCTCGGCGCCCGCCGGCGCGGTGTCGACCCGCTTCCACAGCGGCGCGCCCGAGGACGCGCCCGGCGCCGGCCGCTTCAGCGGATCGGCGGTCGGACGGCGCTGAGCGGCGTTGCCGGCACGGGGCCCGTCGGCGGCCCGCGTGTATCGGGCGGGTGTTTCACTCTCCCCTTTCCCGGACGACTGGAGCGTCAGCGGAAGGAGGTCCGGGAAAGGGGAGAGCTGGAACGAGGGCCCTCTGTCCGGCGAATCTCATCGTTATGTCCCGGACCACAGCGGGGCCGGACGATGCTCCAGCATTCGGCCTCACCTCTCCGACCTGAACGCCCGGTTCCGGGGCCCGCTGCACGGGTCAGGGGCGACGCCGAGGATGGACGATCCGCCGAGGCCGCCGAACCGGTCGCCTTCCCCTCACCCCTCGATGATCGAGCGGATCTTGGTCGCCAGTCCCTCGACCGGGAACGGCTTGGTGATCATCTGCATGCCGGGGCCGAGATGGCCGTTGCCGAAGGCGGCGTTCTCGGCATAGCCGGTCATGAACAGCACCTTCAGGGCCGGGCGCACCAGCCGGGCCTGGTCGGCGAGCTGGCGGCCGTTCAAGCCCGGCAGGCCGACATCGGTCACCAGCAGGTCGATGTGGGAGGCCGATTGCAGCAGGCGCAGGCCCGCCGGCCCGTCGCCGGCCTCCAGGGTGCGGTAGCCGAGCTCGTGCAGCACCTCGATCACCAGGGCCCGCACGGTCGGGTCGTCCTCGACCACTAGCACGGTCTCGCCCCGCTCGGCCCGCGGTGCCTCGCCCCGCGCCTCGGCGGCGGCCTCGACCTCGCCGTGGTAGCGCGGCAGGTAGAGCTTGACCGTCGTGCCCTGGCCGGGCTCCGAGTAGATCTTGACGTTGCCCTCCGACTGCTTGGCAAAGCCGTAGATCATCGACAGGCCGAGGCCCGTGCCCTGGCCCAGGGGCTTGGTGGTGAAGAACGGATCGAAGGCCCGGGCGATCACCTCCGGCGGCATGCCGGTGCCGGTATCGGTCACGCCGATGCAGACGTACTGCCCTGCCCGCACCCCGATCTCGCGCGAGGCGTAGGCGTCGTCGAGGTGGGCGTTGGCGGTCTCGATGGTCAGCCGCCCGCCGTCGGGCATCGCGTCGCGGGCGTTGATCGCGAGGTTGAGGATCGCGTTCTCGAGCTGGTTGGGGTCGCAGAGCGTCAGCCACAGGCCGCCGGCGACCACGACTTCCAATTGCACCCGCTCGCCGAGCGTGCGGCGCATCAGCTCGTCCATCGAGCTCACCAGCCGGTTGGCGTCGACCGCCCGCGCCTCCAGCGGCTGGCGCCGCGAGAAGGCGAGCAGGCGATGGGTCAGCGCGGCGGCGCGCTGGGCCGAGGCCATGGCGAGGCCGGCATAGCGGGTGAGGTTCTCGGTGCGGCCCTCGTTGATGCGGGTCTGCATCAGGTCGAGGGAGCCGACGATGCCGGTGAGCAGGTTGTTGAAGTCGTGGGCGATGCCGCCGGTGAGCTGGCCCACCGCCTCCATCTTCTGCGACTGTCGCAGCTGCTCCTCGGCCCGCTCGCGCTCGGCCACCGCCTCGCGCACACGCGCCTCCAGGGTGTCGTTGAGCTCGCGCAGGGTCACCTCGGCCCGCTTCGACTCGGTGACGTCGTAGATCACCCCGACATGGCGCAGGCCCGAGGTCTCGGTGTCGCGGATCGCCTCGCCGCGGCGCACCAGCCAGCGCACCTCGCCGGTATCGGCGAGCCGCACCCGGGTCTCGATCGGCGGCAATTCGCCCTCGTGGCGCTGGTCCGGCGCCAGCAGCGGAGGATCGCCCTCGACCACGAGGGCGTTGACCGCGCTCGCCGCCACGGTGCGGGCGGGCACGAGGCCGAGCAGGCTGCAGAATTGCGGCGAGGCGGCCACGGTGGCAAAGCCCGGCACGTGCTCGAAGGCGCCGACGCGGCCCGCCGACTGGGCGATGCGCAGCCGCTCCTCGACCCGCTTCTGCTCGGTGACCTCGACCAGCACGCCGGTGAAGCGGGCGGGCCGGCCGTCGGCGCCGAAATGGCAGCGGCCGCGGGCATGGACCCAGCGCACCGAGCCGTCCTGGGCGAGCAGGCGGTACTCCTTGTCGAACACCTCGGCCCCGCCGAGGATGCCGCTCACCGCCAGCCGCAGCCGCAGGCGGTCGAGGGGGTGGATGCCGGTGAAGAAGGCGCTCGCCGGCAGCGGGCCGGGGCTCAGCGGCACGGTGCCGGGCCGCGGCGGCGGCGTGAGCCCGGTGAGGGCGGCGAAGCGCCCGTCGACGTGCAGGCGCTTGCCCGGAATGTCCCAGTCCCAGGTGCCGGCGATGCCGGCCGAGGACAGGGTGAGGGAGAGCTGGCGCTGCGCCTCGGCGAGCCGCCGCTCGATGTCGGCGAGCCGCTCGCGCCCGGTCTCGGCCTCGTGGACATGCGACATGTCCACCTGCGAGGCGAAGTAGTTGACCAGCCGCCCGGCTTCGTCGCGGATCGGGCAGATCAGCAGCTGGTTCCAGAACCGGCTGCCGTCGCGGCGGTAGTTCAGGATCGTGACCCGGACGACGCGCTCCTCGCGCAGGCCCTCGCGGATCGCCGCCATCGCGCCCGGATCGGTGTCCGGTCCTTGCAGGAAGCGGCAGTTGCGCCCGATCACCTCGGAGGCGTCGTAGCCCGACAGGGTCAGGAAGGCCTGGTTGGCGAAGACCACCGGGTTGTCGGGAAGGGTCGGATCGCTGATCAGCATCGGCTGGCGCGAATGCTCCAGCGCGACGAGGAACGGCCCGGCGCGCCCGCGCGCCGCCGCGATGGAGGCCGCGAGGCCGGCCGCGCCGTCGCTGCCGGGCGCGCTCACGCGGCTCGTCCGGGGTGGGGGCGGGTGGTCATGCGTCGAGGTCGCCGAGGGCGCGGGCGATGAACTCGTCGACGAGCCCCCGCAGGTTCTCCAGCGACGGCAGGTCCATCAGCATCGCCAGGTAGCCGCGGATGTCGCGCTCGCTCACCGAGAAGTCGATGTAGAGGAACAGCACCAGGGAATCCGCCCCGCCCGTCTCGGTCCCGAAGATCCGCGGGCCGTCGCCGCGCGCGATGCCGGGCAGCGACATGGTGAGCGTGCGCTGGAGCATGTTCGCCATGGTGGCGAGGCAGCCGTTGAGGATGATGTTGCCGGTCTCGGCCAGCGCCTCGTCCTCCAGGGCGGCGACCTCCTCCGGCGACAGCTCCTCGCCGGCGACGGCGCGGACCAGCTCGCGGCCGTTCTCCTGCGGGAAGATCAGCAGGGCGCGGCCCGCGAAGGCGCCCTCGAAATCCTGGTGCACCACCACGAGCGGCGCCGCCTCGCGCTGGCCGATCAGCCGGGCGGCGGCCTGGCGCGAGACGATCTCGACCGAGGGGACCGAGAGCAGCACCTGGGTGCCGATCATCTGGCGCAGGCTCGCGGCGGCGCGGCTGATCCCGATATTGACGAGCTCGGTGAAGGCGTCCTGCTGCAGCTCGGTCAGGCCGACCGTCGCGCCGGCATCCGGGGCCTCGCCGGTCACGGCGTGCCGCCTCGGCGCAGGCGCAGGGCCGCGCCCGAGAGGAAGCCCGCCAGCGCCTCGCCGGTGAGGGGCTTGGCCAGGAACGTCGCCTCGAGCTCGCGGGCGCGGGCGATCACCTCGTCCTGGATGTTGGCCGAGATCACCGCGATCGGCAGTCCCGGCCGGGCCGCACGCAGCTCCTGCGCGAGGGCGAGGCCGTCCTTGCCCGGCATGTTGAAGTCGAGGAGCGCCACGTCGACCGGCTCGGCCGCCACGATGGCGGCGGCCTCCTCGGCATTGGCCGCCTCGCGCGCCGCCCAGTCCGGCCTGGCCTGGCGCAGCAGCCGCACGGCCACGGCGCGCGCGAGCTTGCTGTCGTCAACGACGAGGACGGTGACGGGCTGTGGGGCGGTCGGAGGCTGCGACATGGTGAGCATCTAGGCGGTTTTCGCCGAAAGGGGAATGGAGGCGGCGGTCATTGCGGCGACCATGCACGATGGAGCGCGCCCTTGCCTAGCGGAAGGGCGGTCCCGCATCGCCGAAATACCCCCGGAAGGCGCATCTCGCTCCCCGTTCCGGGGCGGGCGGTCAGCGGCGCCCCGGCGATGCCCGGGATCCGGCTACCACCACCCGCGCCGGATCGCCCCGGTCTCGCCGAAATAGTCCGGCGCCGGCTGCACCACCGCCGGCTCCTCCCGCTCGGTCGCCGTGGCGACCGGGCGGCGCGGGGCCGGACGGGGCGCGGCCTGCTGCTGCGCCAGATCGCGGTGCGGGCGCGGGGCCGTGCCGGGGCTCGCGCCGGGCGCCTGCCCGGCGACCTTCGGCTTGTGGCCGGCCTCCGGCGGCAGCGCCTCGGTCGAGAGGCCGAGCGCCACCTTCACCCGGGCGTTGACGCCGTAGAGGTCGGGCAGGCTGCGCAAGGGTCCGGTGCCGTCGGCCTCCAGGGTGAAGTAGGCGAGGTGCACCGGCAGCTTCTCGGGCAGCATCACCGTGCGCTCGCCCTTGCCGATCAGCGCCTTCAGCCGCTCGGTCGGCCAGCGTGGCCCGAGCACCACCTGCGCGAAGCGGAACGGATCGTCGACGCGCACGCAGCCGTGGCTCAGCGCCCGCTCGGAGCGGGCGAACAGCGAGCGGTTCGGCGTGTCGTGCAGGTAGACCGCGTGGTCGTTGGGGAACATGAACTTGATGAAGCCGAGCGCGTTGCGCTCGCCCGGCGGCTGCCGGATGGCGATGCTGTTGCCGCGCCGGACCACCTGGTAGCCGAGGCGCGCGGCATAGTTCGGGTCGCGGGCGAGCCCGGGCAGGAACTGGCTCTTGAGGATCGAGGGCGGCACCGTCCAGGACGGGTTGACCACCGCGTAGGTCATTTCGCCGGAGAAGATCGGCGTCGGCGAATCGGGCTTGCCGACGATCACCCGCGCCTCGTCGAGGACGCGGCCGTCGCGCATCACCCGCACCTTGTACTCGGGGATGTTGACGAAGACGTGGGTGCGGCCGAGATCCGCCGGCAGCCAGCGCCAGCGCTCCATGTTGGCGAGGAGGTCGGCCTCCTGCCGGTCCGGCGTCGGGCCGGCGAGCGCCGCCACCGTGGCCGGATCGAGCACGCCGCTGGCCTTCATGCCGCGCTGGCGCTGGAAGCTCGCCACCGCCGTCGCCACGCCCTCGTCGTAGGCGGTGGCATCGGTCGCGCCGCCGAGCCCGAACCGGGCGCGGATCAAGGGCACACGCGGGTCGCGCATCCCGGTCTTGAGCGCCGGGCCCTTGGGCAGGCGCACCATCGGCACGGCGCGGTTCGGCTGCTGGGCGCGTAAGGAAGCCAGCTTCGCCTTGAGGGCGAGGTAGCCGGGCTGCCCCGGATTGTAGGCCTGGAGCAGGGCGCCGGCGCCGCTGCCCGCTGGCGTGAGGCGGGTCAGCACCGCGTCGGCGGCGGGCAGGTCGAGCTTCGGGGTGATGAACCGCGACAGGCGCGAGGGCTCGATGCGCCCGCCGCGGGCGTCGCGGGCGTAGAGCGCCGCCGCCGCCGAGAGCTTGAGGTCGGCCTCGGCCAGGTCGGCGGGCTTGGCGTGGGGCGGGTCGAGGAGCGGGATCGGGTAGGCGAGGGGGTCGAGCCCGTCCTCGCCCGCCGCCTGGAGCCGGGCGATCACCGCCTTGGCGGCGTCGCTCCAGCCGGCCTCGGTGAGCCAGACCGACTTGAAGGCGCCGAGCGCGTAGAAGGCCTGCATCGCCTCGCGCTGCCTGGGGGACAGGCGGCGGATCAGCGTGAAGCTCGGATCGGCGAGGCGCGCCGCCACGACCTCGGCGACCGGGTCGCCGGGAGCGGGCGGGGGCAGGGCGGGGGCTGCGGCCTCCGCCGGGGCGGGGGGTTCCGCGGGCTGGGCGGGCTCGGTCGCGGCGGGCTTCTGCGCATCGCCGGACCTCTGCGCATCGCCGGGCTTGGGGGGCGCCGTGACGGGCCTGAAATCCTCGGTGCCGGGCGCGACGACGTCGATGCCGGCGCGGGTCGCATCCTTCGATGCGTCCCCCTTCGATGCGTCCTTGGGCGCGTCCGAGATCGCCGTGATCGCGGGAGGCGGCGTCGCGGCCACGGCTCCCGGCGCCGCCGCGGCGACGCCCTCGGCCCGCGCCGCCGGCAGGCCGGCTTGCGCCGCCAGCAGCACCGCGAGGGTCGCCGCCGCGCCCGCGTTCCGGCCGGTCCTGCGCCTGGGAGCCATGGTCCTCTCCTCGAAGCCGCGGCCGAAAACGGCGGCCACGCTGGTCAATCTAGACTAGTAAACACGCCCGCGCAGGCCGTGCCATCGCACGGCAGCCACACCCGGGCGGCATGCAACCTTGGGCGTCCGCGACGTGTTCCGGCGCACCCGCGACGGTGATCGCGGGGGAAAACCGGAGACGGCGACCGAGGTCGGCCGCCCAAGACCCCCGAAATGCGGTTTTCTTCGGACGAGCCATCGCGCGGGCGCCAAGATCAGGCGGCGTCCTCGGCCTTCTCGTCGTCGAGGCCGAGTTCCTTCAACTTGCGATAGAGTGTCGAGCGGCCGATGCCGAGCCGGCGCGAGACTTCCGACATCCGCCCGCGGTAGAATTGCAGGGCGTAGCGGATGATCTCGCCTTCCAGCCCCTCCATCGTCTTCATCTCGCCGGTCTCCTCGGCGACCAGCGACAGGGCGTGGGGGTCGCGCACCTCGACCCGGACGATCTCGCGCACCGGGGCCGGCCCGGTGCCGGGCTCGGAGGTTGCGGGCGCGGCCGGGATGCGCACGTCGAAGCCCTGGACCTGGGCGGCGATCTGCGGGAACTCCGCGATCGTCAGTTCGTCGCCGTCGGCGAGCACCACCGCGCGAAACAGCGCGTTCTCGAGCTGGCGCACGTTGCCGGGCCAGTCGTAGCGGGTGATCAGCGCCATCGCCTCCGCCGCGATGCCGCGCACCCGCTTGCCTTCCTCAGCCGCGAACCGGGCGCAGAACGAGCGGGCGAGGTCCGGGATGTCCTCGCGCCGGGCCCGCAACGGCGGCAGGGTCATCGGAAAGACGTTGAGGCGGTAGTACAGGTCCTCGCGGAAGCGGCCCTGCTTGACGAGGTCGAGGAGCGAGCGGTTCGTCGCCGAGACCAGCCGGATGTCGACCCGCACGCTCTTGCGCCCGCCGACCGGGTCGACCTCGCCCTCTTGCAGCGCCCGCAGGAGCTTCACCTGCGCGTCGAGGGGCAATTCGCCGATCTCGTCGAGGAACAGCGTGCCGCCCGAGGCCTCGACGAACTTGCCGAGATGCCGTTCGGTCGCGCCCGTGAAGGCACCCTTCTCGTGGCCGAACAGGGTCGATTCGACGAGGTTGTCGGGGATCGCCCCGCAATTGACCGTGACGAAGGGCTTGCCGCGGCGCTCGCCCGAGCCCTGGATCGCGCGGGCCAGCACCTCCTTGCCGACGCCGGACTCGCCCTCGATCAGCACCGGGATGTTCGATTTCGCCGCCCGCTCGGCGAGCCGCATCACCCGGCCCATGTCCGGGCTCTTCGAGGTGAGGTCGCGGAAGGAGAGGGCGCCGGACGCCCGCCGGCGCATCCGCCGGATCTCGTCCTGGAGCTGGTCGACCTGGAGCGCGTTGCGGATCGAGACCTGGAGCCGCTCGGGCCCGGCGGGCTTGACCACGAAATCGATCGCGCCGGCCCGCATGGCGTTGACGACGGCGTCGATCGAGCCGTTCGCGGTCTGGACGATCACGGGGGTGTCGATGCCGGCCTTGCGCAGTTCGGCGAGCACCCCGAGCCCGTCGAGGCCACCCGGCATCGCGAGGTCGAGGAGCACCACGTCGATGCTCGAATCGGGCGCCCGGATCGCGTCGAGGCCGGCCGCACCGCTCTCGGCCACCAGGGCCTCGTATCCGAGGCGCCGCACCATGGCCTCCGCCAGCCGGCGCTGCACGGGATCGTCGTCGACGATGAGGACCGTGGTGGTCATCTGTGCTCCTCGGAGAGGACCGGCGCCGGGGCGCCGCCCTCAAGGCCTCTCGCGTCGGCGCCCGGCGCGCGGGCAGCGGGCGAATCACGCGGCTGTTTCGTTTCGAGCCGCATGCTGCGTCACAAGCGTAAAGTGGCTCTTAACGCCAACGAGAGGTTACCGGGGCGTGAGGCGACCGCGCCGCAATCGCCGCCGCCTCGGTTGATCGCGGGCCGGTCGGGGCCGATATGTCCCCCCGCATCGCTTGCGCCTGAAGGAACATCGTCCATGCCGCTGAGTGCCGCCGCGCCGTCCGACAGCGCCCTGAGCACCGCGAAGGCCACCGCCCGCGCCGTCGATCTCGGGCCGCTGCCGGAATGGGACCTGTCGGACCTCTATGCCGGCCTCGACGACCCGGCCTTCGCCGACGACCTCGCCAAGGCCGAGGCCGAGTGCCGGGGCTTCGCCGAGAGCTACCGTGGCCGGGTCCGGGACCTCGTCTCCGGCGAGGGCGCGTCCGACCGCCTCGGGACCGCGGTCGCCGCCTACGAGGCGATCGAGGACCGGCTCGGCCGGCTGATGTCCTATGCCGGCCTCGTCTATTCCGGCGACACCACCGATCCGGCGCGGGCGAAGTTCTACGGCGACACCCAGGAGCGGCTGACGAACGCCGCGAGCGACCTCCTGTTCTTCACCCTCGAGCTCAACCGGGTCGAGGACGCGGGCATCGACGCCGCCGCCGCCCACCCGCCGCTGGCGCGCTACCGCCCCTGGCTCGAGGACATCCGCCGCGAGAAGCCCCACCAGCTGAGCGACGAGGCGGAGAAGCTCTTCCTCGAGAAGTCGGTGACCGGCCGCGCCGCCTGGAACCGGCTGTTCGACGAGACCATCGCGTCCTTGCGCTTCCCGCTGCGCGGCGAGGAACTGACGCTGGAGCCCACCCTCAACAAGCTCCAAGACCCGGACGAGACCGTGCGCCGGGACGCGGCGGGCGCGCTCAGCACCGTGTTCCGGTCGAACCTGCGGGTGTTCACGCTCATCACCAACACGCTCGCCAAGGACAAGGAGATCTCCGACCGCTGGCGCGGCTTCACCGACGTGTCGGATGCCCGCCACCTCGCCAACCGGGTCGAGCGCGACACCGTCGAGGCGCTGGTCGCCGCCGTCCAGGCCGCCTATCCGCGCCTGTCGCACCGCTACTACAAGCTGAAGTCGCGGTGGTTCGGCCGCGACGACCTCGCCTACTGGGACCGCAACGCGCCGCTGCCGAAGGTCGAGCAGCGCACGATCCCCTGGGCCGAGGCGCGCGAGACCGTGCTCTCGGCCTACGGCGCGTTCTCGCCGAAGATGGCCGAGATCGCCCGGCGCTTCTTCGACGGCGGCTGGATCGATGCGCCGGTGCGGCCCGGCAAGGCGCCGGGCGCCTTCGCCCACCCGACCGTGCCCTCGGCCCACCCCTTCGTGCTGGTGAACTACCAGGGCAAGCCGCGGGACGTGATGACGCTCGCCCACGAGCTCGGCCACGGCGTGCATCAGGTGCTGGCGGGCCCGAACGGCGCCCTGATGGCCCCGACGCCCCTGACGCTCGCCGAGACCGCCAGCGTGTTCGGCGAGATGCTGACCTTCCGCCGCGTGCTCGAGGCCACCACCGACCCGGTCCAGCGCCGGGCGATGCTCGCCGCCAAGGTCGAGGACATGATCAACACGGTGGTGCGCCAGATCGCGTTCTACTCCTTCGAGCGCAAGGTCCACCTCGCCCGCCGCGAGGGCGAGCTGACCGCCGAGAAGATCAACGCCCTGTGGATGTCGGTGCAGGCCGAGAGCTTAGGGCCGGCGATCCGCCTCGACGAGGGCTACGAGCCGTACTGGGCCTACATCCCGCACTTCATCCACTCGCCGTTCTACGTCTACGCCTACGCCTTCGGCGACTGCCTGGTGAACTCGCTCTACGGCGTCTACCAGCGGGCGAGCGGCGATCCGGCGGCGGAAGAGGCCTTCGTCGCGCGCTACTTCGCCCTGCTCGCCGCCGGCGGCAGCCAGCCCTACGGCGAGTTGCTGGCGCCGTTCGGGCTGGATGCCCGCGACCCGGCCTTCTGGCAGATCGGCCTGTCGATGATCGAGGGGATGATCGCCGAGCTGGAGGCGATGGAGGCGTGAGCCGTCATCGCATCGTCGCGCCCGGCCCCTAGCGACGGCGGCCGGGTGCGGCGGCGTTCCGGTCGCTCCCGCACAGCCAAGCGGGGACGAACGACGCCCGATGCCGCCCCTCCTCAGCGACGAACCCGCCCTGCCGGGCCTGATCTGGGCGATGCGGTTCGACGGGGCCGGGCGCGGGCAGCTGGTCGGGCCCGGCGAAGAGGTTCCGGCGCTCGGCCGCTTCGGCGAGGGTTTCGTCTGGCTCCACGTCAACCTCAACGACGCGCGGGTCCCGGCCCTGGTGGCGGAGGGGCGCCTCGGCCCGCCGGACCTCGCGGCGGCGGCCTTCGCCAGCGATCCCCACCAGCGGGTCACGATCGAGGACGGCCAGGTCGGCGGCGTCATCGCCGACCTCACCCGCGACGCAGACCTCGCCCGCGACACCGAGGCCCCCGCCGCGCCGGAGCGCCTGCCCGACGCCGCCGGGCGGCTGCACTTCGTGCTCGGCCCGAACTACCTCGTCAGCGGCCGCCGGCACCCGATCGTCGGGCCGGACGCGGTGCGCGCGGCGATCGCCGAGGGCAGGGCGCTGCCGGGGCCGGTGGCTCTCCTCGAAACCCTGATCGGCCGGGTCGCCGCGGCGATCGGCGCCCGCGGCGCGGCCCTCTCCGAGCGCCTCGACGGGATCGAGGACCACATCCTCGACGAGCGCATCCGCGACGAGACCCGCCAGCTCGGTCCGATCCGCCGCGACGCCGTGCGGCTGCACCGCCAGCTCAACGGCCTGCGAGCGGTGTTCCACCGCCTGGAAGAGGACGGCGAGGACCTGCCCGAGGAGACGCTGGAGGCCGCCGCCCGCATCGCGCAGCGCCTCGACGCCCTCGATCGCGACATGGTGGTGCTGGCCGAGCGCAGCCGGCTGTTGCAGGAGGAGCTGTCCGGCCTGCTCGCCCGCCAGTCGAACCGCCAGCTCCACACCCTGTCGATCCTGACCGCCCTGTTCCTGCCGCCGACCCTGGTGACCGGCCTGTTCGGCATGAACACCAAGAACCTGCCCTTCGCCGAGTGGGACGACGGCTCGACGGTGGCGATCGGGATTGCCGCGCTATCGGCGGCGGCGGCCTTCCTGCTGATTCGCCGGCTCGGGCTCGGCGGGCAGAGGGGCTGAGGCGACGGCACATCAAGCTCGATCAGCGACCGAAGTCTCTCAAGGGACGTCGCCCCATGCCTCGGTCAGGATGCCACACCGGCCACTTCGTTCACGAAGCGGGGATTGACCCAATACCGCTGCGTTTATGTGCCATGCCTCCCCGGACTAACTCACCGGAAGTCTCATGGTCCATACCGGCTACAACCCCGCCTTCGTCGTGCTCTCCGTCATCATCGCGGTGTTCGCGTCCTACGCCGCACTCGACCTCGGCTCTCGCGTCAGCGGTCGGAACGCCGGGCCACGCTGGGCATGGGGAGCCGGGGCGGCCATCGCCATGGGCGGCGGCATCTGGTCGATGCACTTCGTCGGCATGCTGGCCTTCGAGATGGGCATGCCGGCCGCCTACGATCTCGGCCTGACGCTGCTGTCGCTCGTCATCGCGATCGGATCGACGGCCGCAGGCTTTGCCTGGGTCGGGCTTCGGGGAACCAGCATCTCGTCGCTGCTGATCGCGGGTCCGCTCATGGGCGTCGGGGTGGCGGCCATGCACTACACCGGCATGGCCGCGATGCGGGTGCCGGGCAACCTCGCCTACGATCCGGCCATCGTCGCGGCTTCTGTCGCCATCGCAGTGACGGCCGCGACAGCTGCCCTGTGGCTGGCGTTCCGCAGGAACAAGCCGTGGCAGAAGCTCGCCGCGGCCTGCGTGATGGGCCTGGCGGTCGCTGGAATGCACTATACCGGCATGGCGGCGGGGACTTTCACCGCCGAGGAAGCGGGTGCGCACGCCGCGCACGCGACCGCGCTCGGCGTCAATCAGCAGAATCTGGCGCTGGCCGTGGCCGGTGTGACTTTCGTCATCCTGTTCTTGGCGATGATGGCAGGCTCGTTCGACCAGCGCCGGGCGCAGCAGCGCCTGCACATCAGCGAGCAACGCTTCCGGTCGGCGGTGCAAGCCGTGGACGGGGTGATGTGGACGGCCGACGCTTCCGGCAATTTCGTCGAGGAGCAGCCCGGCTGGGAGACGATCTCCGGCCAGAACCTGGCCGAGTACCGCGGCGGCGGTTGGTCGGCCGCCGTCCATCCCGAGGACCTGGCGGAGACGCAACGGGTGTGGGGGGAGGCGGTCCGGAGCGTAACGTCCTACGTCGTCGAGCACCGGCTTCGGTCCCCTGACGGATCATGGAGGCACTATTCCGTGCGGGCCGTGCCCGTGCGCGACGCCGAGGGGTCGATCCGGGAATGGGTCGGCGTCCACACGGACGTCACCGAACGCCACGCGCACGAGCAAGCCCTGAAGGAGGCGCGGGACTCGGCAGAGGAGCATAGTCGCGCCAAGAGCCGCTTCCTCGCCAACATGAGCCACGAACTGCGCACGCCGCTCTCGGCGGTCATCGGCTACTCGGAGATGCTGGAGGAGGAAGCCGAGGAACTCGGCCAGGACAGCCTCCTGAAGGATCTCGGCAAGATCAAATCGAACGCGCAGCATCTGCTCGGCCTGATCAACGACGTCCTCGACCTGTCGAAGGTCGAGGCGGAAAAGATGGAAATCTATCCCGAGGACATCGACGTTGCCACCTTCGTCGCTGATGCGGCAGCCACCGTCGACGCCCTGGTGGGCAAGAAGGGCAACGTCCTGGTGCTCGACGTCGGTAGCGATGTCGGCCAAGCGCGAACGGATGCGGTGAAGCTGCGTCAGTGCCTGTTCAACCTGCTCTCGAACGCGGCGAAGTTCACCGAGGGCGGGACCATCACCCTGCGGGCCGGCCGTGAGGCTGACGCCGGCAGCCAATGGCTCCGGTTCACCGTTCAGGATACCGGCATCGGCATGAGCCCGGAGCAGGTCGGGCGCCTGTTCCAGCGCTTCACCCAGGCCGACGAGAGCACCACGCGCAACTACGGCGGGACCGGCCTGGGGCTGGCGCTCAGCCGCGCCTTCGCGCAGCTGCTCGGCGGCGACATCACGGTGGAGAGCGTCGAGGGTCGAGGCACGAGCTTCACCCTCCGGGTTCCGGCGGTGGCCCCGGAGCCGAGCAGCGAGGGGGAGCCGGCGGCTTCGGAGAACCAGTTCACGTCGGGCGACCTCGTGCTCGTGATCGACGACGAAGCCAGCCAGCGTGAGCTGATGACCCGGTTCCTCGAGCGTCAATCATTCGCCGTTCGCACCGCCGGCGATGGGCGCACCGGACTCGATCTGGCGCGGTCGCTCCGGCCGCGAGCCATCCTCCTCGACGTGATGATGCCGGAGATGGACGGTTGGTCGGTGCTCGCCGCCCTGAAGGCTGACCCGGAGACGGCCGGCATCCCGGTGGTGATGGTCAGCTTCGTCGCCGATGCGGCGCTCAGCGTCTCCCTCGGGGCAGTCGAGGCGGTGCCGAAGCCGGTCGACTGGACCCGCCTGCGGACGATCTTGGACCAGTTCCGGGCCGCAGAGGGCGATGTGCTCGTGGTCGACGATGATG
Source organism: Methylobacterium sp. Gmos1 (assembly GCF_053764715.1). Taxonomy (NCBI): domain Bacteria; kingdom Pseudomonadati; phylum Pseudomonadota; class Alphaproteobacteria; order Hyphomicrobiales; family Methylobacteriaceae; genus Methylobacterium; species Methylobacterium sp. Gmos1. The sequence goes on along the minus strand of NZ_JBSNCC010000001.1, from coordinate 193,925 downwards.
CCGATATGCGTCACCGCCTGAGAACGGTGCTGGAGCGCAACGGCTGGACCGTCAGCGAGGCCGGGAACGGATGCGAGGCGCTCGACCAAGTCCGGCACGGCGTACCCCGGCTCGTGCTCCTCGACCTGACCATGCCGGTGATGGATGGGTTCTCGTTCCTCGACCAGCTCCGGCTCCTGCCCGGCTGCGCCGATGTCCCCGTGGTAGTGCTCAGCGCCCGCAGCATCACCGCAGCGGAACGCGATCGCCTGTCCGAGGCCGATCGGGTGCTGCGCAAGGGCGACGCCAGCTTGCAGGACATCGCTACCGAACTGCGCAAGATCGACAACCGCCAGATGGATACGGAACCAGCGACTGCAGGCCAGAGGTCGTCGCGAAATTGACGTCGATGGATCCGGGAGATGACAGACACTGTGGTGCCGGGATGACGAGCTCGGCTTTGCGGAAGGCTGCCGAGGGGCGAGAGCGGTCCCGGATACGCCCGAGCCAACCGGGCCCCGGCCCTACGCCGCCTTGCGCCGCCCCGACACCTCCGCCACCGCGATCCCGCCCAGCACCAGGGCGAGGGCCGAGGCCTCGACGAGGCCGAACGGCTCGCCCACCAGCCCCACCGCCAGGATCGCCCCGAAGGCCGGCACCAGGTTGTTGAACAGCCCGGCGCGGTTCGGGCCGATCGTCTCGACCCCGCGCATGTAGGCGAGCTGCGCGACCAGCGACGGCCCGAGCGCCGTGAAGGCGATGAGCGCCCAGCCGGCGGCGCCGGGCCACAGGGTGCGGCCGGCGGCCCATTCGGCGGCGAGGAGCGGCACCGAGGTCGCCCAGGCGGCGACCGCCATGGCGGCGAAGAAGGCGAGGCCCGGCACCGCCGGCCGCGAGGGCAGGGCGATGGTGTAGCCGGCGTAGAACAGGCAGGCGAGCAGCACCAGGAGGTCGCCGCGGTTGAAATCCATTGCCCGCAGCCGCGCGAGATCGCCGTGGCTTGCCACCAGCACCACCCCGGCAAGCGTGATCGCGGCGCCGACGACCTGGCCGCCCCGCACCGCGACCCCGCGGACGAGGAAGTTCAGGACCAGCACCAGGACCGGGATCGTGCCCTCGATCAAGGACAGGTTGACGGCGCTCGTCAGCGCGCCGGCCTCGTAGGTGAGCGCGTTGAAGCCGGTATAGCCGACGCCGCCCATCAGCAGGATCAGCGGCCAGTGCGCCCACAGGGTGCGCCGGTGGGCCCAGGTCTCGCGCCCGGCCATCGCGGCGATCGCCGTCAGCGCGATCGACCAGCGCAGCGCCACCAGCGCCTGCGGCGAGACGAGGCCGACCGCGACCTTGCTCGCCACAGCGTTGCCGGCCCAGAGAAACGTGGCGAAGGCGAGAAGCGCGTAGGCCGTCGCGGCCGACGTTCTCCTCACGCAAGCGCCATCAGGAAGCGCTCGATCAGCTCCAGGGCCCGCTGGCTCATGGCGAGGTTGTAGCGGATGAAGACGTGGCAGCCGCCGGTATAGACCGACGTGTAGCCGCCGTTGTTGGCCGCCGCCCAGCGCATCGACATGAACAGGGTGTCGTCGAGGAGCGGGTCGCGGGTGCCGACCGAGAACAGGGCCGGGGGCAGGCCGGCGAGGTCGGCGTAGAGCGGCGACACGTCGGGCGAGCGCCGGGCGACGCCCTCCGGCACGAAGCCGTCGGCGAAGCGGCGGATGTCGGTGGAGTTGAGGACCAAGCGCTCGTCGCCCCAGTTGCGGGCGCTCGCGGTGACGCCGAGGTCGTAGAGGCCGGAGAACAGGTTGGCACCGCGAAAGGCCTTCGGCAGCCGGTGGCGGTCGCGCAGGCGCAGCATCGTCATCACGCTCAAGTGCGCGCCGACCGATTCGCCGCCGATGGTCAGCGCCTCGACCCCGAACAGCTTGCGGCCCTCGTGGTGGAGCCAGAGCGCGGCGGCCTCGCAATCGTCGATCGGGGCCGGGTAGGGGTGCTCGGGCGCCAGCCGGTACTCGACCGAGACGCAGACGAAGCCGCAGCGCTCGGCGATGCGCTCGAGCCAGGGGTCCTGCTCGTCGGCCCCGCCCCAGATCCAGCCGCCGGAATGGATGTGCAGGTAGGCGCCCCGGGCCTTGCGCTGCGGCCGGATCACCCTGAGCGCCAGCGGCCCGCCGGGCCCCGGGATCGTGATCGTCTCGGCCCGGCCGCTGCGGGGCATCGCCGGATAGGCGAGGCTGCCGCGCCGGCGGCGCTCGCGCACCTCGGCCACCGGCATGGACCAGGGGTCCGGCGCCTGGCCTTGAGCGGCGATGATCTCCCGGTTCAGCCGCTCGGCGTCGGGATCGGTTTTCGCCGGGTCGAAGAGCGCGTGGTCGATCATGCTCGGGGTATCAATCTCGCGGCGCTGCGCCGCCGGCCGTCGGGCGGCGGAGCGTCTCGGGGTTGCGGGCGGGCCACCGTCCTGCCCGGTGTGGCACACCGGGTATCTTGGGATAATCCGCGGAGGTTGCCATCTCAGGTCCGGATTGCCAAACGGTGCAATGCGCCGGGCCGCGCCGGGTTTCGTCCAGGATGTGACAATCCCGCAACGCTCTGGGGGCGTTGCGTCACGGTTCACCACCACGCCGCATCGGCAGGGTCGCGAGGAAGCATGAGCGAGCAGAGATTCCACCGGCCCTTCGGCGGGCAGGGCCCCGATCCCCGCGTCGGGCCGCAATTCGGCCAGGACCCCTACGGCAACGGGCCGTACGGCGAGGGCTACCGGCCGGAGCAGCGCTCGAACCTCCACCGCTTCCTCGGCGGCTCGCCGGGGGCGGTGCTGGTGCGGCTGGTCTTCCTGTCGCTCCTCGTCGGCGCCGGCATGGCGATGATGGGGGTGACGCCCGGCCTCCTGTTCGCCCAGGCCTACGACACGATCCACTCGCTGATCGCGCTCGGCTTCGAGACCTTCCACGATGCCGGCCGCTGGTTCGTCGCCGGCGCCGTGGTGGTGGTGCCGCTCTGGCTCCTGTCGCGCGTCTTCGCCCGCGGGCGCTGACCGGCGATGCAGCCTGCCGCCCCGAGCCGGCCCGGCGAGAGCCCGGAGGTCACGCACCGCCGGATCCTCGCGCTCGCCCTGCCGATGACGCTCGCCAACGTCACGACGCCGCTCCTCGGCCTCGTCGGGACGGCGGCGGTGGGGCGGCTCGGCGACGCGTCCCTGCTCGGGGCGCTGGCGCTCGGCGCGGTGGTGTTCGACTACCTGTTCTGGACCTTCGGAGCCCTGCGCATGGCCACCGCCGGCCTCACCGCGCAGGCGACCGGGGCGGGGGATCGCGCGGAGATCGACCGCGCCCTCGCCCGGGCGCTGGCGGTGGCGCTCGCCGTCGGCCTCGTCATGGTGGCGGCGCAGGGGCCGCTCGGGGCGGTGGCGATCCGGCTGTTCGGCGCCAGCCCGGCGGTGAACGCGGCGCTCGCCGGCTACGTCGCGATCCGGATCTGGTGCGCGCCGTTCACGCTCGCGAACTACGCCATCCTCGGCTCGACCCTCGGGCGCGGCCGCACCGATCTCGGCCTCGGGCTGCAGGTCGCGATCAACGTGGTCAACGTCGCGCTCACCCTGCTCTTCGTCCTCGGCCTCGGCTACGGCGTCGCCGGTGCGGCGCTCGCCACCCTGCTGGCGGAGGTCGCCGGCACGATCCTCGGCCTCGTCGTGCTGCGCCGCCTCGGCTCGCGGCCCTGGCGCGTGCCTCTTCCCGAGATCGTCGAGCGCGCCGGCCTTGCCCGGATGCTCTCCGTCAACGGCGACGTGATGGTGCGCACCCTGGCGCTCATCACCGCGCTCGCCCTGTTCACCGGGCTCGGGGCCAGGGCCGGCGACGCGACGCTCGCGGCGAACGCCGTGCTCCAGAACCTCTTCCTGATCGGCAGCTTCTTCCTCGACGGCTTTGCCACCGCGGCCGAGGTGCTGTGCGGGCAGGCGCTCGGCGCCCGGAACGAGGGCGCGTTCCGGGGCGCGGTGCGCCTCTCGCTCGCCTGGTGCCTCGGCTTCGCGCTGGCAGTCTCCGGCCTCTTCCTCGTCGTCGGCGGGCCGTTCATCGACGCCATCACCACCGCGCCGGAGGTGCGGGGGCTCGCGCGCGACTACCTCGTCTTCGCCGCCCTGACGCCGCTCGCGGCGGCCGCCGCCTTCGCGTTCGACGGCGTCTATATCGGGGCGACCTGGACCCGGGCGATGCGCAACCTGATGCTGGCGGCGCTCGCGGTCGACGCCGCGATGCTGGCGGCGACGCGCGACCTCGGCAATACCGGGCTGTGGCTCGCCATGCTGACCTTCCTCGCCGCCCGCGGCCTCGGCCAGGCCGCGCTCTATCCCCGGCTTTCGGCCGGCGCCTTCCCGCGCCCGCGGGTCGGGACCCTGACGGAGGCGGTGCGATGAACGCGACGATCTCGGGCGGATGCCGGTGCGGCGCGGTGCGCTACGAGGCGGCGGACGAGGCCTGGAACGTCACGGTCTGCCACTGCGTCGATTGCCGCCGCGCTACCGGCGCGCCGATGGTCGGCTGGCTCACCGTGCGGCGGGAATCCTGCCGCTTCAGCGCGGATCCGGCCTGGTTCCGCTCCAGCCCGCGTGCCGAGCGCGGTTTCTGCCCGGCCTGCGGCACGCCGCTCGCCTACCGGGCCGACGACCTGCCGGGCGAGATCGACCTGACGCTCGCGAGCCTCGACGACCCGGAGCGCTTCCCCCCGCGCGACCATGTCTGGGTTTCGCGCCGCCTGTCCTGGGTCGCGCTGCCGCCCGGGCTGCCGGCCTATCCGCGGGCGCGCGAATCCTGAACGGCTCCCCCGAAGACTCCGCCGCACGAGACGATCCCGCATGACGATGGCGGACCCGACCGCTCCCCTGAAGGCCGACGCGCCGTACCCGGCTCCCTACCTGGCCCCCCGCGCGGTCGACGACCCGGCGGCCTGCACCTTCAACCACACCATCGACCTGCCCGGCCACGGCACCGTGGAGGGGGCCTGGGACCTGCGGGCGGGGCTCGACGCGTATCTCGGCCACGTCGCGGTGGCGGGCAAGCGCGTGCTCGATTTCGGCGCCACCAGCGGCTTCCTCGGCTTTGCCATGGAGGCGCGCGGGGCCGAGGTGGTCTCCTACGACTTCGCCGGCGAGGCCTGCTGGGAGATGGTGCCGTATCCGGATTTCGAGCGCGCGGTGATCGCGCCGGAGATCCGCAACCACCTGCGCCGGTTCGAGAACGCCTACTGGTACGCCCACGCGGCGCTCGGCTCGCGCTCGCGCCGGGCCGGCGGCTCGCTCTACGAGGTGCCAACGGCGGTCGGCCCCGTCGACGTCGCGGTGCTCGGCAACGCGCTCACGCGCCTGCGCGACCCGTTCCGGGCCCTCCACGGCGCCCTGCGGCTCACCCGCGAGACCGTGGTGGTGACCGAGATGCTGCCGAAATCGCTGCAGTTCCTGCGCTACCTGCCGCGCAGCCTCGGCCTGCCGGTGTTCCTGCTGCCCCGCTCCGACCAGCGGATCCGCTTCGACGCCTGGTGGACCATCGCGCCGACCACGATGCAGGAATTCCTCGCGATCCTGGGCTTCGGCGAGTCGGTGGTGACCTATCACCGCCAGTCGCTGCTCGGGCAGAAGCGGCTCTGCTACACGGTCGTGGCGCGGCGCACCGAGCCGACGAACCCGGAATTGTGAGGGTTCGAGGTCCAGGCGTACCTGGAAGCCCTCTCACCTCCGCGCCCCTGAGAACCAGGCCGGACCGAGGGAGGGAGCCCGAAGGGCGGCCCGTCCGCTCACCCCGCCTTCGGCCGGAACGCCACCAGGGCCATGTCGTCCCGGCGCGGCTCGTCCCCGCGATGGGCGGCGAGCGCCGCCTCCAGGGCCGCCACCTGGCCGGCGAGGGGCAGGTCCCGGTGCCGCCCCAGGATCTCGGCGACGCCGCGATGGCCCAGGAGGCGCCGGGACGCCCCGCCCATCTGGTCGCTGACCCCGTCGGTCATCAGGAAGACGGTCTGGTCGTCGCGGAGCGGCACCGCGACCGCCGCGAACGGCTCCTCCCGCCCCGTGCGCCGGTAGCCGAGGCCGTGGCGCCGGCCCTTGATCCGGGTGGTCTCGCGATCGGTCAGCAGCGTCAGGGCGAGGCCGGCGCCGGCGAAGTGCAGGACGCCGCCCGCCCGGTCGACGACGCAGATCCCGCAATCGAGCCCGTCATCCGACCCGTCGGGTGCGCTCGTCTCCTGTCGCAGCCGCACCCGCACCACGCCGTCGAGGGCGGCCAGGATCTCGTCCGGACGGCGCATGGCCTGATCGTGCAGGATCCGGTCGAGGGCGGTCGCGACGATCAGGGTCAGGAAGGCGCCGGGCACGCCGTGGCCGGTGCAATCGGCCACCACCACGATGCCGAGGCCGTCGATCTCCTCGATCCAGTAATAGTCACCGCCGACGACGTGCAGCGGCTCCCACAGAACCGCGACCTCGAGCCCGCTGTCGCGCAGGGCGGCGGGCCCCGGCAGCACCGCCTGCTGGATGCGGCGGGCGTAACCTAAGCTCTCCATCACCAGGCCGTTCGCCTCGGCCAGCTGCGCATGGGTGCGCTCGAGTTCGGCCAGCAGGTGGCGGGCCTCGTCGCCGCTCCTCAACCCCTCGACCATGCGGTTGAAGGCGGCGGAGATGTCGGCGATCTCGCGGCTCGGCCGGCGGCGTCCGGCGAGGTCGACGGTGACCCAGTGCTTGTGCTCGACCTGCCCCATGGCGGCGAGGAGCCGGCGCAACGGCGCCAGCACGTGGCGGCCGACCGCCAGCCGTAACGAGAGCGCGAAGGCCAGGATCAGCGCCAGGCTGGCGCAGAGCACCATCACGATCTGCTTCTCGGCGTTGGCCCGCAGGCCCTCCGCCGACAGGACCAGGGTCAGGCTGCCGGCGGGCTGGTCGGCTGGGCCGGGATCGATCTCGGCCGCGACCTGGATGCGCTCGAAGCTGCGCCCCCGCGGCTCGTCGCCGAACCGCCCGACGACGCCCCCCGCGGCGTCGCGCAGCAGGGCGAAGCGGAAGGCGGGATCGAGGGCGAGCGCCTGGAGCTGGGGCCGGTGATCGGACGGCCAGCCCGGGCGGGCGAGCGCCCGGGCCGTCATGTCCGCCATCATCTGGGCGCGCTCACCCTCGATCCGGATCTGGTCGCCGTAATTGACCCAGGCGATCACCACCTGGGTCGCCAGCACCACCGCGGCGATCACCGGCGACAGGCGCAGGAACAGGGTGTGGGCGAGGCCGTCGAGGTTGCGGCCCCGCGCCGCGCCGCGCAGGGCCCCGGGGCGCATCGTGTCGGCGCCGCCGTCCTGCGTCGTCGGCACCCCGGCGAGGCCGGGACCGGCGCGCGCGTCACCCCGGCGCATCGGCCCGGCGCCGCGCAAGGAGCCGCCGCGGCGGGGTGCCTCCTGCGCCAGGGGTTCGCCGCTCAACCCGCGGCCTCCGGCGCGGGGGCCCGCTCGACCCGGTTGCGGCCGCCGTGCTTGGCGGCGTAGAGCGCCGCGTCGGCCCGGCGCATCGCCGCCTGGAGGCTCTCCTCCGGCGCCGCCGCGGCGAGCCCGATGCTGACCGTGATGCCGATCGGCCCGCCCTCGGTGGCGACGGGGTTGGCCGCCACGGCCGCGCGGATGCGCTCGGCGATCACCGCCCCGTCCTCGAGCCCGGTCTCGACCAGCAGGATCGCAAATTCCTCGCCCCCGAGCCGCCCGACGGCGTCGAGGGAGCGCAGGGCCGAGCGGCAGGCGGCGACGAAGGCGATCAGCGCCGCGTCGCCGGCGGCGTGGCCGTGGCTGTCGTTGACGAGCTTGAACCGGTCGATGTCGAGCATCAGCAGGCAGGCGCCCTGACCGGCCCGGCGCGGCCAGTCGCGGGCGCAGACCTCCAGGAAGCGCCGGCGGGCGAGGGCCCCGGTCAGCGGGTCGGTGTCGGCGAGCCGGCGCAGCTCCGCCTCCAGGCGGGCACTGGTCTCGATCTCGCCCGACAGGGCCTCGTTGAGGGATTGCAGGTCGCGCTGCTGCTCGGCGAGGCGCTTGTTGGCCTTCTGGAGGTCGGCCTGCATCCGGTCGCTCAGGCGCACCAGCCGGCGCTGCTCGCGGTAGCCCCGGCGATAGGCCTCAGCCAGCACCTTCACCCCGTCCGCCACCGCGGCGAGCTGGGTCAGCATCACCTCGGTCCGGTCGAGGACGGCCTCCTCGTTGTCGAACAGGCTGAAGACGTTGGCCGGCCCGCCGGCGCGCGGGCCGCCCTCCGCCCCGCCTCCGTCGGGCTCCGGCGGCGCGCCGCCGCCGGTCGTGCGCCCGCCCGGGCCCGCCCTGGTCGTCATGCCGCCGTCTCCTGCACCATCTCGAACCGGGCATGCGAGAAGTCGGCCGCGAAATCCTCGCCGGCCTCCGCGATGGTGTCGTCTCCCTCGGCGTAGAGCCAGCGGATCGTCACGTGGCGGCCGGCCTCGGCGGCGTCCTCGAGGGGCATGAACAGGTTCATCAAGGCCTTGGCGCTCGATGAGTTGAAGTACGACAGGGCGACGTCGACGGTGAGCGCGCCGCCCTCCTCGTCGAGGCAGGCGCGCAGGGCCTGGAGCAGCGGGCCGTAGAAGGCCGCCGCATCCTCGGGGTAGGATTCGCCGCGCAGGAGCAGGCGCCCGGCGGCGAAGTCGAAATCGACCAGCGGCGAGCGGCTGGTGGCGGGGATCTGGATCCGGTCCATGTCGCGGCGCCTCAGATGAAGGCCTTGAGGCAGAAGAACGAGCGGTCGTCGCCGCGAGCCTGGAAGTCGTACTCGACCGGGGCGCTGGAGCGCCGGGCGATCTCGATCAGCCCGATGCTGCCGCCGAGGCTGCCCTCGTCGGCGGGCTGGCGCAGCCGCTCGCGGTAGTACTTCTTCAGCTCGTCGCCCGACAGGCCGGCGATGTGGTCGAGCCGGGCGCGCAGGGCCGTGACGTGCTCGCCCGGGACCTCGTTGCCGCAGGCGACGAAGAAGCGCCCGTTCTCGATCCCGACCACGATCAGGCCGGCGCTCACCATGCCTCCGCTCGGCGAGCCGTGCGGCACGAGCTTGTCGGCGGAGTAGCGGATGACGTTCTGGGCCTGCTCGACGAAGATCGAGAACACGCGCTTGGACACGCCCGCGTCGGTCTCGCCCTGCTGCATGCGCAGCTTCAGGACCTCGCCGAGGGAGAACAGCACGTTCTCCGACAGGTCGCCGCCGAACGACAGGATGATGCCGTTGCGCCGGGACGCCTCGTGGAACGCCAGGAAGTCAGTTGCGAGCACCGCTCTCTCCCGCTCGGGGACGCTGCCGGCCGGAAAAGCCCTTCGCCCGGACCGTCCGCGCTGCGGGTGCGGACCGGCCGGACACAATGTTAGCCCACAGAGGCTGACCAGAGTGTTACTGCGCGGGTCAAGGGATGTCCTGCAACAAGTCGACGAAAAATTCATCGCCCGATCGCCCGGGAGCGGTTTTCGTCCAGGATGCGATGAAAATATTTGCGATCTGCTTTCTAGTTGTGCAGCCGAGGTCGTTCCTGAAGCGCGGACATGGTACGGGCAAAACGGTGCGCCGGGGTCGCGTCGGGCCGACGTCACGCACCGGGGAGTTCTTCGGCGGCCGATTCGCCCGTCCGATGCCGGGATCAGCGCCGTCTCCCGCGCCCCTTGCGGCCGGCCGGCCGCGCGGGCAGCATCGCGGCGTCGGCGGAGCGCGTCCGGGCATGGTCGAGATCAAGCGGCGCCGGTCCTTCGAGGCCGGGCATCGGCTGAAGTTCATGGTGCTGGTCGACGAGACGCCGGAATGCGACCGGGCGGTGCATTTCGCCGTGCGCCGGGCGGCGCGGCTCGGGGCCCGGGTGGTGATGCTGGCGGTGGCCGAGCCGCCCGAGACGATGGAATGGCTCGGCGTCGGCGACGCGATGCGGGCCGAGGCCGAGGCCGAGACCTCCGCGCGCCTGGAGGCGCTGGCGGCGGCCGCGCGACAGGCCGCGGGCGTCGACCCCGAACTCGTGGTGCGCACCGGCGAGCGCGCCGACGCGATCCTGCGCCAGATCGAGGCCGACGAGGATATCGGCTTCCTGGTGCTCGCCGCCGCCTCCGGCAGCGACGGGCCGGGCCCGCTCGTCACCTCGATCGCCGGGCGCAGCGCCGGCAGCTTCCCGGTGCCGGTGGTGATCGTGCCGGGCGCCCTGAGCGAGGCGGAGATCACCGCGCTCGCCGGATGAGCGCGCTCCATTGAGCTTTCGCCCGTTCGGGTCCACATCTGCGGGCAGGCGCGCGTCCCCTCGCGGTCCCGCGCCGTTCCCGGCCGGCCTTGAACCGGCGCAGAGAACTCTTTCGAGGATCACCGATGTTCATCCAGACCGAAGCCACCCCGAACCCCGCCACCCTGAAGTTCCTGCCCGGCAAGGTCGTGCTGCCCGACGGCACCTTCGAGGCGCGGGACGAGGGCGCCGCTTCGCGCTCGCCGCTCGCCCGCGCGCTGTTTAGCGTCGAGGGCGTCTCCGGCGTCTATCTCGGTCACGACTTCATCTCGGTGACCAAGGCCGAGGGCGAGCCCGGGTGGCCGCAGGTCAAGCCCGCGGTGCTCGGCGCGATCATGGAGCACTTCATGTCGGGGGCCCCGGTCCTCGAGGCCGGCCACGCCCCGGAGGAGGCGGCGGAGGAGTTCTTCGACGAGGCCGACGCCGACACGGTCGCGACCATCAAGGACCTGCTCGAGACCCGGGTGCGCCCGGCGGTGGCCGGCGACGGCGGCGACATCACCTTCCGGGGATTTCGCGACGGCGTGGTCTTCCTGGAGATGAAGGGCGCCTGCTCCGGCTGCCCGTCCTCCACCGCCACCCTGCGCCAGGGCGTGCAGAACCTCTTCCGCCACTTCCTGCCCGACGTGCGCGAGGTCCAGGCGGTCGCCTGAGCCGGTACGGCGCCCGAAACGGCGCCGCTTTCCACCGTCGGCGGTTTCCTCAGCCGCGGCGGATGATCTAAAGGCTGAGCCGAACCGGGCCGCCCCGCCTGACGCGGGGCGGTCCTTCTTGTGTTAACCTGTACGTGCCAAGCTGGGACTCTGGCGGCGGGTCGACGAGCGACCCGGCGCGGCCGGCGGCACGGACCCGGCCGCGGCGTTGAAAACCCGCGGGCGGCGAGAGGGCGGAGCCTGACGGTGATGCGGATCCTGGCCATCGACACGGCGCTCGAGCGCTGCGCGGCCTGCATCATGGCGGACGATTCGCCCGAGCCCCTGGCCGAGGAGAGCATGGACCTCGCCCGCGGCCACGCCGAGGCGCTCCTGCCCCTCGTCGAGCGGGTGACGGCCCGGGTCGAGGGCGGGTTCGAGAGCCTCGACCGGGTCGCCGTCACGGTCGGCCCCGGCTCCTATACCGGCCTCCGGGTCGGGCTCTCGGCCGCCCGCGCGGTGGGCCTGGCCTGCGGCATCCCGGTCGTCGGCGTCACCACCCTGTCGGCCCTGCTGGCGCCGCTGCTGGCCGCCGAGGAGGATTACCTCGGCCAGGGCTACCTGCTGGCCGCCGCGATCGACGCCCGCCACGGCCACGTCTACTTCCAGGCCTTGAGCCAGGACGGCGGCATCGCCGTGCCGCCGGCCCTGCTGCCGCTGGCCGAGGCCGTGCGGCTCCTCGGACCCGGCCCCGCGGCGCTCGCCGGCTCCGCCGCCCCGGCGCTCGCCGCCGCGGCGACGGGCCTGGGGCAGCGCGCCGTGGTGCCGCAAGGCCACATCGCCCCGCAGATCGCCTGGGTCGCCTCCCTCGGCCTCGTCGCCGACCCGGCCCACGCGCTCGCCCGTCCCCTGTACCTGCGCGGGCCGGACGCCCAGCCGCAGGACCACGCCCGCCTCGCCCGCCGCTGACGGAGACCCCGATGAAGTGGATGCCGTTCCGCTCCCCCCCGACCGCCCACGTCGCGCCCCTGATCTCGGCCGACCGGGCCGGGGAGCTCGCGGCGCTCCACGCCACCGCCTTCGCGCGGCCCTGGGAGGCGGACGAGTTCGAGCGCATGCTGTGCGAGCGCGGCCACGCCGCCCACGCCCTGATGCTCGGCACGGTGATCGGCGGCTTCGTGCTGTCGCGCCAGGTGCTCGACGAGGCCGAGATCCTCACCATCGTTCTCGGCCCGGCCTCCCGCGGCGCGGGCCTGAGCCGCCAGCTGCTGCGCGCGCACCTCGTCGCCCTGGAGGATGCCGGCGTGCGCCGGGTCCATCTCGAGGTCGACGACGGCAACGCCCCGGCGCTCGCCCTGTACCGGCGGCTCGGCTTCTCCGAGACCGGCCGCCGGGCGAGCTACTACGCCCGGCCCGACGGCAGCCGCGCCAACGCGATCATGATGCAGGCGGCTTTGGGGTAGGGGTGGCGGAGGAACTCGGGCTGTCCGAGATCTAAGAGTGGCTCGGAACCCCCCCTCTCCCCGCGGGCGGGGAGAGGCCTGAGCTCCGAAGGGGCTCAGGGAGCCCGAAGGGCGGGGGTGAGGGGGTGTTTCCGAAGGAGTCTCACTCGTCGAGACCCCCTCACCCTCGCTCCGGCTTCGCCTGCGCTAGCTCCGTCGAAGACAGGGTCGCCGGAGCCCTCTCCCCACCCGCGGGGAGAGGGGAAGGCTGCGCCTTTTCCATTTCCGAACAACCCCTGGGCGACGGACCGACCCAGGCGATGGACAGCGCCGGGCCGGACTTGGTATGCGGCGAGGGACGCGCGGCCCGAACCGTGCATCCCATCAGACGACCTTCCCGAGCCGAGCCCCCGCCGCCCGAACCATGACGTACCTCGTCGCCGGCCTGCGGCTCCTCGCCTACGCCCTGACCTTCGCGCTCCTCACCGGGCCGCACTGGCTGGTCCTGAAGCTCGGGCGCGGCCACCTCGCCGGGCACGCGCCGGCCTGGCTGCACCGGGTCTTCCTGCGCCTGTTCCAGATCCGGATCACCGTCACCGGAACGCCGCCCGCGCCGGGCGAGGCGGCGCTCGTCATCGCCAACCACATCTCCTGGCTCGATATCCCGGTGCTGGGAGCCCTGCGCCCGCTCTCCTTCGTGGCGAAGTCCGAGATCGCCGGCTGGCCGGTGATCGGCACGCTCGCCCGGCTCCAGCGCACGGTGTTCATCGACCGCGCCCGCAAGCGCCACACCGCCGTCGTCAACACCGAGATGAGCCGCCGCCTGCGCGACGGCGAGCTGATCGTGCTGTTTGCCGAGGGCACCACCGGCGACGGGACCCGGCTCCTGCCGTTCCGCACCTCGCTCGTCGGCGCAGCGCGTGCGGCGATCACCGAGGGCGGCCTCGACCGGGTGCGGCTCCAGCCGCTCTGCATCGCCTATACGGGCCGCAACGGCCTGCCGCTGACCCGGGCCGAGCGGCCGGACATCGCCTGGTACGGCGACATGGAGCTCGGCCCCAGCGTCAAGCTGTTCTTCGAACGCGGCCCGATCGACGTCCGGGTGACCTGGGGCGAGCCGGTCGCCTTCGCCGCCGGCACCGACCGCAAGGCCGCGACGGCGCTGGCCGAGGCCTCGGTGCGCCGCGCCCTCCAGGAGGCGGTGACCGGCCGCCCGCCGGCGCCCGAGCCTCGGCCCGCGGCCATCCCGCGCCCCGCGCACGAGGCGCCGCCTATTCTCATTCCGGCCGCGACGGCTTAAATGACGGGATGCGGCCCGCGGACGGGCCGCCCCCGCCGCATCCGATCATCGTCATCCTCCAGGGCCGGTTCGTTGAAGAAAGCGTTCGTCAAATCCTACGGCTGCCAGATGAACGTCTACGACGCCTCGCGGATGGTCGACCTGCTCGGCCGCGAGGGCTTCGTCGAGACCGGCGCCGTCGAGGAGGCCGACGTCGTCGTCCTCAACACCTGCCACATTCGCGAGAAGGCGGCGGAGAAGGTCTATTCCGAGCTCGGCCGGCTGCGCGTCCTGAAGGGCGAGCGGGCGGAGGCCGGCCGCGAGACCACCGTCGTGGTGGCGGGCTGCGTCGCGCAGGCCGAGGGCCGCGAGATCCTGAACCGCGCCCCCGGCGTCGACGTGGTGGTGGGCCCGCAGAGCTACCACCGCCTGCCGCAGCTGCTCGCGGCCTCGAAGGACGGGCGCGTCGTCGACACCGAGTTCCCGGTCGAGGACAAGTTCGACCACCTGCCGGCGCGTCGCACCCCCGGCGTCTCGGCCTTCCTCACGGTGCAGGAGGGCTGCGACAAGTTCTGCGCCTTCTGCGTCGTGCCCTATACCCGCGGCGCGGAGGTTTCGCGCCCGGTGGACAAGATCGTCGCGGAGGCCGAGCGCCTGGCGGCGGCCGGCGCCCGCGAGCTGACCCTGATCGGCCAGAACGTCAACGCCTATCACGGCACCGGCCCGGACGGGCGTGACTGGACGCTCGGGGAACTGCTCCACCGCATCGCCGCCATCCCGGGGGTCCTGCGCCTGCGCTACACAACCAGCCACCCGCGCGACATGGACGAGGCCCTGATCGCGGCGCATCGCGACCTGCCGGCCCTGATGCCCTACCTGCACCTGCCGGTGCAATCGGGCTCGGACCGGATCCTGCACGCGATGAACCGCAAGCACGATGCCGACACCTATCGCCGGCTGATCGACCGGGTGCGGGCGGCGCGGCCCGACGTCGCCCTGTCCTCGGACTTCATCGTCGGCTTCCCCGGCGAGACCGACGCCGACCACGCCGAGACGATGCGGCTGATCGCCGATGTGGGTTTCGCCAGCGCGTTCTCGTTCAAGTACAGCCCGCGCCCCGGCACGCCGGCGGCCGAGAGCGACGACGCGGTGCCGGAAGCCGTCAAGAGCGCCCGGCTCGCCGAGTTGCAGGCGTTGCTGGAGCGCCAGCGCCAGGACTTCAACCACGCCACGGTCGGGCGCACCGTGCCGGTGCTGCTGGAGAAGCCCGGGCGCCATCCGGGCCAGGTCGCCGGCAAGTCGCCCTATCTCCAGGCGGTGCAGATCGAGGGCGACGTGTCCGCGATCGGCACCGTGATCCCGGTGCGGATCACCCGGGCGGGCTCGAACAGCCTGTTCGGCGAGGCGATCCCCCAATCCCCGGCCGCCACGACGGTCGGTGCGGCCGCGACGACGGCCGCCGCGTGAGGAACGACAGGATGGCGACGGGAGAGGCGGGCGGGCGCGGCCCGAGAGGGCGCGAGCCTGCGCGCGAGCGCGAGATTCCGCCGCGGGCGGTAGCGGGCCTGAGCGAGGCGGCCGAGATCGCGCTCACCTTCGACGACAACCGCCTGGCGAGCCTGGTCTTCGGCCAGTACGACCAGAACGTCGCCCATCTCGAGCGGCGGCTCGGCGTGGTGGCGACCGCGCTGGGCAACCACGTCGTGGTCAAGGGCCCGCCCGACTCGACCGAGCGCGCGCGCCGGGTGCTCGAGCTGCTCTACGCCCGCGTCCGCGACGGGGGCGGGACGCCGCTGACGCTCGGCGACGTCGACGGGGTGATCCAGGAATCCTCGCTCCAGGGGAACCTGTTCTCACCGGCCGAGGCGCCGGCGAACGGCGAGCGGCCGTCCTTCGACCAGATCGCCACCCGCCGCCGCGGCGGCGTGCGGGCCCGCAACGCGGCGCAGGACGCCTACATCAAGGCGCTGCGCGCCCACGAGCTGGTCTTCGCCGAAGGCCCCGCCGGCACCGGCAAGACCTGGCTCGCCGTCGGCTACGCCGTCTCGCTCCTGGAGCAAGGCCACGCCGAGCGGCTGATCCTGTCTCGGCCCGCGGTCGAGGCCGGCGAGCGCTTAGGGTTCCTGCCCGGCGACATGCGCGAGAAGGTCGATCCGTACCTGCGGCCGATCTACGACGCCCTCTACGACTTCATGGAGGCGCGCCACGTCGACCGCGGCCTGCAGACCGGCATGATCGAGATCGCGCCGCTCGCCTTCATGCGCGGGCGGACGCTGACCAACGCGGTGGTGCTCCTCGACGAGGCGCAGAACACCACCTCGATGCAGATGAAGATGTTCCTGACGCGCCTCGGCGAGAACTCGCGGATGATCGTCACGGGCGATCCGAGCCAGATCGACCTGCCGCCGGGCCAGAAATCCGGCCTCGTCGAGGCGGTGCGCATCCTCGACGGCGTCGAGGGCATCGGCCGGGTCACCTTCCGGGACGTCGACGTGGTGCGCCACGACCTGGTGCGCCGGATCGTCACGGCCTACGAGTCGGACGCGCACGAGCACCGCGACGAGACGGCCCAGCGGCCGACGCCGCCGCGCCGGGGGCCGCTGCCGTGAGTGACGAGAACGAGATCGATGTGGCGATCGAGGACGAGCGCTGGGAGACCGTCGCGCCCGACCTCGAAGGCTTCGTCGCGAAGGCGGTCGAGGCGGCGCTCGCCATCGTGCCGCCGGGCGGCCCGATCGAGATCAGCATCGTGCTCACCGACGATCCAGCGGTGCAGGAGCTGAACCGGACCTGGCGGGGCAAGGACAAGCCGACCAACGTGCTGTCCTTCCCCAACGAGCAGCCGCATGGCGGGGGCCCGCGCCTGCTGGGCGACGTGGTTCTTGCGTATGACACAATGCTGCGCGAGAGTGGGGAGCAGTCCAAGCCCCTCGACCACCACCTCGCCCATCTCGTGGTTCATGGCACGCTGCACCTCCTCGGTCACGACCACGAGCTCGGCGACGCCGAGGCCGACGCCATGGAGGCGTTGGAGGTCAAGGCCCTGCGGCGCCTCGGCGTGCCGGACCCCTATGGCGATCCGGCGGTTTAAGGCCCGGACGCCCTCACCCCAGACGCGAGAGACATGAGCAACGATCGAAGTCGCAGCGCCGCCGCGACCGCGCAGGCGATCCCGGAGGACGACAGTCCGGGGCGCGAACCCTGGTATGATCGCCTTCTCAGCATCTTCCACCTGAAAGCCCGCGACGCCCAGCGCGACGGCCTCGCGGACGCCCTGGCGGAGGTGCAGAACGGCGACCACCCGGTCTCCGCGGTCGAGCAGGCGATGCTCAAGAACGTGCTCAGCCTCCACCGGGTGCGGGTCGACGACGTGATGATCCCCCGCTCCGACGTGGTGGCGGTCTCGATCGACACCGCGCTGGGCGACCTGCTCAAGGTCTTTCGCGGCGCCGGGCATTCCCGCCTGCCCGTCTACGGCGAGAGCCTGGACGACCCCCGCGGCATGGTCCACATCCGCGACTTCGTCGACTACATGGCGAGCCGGGCCGAGGCCGGCGGCGACCGCCTGCCCGACCTCGCCGAAGTCGACCTCACGGCGACGCTCGCCACCACCCGCATCCTGCGCCCGGTGCTGTTCGTGCCGCCCTCGATGCCGGCGATCGACCTGCTCGCCCGGATGCAGGCCAGCCGCACCCACATGGCCCTCGTCATCGACGAGTACGGCGGCACCGACGGCCTGATCTCGATCGAGGACCTGATCGAGGTGGTGGTCGGCGACATCGAGGACGAGCACGACGTCGCCGAGACCCACCGCGTGCTCAAGGTCGACGGCGAGAGCGAGATCTTCGTCGCCGATGCCCGCGCCAGCCTCGACGACGTCGCCGAGGCGACCGGGGTCGACCTCGCGGCGGCGGTGGGGGAGGCGGCCGAGGAGGTCGACACCCTCGGCGGCCTGATCGTCACCCTCGCCGGGCGGGTCCCGGCCCGGGGCGAGGTCATCGCCGTGCCGGGCGACTTCGAGGTCGAGGTGCTGGATGCCGATCCGCGGCGGATCAAGCGCCTGCGCATGCATCGCGGCCTTGCCCGGCTCGAAGGCCCGGAGACGCCCCTCGCCCTGCCGCCGCCCGGCGGGGAGATCGTGCGGGCCGATTCCGCCGCCTGATCCCGGTCCCGGGCCGGAGCCCGGGACAGCCATGATGCAGAAACACTGACCTGAGATGGAGCGGGCCGCGCTGTTCCGCTTAGGGACCGCCCACGAGCCCGCTTCATGCACGACACCGATACCGGCGGGGCGGCGCTCGCCGTCCCGGCAGCGAGCTTCGGCCTGGCGCCGCTCGCCCACCGCGTCGCCCTCACCGCGGGCTGGACCCGCCTCGCCCTGGCCTGGCTCACCGGTGCCTGCGGGGCGCTGGCGATGCCGCCCTTCGGGATCCTGCCGGCCCTCTGCGTCGCCTTGGTGCCGGCGGTGTGGCTGCTCGACGGGGCGGCCACCGCCCCCTCGCGCCTCGGCAGGCGGGCCGGCACGGCGCTAGCCGCCGGCCTGATCGGCTGGGCCTGGGGCTTCGGCTACCTCACCGCCGGCCTGTGGTGGCTCGGCGCCGCCTTCCTGGTCGAGGCCGACCAGTTCGCCTACCTGATGCCGCTCGGGGTGCTCGGCCTGCCGGCGGTCCTGGGGCTGTTCTACGGCGCGGGCTTCGCCGTCGCGCGTCTCCTGTGGTCGCCGGGCCCGGGCCGGATCGCCGCGCTCGCCTTCGGGATCGCCGGCGCCGAGTGGCTGCGCGGCCACCTGTTCACCGGCTTTCCCTGGAACACCCTCGGGATGGCGCTCGGCCAGAACCTGTGGCTGATGCAGGCGGCCTCGGTCGT
The DNA here is from genome assembly GCF_053764715.1 of Methylobacterium sp. Gmos1. Classification (NCBI taxonomy): domain Bacteria; kingdom Pseudomonadati; phylum Pseudomonadota; class Alphaproteobacteria; order Hyphomicrobiales; family Methylobacteriaceae; genus Methylobacterium; species Methylobacterium sp. Gmos1. Next base: position 175,459 of record NZ_JBSNCC010000001.1, on the reverse strand, counting down.
CGGGCTCTACGGGCTCACCGTGCTGGCGGTGCTCTGCGCCGCGGCGCCCGCCACCCTCGCCGATGCGGGCGGGCCCGCGCGGCGATGGGGACCGCTTACCGGCGCGCTCCTCGTGCTCGCGGCCCTGGGCGTCGGCGGGGCGCTGCGGCTGCCCGCCGGCCCGATGCCGGAGGTGCCCGGCGTGCGCCTGCGCCTCGTCCAGGCCAACATCCCGCAGGATGCCCGCTTCAACCCGCGCAACCGCGAGGGCATCCTCGAGCGGTATCTGGGCCTCAGCGACAGCGCCACCGCGCCCGACCGCCAGAGCCTGCGCGATGTCACCCACCTGATCTGGCCGGAATCCTCGTTCCCGTTCCTGATCCAGCGCGATCCCCAGGCCCTGCGGCGGATCGGCAGCGCGCTGCCCTCCGGCACGCTCCTCGTCACCGGCGCCGCCCGGGCCGACGAGCCGCTGCCCGGCGAGCGGCTGCACTTCTACAACTCGATCCTGATGATCGGGCAGGACGGCCTCGTCGGCGGACGCTACGACAAGCTCCACCTCGTGCCGTTCGGCGAGTACCTGCCGGGACCGGTCGACAGCCTGCTGCGGGCGCTCGGCCTCAAGCAGTTCGTGGCGGTGCCGGGGGGCTTCACCGCCGGCGAGGCGCACGAGCGGCCGCCGCTCGCGGTGCCGGGCCTGCCGCCGGTGGCGCCCTCGATCTGCTACGAGGCGATCTTCCCCGGCGCCGTCGCCTCGCACCGGGAGCGTCCGGGCGTCCTCCTCAACGTCACCAACGACGGCTGGTTCGGCGACACGCCCGGCCCGCGCCAACACTTCGCGCAGGCGCGCCTGCGCGCGGTGGAGGAAGGAATTCCTCTCGTGCGCGCCGCCAATACCGGGATCAGCGCCGTGGTCGATCCTTACGGACGCGTGACGGGCATGTTGTCCGTCGGCACCGAGGGCGTCCTCGATCGCAACCTGCCGAGAAACCTTAGGGAAAGCACAGCGTACGTACGATTCGGAGATGTCTTTTTCATCATCATGCTCTTAGGGTGCGGAGCAATGGCCCTGGCGGCGCGCGTTCGGCGCGCGCCCGTCCCGCCCCGCGGAGCGTCAATGTGAAGAAGGCACCCGATCCGGTTGATCGTCATGTCGGGCACCGCGTGCGTGTCAGGCGGCTTCTCATCGGCGTGAGCCAGGAAAAGCTGGGCGATGCCCTCGGCGTGACGTTCCAGCAGATCCAGAAATACGAGAAGGGAACCAACCGGATCAGCGCCAGCCGGCTGCGCCAGATCGCCGACATGCTGAGCGTGCCGGTGAGCTTCTTCTACGAAGGGGCGCCGCGCCAGGACGGCGGACGCGACGAGGCGGCGACGGAGCCCGACTCCGACATCGCCGCCCACGACGTGTTCTGGACCAGCCAGGACCTGCAACTGGTGCGCGCCTTCCAGCGTATCACCGACCATCAGGTGCGCCGGCGCATCATCAGCCTCGTCGAGGCGATCGGCACCGGTACCGCCACCGCGGCGTCCGCCGCCACGGAGTGAGGATCGGCACGAGGCCGCCCGCGGACCGGGATTGCACAGGTTGCGCTGCCCACCCCGGCGCCGCCGCGGTATGACCCTCCCGAACGCGCGCGACACGCGCGACGCACTCGCGCGCAGGCGCGACGGGGAGGGATGGCCTTGCGGAGCATCGAACGGGAGCCCGGCGCGCAGCGCGCGCGGCCGGGAAGGGCGGAGCCCGGCTTCCATCCGGTCCTGATCGGCCTCGGGCTGATGCTGGTCGCCTTCAACCTCCGGCCCGCCCTGTCGAGCGTCGGTCCGCTCCTGCCCGGCATCCGGGCCGAGACCGGCCTGTCCGGCGCGCTCGCCGGGGCTCTCATCACCCTGCCGGTCCTGTGCCTCGGGGTGTTCGGCCGCCTCGCACCGCTTCTGGTGCGGCGCATCGGGCCGGATGCCGGCGTGCTGGCGGCGCTCGTGGTGCTGGCGCTCGGCCTGGGCCTGCGCGGCCTCGGCGGGGTGCCGCTGCTCTTCCTCGGCTCGGTGGTCGCCGCCGCGGCGATCGGGATCGTCGGGGTGATCCTGCCCGGCATCGTCAAGCGCGACTTTCCCGACCGGGCCGGGCTGATGACCGGGCTCTACACCGCGCTCCTGTGCCTGGGCGCCGCCGCCGGGGCCGGCTTCACCGTGCCGGCGCGCCGCGCCCTCGACCTCGGCTGGGACGGCGCCCTGATGCTGTGGGCCGCGCCGGCTCTCGTCGCCGCCGCCGCCTGGCTGCCCTTCGTGCGCGGCCGGCCGCTGCCCTCCGGCACGGCCGCGCGGCCGAGCGGCCGGCTCTGGCGCGACCCGCTGGCCTGGCAGGTCACCGCCTTCATGGGCCTGCAATCGTCGCTCGCCTACATCGTGTTTGGCTGGCTGCCCGCCGCCCTGGTCGACCGGGGCTTCGACCTCGTGACCGCTGGGCTCGTCGCCTCGGTCTCGGCGCTGGCGCAGGGCGCGCTCGCCCTCGTGGTGCCGACCCTCGCCGCGCGCCGGCCCGACCAGCGCCCCTGGGTGGTGCTGGTGGTCAGCCTGCCGCTCGTCGGCTTCACCGGGCTCCTGCTCGGCCCGCTGGCGCTGGCCTGGGGCTTCGCGCTGCTGCTGGGCCTCGGCCTCGGCGGCTGCTTCGGCCTTGCCCTCACGCTGATCGTGCTGCGCGCCGGCGATCCCCGCGCCGCCGCCGAGCTCTCCGCCATGGCGCAGGGCGTCGGCTACTGCTTTGCCGCCCTCGGGCCGTTCCTGGTCGGCATTGTGCACGACCTGAGCGGCGGATGGGGCCTGCCGGCCCTGCTCTATGCGATCCTGTGCCTGTCGGCCGGGAGCTTCGGGCTGTTCGCGGCGCGGGACCGGACGGTGCGGGTCTGAAAGAGGCGACCCCCAGACATCGACGGCTGGCCGACTGGCCGACATCTCTCCGCGTCGTCCTAAGCAGATATCGCCGAAGTGGTTGCCGGTTCGGCGCCAAAAATCTGCGGCAAAACAAGAATCTAAGCGGACGAAGCGTCGGCCTGCCAACGCAAGTCTGCTTAGGGCTCGCTGCAAGCGAGAACCCAGGATCCACGACCGCTGAGGGGTGCCAGACCAAGCGGATCGCGGCCCGCCTCGTCCTGAGCCGTCGGCGGTTATGGATCCCGGGTTCCGCTGCCGCGGCCCCGGGATGACGCGGAGGATTCGAACTACACCGGCTTAACTCAGCAACTTGTCAGTTGCCGCGCACCAGCGCCTCGAGCACCTTCGCCCCCGGCCGCCCGGTCTGCGGCATGCCGAGGCGGCGCTCGATGTCCTTGATCGCCTCGCGGGTCTTGGCGCCGACCCGGCCGTCGGGCTCGCCGACGTCGTAGCCGCGGGCGGCGAGCGCGCTCTGGAGGCTGCGGCGCTCGGCCCGGGACAGGGGCGGGTCGTCGGTCGGCCAGGCGGTCTGCACGCCGGCCTTGCCGCGCAGGCGGTCGGAGAGGACCGCGATGGCGAGCCCGTACGACTCGGCGGCGTTGTAGGAGTAGATCGCGTCGAAGTTCTTGGTCACCAGGAAGGCCGGGCCGTTGGCGCCGGCCGGTGCCAGGATGCCCACCGGCCCCTCGGCCGAGAGCGGCCGGCCGTCGAGCCGGGTGACGCCGAGCGACGCCCAGTGCGCCACCGGCTTCTTGTTCTTGCGCCCCGCCGCCGCGACGTTGAAGCCGGAGGGCAGCCGCACCTCGTAGCCCCAGGGCTGGCCGTTGTGCCACTTGGCGACGCGCAGGAAGTTGGCGGTGGAGCCGACCGCGTCCGGCACCGAATCGACCACGTCGCGGCGCCCGTCGCCGTCGAGGTCGACCGCGAGGCGCTGGTAGGTGGTCGGCATGAACTGGGTCTGGCCGAAGGCGCCGGCCCAGGAGCCGGTCAGGCGCTCGGGCGCGATGTCGCCCCGGTCGATGATCTTGAGGGTGGCGATCAGTTCGCTGCGGAAGAACTCGCGCCGGCGGGTGCCGCCGCAGGCCAGCGTCGCGAGCGACTGCACCAGCGGCATCTTGCCGAGGTTCTTGCCGAAATTCGATTCGACGCCCCACACCGCCGCGATGGTGTAGCGGTCGACGCCGTAGCGCGCCTCGGCCTGGGCCAGGGCGTTGCCGTGCTGGCGCATGGCGGCGCGGCCGTCATCGACCCGCTCGTCGTCGACGAGGGCGGCCATGTAGTCCCAGATCGGGGTCTTGAACTCGGGCTGGGCCTGGGACAGCTCGATCACCTTGTCGTCGAAGGCGATGCCGGCCGTGGCCGCCTGGAACGCCGCCGGCGACACGCCGGCCGCCGCCGCGTCCTGGCCGATCCCGGCGAGGCAGGAGCGGAAATCCGCCAGCGCCGCCTGCGGCAGGCCGATCCCGGCGAGGCAGAGCAGGGTGGCGGCCTTGAGGGTCGCGCGCCGCGTCATGAGCAGAAGTCTCTCCCGTTTCGCCGATCCGAGCACCGGAATAGGGCGGCATCAGGGTTAACAAAAACCTGACGGAACCGGCGACCGGAGGAGGATCCGCCGCGGCGAACCGCCCTCCGGCCCGGCGGGATTATTTTCGTGAGGAGACCGTCGGCCAAGCCGACGTGGGCTGCCACCTCTCCGTGTCATCCCGGGTTCCGCTGCGCGGCCCCGGGATGACACGGAGGGTCGCAGGTCGGTCAGCCCACCCGAGGGGGCGCTCAGGCCCAGGGCCGCTCGGCGAGCTTCTGCTCGTAGGCGTCGATCGCCGGCGCCTTCTCGAGGGTCAGGCCGATGTCGTCGAGGCCGTTGACGAGGTTGTGCTTGCGGCCCGGATCGATGTCGAAGTGCAGCGTGCCGCCGTCCGGGCCCTTGATGACTTGGTTCTCGAGGTCGATCGTCAGCGTCGCGTTGGCGCCGCGATCGGCGTCGTCGAGGAGCTTTTCCAGGTCCTCCGGGCTCACCGTGATCAGCAGGATGCCGTTCTTGGCGCTGTTGTTGAAGAAGATGTCGGCAAAGCTCGTCGAGATGATGCAGCGGATGCCGAAATCGGCGAGCGCCCACGGCGCGTGTTCGCGCGAGGAGCCGCAGCCGAAATTGTCGCCCGCCACCAGGATCTTGGCGTTGCGGTAGGCCGGCTGGTTGAGGACGAAGTCGGGGTTCTCCGAGCCGTCGTCGCGGTAGCGCATCTCGGAGAACAGGCCCTTGCCGAGGCCGGTGCGCTTGATCGTCTTGAGGTACTGCTTGGGGATGATGCGGTCGGTGTCGACGTTGACGATCGGCAGCGGCGCCGCGACGCCCTCCAGCACGGTGAACTTTTCCATTGATCTTCGCCCGAGATGCGCGCCGCGCGGGGTGTGGCCCCGCGCGGCGTCAGTTCGGAGGTGTTCTAGCAAGTCGCCGATGCGGCGGGAAGCGCAGGCCGCGCCGGCGAAACCGAGTCCGCGTCAGCGAAACCGCGTCAGCGCGACCCCGACAGCTCCAGCACGTCGTCGAAGGTCCGCAGGCCCGGCCGCGGCGAGTTCACCAGCACCGCCATGTTGCCCGGCGCGTGCTGGTTCTTCCACATCTTGGTGTGGGCCTCCGGGATCTTGTCCCAGGGAAAGAGCTCGCTCATGCACGGATCGACCCGGCGGTCGATGACGAACTGGTTGGCGGCGGCCGCCTGCTTCAGGTGGGCGAAGTGCGAGCCCTGGATGCGCTTCTGGCGCATCCAGACGTAGCGGGCGTCGAAGGTGATGTTGAAGCCGGTCGTGCCGGCGCAGAACACCACCATGCCGCCGCGCTTCACCACCAGCGCCGAGACCGGGAAGGTCGCCTCGCCCGGGTGCTCGAACACGATGTCGACGTCGTTGCCCTTGCCGGTGATGTCCCAGATCGCCTTGCCGAACTTGCGCGCTTCCTTGGTCCACTCGTTGAACTCGGGCGAGTTGACCTTGGGCAGCTGGCCCCAGCAGTTGAAGTCCTTGCGGTTGATGACGCCCTTGGCGCCCAGGCTCATGACGTAGTCGCGCTTCGACTCGTCGGAGATCACCGCGATGGCGTTGGCGCCGGCCGCGGCGCAGAGCTGCACGCCGAACACGCCGAGGCCGCCCGACGCGCCCCAGATCAGCACGTTCTGGCCCGGCTTGATCGTGTGCGGCGCGTGGCCGAAGAGCATCCGGTAGGCGGTGGCGAGAGTCAGCGTGTAGCAGGCGCTCTCCTCCCAGGTCAGGTGCTTGGGCCGCCGCATCAGCTGGCGCGACTGCACCCGGCAGAACTGGCCGAACGAGCCGTCCGGGGTCTCGTAGCCCCAGATGCGCTGCGTCGACGAGAACATCGGGTCGCCGCCGTTGCACTCCTCGTCGTCGCCGTCGTCCTGGTTGCAGTGGACGATGACCTCGTCGCCGACCTTCCAGCGCCGCACCTTGGCGCCGACCGCCCAGACGATGCCCGAGGCGTCCGATCCGGCGATGTGGAAGTCGGCCTTGTGGACGTCGAACGGCGAGATCGGCTCGCCGAGGCCCGCCCAGACGCCGTTGTAGTTGACGCCGGCGGCCATCACGAGGACGAGCACCTCGTCGTCGCCGATCGACCAGGTCGGCAGCACCTCGATCTGCATCGAGGTTTCCGGCGGGCCGTGCCGCTCGCGCCGGATCGCCCAGGCGTACATCTTCGACGGGACGTGGCCGAGGGGCGGGATCTCGCCGATCTCGTACAGATCCTTCAGCTCAGGCCCGCCCTTGTCGGGCCCAGCCTTGGCCACCGGTTCCACCGCGGCGCTCGCTGCCATCACGTCCCCTCCCTTGAAATGATGCACTGCACCGTGAATTCTAGCGTCGTTCCAGGGGGCCTCAATAGCCCTTTTGGCGGCGTGGCCTACTTGACGGCCTTACGTCAAGGATGACGGCCAAGCCGGGTGTGGTTACCATCCCGGTCCGCGGCGGGCATCCGGACCCGCGGGCGACGGGACAACGAAGGGCGAGGGCGGGAGATGGGCGAACCGGACGTCAAGCGCGACAAGCCGTGGATCATCCGCACCTATGCGGGCCACTCGACGGCGGCGGAATCGAACGCGCTCTACCGCGGCAACCTCGCCAAGGGGCAGACCGGCCTCTCGGTCGCCTTCGACCTGCCGACCCAGACCGGCTACGACCCCGACCACGAGCTCGCCCGCGGCGAGGTCGGCAAGGTCGGCGTCTCGATCGCGCATCTCGGCGACATGCGGACCCTGTTCCAGGACATTCCGCTGTCGCAGATGAACACCTCGATGACCATCAACGCCACGGCCCCCTGGCTGCTGGCCTTGTATCTCGCGGTGGCGGAAGAGCAGGGCGCGCCGTTCTCGGCGCTGCAGGGCACGACGCAGAACGACATCATCAAGGAATACCTGTCGCGGGGCACCTACGTCTTCCCGCCGGGGCCTTCCTTAAGGCTCACCAAGGACGTGATCCTGTTCACGACGAGCCAGGTTCCGAAGTGGAACCCGATGAACGTCTGCTCCTACCACCTGCAGGAGGCGGGGGCGACGCCGGTCCAGGAGCTGTCCTACGCGCTGGCGGTCGCCATCGCGGTCCTCGACACGGTGCGGGACGACCCCGCCTTCGACGAGGCGAGCTTTGCCGACGTGGTCGGGCGCATCTCGTTCTTCGTCAACGCCGGCATGCGCTTCGTCACCGAGATCTGCAAGATGCGGGCGTTCTGCGATCTCTGGGACGAGATCACCCGCGACCGCTACGGCATCGACGACCCGCGAAAGCGCATCTTCCGCTACGGCGTGCAGGTGAACTCGCTGGGCTTAACCGAGCAGCAGCCGGAGAACAACGTCCACCGCATCCTGATCGAGATGCTGGCCGTCACCCTGTCGAAGCGGGCGCGCGCCCGCGCGGTGCAGCTGCCGGCCTGGAACGAGGCGCTGGGGCTGCCGCGGCCGTGGGACCAGCAATGGTCGATGCGGATGCAGCAGATCCTCGCCTTCGAGACCGATCTCCTGGAATACGACGACATCTTCGACGGCTCGACCGCCATCGACGCCAAGGTCGAGGCCCTGAAGACCGAGACCCGGGCGGAGCTCGCCCGCATCGGCGCGCTCGGCGGCGCGGTGACGGCGATCGAGACCGGCCTGATGAAGCGGGCGCTGGTCGAATCGAATGCCAAGCGCATCGCGGCGATCGAGCGCGGCGAGCAGGTCGTGGTCGGCGTCAACAAGTTCCAGAACGGCGAGCCCTCGCCGCTCACCGCCGGCGACGGGGCGATCTTCACCGTCTCCGAGACGGTCGAGATGGAAGCGCAGACCCGCATCAAGGCCTGGCGCGCGCAGCGCGATGCGGCGGCGGTCGCCGCCGCCCTCGACGAGCTCGAGGCCGCGGCGCGGGATGGCCGCAACGTGATGCCGGCCTCGATCGCCTGCGCCAAGGCCGGGGTCACCACCGGCGAGTGGGGCGAGCGCCTGCGCCAGGTCTTCGGCGAGTACCGCGCGCCGACCGGCGTGACGCCGGAGACCGTCACCTCGGGGGCGGCCGAGGAGGCGCGGCTGCTCATCGCCGATCTCGGCGAGCGTCTGGGCGAGGCGCCCAAGCTCGTCGTCGGCAAGCCCGGCCTCGACGGGCACTCGAACGGCGCCGAGCAGATCGCCTTGCGCGCCCGCGACGTCGGCTTCGACGTGACCTACGACGGCATCCGCCAGACCCCGGCCGAGATCGTCGCCAAGGCGCGCGAGCGGGGCGCCCACATCATCGGCCTGTCGATCCTGTCGGGCTCGCACGTGCCGCTGGTGCGCGAGGTCCGGGCGCGGCTTCGCCAGGAAGGCCTCGACCACATCCCGGTCGTCGTCGGCGGCATTATCTCCTCCGAGGACGAGCTGGTGCTGAAGAACATGGGGGTCGCGGCGATCTACACCCCGAAGGACTACGCCCTCGACACGATCATGGTCGGCCTCGCCAAGGTGGTCGAGCGCTCGATCGCCCGGCGCGAGGCGGAGGAGGCGGCGCCGCGGCGGGAAGAGGTGTTCTGACGCGGGGCACGCCCGGGGGAGGAAGTCCGTTCTCCCGGGCCGGGTTCGGGGCCGGTGCGGGTGATCGCGGTGGCGGCGGGGTGGGGTCTTCGATCCCGTCCCTCGCGGTCGGTGCGACAAGGACGGCCCGCCCTCGTATCAATCCAGCATCCGCCGCAGGATCCCCTGCGAGCCCTCGTGCGCGGCCGGCAGCGGCGGGGGCGGCAGCACCGGGCGCACCGGCATCATCGCGCGGAACTGCTGGCGGAAATCCTCGGCGATGCGGTCGGCCTCGGCGGTGCCGCGGATCACCCGCGGGCGGATGAACACCAGGAGCTCGGTCCGGACCCGCTGGTCGACCCGGTTGCGGAAGGCCGAGCCGATCACCGGCAGGTCGCTCAGCACCGGCAGGTTCTCGTTGGTGATCTGCGCCTTCTCCTGCACCATGCCGCCGATGGCGAGGCTGTGCCCGTCCCTCACCGCGACGCTGGTGGCGACCCGGCGCTGGCGGATGGTGGGCGAGTCGATCGCCGAGGTCGTGGTGGGCACGACGTCGCTGACCTCCTGATTGATGTCGAGCACGACGAGGCCGTTCTTGTTCACCCGCGGGGTGACCGAGAGGATCACGCCGGTATCCTTCATCTCGATCTGGTTGAGGATCGGCGCGCCGGCGGTGAGCGCGCTCTGGCCGGTCTGCTTGATGATCGGCACCTGGTCGCCGACCTGGAGCTTGGCGGTGCGGTTGTCGAGCACCGTGATGTTGGGCGAGGAGATGACGTTGACGCGGGTCACGCCCTGGAGCGCGTTCAGCACCACGTTGAAGTCGGTCCCGGCGAGCAGGTAGTTGAAGCCCGGCACGCCGCGGATCGCCGAGGTGATGAGCCCCGCCGTACCGCTCGTCACGGCACTCTTGTCGGTGTCGGTGCTGGCGAGGTTGAAGCGGCTGCCGCGCTCCTTGAGGAACCACTGTACGCCGAAGGCGAGGCTGTCGTTGAGCGTCACCTCGGCGATGACCGTCTCGAGCAGCACCTGGGTCGGCATCGCGTCGAGGCGGCCGAGGATGCGCAGGATCTTGTCGTACTGGTTGCGGGTGGCCGAGATCACCAGGCTGTTGTTGGCGTCGTCCGCGACAATGCCGATGGCGTCCCGCCGCATCCCGGCGCCGGCGCCCGAGAAGCCCGGATCGAGCCCGCCGCCGTAGCCGCCGCCATACCCGCCCCCGCCGAACATCCCGAGCCCGCCCGAGGCGCCGAGGCCCGCCCCGCCGGCAGCGGGATCGCCGGCCGCGGCCCAGCCCGAGCCCGACGGGGAGGCGCCGCCCGCAGCACCTCCCTGCGATCCGCTCCCCGGGGCAGCGCCCGCCAGGGAGCCCGAGCCCCCGCCGAGGCCGCTACCCGAGCCGCCGCCGAAGCCCGCCGCACCACCGGGGCCCCCGCCCGAGCCGTTCCCCAAACCGCCGCCATACCCGCCGCCCATCGCGGCGTAGGCCCCGGACGTACCGCCATAGCCGCCACCCAGGCCCCCCCCGAGGCCGCCGCCCATCCCCGCCATGCCGTAGGCGCCGCCCATCTCGGCCATCACCACGCCCTGGAGCACGCCGGCGAGCTCCTTCGCCGAGCGGTTCTGGATCCGGTAGACGAAGAGCTGGCGCTCGCGGTCGGCCGCGAGGGTCTCGAGCTGCTCCAGGATTGCCCGGGCGCGGTCGAGATAGGCGGCGCGCGAGCTCACCACCAGGATCGCGTTCAGCGCCTCGTTGGGGATGAATCGGATCACGTCGCCGGTGCCGGCGGTCTCGCCGCCGAAGATCTGGGTCAGGTCGCGGGCGAGCGCCACCGGGTTGGTGCTGCGCACCGGCACCATCGCGGTCGACATGCCGCGCATCCAGTCGACGTCGAACACCGCGATGGTCTGGCGCAAGATCCGGATCTGGTTGGCATCGCCCGAGAGGATCAGCAGGTTGCGCGCCCGGTCGGCCCGCAGCACCACCTCGCGCGGCGCCACCGAGCCGAGGATCGCCTGCATCTCGGCGGCCGAGATCCAGCGCAGCGGCACCGCGACCGCACCCGCCTCGGCGCCCACGCCCTGGACCGGGCGGATGTCGGGGGCGGCCCCCGCCGGCACGATCTGCACGCTGCGACCGGAGCGGCGCAGCGACAGGCCGCGGCTCGCGAGCGCCGTCTCGAACATCCGCAGCAGCGCCTCGCGGCTCACCGGCCCGCCGGTCTGGAGCGTGATGGTGCCGGAGGCGCGCTCGTCCAGGCTGTAGCCCCAGCCGAGCGTGTCGGCGAAGACCGCCTTGGCGGCCACCGGCAGCGGCACCTCGACGAGGTTGAGGCTCACCGGCCCGCCGGCGATCGGCTCCCGGGCCGGGGCCTCGCCGCCGATCAACCGGTCGTCGCCGCGCAGGACCAGGGCCCCGGTATCGCGGGCGCCGGCATATCCGGGCCCGATCGGTTCGGCGGCACGGGCGGGGGCGGACCAGCTGCAGGCGAGCGCCAGGGCGAGGACAGGCGCACCTCTGATCATCACCCCGCCGTCCCCGTCGCCTGCTAGCTCACCAGGCGAACGCTAGGGGAGTTATGGTTAATGCGGGGTTGAGAGGGGGGCGTCCGCCGGTCTTCGGCAATGGTCGCAGGCTCCCTCCGCCGCCTGCGCGCACGGCCTGCCGGAGCGCTTCACCGGTCCGGACGGCTATCGGCACTGCGTCAGCAATGAACGGCCAGCACGACCGGCATGCCCGGACGAGGCAACCGCGGCGCGTTAGCGGGCCGAGCCGGCAGCGCACTGCATGTCCCGCGGGATAGACTGGCAGGAACGACAGGAACACTGGCCGCGATGAGGTGTACGACCGTGGGACGGCAGGGTGAGCCGTGTCGTCTCACGGTCCCTGCCGAGCATCGCGTCAGTTGCTGGCGACGTCGGCCTGGTCGCCGTTGCCGCCGGCCTTGCCGTCGGCGCCGAGGCTGTAGACCTCGAACGGGACGCCGGCGGTCCCCGGGGAGCGGTAGAGGTAGGCGTGGCCCCACGGGTCGGTGAGGCCGCGGGCGTCGCGGACGTAGGGGCCGCGCCAGCCCGGGCCGGTCGGCTGCACCAGCGCCTGGAGGCCCTGCTGCGAGGTCGGGTAGGCGCCGAGGTCGAGGTAGTACAGCTCGACCGCCTGGGCGATGTTCTTGACCTGGATGCGCGCCGTCTCGCCCTTGGCGCGGCCGAGATAGCCCAGCACCTGCGGCGTCACCATGGTGGCGATCATGCCGATGATCGCCAGGACGACGAGCAACTCGACCAGGGAGAACCCCGCCTGACGGTTCCGCCGGTCGTCGGGCCGGATCTCTCGCGGCTCGCCGCGATCCGGTTGCGTTGTGGTGAGCATCATGCGGCCTCGGGGCGAGTGGACGATCCGCGCGCCAGGGTGCCGTCTCTTCGTAAAGAAGCCCTCACTGCCGGTCCTGACCGGGCGGCGACGCATCCCGCGGTCGGGATTTGTTATCCAATTCCGGCGAGGATCGGGGCTCGCGACCGCGAGGCCTTGCGGCAGGGGCGTTCGGGCGAGGACTTTTTTCCAAGGCAGGGCAGGGGAGAGGCATGGACCGCTCAGCCGGACACGCGGCCCGCGCGGGGGAGCGCCGCCGACGCGGCCGAAGGATCGCCGGGCTGGCGGTCGCGGGGCTCGTGCTCGCGGGCCTCCTCAGCGGCGGCGCGCTCGCCGCCGAGCCGCTGGTCGTGCCGCTGCCGGCACCGTTCCCGCCGGTCCGCGTGCTGACGCTGCTCGTCGCCCTGCACCTCATCGGCCTGTCCTTCGGCCTCGGCGGCGCCACGATGCTCGACTTCTGGATCCTGCGCTGGATGCGCTGGGGCAGCCTGCCGGGCGAGATCGCCCGCATCTTCCTGTTCGTCAGCAAGGTCGTGTCAGTCGGCCTCGGCCTGCTCTGGCTCTCGGGCCTCGGCTTCCTCGCCGTCTACGCGCTGGAATCGCCGGAGAAATTCGACAACCCGAAGCTCTGGGCCAAGCTCGTGGTGGTGCTGGCGCTCACCATCAACGGCCTCGTCATCCACGCCGTGGTGCTGCCTGGCGTGCTGCGCGACATCGGCCGGCCGATGCTCGACGGGGTGTCGGGCATGCGCACCGGCATCTTCCTGGTCTCGGGCGCGGTGTCCGGCGTGTCCTGGTACACCGCCTTCGCCCTCGGGCTGATGCGCGAGCTGAACGGCCGGGTGCCCGCCAGCCTGCTGCTGGCCCTATGGGTGACCGGGGTCATGGTGGCGTCGCTGGCGGCCTACTTTTACTGGCTGCACCTGCGCGAGTGGAGCGTGCGGCAGGCCAAGATCTCGCGGGAGCAAGCCCCCGAGCCCGCGCCGATGCCGGCACCCGCGGACCTCCTGGCCGAGTCCGCGATCCGCGTCGGCAAGCCCGGGGCCACCCTCGCCGAGACCGCGGCGGCTCTCGCTCTGCCGGCGCCGGTCCATCGTTCGCCTGCGGCAGCCCTGGCCGGGCCCGCGGCCATGCTCGCCGCGCCCGCGGCGCGCCCTGCCGAGGCGAGCCCCGCCCCGCCCCCCCCGGCACCCGTCGCGGCGCCGGCGCGTCCCGGCCGGGCCCGGATCCCCGCCGACCGGATCCTCGCGCCGGCACCGGCCCGGGCCCGCGCGGCCGGACGGGCGTGATGTCGGCCGCCCTGCTCGCCGGCACGGTGCTGCCGGCCCTGCTGCCGCTGCCGCTGACGCTGCCGGCGAGCCTGATCGACCTGCGCCGCCGCATCATCCCGGACGCGCTCAACCTCGGGCTCCTCCTCCTCGGCCTCGGCCTCGCCGGCTGGCGGGACGGGGCGGAGGGGATCGGATTCGGCCTCGCGCAGGCCGGCTTCGCCTACGGGCTGTTCTGGGCGCTACGCGCCCTGCACGCCTGGGCGAGCGGCCGGATCGGGCTCGGCCTCGGCGACGTCAAGTTTCTCGCCGCCGCCACCGCCTGGACCGGGCTCGCCGGCCTGCCGGTCGTAGTCCTGGCGGCGAGCCTCTCGGCGCTGGCGGCGGTCGGGATGCTGGCGCTCGCCGGCCGGGCCGTCGGGCGCGAGACCGCCCTGCCGTTCGGGCCGTTCCTGGCGCTCGGCCTCCACGCCGCCCTGCTGATCGGGCCGGCCGGCTGATGGGCGCGAACGGGGGACAGGCGGGCTTCACGCTCGTCGAGATGCTGGTCACGATGGCGATCCTGGGCCTCGCCGCGGGCGTCGCGTTCCAGTCCCTCGGCCCCGGCGCCCTCGACCGGCGCACCCTGCTCGTCTCCGAGACCGTCGCGGCCGAGATCGGCCGGCTGCGGGCCGAGGCGATCCGCTCCGGCCGGGCCGGGCGCCTCGCCTTCGAGCCGCAAGGCCGCCTCTTCGTCAGCTCCCGCCCCGGCGCGGCGCCGATCCCGGTCGGCGGCCTTGCGGTCGCCGTCGAGCCCGGCCCGGTCGGCCGGCCGGTGCCGGGGGAGGTGCGGCTCCTGCCCGACGGCAGCTCGACCGGCGGGCGGATCCTGCTCGCCGGGGGCGGGACGCGGCGGGCGCTCGCGGTCAGCGCGCTCACCGGCCGGGTGCGGCGGGAGGACGGGCCATGAGCGCGACCATCCCCGCGCGGCGTCGGCGGAGGAGGCCGCGCGGCGAGGACGGCTTCACCACCGTCGAGGTGCTGGTGGCCTTCGGCATCGCCGCCGCCGCGACCATCATGGCGTTCCAGATCGCCGGCACGGCGGCGGCGGCGGTCCGGCGCATCGAGGCGAGCCGCGTCGCCGCCGACGAGGCCGAGGGCGTCGTCCTGCGCCGGCTCGCCGCGGGGCCGCTGCAACCGGGCCTGATCCAGGGCGCGTTCTCGGACGGCACGCCGTGGATCCTCGCGATCGCCGACCTGCGCCCGGCCCTGCGCCTCGGCCGCGTGCCGCCGCTCTGGCAGCTGCGAGTGACGGGCGCCTCGGGGGCGACGATCTACGCCACGCTGATCCCGGGGAAGCAGGAATGATACGAGTTCCGGACGATCCGTTCGGAATTCGTATCGGCAAGCCAGCGCGGCGCCTGAGCGAAGCCGAAATCCGCATCGCGAAGCGATCGATCGGATTTCGTATGAGCCGGATGTCCGGCGCGGTGGCCGCGCGGCAGGCCGGGTTCACCCTGGTCGAGACCCTGGTCTGCCTCGCGCTCGCCGGGCTGATCGGGGTGCTGCTGCTCAACGCGGTGCGGATCGCCGGCGGCGCCTCGGCCGCGGCGGCGCGGGCGGCGGGGGCCGAGGAGGTGCAGTCGGTCCGCGACCACCTGCGGCGCACCCTCGGCAGCCTCGCCCAACGCCGCCCCGATGGCCGCCCCGACGGCCGCCGGCCGACCCTGCGCGGCGGGCCCGACGGGCTCGTGGCGGCGCTTGCCCCCGACCAGACCCTGGAGCGCCCGACCGAGATCGCCCTGACGCTGGCGCAAGTCCCTACCGGCGGCGGCGCCTTCGACCTCCTGGAAAGCCGCAGCGAGGCCGAGGCACCCCCGGGCCAGGCGGCGGCGAGCCACGAGGCGATCCTCGGGCGAATCGCCGGCCTCGCGCTTCGCTACTACGGCGCTCCCGCCGACGGCGCCGCCCCGCTCTGGCTGCCGGCCTGGTCGCGGCCGGACCGGCCGCCCCTCCTCGTCGAGATCCAGGTCGCCTTTCCTCCCGCGGACAGCCGCCGATGGCCCCCCCTCCTGATCGCCCTCGACGCCGGCCCGTGAGCGACCCGGCCGGGCCGCACGCCGACGAGGCCGGCTTCGTGCTGCTCTCCGTGCTGGCGATCTTCATCGTCGTCGGCGCGGTGCTGGCGGCGGCGGTCCTGCAGGTGCGCTCGGCCACCGGCCTCGCCCAGGCCCGGGCCGAGGCGGTGCGGCTCCAGGGCGCGGCGGACGGCATCGCCCGCCTGATCGCCTACGAGCTCGACCTCGGGCGCACCTACCGCCGCTCCGGCACCGAGCTGCCGCAGGACGGCACCGTCACCGCCTGCCCGCTCGGACCGGGGCGCACCGCCTACCTGTCGCTCCAGGACCAGGGCACCCTGATCGACCTCAACGCCACGCCGCGCCCGGCGATGGAGGAGGCGTTCCGGCTCCTCGGCGTGCCGGACCGGGATGCGCTGACGCTCGCGGCCGAGATCGTCGATTACCGCGACCCGGACGACACGCCCGAGCCGGGCGGCGGCGCCGAGCTGCCGCAATACCGCGCCCGCGGCCTGCCCTGGGGGCCACGCAACGCGCCCTTCGCCAGCATCGACGAGGTCGACCGCCTGCCCGCGATGACGCCGGCCCTCGCCGCGCGCCTGCGGCCGGTGCTGACGACCTACAACGAGACCGGCCGCTTCGACCTCGCCGCCCTGGTGCGGCGGGCAAACCCCTCGGCGATCCGCGCGCTGCCGGGCTCCGCCGGGCCGGTACCGTCGCCGCGGCAGGTGTTTCGCCTCTCTGTCGTGGTCGAGGAGGGCCGTGCCCGGGCCGGGCGCTCGGCGGTGCTCAACCTCGGCGGCGGCGGCTTCCTGATCTGGCAGCAGACCGTGGCGGCGGAGGTCGGCGGCGGCATCGGCCACCCGGCTTGCGCGCCGATCGCGGCGGCCCTCGGCTCCAGTCCCTGACGTGGTGCGGACAGGCCCCGCGCAAGTCCGGGGCAGCGTATCCGAGGGAAACCGGCCGCCAGGACCGTGCGTCGCTCGGGATCGCGCAGGATCTACCGGGCGCCCCTATGAGTTGAGCTTCGGACGAACTGCTGGACCGACTCGAGAGACAACGATTCGAGCGACGACAAGGAGCGCGGTGCGATGACGGAGACCAGGGCGGTTCCCCGGTGCCCGGACGTGGTGCTGTCGGATTTCGGCAGCTTCTTCGAGGAGCAGCGCCGCCGCCGCGAGGCTTCCGCCGTGCCGGAACCGTCGGCCGAGACGCCGCTCTCGGCGGAGGACGCGCAGCGCGTCGCGCTCCTGCGCGACATCGTCGCCGAAGTGCTGGAGGCGGCCGGCAGCCAGCTCGAGCCTCACGGGGTGCTGATCGAGCGCGGGCCTTCCTTGCGCGGCCGGCCCGACTTCGAGCAGGCCTACACCCAGTTCATGCTGATCAACCGCCACACCGGCCAGGCCTCGGACGTCTACGTGATGAGCATCACGGATGCCGGCTACTTCCTCGCCAGCGCCTGCGATCCGCGCCTCGACCACGACCATTTCGACCGGCAGGTCACCCACTGCGCCGCCAGCGCGCTCACCTGCGACGTGGTCGCCCGGGTGATGAAGGACGCCATCCTGCACGTCGTCTGAACCCCGGCGGGACGGGGAGGGCGCGACGGCCCGGCCGCGCGCCCTCAACCTTTCCTTAAGTTTTGTTCCAGCGCGGCAGCACAAAAAAGTCGGCTACACATCCCTCTTGACCATCCCTCCGGCAAGGGGCAGCATAGTCCTCGTCGAGTCGAACTCGAGGAGGTGGCCATGAATTCTCAAGGTTGCAGCCCTCACGCGACACATACCGATGCCGGTGACCAGGAAACTCCACCGGACTTCTATCGACAGGGATAGTGGCTCCAGGGCGGGCTGAATACGGTACCGGGCCGAGACGGCCATCGTAATTGTACCGTGCCAAACCACCCGCACCCTGGAACGTGGACCCTGCCTCTTAAGGCTCGTCGGTGCGCCGGCGGGCCTTCGTCGTTTGGGGGGCGGCGCTGGTCATGAGAGCCGCCGCGCCTTCGGCGGTGGCGTGATCGCCCGGCGCCGGCGCGGAATTCTTACCTGCCGTTAAGTTTTCGATCCGCCGCAAAGATCGGGTGCCGCCGGCGACGAATCCGTCTTGACCATCTCTCCCGGCGGGGGCAGCATAGTCACTGTCGAGACGAACTCGAGGAGGTCGCCATGAGATCTCAAGGTTGCAGCCCTCGCGCGACAAGTACCGATACCGGTGACCAGGACACGCCACCGGACTTCTATCGACAGGGATAGTGGCTCCAGGGCGGGCTGAATACGGTACGGGGCCGAGACGGCCATCGTAATCGTACCGTGCCAAACTACCCGCACCCTGAAACGTGGACCCTGCCTCCTCAAGGCTCGTCGGTGCGCCGGCGGGCCTTTGTCGTGGGCGGGGCCTCGTTTCCGTGTTGGCCTGCGCCGTGGTAGGGCCCTCCGCAGGAGGACCTCGATGACATCAGATCGTTTCCGCCGCGGCAGCGATCCCCGGCAGGCCGCCGAGGCGGCGTTCCGCGCCGTGACCCGCAAGGTGCCGGAGGGCCCAGGCCCCGAGGCCAAGGGTGCCACGACGAGCGCCACGAAGACCGCCGTGAAGACGACCGTGCCGGGCGTCCGCGAGACCGTGTCCCTGCGCCTCGACCGCGACGTGCTCGACCACTTCCAGGAGGACGGGCCGGGCTGGCAGGAGCGCATCAACGCCGCCCTGCGCAAGGCGGCCGGCCTCTAGATGCGGCTGCGGCTCGCAGGTCTCCTGCTGCTGCTGGCTGCCCCGGCGCGGGCCGAGGGCGGGCTGGTGACGAACCCGTTCGCGTCGAACTATCCCTCCGTGCCGATCCGCGAGCGGGTTTCTCCGCCATCCGTCAGCGCAGGAACTGCCCGAAGGCCCGCGGCCCGTCCGAGGTCTTCACCGTCCCGGTCACCGTCAGGGACGCGGCATCGATCACCGTGAGGGTGTTCGATTCCCAGTTCGCCACGTAGACGCTCCTCCCGTCCGGGCTCGCCTGGATGCCCTCCGGATACTCGCCGACCGCGAGCCGGGGTCCCGGCGCCAGGGTGGCGGCGTCGAAGGTGCTGACCGTGCCGCCATACTGGTCGGTGACGAAGGCGCGCCCTCCCGCGAGTGCCACCGCGTAGGGCCGCTCGCCGACCGCGACCCGGCCGATCTCCCGGCGCGTCGCGATGTCGACGACCGAGACGTCGTTCGAGCCGACATTGGCGCAATAGGCGCGCCGGCCCTCGGCGTCGATCGTGACGCCGAACGGCCGCGTGCCGACCGGGATCACCGCGACCCGCTGGCGCGTCGCGGTGTCGACGAGGGAGAGGGCGTCGTCGTCCCGGTCCGCCGCCAGCAGGAACCTGCCGTCCGGCGTCGCCGCGAGGCCCGACGGCGAGGTTCCGACCGGGATCTCGGCCACCACCGCGAAGCTCCCCGGGTCAATCTCCCACAGGCGCCTGGCGTACCAGTCGGCGACGTAGACCGCGCCGCTCACCGGGTTCACCCCGACCCCGAGCGGCCCGCCGCCGAGCGCCACCGTGCGCTCGACCCGCCGCGACGCCGCGTCGATCACCACCAGCGCCTTGCCCTCCGGCGCGGTGACGTAGACCCGGGAGCGATCCGGCGACAGGGCGATGCCGGCCGGCGCGCCCGGGACGGGAATCGTCGCCACCACCTTGGCGAGGCCGAGATCGACCACGTCGACCGTGTCGGAATTCTGCGCGGTGAGGAAGGCCTCCGCCGCCCGGGAAGGGAGCGGCCAAAGGCCGATCCCGACCAGCAGGCAGAGCCCGGCGAGAGGCCGGGCGTTGTTCCTGGCAACGGCCCAGGATGCTGACGCATCGGGCCGTTGGTCCATCTCGCATTGTCGACACCAAGCAAGAAGCTTAGCGACAATGCGAGAATGGCACCAAAGGGCATTTTCAATGACCTCTGGTCTCACGAGTTGCCCTTCTCGATCTTCGCCTTCAGGTTGTCGAGGCCGGCGCGATAGAGCGCCTTGACCGCCTTCATCGCCGCCTCGTCGTTCAGTTCGGGCGGCGGATCGTTGTTCATGTAGCCACGGTAGAACGCGCCGTCCCACACCACCTCCGACGCCTTGCCGTCCTCGGCCGGCTCGACCTTGATCGTCGAGGAGTAGTTGTTGACCGGCAGCACCTTCACGTCGACCTTGTTGATCCGGTACGACAGGCTCTTCTGCTCGGCCGAGTATTTGTACAGCTCCTCGTCGACGGTGGCGCCGCCCTTGAGCGTGAGGGTGCGGGTGGCCTTGATCTCGTTGCCGCCCTTGCCCTCGGTCTTCTCGACCGGCGGCAGCCAGCTCATGTCCTGGAAATTGCCGACCACGGCCCACACCTTGTCAGGGCTCGCGTTGATCGTGACCTTCTCCTCGACCTTCTTGCGGGTCGGACCGTGGGCCGTGGCGGGCGCCGCCGCGAAGGCGGCGACGAGGGCGGCCGCGAGGATGCGCTTCATCGGGTGTCTCCTCTCAACGCGGCGTCGTTCTCGACGCCGATTTTCAGACCCGCGTGAGGTCTCACGCGTCGTCGACCGCGAGGGACGCGGCGGCCGCCTGCGGCAGGGCGCCCGCGACCTTCGCGGCGATCCAGTTCCAGGCCTCGCGCTCGGCGGGCCCGGCCGTCTTGGCGACTGCGATGCGGTGGTGGTGCAGTTCGGCCAGCACCGTCTCGGGCGCCAGCAGGTGCAGGCGCGTCGACAGGATCGCCGCCTCCAGCACCGCGTTCACCGCCCGGTTGTGGCCGAGGAACGGCCGGTGCGCCGCCTCGTGCACCACCCGGCCGCGAAAGCGCGGGCGGACGGGGTCGTCGCGCACCTCCACCACCTGCAATTCCATGTGGCCGTAGGCCTCGGCGAGCCGCGGCACCGGGATGGCGCTGGACGGCACGGTCGCCCAGTCGCGCCGGCCGGTGACGCAGCCAGCGATCACCCGGATGTCGGCGGGCGCGGCCGCGGCGAAGAACGGCACGGCTTCCAGGTTGGCGATGGTCGGCGAGGGCCGGAACGGCGCGACCCAGTAATCCTCGCCGTCCTGGATCAGCCCGAACGGCACCAGGTGCAGGGCCCCGTCGGCGGCAGCGGTGGTGACGATGGTCTCGCGGATCAGCGGCACGGGCTTAACGTTTCCCGCTGTGGCGCGTGTGGCCCGGGGCCTTGAAGCGGGTGGTGTCCTCCACCTCGCCGTCGAGCGCGCAGCCCCAGTCCAGCGCCTCGTCCTGGACGTAGCGCTTGCCGAGCCGCCAGGCCAGCTCGGCCTTGGTCAATTCGCCGCCGAGATAGAAGGCGTGGGCGCCGTCCGCCTCGACGCCGAGATCGGGGAAGAACGCCATCGCGTCGCGTCCCACCTTGTGGATGTCGCGGTTGTAGACGTGGACCCCGTCCTCGGCCACCGCGACCCGGTAATTGGGGTCGCGCACCGCGGCGGCGAGGCCCGCGATCTCCTCGGGCGTCTGGGTGTAGGGGCGCTTGTCGTGCAAGCTGAGGAGCGCGCGCCCGTAGCCCTTGGGCAGGGCGGCGTCGGCCTTGGCCGCGTACATCACCCGGCGGGCGGCGTCGTGCTCCTCGACCGTGCGGCGGGTGTGGTGCGAGACCTGCACGATCAGCACGTTGCCGATCGACAGTTCCGAGCACACCCCCATCAGCAGCGCCGTCACCCCGAGGCTGTCGGCCTCGGTGAGCTCGGTCAGGTTGCCGGTGCCCATCATCATGGCGATGTCGGGGTGGCGGCGCCGGGTCTCGTGGTAGCGCACCAGCGAGGCGGCAAAGCCGAAATGGATCGGCTCGAGGATCGGGTCGGCGATGAAGGGACGGCCCGCCCGCTGCATCCGCTCGATCGCCCGGTCGAGGGAGGGCAGGTCGTCGGGGCGCACGGGCACCAGCACCGGCACCGCGTCGGTCTCGAAGGCGAGGTCGAGGCTGTCCTCGTTGAGGCTGAGCAGGAAATCGGCGCCGGCCGTCGCGCCCTGGCGCAACTCGTCGGGCGAGAACGAGTCGACGCTGACCCGCAACCCATCCGATTTCAGGAGCCGCACGGTGTCGGCGAGGTGTGGGAAGGGCGTGTCGGGCAGCCCGCCGAGGTCGATCACGTCGGCCCCGCGCCGGGCGAGGCCCCGGGCGCGGGTCAGGATCTCGTCGGGCGTGAGCCGCGAGGCGTCGACGATCTCGGAGAAGATCCGCACCTCGTGGCGCGACAGGTCGACCTTGCGTCCGGCGAGCCCGAGGAAGACCGGCAGGTCGACGATCTCGTCCGGCCCGCGCTCGACCGGCAGGCCGAAATGCGCGGCCAGCGCCGCCGGGTCGGCCCGGCAACGCCCGGGCAGGACGATCCGCGTCGCGCCCTCCGGCACCGTCACCCGGCGGCGGATGATCTCCTCGGTCATCAGCGCCGCGACCTTCACGCCGGCATCGGCGATGGTCCAGGCGAAGCGCTCCGGCGGCAAGGCGGCGGCGATCCTCTCCAGCCGCGCCCTGGCGAGGCGCCCGGTGACGAAGACGAGGTGCTCCCTCACGCCGCGCACTCCGCGAGCGCCCCGCGGCAGAGCCGGTCGCCGCCAGGGCCCCGCAGCACGATCCGGCCGGGGAAACGGGCCGCGAAGCCCGGGAAGGCGGCATCGACGAGGCCGGCGCGGGCGAGATCCGCCGGCCCGGCTCTCGGCGGGGGATCGGCGGATTTCACCAGCAGGCAGCCCGCGGCGCCGAGGCGGGTGGCGAGCCAGAGCGCCAGGCTGTCCGAGGTGACGTCCCAGCTCTCCGGGATCTCCGGATGGCCGTTCTTGAGTGCCGACGGATCCCAGACCGGCGCGCGGCCCGCCGCGAGGGTATCGCCGGGCTTCCCCGTCACCACGAGGCGCGGCTCCAGGGCGGAAAAGATCCGGGCCATGCCGGCCATCGCGTCGAGCGCCAGCCGGTGGGCGAGGGGGTCCGGAAAGCCGAGGGCGGCTTGCGTCGTCCGCACCGCATCGGCCAGGGCGCCGCCGCCCGGCACGATCGCCACCGGCCCCTCGGCCCCGTCCGCGAGGGCGCCGAGCAGCCGACGCAGCCGGGCCCGGTCGCCCACGAGGCTGCCGCCGACTTTCACGACGGTGAGAGCCTGGCTCATGCTGTGCGCCCTATGCCTTCAGGGCTGCCCAAGTCGAAGGAAGGACGCGGGCTTCCCCTCTCCCCGCTGGCGGGGAGAGGGCTGCGTCCCCGTTCAGGGGATGCAGCAAGCGGAGGCGACGCCGGAGCGAGGGTGAGGGGGTCTCGACGAGTGAGGCTTCTCCGGAAACACCCCCTCACCCTCGCGGCGAACCTGCGGCTCGCAGCTCGCTCTGCCGACGACAAGGTCGGCAGAGCCCTCTCCCCGCCCGCGGGGAGAGGAGAATTCCAGCGCCACTTCATTCTCAAGGCGGCCCCGTCCCTCTCCAAGAGGGACACGATCCCGCGCTCGATCATGTTCCGGATGGCAGCGCGGACAGTCATACGGCGCACGATCACGCCGCCTCGACGCAAGGCGCAACAGCCTCAAGCCGCCGCACCGCCTCGGCGATCCGCTCCGGATCGAGGACGCCCTTCCGGTCTCCCTGCGCGCACAGCCCGCCGCGAAAGCCGAGATAGCCCGGCCTGAGCGCCGCCAGGAGCGGGATGTCGTCGAGCGACAGCGAGCCGGCGAGGCCCGAGAGCAGCCCGTGCGCCCGGCACGCCGCCGCGAAGCCCGAGAGCCGCGGCAGGGAGAGATGGTCGGTGAGCCGCCGCCCGTCCTTGCCCCGCGTATCGATCATCGCGCCGGCAAAGCCGGCGGCGGCCAGCGCCGGCACGTCGGCCCCCTCCGGCCCGTCCTCGGCGAACAGCACCGCGATCACCGGAAGGTCGGCGGGCAGCGTCAGCTCCGCAGCATCGCGCCCCGGCGCCCAGGCGATCTTGAGGTAGCGCACGCCCGTTCCGGCGAGCGCCGTGAGGCAGGCGGAGGCCTCCCGCGCGTCGCGCGGCTCGCCCGCCACGGCGCTGGTCAGCCGATCGCCGGAGGCCGCCGCGATCGCCCGCACGGTCTCGGGGAGCAGGGCCCCGAGGGCGCCGCGATCGGGATCCTTGGCGTCGATCAGGTCGGCGCCGTGATCGCGGGCGAGCGCGGCTTCCGCGGCGTCGCGCACGCTGACGAGGAGGCGGGTCCGGGGAGAGGAGGGGCCGGGCACGGGGATCACGACCGGTCCGGCAGCGGCTCGGCGAAGAGGCGGTTCTTCACCAGGGAGCGCACGCCATGGAGCCAGGTGTCGTCGGTGTCGCCCTGGATCACCACCTGGCCGCCGCGCAGCACCTTGCCGCTCCCGGCCTCCGTGATGGTGATGGTGAGGTTGAGCACCTGCGGGGCGCTGCGCTGGACGTAGCCGTAGACGGCGTAGGCCGCCCCCGCTGCCCGGGCGATCTTTTCCGCGCAGCCCTCGCACTTGTAGAGCGGCGCGTCGCGCCGGATCGCGGCGGCCTGGGCGCCGAGGTCCACGGGTTCGAGCCCGCGGCCCACGACCTCCCGGCGCAGGGCGTCGCTGGCGAGCCGCAGGCGACGGGCCTCCTCCGGCTTTACCGGCCGCGGCCCGACCGTGCCGGGCTCGGCCAGCTCGACCTCGAACACCGCCGCACCGTTCGGCGCGGCGGCGGCCGGCAGGCCGGCGAGCAGGGCCGCGAGGGCCGGAAGGGCGCGGGACGACAGCATCGCCCGAACCCTCGCATGGCGGCGCGGGCCGGCGCAACGCGCTCCCCTCCCGGCCGTGTTCGGACTTTCGGGGGAGGGTGGTCTTAAGGTTTCCTCATCGAAGAGGCGTTGAGGCCGCGGGAGGAACCCTGGTAGCGTGCCCCCCGCATGGCACAGTTCCGCACGGCCACCGTCGCCCTCGCTCTCGTCACCGCCCTGGCGGGATCGCCGGCCGCTCTCGCGCAGGCGCCTGCCGCACCCGCCGCGGCACCGCAGGCGAGCGAGATCCGCATCGGCCTGATCTACCGGCCGGCCCCGGCCCCGTCCTCCTACGACGCTCAGGCCGCGCCCGAGGACGAGGGGCTGGCCGGCGCCAAGCTCGCGATCCAGGACAACGCCACCACCGGCCGCTTCGTGCGCCAGAGCTACGCCCTCGACGCGGTGGCGCTCACGGCCGCCGGTCCCGGCGAGGCGCCGCCGCAGGGCCCGGTCGAGGCCGCCCGCGGCCTCGCCCAGAAGGGCCTGCGCTTCATCGTGCTGGCGCTGCCCGCCGACGAGGTGCTGGCGGTGGCCGACGCGCTCCAAGGGTCGGGCGTCGTCCTGTTCAACGCGGCCGCCCCCGACGACCGCCTGCGCGGCACCGACTGCCGGGCGGACGTCTTCCACGTCGCCCCGAGCCGGGCGATGCAGACCGACGCGCTGGCGCAGTTCCTCGCCTTCATGCGCTGGCGCAAGCTCTTCCTCATCACCGGCCCGCAGGACGGCGACAGGCTGTGGGCCGAGGCGATGAAGCGCTCGGCGAAGAAATTCGGGCTCCAGATCGGCGCCGAGCGCCCCTGGACCTTCGGGCCGCTGGCCCGCGCCCGCGGCGACACCCCGACCCGCGCCGAAGCCCTCGTCTTCACCCGCGGCCTCGACTACGACGTCGCCGTGGTGGCGGACGAGGCGGGCGACTTCGGCGACTACGTGCCGTTCCACACCGTCGATCCGCGGCCCGTGGTCGGCACGCAGGGGCTGACCCCCACCACCTGGCACCCGACGCTGGAGGTCTGGGGCGCCGCCCAGGCCCAGAACCGCTTCCGCCGCCTCGCCGGCCGGCTGATGCGCCCCCTCGACTACCAGGTCTGGGCGTCGGTGCGGGCCGTCGGCGAAGCCGCCTTCCAGAAGAAGACCACCGACCCGGCGGCGCTGGCAGGGGCCATCGCCGATCCGGCCTTCAGCCTGCCGGGCTACAAGGGCGTCGCCCTGAGCTTCCGTCCCTGGGACCACCAGCTGCGCCAGCCGCTGCTCCTGGTGCAGCCCCAGGCGCTGGTCGCGGTGGCGCCGGAGCAGGGCTACCTGCACCAGCGCACGCCGCTCGATACGCTGGGGATCGACCTGCCGGAGACGCAGTGCAAGCTCCCGAAGTCGTGACCCGGCCATAAGTCGATCTCGCCCGCGGCGTCGCGGCGGGCGAGGTAAGAGCGAGAAGACGGACCGCGGGATCAAGAGCGCGGCCGGAAGGGAGGATCGATGAGCCGTCACCGGATCGGACCGGCGTCCTGCGCACTCGTCGCGACCGTGCTCCTGGCCGCGCCCGCCCACGCCACCACCGTCTACGTCAGCAACGAGAAGGGCAACTCGGTCAGCGTCATCGACGTCGAGACGATGAAGGTCACGGCGACCTGGGCCGTCGGGCGCCGCCCGCGCGGGATCACGGTGGGGAAGGACGGGAGCCTGCTCTACGTCTGCGCCAGCGACGACGACCGCATCGACGTGCTCGACACCAAGACCGGCAAGGTCGTGCGCTCGCTGCGCTCGGGGCCGGATCCGGAGCAGTTCATCGCGCACCCATCCGGCAACCCGGTCTACGTCGCCAACGAAGACGACAGCCAGGTCACGGTGCTCGACGTCGAGAAGAACAAGGTGGTGGCCGAGGTGCCGGTCGGCGTCGAGCCGGAGGGGCTGGGCTTGAGCCCGGACGGGTCGATCCTGGTCAACACCTCCGAGACCACCAACATGGCCCACTTCATCGACACCAGGACCTTCCAGGTGATCGACAACGTGCTGGTCGATGCCCGCCCCCGCTTCGCCGAGTTCAGCCAGGACGGCAAGTGGCTGTGGGTCTCGGCCGAGGTCGGCGGCACCGTCTCGGTGATCGACGTCGAGACCAGGAAGGTGGTGCGTAAGATCACGTTCAAGATCCCGGGCGTCACCGACGAGCAGATCCAGCCGGTCGGCGTGCGCATGACGAAGGACGGGAGCAAGGCCTTCGTGGCGCTCGGCCCCGCCAACCGGGTCGCGGTGGTCGATGCGAGGACCTACGAGGTGCAGAAGTACCTGCCGGTCGGCCAGCGGGTGTGGCAGCTCGCCTTCACGCCGGACCAGAAGCTCTTGTTCACCACCAACGGCACCTCGAACGACGTCTCGGTGATCGACGTCGAGGCGCTCAAGGTGACGAAGAGCATCCCGGTCGGGCTGCTGCCCTGGGGCGTCGCGGTCTCGCCGCAGTAAAGCACCTTCCCCTCCCCCTTGTGGGGAGGGGTTAGGGGTGGGGGTGGTGCCGGATTGAGCGCGCGCTCTACGCGGCACCACCCCCACCTCCGGCTCCTCCCCACAAGGGGGAGGAGAGACGCGCCAGCGTGCGCCACCTCTTCTCACCTGGATCACCCATGCGCGCCTTCCTCTCCGCCACTCTGGCTGCTTGCCTCCTCACCACCCCCGCCTTCGCCGGAGACCTCACCAAGGGCCGCACCGACCTGCCCGACCTCGTGCTCGGCGCCGAGGACAACGACTACGCGGTGCCGGTGAAGGACATCGAGATGGAGGCCGGCAAGTCCTACCGCCTGCGGATCACCGCCAAGGGGCAGAAGGAGTACAAGTTCTTCGCCAGCGAGTTCTTCCGCGGCGTGTGGATGAACCAGATCGTCATCAACCATCTCGAAGTCCACATGGCCGGGCCGCCGCACCACCTCGAATTCGACGACCAGGGCACGATCGCGGTGGAGTTCGTGACGGTGCGGGCCGGCGAGTTCCCGTGGTCGGTGCAAGGATTGGAGAGCCGGGGCATGACCGGGCGCTTCATCGTGAAGTGACAGGGGTTTGCGGGCCGCAGGCCCCGGCCTACATCGACCGCAAGAACGAGAGGAAACCCCGGATGCGCGCGCGCCTCGCCGCCCTGCTGCTGCTGACGGCCCTGCCTGCCCGCGCCGACGACGCGGCCGCGTGCCGGGACGGCATCGCGACGATCAAGGCCGAGCTGGCGAAGTCCCCCGCTGAGCCCTTGGCAAAAGCCCTCCGGCGGGAACTGCGGGTCGCCGAGCGCGAACTCGGCGAGCGGGAATACGACGAGTGCCTCGACGCCGTGCGCGACGCCCGCAAGAGCATAAGCCGATGAGCGCGGCGCTCGCGGTCGAGGGCGTGAGCCACCGCTTCGGCGCCCGCACGGCGCTCGACGACGTGTCGTTCGAGGTGCCGCGCGCCGCGTTCACGGCCCTGCTCGGGCCGAATGGGGCCGGCAAGACCACCCTGTTCTCGGTGGTGACGCGGCTCTATGCCAGCCAGGCCGGGCGCGTCGCGCTCCTCGGGCACGACCTGACCCGAGAGCCGTCGCGGGCGCTCGCGCGCCTCGGCGTGGTGTTCCAGGCCCGCACCCTCGACACCGACCTGACGGTGCGCCAGAACCTGCTCTACCACGCGGCCCTCCACGGCATCCCCCGCAAGGCGGCGCTCGCGCGGATCGAGGCGCTGCTCGCCAGGATCGGCCTGTCCGAGCGCCGGGACGACAAGATCCGCACCCTGTCGGGCGGCCAGTCGCGGCGGATCGAGATCGCCCGGGCGCTGATCCACGCGCCCGACCTGCTGCTCCTCGACGAGCCCACCGTCGGCCTCGACCTCGAATCCCGCGCCGACATCGTCGCCATCGTCCGGGCGCTGGTACGGGAGGAGGGGCTGTCGGTGCTCTGGGCCACCCACATCTTCGACGAGATCGAGCCGGAGGACCGGGTGGTGGTGCTGCATCGCGGCCGCATCGTCGCCCGCGGCCTCGCGGGCGCGTTGAGCGAGCCGACCGGCTCGCTGGAGACCGCCTTCCGCCAGATGACCGCCGAGCGCGGGGACACCCCGAGGAGGGTCGCATGAGCGCCGGCACGACCCTCACGCCCGTGCGCGGCCGGCTCGATGCCGGCGGCTACCTCATCGCGCTCGCCGGCATCGTGCGGCGGGAGCTCCTGCGCTTCTTCAACCAGAAGGAGCGGTTCTTCTCGGCGCTGGTGCGGCCGCTGGTCTGGCTGTTCATCTTCGCCGCCGGCTTTCGCAACACGCTCGGCCTGTCGATCACGCCTCCTTACGAGACCTACGTGCTCTACGAGGTCTACGTCGTGCCGGGCCTCGCGGTGATGATCCAGCTGTTCAACGGCATGCAGTCGTCGCTGTCGATGGTCTACGACCGCGAGGTCGGCTCGATGCGGGTGCTGCTCACCAGCCCCTATCCGCGCTGGAGCCTGCTCTTCGCCAAGCTCATCGCCGGCGTGATCGTCTCGCTGGTCCAGGCCTACGTCTTCCTCGCGGTGGCGAGCTTCTTCGAGACCGACATCCCGTGGGCCGGCTACCTGTGGGCCCTGCCGGCCTTCCTCGCCGCGGGGCTGATGCTCGGCGCGATCGGGCTTTTCCTGTCCTCGCTCGTGCGCCAGCTCGAGAATTTCGCCAGCGTGATGAACTTCGTGATCTTCCCGATGTTCTTCGCCTCCTCGGCGCTCTACCCGCTGTGGCGGATCAACGAATCGAGCGCGACTTTGTACTGGATCTGCCAGCTCAACCCGTTCACCCACGCCGTCGAGCTGGTGCGCTTCGCCCTCTACGGCGCGTTCAACCCGGTCGCCTGCGCGGTCGTGGTCGGGACCGGGCTGGCGTTCTTCGTCATGGCGGTCGCCGCCTACGATCCCGGCCGCGGGCTGCTCGCCCGGCGCGGCGGCCCGGCCGGGGAGGCGGGCTGACCGCCCGTGAGAGAGATGCCCGCGATGCTCCGCTCCGCCCTCATGACGCTCCTCGTCCTCTCGGCCGCGCCGGCGCTGGCCCAGCCGAGGCCCGATCCCGACTGGCCCTGCGCCCAGCGCAAGGTCTCGACGCTCGGCCCCGGCGCGGTCTGGACCGGGCCCGACCCGACCCTGGCGCTGGCCGAGTGGGGCAACGACACCGACGCGGCCCTGCTGGCGCAGAAGATCGCGTCGCGCCGGCTGCCGCTGGAGGAGGTCGACGGGCTCCTCGACGGCTTCGCGGCGAAGCTGGCCGAGGGCGAGAAGGAGACCCGCCTGACCCGGGTCTTCGCCGGGGTGTTCGAGGTGCTGAACGGCGAGCGCGACAAGGTGGTCTCCGGCATCGGCCGCTACGCCCGCGGCCAGCGGGTGCTGGCCGAGCGCATCCGCGACGAGGCCGGGAAGATCAGCGAGGTGAAGACCGCGCCGGACGTGCCCGAGACCAGGGAGCTCGCCGAGCTGGAGACCCGCTTCGCCTGGGACAAGCGCATCTTCCAGGAGCGCAGCCAGTCGCTGACCTACGTCTGCGAGGTGCCGACCCTGCTGGAGCAGCGGCTGGGGGCAATCGCGAAGAAGATCCAGGCGCGGCTGTGAACGATTGATCTTCCGACCGCCCCCAACGAAGCAACTTTCTCGTCCCACCCACAACCTCATCCTGAGGTGCGAACGAAGTGAGCCTCGAAAGAGGCTCCAGAAGTCGCCGAGATCGCTGGAGGCCTCCTTCGAGGCTCCGCGATCTGCGATCGCTCCGCACCTCAGGATGAGATGGTGGGTGGGAAGAGTGTCCTGTGAGGCCAGAGGCTAACGGCGCGCCCGCTCACCTCGCCGGCACGAACAGCTCCCCCTTGCCGAGCGTCGCGAGATCCCCGCCGTAGCGCCGCAAGGGCGCCCGCAGCAGCGCCGCCGCCTCCGGCGCCATCGCCTCCAGCGATTTGGCGAGCAGCCGCAGCACCACGAGATCCTGCCGCCCGGTCTCGACGAAGGTCGGCAGCAGCGCGCCGTGATGGGCGGTGACCAGGGTGCCGCGCCGCATGCCGTAGCCCGGATGGTCGCCGATTGCGTCCGCCACGATCGTGCCGGCGATCATCCGGGACCCCACATGGGCGCCGGCCGTTTTCACGACGATCAGCCCGGCGCGCATCCGGTCGCCGAGGCGGTCGCCCGCCGCTCCCCCGATCACCAGCGTCGCGCCGTCGAGCCCGCAGGCCGCGCCGTGGATCGCGCCGCCGGCGCCCTCGGCGGCGTCGCCGGCGACGCGGATCGTGCCGCCCGTCGCCGCCGTGCCGGCGAAGGGGCCGGCGGAGCCCGACACCGTGAGCGTCCCGCCCGTCATGCCGGCGCCGAGGCGCTGGCCGACATCGCCCTCGACCACGATCCGCCCCAGGCTGAGGCCGGCTCCGACCCGGTCGAGGCGGTCGGTGGCGCCGAGGATCCGCAGCTCCTCCGATCCGTCGAGGTGAAGCGAGAAGCAGTCGCCGAGGACGAGGCCGCGGCGGCTGGTGCCGACGGAGAGGCGGGCGGCGTCCCGCTCCGACAGGCCGGCGAGGGCGGCGGGGGTGATCCCGGCGAGGTCGAGGCGCTCCGGCAGCGCCTCGCGCGACGTGAGGGTGCTCATGCGGCCTCCCCGACGAGGTCGCGCAGATGGAAGTGGTGGCGGCCGAGATTGCCGCCATAATTGCCCGCCGTGACCGCGACGAGGCCGAGATCGGCCCCCGCCCGGGTGGAGGCGTGGAGCGCCGCCCGCATCGCGGCCGAGACGGCACCGGCCGAGAGCCCGTCGATGACGATCTCCAGCACCACGTCGACCTCCGGCGGCAGGGCCGAGCCGGCGCGGCCCTTGAGCGTCGGGCAGTAGGCGTCGTTGGTCGAGGCCATCATGCCCCTGGTGCGTGCCCCGACCTTGGAGCCCGAGCGCACCACGCCGCCCGGGAAGGGCAGGATCACGTCCGGCACGGCGCGGGCCGCCGCGACCGCGATCTCGGCCACCCGCAGGGTGTCGGGAAAGCGCCGGCCGAGGAAGAGCAGGTTGCCGCCACCGACCGCGCCGTTCACCGTCGGCACGGAGTGCTCGCACAGGAACTCGCCGTCCATCACCGGCGTGCGCCAGTAGCGCCGCCCCGCGACGCGCTTGGCGGTGGAAAAGCCGTCGCCGAAGTAGCGGATCGCGCCGCCGAGCTTGAGCGCCTTGCCCACGTTCGGGTCGTCCCAGGGGATGCCCGCATAGGCGGCGCTGCCTGGGGAGGTCAGCACGCATTGCCCGACCCGGCGCAGGAGCTGGTCCTTGAGGCCGCCGGCATCGAAGCCGAACAGCAGCACCCGCACGCCCGGGCGCCCGTCGGGGGTTTCCTCCGCCGCGAGCACGGCGTCGATGCCGGCCTCGGCGCCGCAGCCGATCACCGAGGTGGCAAAGCCCGTCATGGTGGTCGCGGCGATCATCGCCCAGTCGGGCGTCTCGGCGGTGATCACGAGGGCGGTGGCGGCCATGTCGAAGGCCTCCGCGAAGGTGTCCTCGACGCGAATGCCGTGGAGGGTCAGGTCCGGCATGGGACCGCCTCGAACACCTCACGGCCTGGAAAGGCCGCGTCCGGTACGGAAAAGCTCGACAGACCGGCGCCGAAGCGGTCCTGGAGGTAGGCCTCGGTCCGCCGCGCCATGCCGGCATCGGCCTCGACGGAGAGGGACAGGGTGCGCCCGCGCGGCCAGGCCACCACCTCGCCGTCGGCGACGATCACCGCGCCGTCCTTGAGCACTCGGTGGGCGTAGGCGAACATCGCGGTCCGGTCCCTCCGGTCGCGGTAGATCGCGACGTCGGCCCGCGCCCCCGGGCGCAGGTGGCCGCGGTCGGTGAGGCCGAGGAGCTTTGCCGGGCCTGAGCGGGTGAGCTGCGCCACCTCGGCAAAGGTGTACTCGCGCGCAATCCCCGCGAGGCCGGAGCGCTCCGCCGCGACCTTGGGGTGGGCGGCGACCTCCCGGTCGCGCTCCTCCTTGTCCATCAGCAGGTGGAGGATGCGCGGATAGGCGGTGAAGGGCCCGCCATTCGGGTGGTCGGTGGTCAGGACGGTGCGCTCCGGATCGGGCGAGAGCAGCATCAGTTCGAGCCCGATGGCGAATTGCAGCGACGAGGTCGGGCCGCGGTCGCGGTAGCGGAACGGCACGATGCCGCCGCCCTCCGCGTCGCCCGCGTTGACGATCCACTTCCTCGGGCTCGCCGCCTTGCGGCCGGAGAACTGGCGCAGGATGTCGAGCGAGATCGTCGCGGTCTGGCCGAACACCACCTGGCCGATGTCGAGGGTGGCGTTCGGGTGGCGGGCGAGCGCCTCGGCGATCCGCGGCGCGGCGGAGGCGAAGCCGCCGGTGAGCGGGTTGTCCCGGTCGAGGGCGGCGTAGGCGTAGAACTGGGCGTGGGCGAAATGGATGCGCCGGCCTTCCGCCGCCTCCAATGTCTCGATCAGGCTGTCGTCGGCCCCCGGCAGGCCGAGATTGCTGCAATGGACGTGGAGCGGGTGGGGGACCTTCAGCGCCTCGACCGCGTCGAGGAGCCCGGTGAGAATGGTGCGCGAGGTCAGCCCGTAGGCCGGCACCTCGTCGTCGAGGGAGAAGCGCACCGCCCCGTCCTTGAAGGCGTCGGCGCCGCCGGCATTGATGACCTTGACGCCGAGCGCCCGCGAGGTGGCGACGTTCAATGCAACGAGGTCGCGCACGGCTTGCGCGCTCTCGCGGTCGCGCAGCAGCGCGAGCAGCTGGTCGTCGTTGCCCATCACGCACAGGCCGCCCCGATCGAGGAGCGGGATCTCGGCGAGTTCGAGCTGGGTCGCGAGCGCGTTGGCCGGCGGCATCGCCGGCTCGACCGCGGTGGTGTAGCCCATCCGGGCGTAGAGCATCCCGACGTCGCGGCCCGACCCGTGCGGGTTCGGCGCACCGGGCTCGGACAGGCCGAGTTCCGGCAGCAGCAGGCGCGCCAGCACCACGTTGCCGCCGGCGATGTGCGAGTGCACCTCGACGCCGCCCGCCATGACGACGCAACCCGCGGCGTCGATGGTGCGGTCGGGGGCGCGGTCGGAGGGAGCGACGATGCGGCCGTCCTCGATCCAGACGTCGCCGACGGCGTCGCGCCCGGCGGTCGGATCGACCACCCGGCCGCCGGCGATGCGGGTCAGCATGGGGCGCGCTCCGGCTGCGGGGCGGGGGAGGCGGCGAGCCGGGCCTGGAGCGCGGTGAGGATCGCGGCGGCGGGGTCGAGGTCCGTCCGCGGCGAGCCGGGATCGCGCCAGGCGATCACGGCGCGGCGCGGGTGCCAGAGGGCGGCGCCGAAGGCCTCGCCCGGCACGCCGACGCCGATCACCACTCGCGCCTCGTCCCCCTGCGGCGACCCGAGGAGCGCCACGGTCGGAACGTCACGGATCCAGGCGGGGAGCGGGGCCGGCAGGGAGGCGAGCCAGAGCGCGGCATCGATCTCGCCGGCGGCGGCCTGGCGCGCGGCGTCGAAGCGCCAGGGATCGTGCTCCGGGTCGCCGCGGCCGAAGCCGACCCGCGGGCCCTGGCCGGTGCTCCAGGCCGCGACCTGGGCGACGGCCCGGCCCTGATACGGGTCGCCCAGCGGCAGGGCGAAGCAGCGTGTGGTCTCGTTGAGGTCCTTGACGAGGCCGGTCAGCATCTCGGCCCCGAGGGCGCCGGTCTCGGCGGGGTCGTAGAGGATCACCCCGTAGAGCGCGGCGCGCAGGCGCGCCGCGAGGTCGGCGAGAGGATGGGGACCGGGGATGCGGCCGGCGACGAGGCCGCGCAGCAGGCCGATCGCCGCCCGCAGGCCGGCATCCCCGGCCGGATAGGCGAGGGGCTGCACGGCGCCGTCCCCCGGCGCGCCGAGGGCGAGGAGCGTGCGGGGCCGCCCGGCCGCGCGCCCGCGGACCGGGCCCCCCGCTGCCAGATCGCCCAAGATCTCCGAGGTCGAGATCTCCGAGGTCCAGGGCGCGGCGCCGAGCGCCAGCACGACGTCGGCCCGCCCGCGCGCCTCGGAAGGCGTGGTGGTCATCGCGCCGGCGGCGGCGAGCGCCCCGAGATCGGCGTAGAGCGCGGAGCCCGCGGCGGGATCGAGGGAAGCGCCGATGGCGCGGGCGAGGTCGAACGCCGCCTGCACCGCGGCGGCCTCGGCGCAGAGCCCGGCGACGACCGGGCTTCGCGCGCCCGCCATGAGCGCCGCGGCGGCCGCGACCGCCTCGTCCCGCGCCACCGCCCGCCCGTCGATCCAGGCCGTCATCCGCCCTCGCTCGAGCCCTGCTGCGCGAAGATGCAGCGCCGACGGTCGCATCCGGGCGCCCGGGCAGGCAAGTCCCCCGAAAGTCCGGCTCGGCGACCGGCGCTCCGGCAGATATGCGCGGAGGGCGAGTTGCTTGGCCGGCGGCCGGTGTGGGACAGTTCCCGCAGAGACGCAGGCCTGTCCGGGACAAGACATTGGCGCACGAGGTGGGATCAGCGCGGGCGAGGGTGCGGGTGCGCGCGCCGGCCCGGCTGCATTTCGGCTTCCTCGACCTGCATGGCGGACTCGGCCGGCGCTTCGGCAGCATCGGGCTCGGGCTCGACGCCCCCGGCATCGACCTCACCGCCGCCCGCGCCGACATCCTGACGGTCACCGGGGCCGAGATCCCGGATCTTGCCCCCGAATGCGAGCGGGTGCGCGCCTACGCGGCGCTCGCCGCCCGCCATCTCGGCGTGCCGGAGACGGGAGCGTTCCACCTTGCGGAGGCGATCCCGGCCCATGCCGGCTTCGGCTCGGGCACGCAGCTCGCCCTCTCGGTCGCGGCGGCGCTCGCCGCGCTCCACGGCGCCCCCTTCGCGCCGGCCGCCTTCGCGGACGCCCTCGACCGCGGCAACCGCTCCGGCGTCGGGCTCGCCGCCTTCGTCACCGGCGGCCTGATCGTCGATGGCGGCCGCGACGGCAGCGACGCGCCGCCGCCGGTGATCGCGCGGCTGCCCTTCCCCGAATCCTGGCGGGTGGTGCTGATCCTCGATGCCGGCCGCACGGGCGTGCACGGGGCCGAGGAGCGCCGCGCCTTCCGGGAACTCCCCCGCTTCCCCGCTCCGGACGCCGCCGAGATCTGCCGCACCGTGCTGATGCAGGTGCTGCCGGCCGCGGTCGCGCAGGACATCGACCGGTTCGGCGCCGGGATCACCGCGATCCAGCGCCGGATCGGCGACTACTTCGCTCCCCACCAGGGCGGGCGCTACGCCAGCGCGGCGGTGGCGGCGGCGCTCGCCGAGATCGAGGCGGCCGGCTTCGCCGGCTTCGGCCAGAGCTCCTGGGGGCCGACCGGCTTCGCGCTCACCCGCGACGAGGACGAGGCCGAAGCACTGGTCGCGGCGTTGCGCGCCCGCCACCCGGACCTGGCCTTCCGCGTCGCGCGCGGGCGCAACCGCGGTGCGGAGATCGACTGAGGGAGCGCCACGAACGTCCGGGCGGGGCGCGCAGGCGTCAGGGCCATATCTTTCAGGGCAAGTGGCGGACACTTGCGCGTCGAGCGCGAAAGGGGGCCGCCGCATTCGCGGATCCCGAGGAGATGTCGGATGACCTGCGCGAGCCTTTACGGGACGACGCCACCCGGACCCGTCGACCGGCTCGACGCGAGCCGGGCGGAAGCGGCGTGACCGGTGGATCGATCCTGATCGCCGCGCAATCGGGCCGGGCGCTCGCCGCCGCGGCGCGGCGCGCCGGCTACCGCCCCTTCGTCGCCGACCTGTTCGGCGACGACGACACCCGCGCGCTCGCCGCCGGCTATCGCCGCGTGCCCGGCCGCCTCGGCGCCGGGCCGGGGCCGCGGGGCATGGAAGCGGCGCTGGCCGCCCTCGCGGCGGAAGCCGGCGCGCCCGCCGGCCTTGTCCTCGGCTCGGGCTTCGAGGGCGCGCCGGGGCTGATGCGGCGGCTCGCCGGGCGCTGGCCGCTGCTGGGGGCTAAGCCCGAGGCGGTGGCGGCGCTGAAGGACCCGGCCGGGTTCGCGCGCCTCTGCCGGCGCTTCGGCATCCCGCACCCCGAGATCGCGCTCGCCCCGGTGCCCGACCCGGAAGCCTGGCTCGTGAAGCGACGCGGCGCCTCGGGCGGCGGCCATATCCGCCCGGCCCTGCCGGGGCGGCTCCCGGCGGGCGCCTACCTCCAGCGCCGCGTGCCGGGCCTGCCCCGCTCGCTCAACGCGCTGGCGGACGGCCGCGCCGTCACGGTGCTGGCGGTGACCGAGCAATGGGCGGCGCCCGGGCCGGGCCGGCCGTTCCGCTACGCCGGCGCCGCCGGGCCGGCCCCGCTGCCGGCCACGGTGCGGGAGGCGGCCGAGCGGGCGCTCGCGGCGCTCGTCGCGGCCACAGGGCTCCACGGCCTGTTCAGCGCCGATCTCCTGGTCGCGGGCGAGGCGTGGTGGCTGCTCGAGGTCAATCCCCGGCCCGGCGCGACCCTGGACGTTCTCGACCGCGGGCCGGTGCCGCTCTTCGCGGCGCACCTCGCGGCGGCACGCGGCCGGCTGCCGGAGCGGTGGCTCCCCCTCCCGGGCTCCGCCGCGACCGAGATCCTTTACGCCGATCGCGAGATTTCCGCGGTGCCGGCCCTGGACTGGCCCGCCTGGGCGATGGACCGCCCACCGGCCGGCAGCCGCGTCGAGGCGGGCGCACCGATCTGCACGGTGGTGGCCGAGGGGGGCGATGCGGCGGCGGCCCGGCGGGCCGTCGCGGCGCGGGCGGCGGAGCTGCGGATGCAGCTAAAAGGTACAACCGGCGCCGCATTGGCTTTCGCCGGCCACCGCTCCATGCTCGACGGAGTATCGCGGGAAATCTCCTCTCCCCGCGGGCGGTGAGAGGGGAAGACCTGCGCTCCAACGGTTTGTCCAACGGGGCTCCGAAGACCCCCGCGATCTGACCGGCCGCAGCGGGGCACCACCCCGCGCGGCCGCAAGGGAGTCACCCGATGCGTGCATCCGCCACCCCCTCCCGCCCGAGCGTGAACGCGCTCGCCGCCCCCCTGGTCGAGGCCCTGGCCGCCGACGCGGCGTCCTTGCGGCTCGCCGTGACGCGGACGCCGGACGGGGCGCGGCTGATCGATGCCGGGGCGGGAGCGCGGGGCTCGATCGAGGCCGGGCGGCGCATCGCCGAGATCTGCCTCGGCGGCCTCGGCACCGTGACGGTGGGGCCCGCCGGTCCCCTCGACGCCTGGCCCTTCACCCTGACGGTGCACGGCACCGATCCGGTGCTCGCCTGCCTCGGCAGCCAGTATGCCGGCTGGAACCTCGCCGACGAGGAGGGGGGTTCGGGCTTCTTCGCCCTCGGCTCCGGGCCGGGCCGGGCGGCGGCGGCGGTCGAGCCCCTGTTCGAGGAGCTGGCCTACCACGACGCGTCCGACCGCATCGCGCTCGTGCTCGAATCGGGCAGCCCGCCGCCGGCGCCGGTCATCGCCGCGGTGGCCCGCGCCGCGGGCGTCCGGCCCGCCGACGTCACGATCGTCTACGCCCCGACCCAGAGCCTCGCCGGCGCGACCCAGGTGGTCGCCCGGGTGCTGGAGGTCGCCCTGCACAAGGCGCACGCGGTCGGGTTCGACCTGAACGCGATCGTCGACGGGATCGGCGCCGCGCCCTTGAGCCCGCCGCATCCGGACTTCGTCCAGGCGATGGGCCGCACCAACGACGCGATCATCTATGGCGGGCGGGTGCAGCTCTTCGTCGAGGCGGACGATGCCGACGCCAGGGGACTGGCCGAGGCCCTGCCGAGCACCACCTCGCGCGACCACGGCGCGCCCTTCGCCGAGACCTTCTCCCGCGTCAACGGCGATTTCTACGCCATCGACAAGCACCTGTTCAGCCCGGCCGAGGTGGTGGTGACCTCGCTCCGCTCCGGCCACAGCCACCGGGCCGGCCGGCTGATGCCGGAGCTGGTGGCGCGCTCCTTCGCGTGAGGGCAGTCCGATGCGGATCGGGCTCGCGGCCGAGAACGGCGCCTGGCACCGGGCAAAGCTCCTCGCGGCGCTGACGGAACTCGGCGCCGCGCCGGTGCTGTTCTCGCTCGCCGACGTCACGGTCGAGACCGGGCATCCCGAGCCCCTGCGGATGCCGGGCTTCGGCGGCGAGCTGCCGGACGGGGTGCTGCTTCGCACCATCGCGGGCGGCACCTTCGAGGCGACGACGATGCGGCTCGGCGTGCTGCACGCGCTCGTGGCCGCCGGCACCGTGGTGTGGAACGGGCCCGTTGCCATCGAGCGCTCGGTCGACAAGGCGATGACGAGCCTGCTGCTCGCCCGCCACCGCATCCCGACGCCCGAGACCTTCGTGCTCTCGCGCCGCGAGGCCGCCGCCGCGGTCGTGGCCCGGGAGGCCGGACCGGGACGGCCGCTGGTGCTCAAGCCCCTGTTCGGCTCGCAGGGCGAGGGCCTGCAGCTGGTCTCGCGGCCCGAGGAGCTGCCGCCGGAAGAGCTGGTCGGCCGGGTCTACTACCTCCAGCGCTACGTCGCCCGGCGCGACGGGGCCTGGCAGGATTACCGGGTCTTCGTCTGCGCCGGCCGTGCGGTGGCCGGGATGATCCGGGAGGGCGACGGCTGGATCACCAACGTCCATCGCGGCGGCCGGCCGCGGCCCTGGCGCCCGCCGGCCCGGGCCGCGGAGCTGGCGGAGCGAGCCGCGGCGGCGGTCGGCTGCGGCTACACGGGGGTCGACCTCGTGGAGGACGGGGAGGGCGGGTTCCAGGTGCTGGAGGTCAACAGCATGCCGGCCTGGTCGGGCCTCCAGCAGGTGACCGACGTCGACATCGCCCGGGAGGTCGCCGCCGGCTTCCTGGCGGCCTTGCGGGCCGGCCGGCCGCCGCGCCTCGTCGCCGAGGGGGCGTGATGCGCGACGCGACGGCGATCGGGCAGGCCTATCTCGCCGCCTGCCGGGCGGAGCTCGCGGCGATCAAGCCCGGCAACGTCCACGTCCACGCCGCCGGGCACCGGATGAGCGTGGCGGATTTCGAGGCGAGCGCGATCCTCTCCGCCCCCCACCTCTCGGCGGCGGGCGCCCGGGTCGGGGCGCGGATCGAGGCCGCGGTCGCCGCGACCCGGGCGGGAATCGGCCAGAACACCAATCTCGGCATCGTGCTGCTCTGCGCGCCGCTCGCCGCCGCGGCCGAGCGGCCGGGCCCGCTGCGCGCGGCGTTGGCCGGGGTGCTGGCGGATCTCGACCGGGCGGACGCGGCCGGCCTCTACGCGGCGATCCGGCTCGCCAATCCCGGCGGGCTCGGCCGGGCCGAGCGCCACGACGTGACGACGGACGCGGCCCCGCCCGTTCTCGTCGCCATGGGCGAGGCGGCGAGGCGCGACCGCATCGCGCGGGCCTACGTCACCGGGTTCGAGGACCTGTTCGCCACCGGGCTCCCGGCGCTGGCAGCGGCGCGCGCCTCGGGCCTGTGCGAGCCCTGGACCACCACGGCGGTCCACCTCGCCTTCCTGACCGGGTTCCCCGACAGCCACATCGCCCGCAAGTTCGGCCCCGGCACCGCCGAGCGGGTGCGGGCGGAGGCTGAGGCGGCGTTCCGCGGGCTCACCCTCGGGGAGGGCGCGCGGGCGGCCCTGCTCGCCCACGACGCGGGCCTCAAGGCGGCGGGCCTCAATCCCGGCACCAGCGCCGACCTCACCGTGGCGACCCTGTTCCTCGACGGGCTCGGGCATCCGTAGGCGCGAGCTGCTGACCCGATCAATGCAACCCGCCCATAAGTCGTAGTCGCGGGGCCGTCTCGTCTGCGGATACCTCGGCTGGACTGGACCATTGTACCGGTCCGGCTGCCTTGTTCACGATTCAGCGGCGCTGTAACGTCGCGCCGCCATCTGGAGAACCGGTTCGGCCGCGGGCCGAACGCCGACAGCAAGGATGGCGGGGCCGGGCCGCATCGTTCGAAGCGGCCGGTTAACCTTATCGACACCTGGGAGGGTCCCCTCATGGCGACGATCAACAAGGTGATGGTGGGCGAAGCCCTCGTCGGCGACGGCAACGAGGTGGCGCATATCGATCTCATCATCGGCCCGCGCGGCAGCGCCGCCGAGCAGGCGTTCTGCAACAGCCTGACCAACAACAAGCACGGCTTCACCAGCCTGCTCGCGGTGGTGGCGCCGAACCTGCCGTGCAAGCCCAACACCCTGCTGTTCAACAAGGTCACCATCAACGACGCCCGCCAGGCGATCCAGATGTTCGGCCCCGCCCAGCACGCCGTCGCCAAGGCGGTGCAGGATTGCGTCGCCGAGGGCATCATCCCGGCCGACGAGGCCGACGACCTCTACATCCTGGTCGGCGTGTTCATCCACTGGGAAGCCGCCGACGACGCCAAGATCGAGCAGTACAACTACGAGGCCACGAAGCTGTCGATCCAGCGCGCCATCAAGGGCTCGCCGACCGCCGCCGAGGTCACGCAGCAGTACAGGACCGCCCGGCACCCCTTCGCGGCGAACGTGGCCTAGACAGGAAACCGTCCGGAACAGTCAGCGGCACCTCCGCCGCCCCCGCCGCCTCCGCCGCAGGGGCTGTTCCAGCGACTGGCCTCCATCTTCCTCGGACGTTGATCGCACGAGCGGGAGGGGCCCGCCCCTCCCTCCGTCTTGCGCCCTCAGGCCCGCAGCCGCCCGTCATGGATCGCGCTCGCGACCAGCACCCCGGCGGCGCCCGCCGCCGCCAGGGCCGGCAGGTCGTCGGGCCCGCGCAGGCCCCCGGCGGCGTAGAAGGCCGTCCGCGGCGCGCGGCGTTTGAGGGCGGCGAGGGCCGCGAGGTCCGGCCCGGCGCCGCTGCCGACCCGCGACAGGGTCATCACGATCACCTCCGGCGGCCATGCCGACGGATCCTCGTGCAGTTCCGGAGCGCCGAGCGGCGCGCCGTCGCGGCTGTCGAGGGAGAGCAATGCGGCAGCGCCGAGCCGGCGCACCAGGCCCGCGTCGTCCTGGCTCTCGCTGCCGAGCACCGGCCGGCCGAGACCCGCAGCGAGGAACGCCGCCACGCCTTCCTCGGTGGCAAAGCCCGCATCGACCCACAGCTCCACCCCCGGGCAGGCCGCCGCGATCGCCCGCAAGGCGCCGAGGTCGGGCGGCGTCCCGTCGACGATCGCGTCGAGATCGGCGACGTAGAGCCGGCGCGCCGGCCACGCGCCGAGGAGGCCGCGCGCGACGTCGGCCGGGGCGGGGCCGGGGCTGAGCGGGGTCACGATCGGCGCGTAGCGCGCGCGGTCGCCGGCCCGGGCCCGCACCACCACGCCGCCGCGCAGGTCGAGGACCGGCACCACCTCGGTCCGGGTTGAAACGCCCGGCCCGCTCATGCGACCCCGCCCCGACCGATCCCGCACGAGATCCGCCCGTGACCCATCCCCATCCCTCCGCGTCGCCGTCCCGCGTCATCGGCTGGGACCTCGGCGGGGTCCATGTCAAGGCGGCGCTGGTCGAGGGCGGCCGGGTGCGGGCGGCGGTGCAGGCGCCGTGCCCGCTCTGGAACGGCCTCTCCGCCCTCGACGCCACCTTTGCCGCCCTGCCGGGCTGGGCCCGCGCACCGGCCCGCCACGCCGTGACGATGACGGGCGAGCTGACCGATTGCTTCTCCGACCGCGCCGACGGCGTGGCGCAGCTCGCCGCCTGGGCCGCGAGCACCCTGGAGGGCGAGGTCGCGATCTATGCCGGGCGCTCCGGCTTCGTCGCGCCCGAGGCGGCCTCGTCCCGCCCTGCCGACGTCGCCAGCGCCAACTGGCACGCCACCGCCGCCCTGGTCGGCACCCGGCGGCCGGACGCGCTCCTCGTCGATCTCGGCTCGACCACCGCCGACCTGATCCCGATCCGGGACGGGCGGCCCCGCGCCGTCGGCTACAGTGACGCCGAGCGGCTCGAGACCGGGGAGCTGGTCTACACGGGCGTGGTGCGCACGCCGCTCCTCGCCCTGTCGCGGACCGCGCCGTTCCGCGGCCGGCGCACCGCGCTGATGGCCGAGTGCTTCGCCACCACCGCCGACGCCTACCGCCTGCTCGGGCAGCTACCGGCGGCGGAGGACCAGCAGGACGCGGCCGACCTCAAGGGCAAGTCGGCGGGAGAGACCGAGATCCGCCTCGCCCGGATGATCGGCCGCGACCGTCACGAGGGCTCGGGGGAGGACTGGGTGCGGCTCGCCGGCTTCTTCGCCGAGGCGCAGCTGCGCCTGCTGCACGACGCCGCCGGGCTGATCCTGTCCCGGGGCGAGCTGCCCGACGCGGCGCCCGTCGTGATCTGCGGCGCCGGCCGCTTCGTTGCCGCGAGGCTCGCTGGCCGCCTCGAACGGCAGTCCGAGGACCTGGCCGACCTTCTGAGCGCCCGCCTCGCCCCGGAGGCGGCCGCCTTCGCGTCAACCTGCGGCCCGGCGGTGGCGGTGGGGTTGCTGGCGGCGGGGTGAGGTGCTGGCCACGAGGGACGGGCGTCCTCTCGCGAGCCACGCCTTCTCACGGACGGTTGCAAAGAAATGGACGGAGATCCGGGATCCCGCGCGAAAAGTCGCGAAGCGTCTGCTTGTCTCCGACGATGCAGCATACAGAGCCGCTCCGCGGCACCTTCTCTGCTGGATCCCGGATTTCCTTCCGCTACCGCTTCAGTCGTCCAGGAAAGGGGGAGCGTCAGGAGAAACGCCTCGCGGGCGATCAGAGCCGGCAGGCGAGCGCCGACCCGAGCCACGGCAGGCTGATCGGCGTGTCGATGAGCAGCAGCAGGGTCCGGCGCAGGAGCTGATCCAGGGATTCGGGGCCGCCGCTCGCACCGAGGCCGGCACCGTTGAGCCGGTCGTCGAGATCCCGGTCGGTGCCGAGGAAGCCCATGCTCCAGCCGGAGAAGCGGCGCTCGGGCACCATGTCCATCTCGATCACCGCCAGGGTGTGGTGGCGACGGTCGACCAGGATCGATTCGAAGATCGGCTGCACGCCCGCCCGCGGCCCCTCCAGCACCTGGAAGAAGCCGAGGCCGGTATAGACCAGCACGCCCGAGACCGCCGCCGCCTGGTTGCGCAGCCGGGCGGTCGCGAGAAGATTCGCGACGTGGCCCTGACCCAGCATCACATCCGCGGGATGCGCGGCGGTACTCTTGTAGATGATGCGGAAGATGTCCTCGGACATCCGAATCTCCGGGCAGCGATCCGCCCTGGATAATCCGAACCGGGCGGATCGCGATAGAGTCCGGACGTACAACCGGAAGAAATCTGCGTCAGATTTGCCACCTGGGATAGAATTCCCACACCCGGCCTCAGCTGCGCCAGCGCAGCTCCCGCGGCTCGAGCGGGTTGACGAAGGCGGCGCCGGCCTCGCGGGCGCGCAGGAACTCGCGCTTGAGGCTGAAGTACCATTGCGACTGCACGTCGCTCTCGCCCATCAGCACCATCGCGGGCTTCCGGTCGAGGCCGCGCTGGGCGATCTGGAGCACGTCCCGGTCCTGGCCGAGGAACTGGCGCATCAGCGGCCGGGCGACGGGCTTGAGCAGGTTGAGCCCTCGGATGTTCCAGTACATCGCGTTGATGAGCGCGGTGCGCCCGTTCGCCAGCGGCGAGGCGAAGGTGTAGTTGGCCAAGCGCTTCTCGCCGGCGGTGATCCGCTCCAGCCGCACCCCCGGCAGGCGGAACTCGATCTCGACCTCGGGGATCGAGCCGAGCAGGCGGTAGGCCAGCGAGGCGGTCTTCGCGGTGTGGCTCGTCATGGTGAAGCCGAAGGGCGAGGGGGCGAAGTGCTTCACCTTTTCCTTCATGGTCTTCGACGGGCGCCACCACCAGGAATCGTGCACGTAGGCGACGTGGGCCGGGTCGACGAAGCTCAGCGCCACGAGGTCGAACGAGGCCTCGACCTCCAGGATCTCGACGAGCTGGCCGCAATACTCGAAGTCGACCTCCGGGATCGGCGGCGCCGCGTCCGGGTTCGCGCCCGCGGAATTCGCGCTGGCCAAGTTCGCATTGGCATGGACCCAGATCAGGCCGGATTTCTCCGCCACCGCGAAGCGGGCGAGGCGGACCGAGGCGAAGTTGGCGTCGTCCCGGCGGGCGAGCGCCGGAATCGCCGCGCAGGCGCCGTCGGGCCGGAACTGCCAGCCGTGGAACGGGCAGACGAGGTTGCCCTCGACGATCCGGCCGGCCGAGAGCGCCATGCCGCGATGGGGGCAGCGGTCGCGCAGCGCGAACAGCGCGCCCGATTCCTCGCGCCCGACCACCACGGCCTCCTCGCCGAGGCTGACCGACCGCATCTCCCCGGGCCGCAGGCTGCGGCTCTCGCCGACGCAGTACCAGACGTCGTCGAGCGCCCGGCGGATCGGATCCCCTGTCATGCTGCCTTCGGTCCCGGCTTCCCATGCCC
This sequence comes from Methylobacterium sp. Gmos1, assembly GCF_053764715.1. NCBI lineage: Bacteria > Pseudomonadati > Pseudomonadota > Alphaproteobacteria > Hyphomicrobiales > Methylobacteriaceae > Methylobacterium > Methylobacterium sp. Gmos1. Next base: position 130,827 of record NZ_JBSNCC010000001.1, on the reverse strand, counting down.
CTCGCGCGGCATTCCTGCCGCGGATGTCCTTAACCCATCCTGCGGGCCCGTGAAGCGTCGGGATGCGCGCACCTCCCCCGCGTGCCGACGGGCGAGCGGAACGGCGAGCGGGGCCGTTCGTTACCGTGCCGGGATGCCGCAGGGCAAGCACGCCCTACATGGCTCCCCGGCCGCACGCGCGGGCGGTCCCCACTCTACCGAATGCCCCTGACGGAGGATGACACGATGAGCCTGCTCGGGACGATCGTCAGCAAGATCCTGCACCCCTTCGGCGGCGGCGAGGCCAAGGCGGAGACGCCGGACGCCACCTCCTCCACCACCAGCGCCCCGGCCGGCGGCGCGGGCGGCACCACCGGCACCACCAGCGGCGACGTGCCGAAGGTCGACGGCAAGGTCGACGTCGAGGCGGTGCTCAACGACCTGGCCTCGAAGGCCGGCCAGCAGCTGAACTGGCGCACCTCGATCGTCGACCTGATGAAGCTGCTCAACCTCGACAGCAGCCTGTCGGCCCGCAAGGAGCTCGCCCAGGAGCTGCACTACAGCGGCGACACCAACGATTCGGCCACGATGAACGTCTGGCTGCACAAGCAGGTCATCAAGAAGCTCGAGGAGAACGGCGGCAAGGTGCCGGACGATCTCAAGGACTAAGAATTAATCAGTGCCGGCCCGCCTTCGATCGAGGCGGGCCGAGCGCAGGCCTCAGCGCCCGGTGCGCACGCGCGTCCAGAGCCGGGTCACCACCCGCTGGGTGCGGTCGTCGTAGGCGGTGTTGGTGAACAGCCGGCGAAAGGTGGCCTCGTCCGGGTAGATGCCGGGATCGGACAGGATCTCGGGCTTGACCAGGGCCTTCGCCGCGAGGTTGCCGCTGGCGTAGGAGACGAAGTTGGTGTTGGCCGCCGCCACCTCGGGCCGCATCATGAAGTCGATGAAGGCGTGGGCCTCCGCCGCGTGGGCCGCGTCCTTGGGGATCGCGAAGGCGTCGAACCACATCAGCGCGCCCTGCTGCGGGATGTAGTAGGCGATGTCGACGTCGTTCTTGGCCTCGCGGGCCCGCCGGCGGGCCTGGAGCACGTCGCCGGAATAGCCCACCGAGAGGCAGACGTCGCCGTTTGCGAGCTGGTTGATGTATTCCGACGAATGGAACTTCTGCACCGCGCCGCGGATGCGGAACAGTGCCTCGCCGGCTTTGTCGAGGTCGTCGACCCGGCGCGAATCCGGCTTCAGGCCGAGCGCCTGGAGCACGCTCGGAAAGATGTCGTCGGGCGAATCGAGCATCGTCACGCCGCAATCCTTGAGCTTGGCGATCAGCTCGGGACGCAGGACGATGTCCCAGGTGTTGAGCGGCTGGTTAGGCCCCAAGCGCTCGCGCACCAGCGCGGTGTTCACCCCGATGCCGGTGGTGCCCCACATGTAGTCGACCGCGTAGGCGTTGCCCGGGTCGTAGGCCGCGAGCCGGGCCGTCACCTCGGGCCAGGCATGCTTGAGGTTCGGCAGCTTGGCCTTGTCGAGGGGCTGGAACGCGCCGGCCTTGATCAGGCGCTGGAGGAAGGGCCCGGTCGGCACCACGATGTCGTAGCCCGAGCGCCCGGCGAGCAGCTTGGTCTCGAGGATCTCGTTGGTGTCGTAGGTGTCGTACACGACCTTGATGCCGGTCTCGCGCGTGAAGGCGTCGAGCATCTTCGGGTCGATGTAGTCCGACCAGTTGTAGATGTTGACGACCCGCTCCGGCGCGGCGGCCGCGGGGCCGGCAGGCCCCGCCGCGAGGGCGAGGAGGCAGGCCGCGGCCTTGAGGAAACGGCGCCGGAGCGGGTCCATCCGTCAGGCTCCGGTCGCGGCGATGACCGAGATCTCGACCCGGTATTGCGGGCCGGCGAGCTTGGCCTCGACGGTGGCGCGGGCCGGGGCGTGGCCCTGAGCGACCCAGCCGTCCCAGGCCCGGTTCATCTCGGCGAAGGTCGACATGTCGGTAAGGTAGATCGTGGCCGAGAGCAGCTTCGTCTTGTCGCTGCCGACACTCGCCAGCAGCGCGTCGATCTGGGCCAGGATGTCCTTGGTCTGCGCCTCGACGCCCTCGTTGTTCGAGACCTGGTCCGCGACCTGGCCGGCCAGGTAGGCGGTGCCGTTATGCACCACCGCCTGGCTCATCCGGGCACCGGTCTCGAAACGCGTGATGGTCATCGCGAACTCCTGGGGGAATCTGAACGGATGGGCCCCCGAGGGGCGCCCCGGCGCCTTGTGCCGCCGAACCCGGGCCGCCGTAAAGGGCCCGGCGGCGCGTCTCGGGGATCGAAGCGGCACGGCGTGCGGGTTTTAGCGCAACCACGGCGCGGTCAGCGCGTTTGATCTTCACCTAAGCGGAGCCGAAGGGCAGCCCCCATGCTTGCGATCCTGTGGACCATCATCATCGGCTTCGTCGCCGGTGTCATCGCCAAGTTCATCATGCCCGGCTCGGCCAACGAGCCGAGCGGCTTCATCATGACCACCTTGCTCGGCATCGTCGGCGCCTTCGTGGCGACGTTCCTGGGCCAGGTCACCGGTTGGTACCCGCCGAACGAGGGCGCGGGCCTGATCGCCTCGGTCGTCGGCGCCGTGGTCGTGCTGGCGATCTTCGGCCTCATCCAGGGCCGCCGCCGCACCACCGTCCTCTGAGGCGCAACGAGCCGGCAGGATACCGCCGGCTCTTCCCCGATCCCGATGAGAAAGGCCCGCACCGGGAGACCGGTGCGGGCCTTTCTCGTGTCCGGGCCTATCGTGCGAGAGGCGGGGCGCCGGGGCGCCCCGCCGGCGGATCAGATCCGCGCCGGGGCGTGCGAACCGCCGTTCATCAGCGACTTGGCGGCGCAGTGGCCGGTGGCGCCGCGGATCGCCAGGAGCGAGCCGGCGACGAGCGCCGCGAGGCTCAGGAACTTGTTCGGGCGCGGCTGCGCCGCCGCGGCGGCAAGGCCGAGGCCGAGCACGACCGAGATGGCGCGCTCCTTGGTGGTCAGGTTGCGCTCGCCGCCGAACACGTCGTTGAGCAGGTCGTTGGCCATGGTGGCTCCGTCAGGGTCTGTCGCGGAAGAATTCCGCTGCGTCGCGGTGCGAACGCGGCCGGAGGCCGGACGTTCCCTGGGGAAGGCGTGGTCAGGCTTGCTGTGCCTCGGCGATCAGCCGGTCGTCGATCTCCCGGGCGCGGATCGCCGCCGGGCGGTCGGCGAGGCGGGCGGTGTAGGCCTCGTAGGCGGGGCACCGCTCGATGCCGCCGAACTGCATCCCCCACATCAGGTGCGAGCCGAGATAGAGGTCGGCGGCCGAGAACCGCCCGCCGGCGAGGTAGTCGCTCCCTGTGACCGCGCCCTCGAGCGCGTCGAGTACCTCTGCCATGCTGCCGTAGCCGACCATGCGCCGGTGCTCCTCCGACACCTCGACGCCGAGCGCCTTGTTGGTCACCGCCGCCTCGACCGGCCCGGCGGCGAAGAACAGCCAGCGGTAATAGGCGCCGCGCTCCGGATCGCCGGGCGCGGGGGCGAGGCCCGCTTCGGGAAAGGCGTCGGCCAGGTAGGCGCAGATCGCCGCCGTCTCGGTGACGGTGACGCCGCGATGGGTGAGCGCCGGCACCTTGGCGAGCGGGTTGATCGCCCGGTAGCCCGCCTCCTTCATCGTCTGGCCGTAGCCGATGATCTCGGTGCGGTAGGTCGCCCCGACCTCCTCCAGCATCCAGCGGACGATGCGGCCGCGGGACATCGGATGGGTGTAGAAGACGAGATCGTCGCTCATGCGCTGCCTCCCCGGCGGGCGAATCAGCGCCGCCCGCGACGATCCTTGAAGCAGAGGCGGGACGGGGCGGGAACGCGGGGGGCCGATCGGCGTTGCGTCACAGTTCCAGAAACACCCCAGCGGGAAAGCCGAACCGATCAGCGAGCGCTCGCGCCTGACGGAGATTGATCCGCCGCTTCCCGCTCAGGATCTCGGACACGACCGACTGCGCTCCGACCTCGGGCAGATCGGATTGTCCCAGGCCGCGCTCCTGCATGACAGCGCGCAACACCTCCGCTCCCGACGCCATCGGAAGGGGACGACGCTCTTCGTCGTAGGCTTCGATCAGCTCGCCCATGCGGGAGGCCAGAAGGGCGAGGGGATGGCCCTCGTCCTCACCGGCGAGGGCCAGCACCTCGTCCAGCTGCTCGACGAGCCGCCAGTACGCCTCGTCCGTGGTCGGTCTGGTGAGCAGCGGCGCGACGTAGGACCAGTGCTCGACAGCCTGCTTCACAACGACGGTCATCGCCATTTTCCCTTGTCATACTGGGAATGATCCATGATGCCCTGGATATATATCTTGCTGAATTGATAATTCACGATCGCGATCAAGCGAAGCTTGTTGCCGCCTATATCGAATACGTGGAACCGACCAACCTTGTCGTTAGCGGGGAAAAGCGCCTTCATGCCGGCGAAATCGGTAGGAGCCGAGGCCTTGATCAGCCTGTACCAAGCGTCGAGAGCGTTCGCCGTGTGCGGCCACCTCTGCTTCGCCTCCCAGATGCGCGCTTGGGTGATGACGTGCATGGAGCAGACTATCGCAATTTGCTATATCGAAGGCTCTAGCTGCCTGCCGGCTGCGACGCAAGGCCATCGGCCGAGCCGCACTCGTGATGCGGGCTTCCGCTGCGGACACGAAAAAAGCGCGGCCCCGAAGGACCGCGCTCTTGGATCTCTCACCGGGCGGAGGCCCGTCCGGCCCCCGCCCGATTCATTTCAGCCGATCACTCGCCGGCGCGGGGCTGGCGCTCGCGCGAACGGTCGGCGTCGCGCTGGGCCTTCAGCTTCTCGGTCAGGTCCTCGCCGGTCGCCTGGTCGACGACCTTCATCGACAGGCGGATCTTGCCGCGATCGTCTTGGCCGAGGAACTTCACCTTCACCTTGTCGCCCTCCTTCACCACGTCGGTGACCTTGGCGACGCGCTGGGCGGCGAGCTCGGAGATGTGGACGAGGCCGTCCTTGGCGCCGAAGAAGTTGACGAAGGCGCCGAACTCCATCGTCTTCACGACCGTGCCCTCGTAGATCATCCCGACCTCGGCCTCGGCCACGATCGAGCGGATCCAGTTGTAGGCCGCCTTGATCGCCTTGCCGTCGGCCGAGGCGATCTTGATGATGCCGGTGTCCTGGATGTCGATCTTGGCGCCGGTCTTCTCGACGATCTCGCGGATCACCTTGCCGCCGGTGCCGATCACTTCACGGATCTTGTCGGTCGGGATCTGCATCGTCTCGATGCGCGGCGCGTGCTCGCCGAGCTCGGGACGGGCGGCGGTCAGCGCCTTGGACATCTCGCCGAGGATCGTCGCGCGGCCGTCCTTGGCCTGGGCGAGCGCCACCCGCATGATCTCCTCGGTGATGCCGGCGATCTTGATGTCCATCTGGAGCGAGGTGATGCCCTCCTCCGTGCCGGCCACCTTGAAGTCCATGTCGCCGAGGTGATCCTCGTCGCCGAGGATGTCCGACAGCACCGCGTAGCGCTCACCCTCGAGGATGAGGCCCATGGCGATGCCGGCCACCGGACGGCGCAGGGGCACGCCGGCATCCATCAGCGACAGCGAGGCGCCGCAGACCGAGGCCATTGAGGACGAGCCGTTCGACTCGGTGATCTCCGACACGACGCGGATCGTGTAGGGGAACTCGTGGGCGGCCGGCAGGACCGGGTGCACGGCGCGCCAGGCGAGCTTGCCGTGGCCGATCTCGCGGCGGCCGGGCGAGCCCATGCGGCCGGTCTCGCCCACCGAATAGGGCGGGAAGTTGTAGTGGAGGAGGAACGTCTCCTTGTAGGTGCCCGAGAGCGCGTCGATGAACTGCTCGTCGTCGCCGGTGCCCAGCGTCGCCACCACCAGCGCCTGGGTCTCGCCGCGGGTGAACAGGGCCGAGCCGTGGGTACGGGGCAGCACGCCGACCTCGGACACGATCGGACGCACGGTCTTCACGTCGCGGCCGTCGATGCGCGAGCCGGTGTCGAGGATGTTCCAGCGGACCACCTTCGACTGGGCCTCCTTGAAGGCGGCCTTGACCTTCTCGGCCTCGAAGCGGGCCTCGCCTTCGGCGGGCGCGAGCGCGGCCATCACCTTCGCCTTCACGGCGTCGACGGCGGCGTAGCGCTCCTGCTTGACGGTGTTCTTGTAGGCCTCGCGCAGGTCGCTCTCGCCGACCTCGAGCACGGCCTTCTCGACCTCGGAATTGTCCGCGGGCTGGAAGTTGCGCGGCTCCTTGGCGGCCTTCTCGGCGAGCCGGATGATCGCCTCGATGACCGGCTGGAAGTGCTTGTGGCCGAACATCACGGCCCCGAGCATCACGTCCTCGGACAGTTCCTTGGCCTCGGACTCGACCATCAGCACGGCGTCCTGGGTGCCGGCGACGACGAGGTCGAGGGTCGAGCCCTCCATCTCCTGGATGGGCGGGTTGAGCTTGTACTGGCCGCCGACATAGCCGACGCGGGCCGCGCCGATCGGGCCCATGAACGGCACGCCCGACAGGGTGAGCGCGGCCGAGGCCGCCACCATGGCGAGGATATCGGGATCGGTCTCGAGGTCGTGCGAGAGCACCGTGACGACGACCTGGGTGTCGTTGCGCCAGCCCTCGACGAAGAGGGGGCGGATCGGCCGGTCGATCAGGCGGGAGACCAGGGTCTCCTTCTCGGAGGGACGGCCCTCGCGCTTGAAGTAGCCGCCCGGGATGCGGCCGGCGGCGTAGGTCCGCTCCTGGTAGTTCACCGTGAGCGGGAGGAAGTCGATGCCGGGCTTCGGCTCCTTCATCGACACCACGGTGGCGAGCACCGAGGTCTCGCCGTAGGTGGCGACCACGGCGCCGTCGGCCTGGCGGGCGACCTTGCCGGTCTCGAGCACGAGCTTGCGCCCGCCCCACAGCAGCTCTTCGCGTTGAACGTCGAACATGTTCGTCATGCCTTCCTGCGGTCCGGGAGGGCGGCGCCAGCGCAAGACGGCGAGGGGCTCTTCTATGTGAGCCACCGGCGATCCTGCCCTGGCGGTCGCGGCCCGCGTTGCTCGCGGGTCCCGGTGAGTGGGCGGCCGGACCCATTCCGGCCCTCCCGGGGCGACGGAGCGGCCCTTCTGTCGAAGGTGGCTCCATCGCAAAACGCGGCCCGGGCCGGTGCCCGAACCGCGTGAGATCCCGCCTTAGCGGCGGATGCCGAGGCGCTCGATGAGGGCGCGGTAGCGGGCCTCGTCCTTGCGCTTCAGGTAGTCGAGGAGCGACCGGCGCTGCGAGACCAGCTTGAGCAGGCCGCGGCGCGAGTGGTTGTCCTTGGTGTGGGTCTTGAAATGCCCGGTCAGGTTCTGGATCCGCTCGGTGAGGATCGCGACCTGGACCTCCGGAGAGCCGGTGTCGGTCCCGCCGCGGGCGTGTTCCTTGATGAGCGCGGTCTTGCGCTCCGCCGTGATCGACATCGCGTGTCCTTTCAGGTGTACGGGTTCATGACTGCGCGGCCTCTTGTGGACCGCCTTTCGCACGGGGCTCGGCCGGGCCGGGATGTCGTCCAGCGCGGTCTGCCAAGGCGAAAAACCTCGCCGTGTGAGGGCGAGGGTGGCGCACCTCTACACGAAACCGTCCGCCCCCGCCACTCCCCATCGGGGAGCCGTCCCGCGCGCGGTTTCGTCACGCCCCGGAGCGGCCGGCGGCGAACGGCCGAGGTCGAACCCGGAATACCCCCGAGAAGTTTGCCCGCCATTCTTCATCCCACGAGGTATCTCCATGACCACGACCGCGGACCGGACCAGCACGGCCACCAACGAGGCCGTGCAATCGATCTACGTCACCGCCCTGCGCAACACCCACGCCCTGGAAAAGCAGGCAGCGCAGATGATCCAGCGCCAGATCGAGCGCTATGAGAACTACCCCGAGCTGACCCAGGCCCTGCGGCTGCACAAGAGCGAGACCGACCAGCAGGTCGCCCGCCTCGCCGACCTGCTGCACGGCCACGGCGAGGACCGCTCGCTCCTGAAGGACGTGGTGACCCAGACGGTCGGCAACGTCGCGGCGCTGGTGCACAGCGTGACGGGCGACGAGGTGCTGAAGAACCTCTACACCGACTACTCGGTCGAGACCTACGAGATTGCCGCCTACACCTCGCTGATCGCGCTCGCGGAGGAGGCGGGACAGGCCCGAGATGTCGAGACCCTGCGCCTCTCGCTTCGGGAAGAGGAGCGGATGGCCGAGGCGGTGTTCGGGCAGATCGTGCCGGTGACGAAGGGCTACGTCGCCCGGGAGGTGCGGGGCGAGAAGGCGGACCGCTGACAGCGCTTCTCGCGCCGCATCGATCCTTCGTTCGTTTGATGATCAAGTCGGTCGTGGTGGCGATTGCACTCGGCCTTCCGCGACCGATATCGCAATGGCAGGTGCAAGGGCATCGATCCGCACCTTGGGCGAACGGGAGAAAATCTCCCCGGTCGCGAGAATGGGCCGGATCGGCCGCCTCTTGGAATCCATCCGCCCTGGCCGTGCAGTTGCAGTCCGACATCCTGCTACCCAGGCGGGGCCTTGTCCGTTCCAGGTCTGTGCATGATGAGTTGCAACGCGCGCTCGTCGCGTGCGACCACGGGCGGCATACCCACCACGACCCACTAGGGAACCGACCATGAAGACGCTCGCCGCGACGACCGCTGCCTTTCTGATGCTGAGTGTCGCTCCTGCGCTGGCGATGAGCTGCTGCGGCGGCAAGGGCAAGGGAGCGATGATGTGCGGCAAGGCCGGCATGGCGATGAATCATGCCGGGAAGGGCAAGAAGGGCGGCTGCTGCTGCGAGGGCATGAGCAGCAGCAACATGAGCAAGCGCACCTGACTAGCCTGTCGCAAGGCGGTTCGATCACTCGGCTTCGATCACTCAGCCACGTCCTTGGCCGGTGAGCGGACCGAGTGAATGCTCCGTCGAAGCCCATGGCAATGCCGGACTTTCAAGAGCCTCCACCGCTGCGTCGCGAGAACCACAGCTTAGGGCGAGATGGGAGACGGTCCCTTCACCATCCCCATCCGATCGTGACCTACCCTACAGCTCCAGTTCCACCGTCACCGGCACATGGTCCGACGGCTTCTCCCAGGCCCGGGTGTGCCGCGCCACCGTCACCGACTTCACGGTGTCGGCGAGGTCCGGGGTGACCCAGATGTGGTCCAGGCGCCGGCCCTTGTCGGCCGCCGCCCAGTCGGGGGAGCGGTAGCTCCACCAGGTATAGATCTTCTCGGGCGGCGGGCGCAGGTGGCGCATCGTGTCGATCCAGCCGGCCTCGCCGCGCAGCGTCTCCAGGCGCTCGGTCTCGATCGGGGTGTGGCTGACCACGTCGAGGAGCTGCTTGTGCGACCAGACGTCGTGCTCGAGCGGCGCCACGTTGAGGTCGCCGACGAGGATCGCGGGACCCGAGGGGCGCCGGCCGCCCCAGGCGCGCAGTTCGTCCATAAAGGAGAGCTTGTGGGCGAACTTGTCGTTGAGCTTGGCGTCCGGCACGTCGCCGCCAGCCGGGACGTAGAAGTCGTGGATGGCGATGCCGGCGGCGGCCCCCGCCTCGGGGCCGATCACCGCCGAGATGTGGCGGGCGTCCTGGCGCTCGCAGAAGCTCATCACCTCGCGGGTGACCAGCGGCAGGCGGGAGAGGATCGCGACGCCGTTATAGCCCTTCTGCCCGGCGAAGACGACGTGGGGATAGCCGAAACCCTGCAACTCCTTGAGGGGGAAGCGGTCGTCCGGGCACTTGGTCTCCTGGAGGCAGAGCACGTCGGGCTTCGCCTCGTCCAGGAAGCGGCGCACGAGGTCGATGCGCAGGCGGACCGAGTTGATGTTCCAGGTGCTGACGGTGAGGCGCAACGGTCGGGTACTCGTGAGGGCAGGGTCGAATCAGTTCGGGCGGGCCTGCTGCATCTTGGCCTCGAGCTCCTTGTCGACGGCCCGGCCGTAATTGATGACGAACAGCATGCCGTCGACGGCGCGGCCGCGCTGGAGGTTGGAAAGCAGCACGGTGGTCTGGTAGCCCTGCGGGTCGGTGATCCGCCACTGGCTCAGAGTCTTCATCGAATCGTCGAAGTAGAGGGCGATGCGCGAGGTGCCGCCAAGCGTCGAGCGATCGTCGAGCACGATGCGGATGCCGCCGGGCTCGGCCGCGACGTCGGTGACGGTGAGATCGCGGGCAAGATCGATCTTGTCGCGCAAGAGGAATTTCAGCGGCGTCTGCGAGATGAAGTAGAGATCCTGCGTCGCCAGCTTGCGGTCGCGCACCGCCACCGAGGTGCCGTCGGCGATCACCTCCAGGGAGGAGGGCTGGTCGTAGTCGAAGCGCAGGCGGCCGGGCTTGGCGAGGGTGAGCTTGCCGCCGATCTTGCGCCCGTCGGCGCCGATCTGGACGAAGTTGCCGGTCAGTGTCGTGACGCCGTTGAAGTAGGCGTTGGCGCGCTCGATCACCGCCGCCGGGTTGGCGGCATCGACGGCCGACGGCGTAGTGACGGCGGCGACCTGCGGGGCCAGTCGCGTCGATTCGGCGGCGGACGGGACGGCGGCGGTCTCGACGGGCTCGGGCGCGACGGCCTTGGCGCCGCCGAGGGAGGCCGGCCGGCGCGGTGGCAGGGGTGCCTTGGCGGACGGGCCGGGGGCTTGGCCGCCCGCCGCCCCCTGGCCCGGGACGGGGGCCATGTCCGGCTGCGCGGCCTCGGGCGCAGGGTCCTTGCGGCCGAACAGGCCGTCGAGAAACGACGAGACCTGCGCCTCGGCGGGCGCCGCGCTCAACAGGGCGGCGACCGAGAGCGCGGCGCCGAGGGACACCGCGCGGAGCGGGCCGGAGCGGGGACGGCCGTTCATCGGCAGGGTTCTCCGTATGGGCGAACGGGGAGGGACGGGGCCGCGCCGGCATGCCGACGCCGCACCTGCCCGGAATGCTGGCGTGCCGCAGGGGGCCGGTCCGGCCATAGAGCCGCCCCCTGTGGCGAATATGCGACGGCGGGGCGGATCACGCCTCCTCGGCCCCGGGCTGGGGCGCCGGCTCGATCAGGATCTCGCGCTTGCCGGCGTGGTTGGCGGGACCGACGATGCCCTCGCGCTCCATCCGCTCCATCAGCGAGGCCGCCCGGTTGTAGCCGATCTGCAGGCGACGCTGGATGTAGCTGGTGGAGGCCTTCTTGTCGCGCAGCACCACCGCCACCGCCTGGTCGTAGAGGTCGGCGGAAGGGTCGCCGAAGCTGCCCTGGTCCATCACCGGCGTATCCGGGGCGCCGGCGGCCGCCTCCTCGGCCTCCTCGTCCGCCGTGACGGCGTCGAGGTAGGACGGACGGCCCTGGCGCTTGAGGTGGGCCACCACCTGCTCGACCTCGTCGTCCGAGCAGAACGGGCCATGCACCCGGGTCGTGCGCCCGCCCCCCGCCATGAACAGCATGTCGCCCTGGCCCAGCAACTGCTCGGCGCCCATCTCGCCGAGGATCGTGCGCGAGTCGATCTTGCTCGTCACCTGGAACGAGATCCGGGTCGGGAAATTCGCCTTGATCGTGCCGGTGATCACGTCCACCGACGGGCGCTGCGTCGCCATGATCAGGTGCAGGCCGGCGGCCCGCGCCATCTGGGCGAGGCGCTGGATCGCCCCCTCGATGTCCTTGCCCGCCACCATCATCAGGTCGGCCATCTCGTCGACCACGATCACGATGTAGGGCAGGGCGGAGAGGTCCATCACCTCGTCCTCGTAGATCGCCTCGCCGGTCTCGCGGTCGAAGCCGGTCTGGACCGTGCGGGTGATCACCTCGCCGCGGGCGCGCGCCTCCGCCACCCGGGCGTTGAAGCCGTCGATGTTGCGCACGCCGAGGCGCGCCATCTTCTTGTAGCGCTCCTCCATCTCGCGCACCGCCCATTTGAGGGCGATGACCGCCTTCTTCGGATCGGTGACGACCGGCGAGAGCAGGTGCGGGATGCCGTCGTAGACGGAGAGCTCCAGCATCTTCGGGTCGACCATGATGAGGCGGCACTCCTCCGGCTTCAGCCGGTAGAGCAGCGACAGGATCATGGTGTTGATGGCGACCGACTTGCCCGAGCCGGTGGTGCCGGCGACGAGCAGGTGGGGCATGCGGGCGAGATCGGCGATGATCGCCTCGCCGCCGATGTTTTTCCCTAAGCACAGCGCGAGCTTCTGCTTGGTCTCGGTGAAGACCGGCGAGGTCAGGAGCTCGCGCAGGTACACCGTCTCGCGCGTGAGGTTCGGCAGCTCGATGCCGATGGCGTTGCGGCCCTGCACGACGGCGACGCGGGCGGAGATGGCGGACATCGAGCGGGCGATGTCGTCGGCAAGCGAGATGACGCGGCTCGACTTGGTGCCCGGCGCCGGCTCCATCTCGTAGAGCGTCACCACCGGGCCGGGGCGAACCGCCAGGATCTCGCCGCGCACGCCGAAATCCTGGATCACCTGCTGGAGCTGGAGGGCGTTGTCCTCCAGCATCTCGGGATCGAGGTTGCTGCCGTCCGATTCCCGCGGCTCGGCCAGGAGGTCGACCGAGGGCAGCTCGTAGGGCACCTCGAGCAGGCGCGCGGACTGGCGCAGGGGGATGGTGGCGACCGGCGCCAGGATGTCGTCCTCGTCGTCCCCGTCCTCGTCCGCGTCGAGGCCGAGGTCGCAATCGAGCCCGGCGGTACCGATGACGAGGCCGTGCGGCTCCGCGGCCGGCATTTCCGCCGCAACGGGCGACCAGGACGGCGCCGTCGCGACGGGCTCCGGCTCGGGAGCCGGGGAGGCGGGCGGCACGGCGACCGGCTCCGATGCCGCCGGCACCGGTTGAGCCGCAACTGGCACCGATTGCGTCGCGATCGGCAGGATGATGCGCGGCGGGCGCGGCGGGGCCGGCAGGGTCGGGACGGGCGGCTGCGCGGCGAGGCGGCCGGTCGGCACGTAGACGAAGGGCTGCGCCGTCCGCGGGGCGGGGGAGGCGGGCTCGACGCCCGTCTCGGCCACGGGCCGGTGCTCGGCAAACGTCTCCTCAAGCGTTTCCGCAGGCGTCGCGGCCGGCAGGACCTGCGCGGCCTCAGGCTGCGCCACCGGCAGCGCGTCCGCGGCGATGAACGACCACGGCACCGGCGCGAAGGCCAGAGGTGCAGCGGGCTCGGCGGCGACGACCGGCACGATCTCGACCGCGGCCTCCACCGCCTCGGGAGCGACGGGGAGCGGAAGAGCGGCGAGCGGAGCGGTGATGGCCGGGGGCTCGGGCTCCACGAGCACGGGCAGGCAGGCCGGCTCCGGGAGGGGGGCGTAGGTGAGGGCCAGCATCGCGGCGGGCGCCGGCAGCAGGATCGTGGCCGGCGGCAGGTCGACGACGATGTCCCGCTCCACGGCGACGGACGCAACGTGCGCCTCGTCCACGGGCGCGCTTACCGCCGGGGCGATCTCCATCGCCGCCGCGACGGCCGTCTCGGCGACGGGCGACAGGTCCGGGGGCGACAGGTCAACGGGCGACAGGTCAACGGGCGACAGGTCAACGGGCGACAGGTCCAGGGGATAGAAATCCACCGGAGGCAGGCCCACGAGCGGCACGTCGGGCGGCAGGCTGAACGGCAGAGCGGCGAAGGGCAGGTTCGCCGCATCGAGCGGCATCGCGGCCGGCTGCGCGGCTTCCGCAACGGCCTCGACGGCCTCCTCGGCGACAAGTTCCGGAACGGGCCGGTTGTCCTGCTCCGCGGCGGTCGACAGCGGGCGGGTCCAGTCGTGCTGGAGCAGGCGGTCGAGGGTGTAGACCGGGCCCGGCGGCAGGGAGCGCAGGTGCGAGACATCGACCGGCACCAGGATGGCGCTGTTCGGCACGTCGAAGACCTGCGCCGGCGCGACCGGCACCACCGCGACGGCGACCGGCTCCGCAGCCGGCATGTCGAGCGCGGGAGACGCCGCGACCTCGGGGGCCGGAATGGCGGGATCGGGAGCGATCATCGCGGGCTCGGAGACCGACGTGTCGGCGCAGGCCGCCGCAATCGGAGCCTCCTCGGCGGGGACGGAGGCGGGTGCGGCGCTGTCGTCGACGACCGGCGGAATCGTCTCGGTGAGCGCCTGAGCGCCCTCCGGGACGAGGACCGCCACGGCCGGCTCCGCGGCAACGGCGCCACCATCGAGCGTCTCGGCGGCCTCGGCGGCGGGCGCCTCGGTGACAGGCACCTCCGCAAGCGACGCCTCGGGCGCCGCCTCGCCGGCCTCGGCGCGGGCGGTCTCCTCCTGCGGATGGCGCAGGAGGTGGTCGGGCGTGCGGGTGAAGCGCACGCCCGGCGGCAGCACGAAGGGCTGGCGCCAGATCGGCACCGCGGCGGCGGCCGCAGCGGCCTCGGCCTCGATGCGGGCCGCCTCAGCCTCCGCCCGGGCCGCCTCGGCAGCGGCGAGCTCGGCTTCGGCGCGAGCCACCGCCTCGGCCTCGGCGGCGCGCAGGGCCTCCTCCTTCTCTCGCAGGGCCTGCTCGCGCCGGCGATGGCGCGCCTGGAGCACGTGGTCGGGCGTGCGGGTGAAGCGCACGCCGGTCTCGGGCGCGCGCTCGGGCGACGGCTCCTGCGGCGACGGCCGCGACCGTGCCTCCGGGATCGCGGCGGCGGGCTCCGCGTCGCGGCGGCGGGCGCGGGTCAGCACGGCGCGGGCCGGGCCGGCGGGCGGAATCGGCATGGTCCAGCCGCCGTCGGGCACGAGGGCCGGGTCCGGCGCCCAGGTCGACGGCGCAGCGCGCCGCGGCTCCGGCACCTCCGGGGCGACCATCACGGCGGGGACCGCGGGGATGTCGGGCTCGGCGGGCAGGACGGAGGCGGGCGCCCGGGAGGGCGCGGCCGGCGGCGCCACGACGGTCTCGGGCACGGGTGGCCGGGCAACCTGGTAGTGGGAAGCCTGGCGTGCGGGATCCTGCGGACGACGGTCGCGAGGCCAGGCCTGGCCGGCGAACTCCCCGTCGCCATAGGCCGCTGGCGCCACCGCCGGGGCGGGGCGGGGAGCAGGCGGGACGGCCCTGGACGGAGGGATCGGCGCCGGCCCGAGCGCCGGATCCGGCGCCCAGCCCTCTGCCGGGACGGCATGGGGCGCGGCATACGGGCCAGCATGGGACGCGGACGTTAGCGCCGGATCCGACGCCGGGGCGAACGGGCTCTGGCTCCACGGCTCGGGCGGGGCCGCCCGCGCGGGGGCGGGCGCGCCTGCGTCGGGACGCACCAGGGCATCGGCCATCCAGCTCGGGGTGGCGCGCCGGCTCAGGGTGTAGTCCCGCTGGGCGGGCGGGGGCGCGGGCGGCGCGAAGCGGCGGGCCAGGAGCGCCCGCAGGTTCATCACCGTCTGGGCGAGGACGCCGAGGGGGCGCTCCCGGCGCTCGGGCGTGCGGAGATGGTCGCGAACCCGCTGGGGCGCACGCGGCGAGGAGTCGGAGAAGGGTGGCCGTCCCGATTGTCTCATGATGCCGAATTGATGTGTGGGCGGCCCCCGGCCGCGTCCGTGGCCCCCAGTTAGGCACGGCATCGTTAACGCCCGATTAGGCACGGGCCCCCGGTACCGGCCGGCGCGCCGGCGCGTTAAGGAGCGGGAGCATTTCCGGCGAGAAGGGGCAGCCCGCGCGATGTTTCGATCCCTCTACCGGCACGGTTTCGCCCGCGTCGCGGCCTGCGTCGGCCGCAGCCACATCGCCGATCCGGACGCCAACGCGGCCGAGATCCTGAGCTTGGCCGAACGGTGCGACCGGGACGGCGTCGCGGTGGCGGTGTTTCCGGAGCTCTGCCTGTCGGGCTACGCCCTGGAGGACCTGCTCCTGCAGGAGACGCTGCTGGAGCGGGTCGAATCGGCGCTCCTCGCCGTCGTCGAGGCGAGCCGCGGGCTGATGCCGGTCCTGGTGGTCGGTGCGCCCTTGCGCCACCGCAACCGGCTCTACAACACCGCCGCCGTGATCCATCGCGGCCGGCTCATCGGCGTGGTGCCGAAGAGCTACCTGCCGAACTACCGCGAGTTCTACGAGAAGCGCCACTTCGCCCCCGGTGCCGGGGTGACCGGCGAGGCGATCCGGATCGGCGACATCGAGGCGCCGTTCGGCACCGACCTGCTGTTTCCGGCCGACGACCTGCCCGGCCTCGTCCTCGGGGTCGAGATCTGCGAGGACATGTGGATCCCGGTGCCGCCCTCGGCGCTCGCCGCGCTCGCCGGCGCCACGGTGCTCGCCAACCTCTCGGGCAGCCCGATCACCATCGGGCGCGCCGAGAGCCGGACGCTGCTCTGCCGCTCGGCCTCTTCACGCTGCCTTGCCGCCTATATCTACGCCGCGGCGGGCCCCGGCGAATCGACCACCGACCTCGCCTGGGACGGCCAGACCGCGATCTACGAGGACGGCGAGGTGGTCACGGAGGGCGCGCGCTTTCCCGCTGAGCCCCAGGTGACGCTCGCCGACATCGACCTCGACCGCCTGCGCCAGGAGCGAGCCCAGATGGGCAGCTTCGACGACAACCGGACCGCGCTGACGCCTGGCGCCCCGGCCTACCGCCGGATCCCGTTCCGGGTGGCGCCGCCCGACACCGATCTCGGCTTCCACCGCACCGTCGAGCGCTTCCCGTTCGTGCCGGCCGACCCCGCCCGCCTCGCCCAGGATTGCTACGAGGGCTACAACATCCAGGTTGCCGGCCTCGCTCAGCGCCTGCAGGCGATCGGCACCAAGCGGGTGGTGATCGGCATCTCGGGCGGGCTCGATTCGACCCACGCGCTGATCGTGGCGGCCCGCGCCTTCGACCAGCTCGGCCTGCCGCGCTCGGACATCCTCACCTACACCATGCCGGGCTTTGCCACCTCGGGCGAGACCAAGGCCAATGCCCACCGGCTGATGGCCTCGCTCGGCACCCGCGCGGCCGAGCTCGACATCCGGCCCGCCGCCCGGCAGATGCTCGCCGACATGGGCCACCCGTTCGGGCGCGGCGAGGAGGTCTACGACGTCACCTTCGAGAACGTGCAGGCGGGCTTGCGCACCGACTACCTGTTCCGGCTCGCCAACCAGCACGACGCGATCGTCATCGGCACCGGCGACCTGTCGGAGCTGGCGCTCGGCTGGTGCACCTACGGCGTCGGGGACCAGATGTCCCACTACGCGGTCAATGCCGGGGTGCCCAAGACCCTGATCCAGCACCTGATCCGCTGGGTGATCGCGTCGGGCCAGTTCAGCCCGGAGGTCGGCCGCACCCTGGAGGCGATCCTCGACACGGAAATCTCGCCCGAGCTGGTGCCGGCGCGGGAGGGCGAGACGATCCAGAGCACCGAATCGAAGATCGGCCCCTACGCGCTGCAGGACTTCAACCTGTTCTACACGCTGCGCTACGGCTACCGCCCGTCGAAGATCGCCTTCCTGTCGCTGATGGCCTGGGAGGATGCCGGCCGCGGGCCCTGGCCCCCCGGCTTTCCGGAGGCGAAACGGGGGGCTTACGCCCTGCCGGAGATCCGGGCCTGGCTCGCGGTGTTCCTGCGCCGCTTCTTCGGCTTCAGCCAGTTCAAGCGCTCGGCCCTGCCGAACGGCCCGAAGGTGGCGGCGGGCGGCGCCCTCTCGCCCCGGGGCGACTGGCGCGCGCCCTCCGACGGCAATGCCCGCGCCTGGCTCGACGAACTGGAGCGCAACGTCCCGCAGGGCTAGAAACCCCATGGGGGTATAAGCGTTGGTCGGGCCCCGGGGCCGGGACGAGCCCCGCGCACGGGAGCCCGCCCCATGGCCGCCACGCCCTCAGACACCGACGCCCTGCCGAACGGCCCGCTCGACGAGACCGCAATCCACGTCTGCGTCGACATGCAGAACCTGTTCGCCCGAGAGACCGCCTGGCACACGCCCTGGATGGGCCGGGTGCTGCCGCGGATCGTGCGGCTCGCCGGCGCCGTGCCGGAGCGCACGCTGTTCACCCGCTTCGTCCCGGCGCAACACCCCGGCGAGGGGCGGGGCTGCTGGAAGCGGTACTGGGAGCGCTGGGCCGAGATGACGGTCGATCGGCTCGGGCCGGAGATGGTCGAGCTGGTGCCGGAGCTGGCCGCCCTCACGCCGCCGGCCGAGACCGTCGACAAGACCGTGTACTCGCCGTGGATGGAGCCGGGCCTGGAGGCGGCGTTGCGGGCGCGCCGGGCCGAGACCCTGGTGATCACCGGCGGCGAGACCGACGTCTGCGTGCTCGCCACCGTGCTCGGCGCGGTCGACCGCGGCTACCGCATCGTGCTCGCCACCGACGCGGTGTGCTCCTCCTCCGACGAGACCCACGACGCCATGATGACGCTCTACCGGCAACGCTTCGGCCAGCAGCTCGAAGTGGCCACGACCGATCAGATCCTGCACAATTGGAATGTTTCGCAGTCGCCGGCACGATGATGCCGCGCATCACCCGGTGTCCAGGCGGTATCGGCATCATGTCGCGTGTCATTCCGCGGTTCCCGTCTCGCACGATTTCGTGATTACGGCCGTTTCAGCAGGCCGGGACGCAGCGTCATGGCCGAGATTGCGGTGGCGTACCGAGATCCCGGCTGACATAGTCTCGGCTCAATCGGCCGTTAACGATGGACGCCATGGCAGCACCTGCGAGCGGAGGCGATCCGATGCGAAGCTACAACCTGTTCTGCCTGAAGGGTCTCGACGGCCTGGTCTGCGCGGTGCCGGAGGATTACGCGGTGCCGGCCTTCGTCACCGAGGCGCGCTGGGCCTTCGGCGGCAAGCTCGACGGCTCGACGCCCGAGCCCACCGGCTTCGACGGTGCGGCGGCCGCGACCGCGGTGCGCTTCAACGGCTTCTACCTCTTCCAGAGCATGGCCCCGGCGCAGGGCTGACCGCCGGCCGGGCGCCCGAGTCTCGGATCGCGGCGAGCATTCCTTAAAGGTCGGTGAGGCATGATCGCCCGATCCGAAACCCGCGAGGCCGAACGGGGCTGCCCGCCATGTCCGACATGTCCGAGTTGCGCAGGGAGACCCGCCTGCGGACGTTCCTGAAGGGGCGCATCGTCTTCAACAACGGCAATTCCAGCATGGATTGCCTGATCCGAGACATCTCCGCCTCCGGGGCGCGGCTGATGCTCAGCCAGACCGCGACGCTGCCGGACGGCTTCGATCTCATCATCCCGGCCAAGGACCGCACCCACAAGGCGACCCTGCGCTGGCGCAGGGCGGACAGCGTCGGCGTCACCTTCGCGGAGGAGGTCGTCCAGCCGGCGGCGCCGAGCGCACCGGACGCGTCCGCGGCGACCCTGCTCGCCCGCATCCGCGAACTCGAGGCCGAGAATGCTTCCTTACGCCGCCAGCTCAAGGAGGCGGAGTTGATGATGGTGGATCGCAGCCTCTAGGCTCGCGAGCCCCCGGAACGGACGAAGGGCCGCCCCGTCGCCAGGGCAGCCCTTCCATTGCCGAACCGCGGTCCGACTGATCGATCTGTCAGGATCTCACCGATCCTGGACTGCTCGTCGTACGCTCAGGCCGTGAAGCCGGAGGCGACGATCCAGGTCCGGCGCGCAGACGACCGCGGCTGATGACAATGAGACACTGGATCACCTCCTTCCTGTTGTTGCCGATGAACGCAATGTAGCGATCCTTCGGCCTGACGCAATCCTTTCGGGGCGCGGCGAAGGGTCCGCGGCAGCGCACCTTGACCTCGGCCTTCCGCCGGTCATCTCCCCCGCATGAAGAACCGTGGCTTCCTCAAGCTCGCCAGCGCCATGACGGTGATGACGCTCGGCGGCGTCGGCTACGCCGCCCACCGGCGCAGCCGCAACCCATATTACCGGGGCCCGGTCAGCGACCATTTCGACGGCGTGCGGTTCTTCTCGCCGGGCCAGCCGCAGGACAAGGCCGCGGCCGAACTGGCGCGCTGGCAGCTCGGCGGCGGCCGCGAGGCCTGGCCGGCCCGTGTCTCGAGCCCGTTTCCGCAGGACGTGCCGCCGGAGCGGGTGGATGGCCTGCGGGTGGTCCATATCGGACATGCGAGCCTGCTGATCCAGGTCGCGGGCCGCAACATCCTGATCGACCCGGTCTATGCCCGCCGCGCGAGCCCGGTGGGCTTTGCCGGGCCGAAGCGCGCCAACCCGCCGGGCGTCGCCTTCGCGGCGCTGCCGCCGATCGACGCGGTGCTGATCACCCACAACCACTACGACCATCTCGACGGGCCGATCCTCGCCCGGCTCTGGGCCGAGCACGCGCCGACCTTCGTGGCGCCGCTCGGCAACGACGCGATCATCCGCACCTACGACGCCACGATCCCGGTCCAGACCCGGGACTGGGGCGGCTCGGTCGATCTCGGCGACGGGATCGCCGTGCACCTGGTGCCGGCCTATCACTGGTCGGCGCGGGGCGTGAACGACCGGCGCATGGCGCTGTGGTGCGCCTTCGTGCTCACCACGCCCTCGGGCGTGCTCTACCATGTCGGCGATACCGGCTACGGCGACGGCGCGATCTTCCCGGCTGTGCGCGAGCGCTTCGGCGCGCCGCGCCTCGCCACCCTGCCGATCGGCGCCTACGAGCCGCGCTGGTTCATGCAGGCCCAGCACGTGAACCCGGAGGAGGCGGTGCGGATCTTTCGCGAGGTCGGCGCCGAGCAGGCCCTCGGCCACCATTGGGGCACGTTCCGGCTCACCAACGAGGGCGCGGGCGAGCCGGCCGAGGCTTTGGGGCGGGCGCTGGCGGCCGCCGAGGTGCCGGCGGAGCGGTTCCTGGCGCTCAGGCCGGGGCAGGTGTGGGAGGGGTGAGGCCGCATTCCCGGCTCGGGCAGCCGTCGCAACGGACCTGAAACCCGCCCCGTGATTCCGGGGCCGCGAAAGCGGAGCCCGGAATGACCCTGCGTGGCGGGGACGTCGCGCGTCCCCGCCGGCGCGTCATCAGAGAATGAACCGGCTCAGGTCCGCGTTCTGCGCCAGGCTCTCGACCCGGTCGCGGACGTAAGCGGCGTCGATCGTCACCGTCTCGCCCGAGCGGTCGGGCGCGGTGAACGACACGTCGTCGAGCACCCGTTCCAGCACGGTTTGGAGCCGGCGCGCGCCGATGTTCTCGACCGAGGAATTCACGTCGACGGCGACGCGGGCGAGCGCGTCGATGGCGTCGTCGGTGAAGTCGATCGTCACGCCTTCCGTGGCCATCAGCGCCACCGCCTGCTTGGTCAGGCTCGCCTCGGTCTCGGTCAGGATGCGGCGGAAATCGTCGACGGTGAGCGGGCTCAGCTCGACCCGGATCGGCAGGCGGCCCTGCAGCTCCGGCAGGAGGTCGGAGGGCTTTGAGACGTGGAAGGCGCCGCTGGCGATGAACAGGATGTGGTCGGTCTTCACCGGCCCGTGCTTCGTCGCGACGGTGGTGCCCTCGATGAGCGGCAGCAGGTCGCGCTGCACGCCCTCGCGCGAGACGTCGGCACCGGAGCGGCCTTCCCGGGCGCAGATCTTGTCGATCTCGTCGAGGAAGACGATGCCGTTGTCCTGCACGTCGCGCAGCGCCTCCTGCACCACGCTGTCCTGGTCGAGGAGCTTGTCGGATTCCTCGCTGATGAGCGGCGCGTAGGCGTCGCGCACGGTCATGCGGCGGGGCTTGCCCTTCTGGTTGCCGAGCGCCTTGCCGAGCATGTCGCCGAGGTTGATCGCCCCCATGGCGGCCCCCGGCATGCCCGGGATCTCGAACATCGGCAGGCCCTGCGGCGCGCCGGCCGCGAGTTCCAGCTCGACCTCCTTGTCGTCGAGCTCGCCGGCGCGCAGGCGCTTGCGGAAGGCGTCGCGGGTGGGCTGGCTCGCGGTCGGGCCGACGAGGGCGTCGAGCACGCGGTTCTCGGCCGCGGCCTCGGCCTTGGCCTGGACGCCGCGGCGTTTCTCGTCGCGCTTCAAGCCGATGCCGACCTCGACGAGGTCGCGCACGATCTGCTCGACGTCGCGCCCGACATAGCCGACCTCCGTGAACTTCGTCGCCTCGACCTTTAGGAACGGCGCGCCGGCGAGCCGCGCCAGGCGGCGCGAGATCTCGGTCTTGCCGCAGCCGGTCGGGCCGATCATCAGGATGTTCTTCGGCGCCACCTCCTCGCGGAGCGGGCCCTGGAGCTGCTGGCGGCGCCAGCGGTTGCGCAAAGCGATCGCGACCGCGCGCTTCGCATCGCCCTGGCCGACGATGTAGCGGTCGAGCTCGGAGACGATTTCGCGGGGGGAGAAGGTGGTCATGGGATGTCTTGCCGGGGCTTTCGGCCGAAGGTGAGGGATGGATCGGAGAGGGCGCTCAGGCCGCGTCCAGGCTCTCGATCACCAGGCTTCCGTTGGTGTAGACGCAGATCTCGGCGGCGATCCGCATGGCGCGGCGCACGATCGCCTCGGCGTCGAGGTCCTGCTCCTCCAGGGCGCGGGCGGCGGCGAGGGCGTAGTTGCCGCCCGAGCCGATCGCCATCACGCCGCCCTCGGGCTCCAGCACGTCGCCGGCGCCCGACAGGAGCAGGCTCACGTCCTTGTCGGCGACCAGCATCATCGCCTCGAGGCGGCGCAGGTAGCGATCGGTGCGCCAGTCCTTGGTCAGCTCGACGCAGGCGCGGGTGAGCTGGCCCGGATACTGCTCGAGCTTGGCCTCCAGCCGCTCGAACAGCGTGAAGGCGTCGGCGGTCGCGCCGGCAAAGCCCCCGATCACCGCGCCCTTGGCGAGCCGCCGGACCTTGCGGGCGTTGCCCTTGACGATGGTCTGGCCGAGGCTGACCTGCCCGTCGCCCCCGATCACCACCCGGCCGCCCTTGCGCACCATCAGGATCGTCGTCGCATGCATGCGGGGGGCGTCCCCCGCGTCGTCGTTGGCCAAGGATGTCTCTCCGGGCAGGCTGTCTTCGTCGTTCTGCGGCGTAGGTGGGGGTTCGCGGGGCGTTCGTCCAGCGGCGTGGGCGGAGTGCCTCATGCCGGCTCTGCACCATCGCGGTAACGTAAGGTCATATAATGGGGTGGATCGACTCACCGCCTGCGTGCTCGCCGGAGACCCGATGCCGAAGGGCGACCAGAAGCACCGCGCGAAACGTTTCAACGAGGGAGCCAAACTGCTCGCCTCGCTGTTTAATTCGTTGGCCATCGCCGTGTTCGGGGCTGCCTTCGTGATCCCGATCACCCAGGGCCGCTACGACGTGTTTGCCAATGGTGGGGGACTTCTCCTCGTCGCAGGGCTATGCTTCCATCTCGCCGGTCAGGCCGCACTTCGCTTCCTCAGAGCCGAGGACTGACATCGATGACCGTCACCTACGCATGGCAGATCCTCGGCGTGAGTGCCGCCCTGATCGCCGGCGGCCTGATCGCCCTCAAGATCGCGTCGGATGTCTACGACCGGAAGACGCGGGAGATCGAGGAGCGGCGCGCTGCCGGTGAATGAGGGCGACGAAGAGCCGACGCCCTGCAGGCCCGGCTCGACGCTGTCATGTCTCCGGCTTCCGGCCGTCACCCGTCGTCGTTCACCTCAGGCCGTCGCCGTGAGGCCGCGCCATGCTAATCGTGTTTGCCGGCCTGCCCGGCACCGGTAAGACCACCATCTCCCGCGCCGTCGCCAAAACCCTCGCGGCGACCCATCTGCGCATCGACGTCATCGAGCAGGCGATCCGGGATGCGGGCGTGCCGGCCGGCGCCTCCGGCTACGCGGTGGCGCAGGCGCTCGCGGTCGCGAATCTCGGCGACGGGCGGACCGTCGTGGCCGATTGCGTCAATCCGGTCGCCGCCAGCCGCAAGGGATGGCGGGCCGTGGCCGCCCGCGCCGGGGTGGAGTCGATCGAGGTCGAGGTCGTGTGCTCGGATCCGCAAGAGCACCGCCGCCGCGTCGAGGAGCGGGTGTCGGACATTCCCGGCCTCGTCCCGCCCTCGTGGGAGGCGATCCTGCGCAGCGGCTACGAGCCGTGGGACCGGCCGCGCCTCGTCATCGACAGCGCGGTCCTGTCGCCCTCGGAGGCCGTCGCCGCCGTGCTGGCGCACGTGTCGCAAGACGGGCCGGCGTGAGGTCGGCGCGCCGGACCATCCGGACCGGCCTTCGTGACGGATGCGTGCAGACGCCGGCGCGCCTCGGCCTTCACCTCGGCCATGGTCTCCCATGGGCTCGGCCCGCTCTCAAGGCCTTCGCGGATCAGCCTCCGCAACTCTTCGGTCGCGTTGTCGTGCGGAGCTTCGACCAAGATTCACCTCCCATCCGGCTCACCTCGCTACTGACGCTGCCTGACGTCACGCATCGCGTTAGGTGAGCGGCACGGCGGTAACGAGACGCCACATCGCTCCGGCCTGCCACTGCCACACGCTGCGGACCTGCGGCCGCCGGCCGTCCGGCGTCTCCATCGGTCCCTCGACGATCATCCTGCGATAGAGTCCGTCTTCTGCGAGTCGCGCGACCGATCATGCGTCGGTCGCGTGCAGGATGAGGGCCTCCGCCATGACTTCCGGACGGGCGGGATCAAAGCCGAAGGCCAGGAAGAACCGCGCCTTTGGACCGCCTTTGGGATGATCGACATTCAGCAGGTAATGAACGAGCTTGCTGCCCGGCACCTCGAGCGCCGGCTGCCACCCGTCCTCGCTCAAGGCACCGAGCGCCCGGTGCGCACGAGATCGACGGCCTTCACGGTCGCCAGCGCCCCCATCGGCTGCGGAAACTCGACGTCGTAGGCCTCGCCCCCGTTCCATACGGCGACGACAGTGCCCTCCGTACCCGCGGCGATCGTGTCCCCGTCGTCGGTCGTCACCTCGGTCGTGACGCGCACGTCGTCGAGCTCCCGGAGCAGGGCGCCCGGCTCGGCCTTCCACAAGGTGTAGGACACTTCGATCGACATGAAGGCAGGCTAACGCAAAGGAGCGGCTGCGCAAGGTGCCCCGCCGCCTACACCACCACCGTGATCACCTCCGCCGCCCGGGTCAGCGCGGTGTAGAGCCAGCGCGCCCGGTGCTCGCGGAAGGCGTAGGATTCGTCGAACAGCACGACCCTGTCCCACTGCGAGCCCTGCGCCTTGTGCACGGTGAGCGCGTAGCCGTAGGTGAATTCCTCGGTCTCGCGGCGCAGGATCGCCGGCACCTCCTCCTCGCTGCCGGCGATGATCGAGCGCAGAACCCGGATGTCCTGCGGCTTACGGCGCAGCGCCGGGTCGTCCTCCGGCACCACGTCGAGGCGCACGAGGTCGGGGCGGGGGGCGGCGCGCAGGGCCTGGACGGTCCAGGTCGAGCCGTTGAGCAGGCCCTTGGTGCGGTCGTTGCGCAGGCAGACCAGCTTCTCGCCCACCGCCGGCATCGGGTCGGCGTGGCCGATCAGCTCGCGGATGCGGCCGTTGTAGAGCCGCCGCGTGCGGTTGAGGCCCACCAGCACCTGGTCGGCGGCGAGCACCGTCTGCGGGTCGATGTCGCGACGCGGGATCACCCGGCTCTCGCCGTACTCGCCGAGCGCCAGCCTCCCGCCCTCGCGCACCGTCATGGCGAGGCGCACGATCGGGTTGTCGGCGGCCTGGCGGTGGACGTCCGTGAGCATCACGTCGGGCTCGGCCTCGGTGAAGAAGCCGCCGCCCTTCACCGGCGGCAGCTGCGCCGGATCGCCGAGCACCAGCACCGGCGTGCCGAAGGACAGGAGGTCGTTGCCGAGGTCGCCGTCGACCATCGAGCACTCGTCGATGACGACGAGGGCCGCCTTGCTCACCGGCCCGGTGCGGTTGAGGGTGAAGGCCGGCCCGCCCTCGGTGTCCTCGCGGGTGCGGTAGATCAGGCTGTGGATGGTCGACGCGTCCGGGCAGCCGCGGGCGCGCATGACGGAGGCCGCCTTGCCCGTATAGGCGCAGAACAGCACCCCGCCCTCGACGTCCTCGGCCAGCCGCCGGGCGAGCGTGGTCTTGCCGGTGCCGGCAAAGCCGAACAGGCGGAAGACCTGCGGGCTGCCGCGCTTCAGCCAGTCCGACACCGCCTTGAGCGCCGCCTCCTGCTGCGGCCCCAAGCTCACGGCGCCTTCCCCACGGTGCGGCGGGCCTGGAACGGGGCCGGCGGCGCCTCCTCCTTGCGGCGCAGGAGCGCCCGGAACTCGTCGCGGCGCTCGTGGATCGAGGCGATCACCAGCCCCATCGGCACCCCGACATCGACGAGCACGGCTTCCGAGAGCTGGAGCGAGGCCTCGATCGTCTCCGGCACGGCGTCGTCGACGCCCATCTCGTAGAGGGCGGTGGCGTGGCGGGCATCGCGGGCGCGTGCCACGATGGTCAGGTCCGGCCGCTCGGCGCGGGCGGCGGCCACCACCGCCTCGACCGCGCGGGGCTGGTCGAGGGTGACGACGAGGGCGCGGGCGGTGTCGATGCCGCAGCGGCGCAAGAGGTCGGGGTTGGCCGAATCGCCGAAATAGACCGGGTTGCCGAGGCGGCGCTGGTCGGCGACCCGGGCGGCGTCCATGTCGAGGGCGATGTAGGGCACCTTGTGGCGGGCCAGCATCTCGGCGACGAGCCGGCCGACCCGGCCGTAGCCGGCGACGATCACCCGGCCGGGCTGGCGCTCGGGCGGGGGCGGCTCGGCCCGGGCGCGGCCGAGATCGGTGCGGTCGATCCGCCGGCCGAGGCGGCGGGCGAGCGCCGCGAGCCCCGGGATCATCACCATCGTGGCGGTGGTGACGACGAGCGCCGCCTGGCCGAGATCGTCGGGCACGAGGCCGGCGGCGAGCGCGCTGCCGACGAGCACGAAGGCGAACTCGCCGCCCGGCCCGAGCAGGAGCGCGGATTCGAGCGCCACCGCGCGGGGCAGGCGCAACGCCGTGCCGAGCCCCAGGATCACCCCGCCCTTGAGGATGAGGAGGCCGAGGGCGAGGCCGAGGATGGTCAGCGGGGTCTTCATCAGCACCGCCGGGTCGATCCCCATCCCGACCGAGACGAAGAACACGCCGAGCAAGAGCCCCTTGAACGGGTCGATCGTCGCCTCGATCGCCCGACGGTACTCGGTCTCGGCGAGGAGCAAGCCTGCCACGAAGGCGCCGAGCGTCATCGACAGGCCGCTCGCCGCGGCGACGAGCGCCGTCGCCGCGATCACGAGGAGGCAGGCGGCCATGAACAGCTCGGGGCTGCGGGTGCGGGCGACGAGCTGGAACAGCGGGCGCAAGCCCAGCCGCCCGGCGCCGACGAGGAGCGCCAGCGCCACCGCCGCCTGGCCGAGGGCGAGGGCGAGCCCGGTCACCGCGTCGCTGTCCTTGCGGCCGAGCACCGCGATGGCGAACAGGACGGGCGCCACCGCGAGGTCCTGGAACAGCAGCACCGCGAAGCTCGCCCGGCCGGCCGGCGTGTTGAGCCGCTTCTGCTCGGCCAGCACCGGCAGCACGATGGCGGTGGAGGACAGAGCCAGCGCCAGCCCGACCAGGATCGCGGCGATGGGCGAGACGTCCAGCGCCATCAGCACCATCCCGACGAGCAGGCTCGATACCACCACCTGGAGCGAGCCGAGGCCGAAGACGAGGCGGCGCAGGATGCGCAGGCGCTCCCAGGACAGCTCGACCCCGATCATGAACATCAGGAACACGACGCCGAGCTCGGCCAGATGCGCAATCTCGGTGCGGTTCGAGATCGTCACCGCGCCGAGCCACGGCACGGATTCCGTGAGCCGCCCGAGACCCGACGGGCCAAGGAGGGCGCCGGCGCCGATGAAGCCGAGGACCGGGCTGACGCGCAGGCGATGGAACAACGGCACCACGATCCCGGCGGTGACCAGGAACAGGATGACTTCCTTGTAGGAGCCGGACACGGCGTGCTCGGTCATCGGGAGCGGCGGGGCCTTGTCAGATTGCGAGGGACCGCCCCGCCGCGAGGCGCGGCCGGGACTCGGGGCGCGGCCATCATGCGGAGGGGCCCCTCCGGGGCAAGCCAAAAGGGGCCGCAAGCCGCGCTTTTCACCCGAGGACCGCCAGCGCCGCCTCCAGGTCCGCCGCCAGATCCTCCGGATGCTCGATGCCGATCGAGACCCGGATCGTCGCGTCGGTGACGCCCAGCCGGTCGCGCACCGCCTTCGGCACCCCCGAATGGGTGGTCGAGGCCGGGTGGCTCGCCAGCGATTCGGTGCCGCCTAAGCTCACCGCCAGCTTGAACAGCTGGAGCGCGTTCAGCACCCGGAACGCCTCCGGCTCGGCCCCCGCGACGTCGAACGAGAAGGTCGAGCCCGGCGCCGCGCACTGCGCCGCATAGACTTTGGCCGCGCCGGAGCCGGGCTCGAGGTGGCCGAGATGGTGCAGCCGCGTCACCTTCGGGTGGGCGCGCAAGCGTTCGGCGATGAGCTCGCCGTTGCGGTTAGCCTTCTCCATCCTGAGCGTCAGGGTCTCGAGCGAGCGCCCGAGCATCCAGCACGAATGCGGATCGAGCTGGGTGCCGATCGCCGAGCGCAGCAGCCGCACCGGCTTCATCCGGGCGGCGGAGCCGAGGGCCGCCCCGGCGATGAGGTCGGAATGGCCGCCGACGTACTTCGTCAGCGAGTAGACCGAGATGTCGGCACCAAAGCGCAGCGGGTGCTGGAAGAGGGGGCCGAGCAGCGTGTTGTCGCAGACCACCACCGGCGCCTGGCCGCCCTGGCGGGCGCCGATCCGGTCGGCCGCCCGGCGCACGAGGGCGAGATCGACCAGGGTGTTGAGGGGGTTCGACGGCGTCTCGACCATCACGACGCTGACGCGCCCGCCGGTCTTCGCCGCGAGCTCCTGCGCGGCGTCCGCGGCCGCCGTCACGCTTTCCTCGTCGGTGCCGTCCTGGAAGCCGACCGCCCCGATGGTGAAGCCGGCCAGCGTCTTGGCGATCAGCGTCTCGGTGCCGCCGTAGAGCGGCTGGGAGTGCAGCACCACGTCGCCGGGGCGGGCATGCGCGAGGATCACGGTGGCGATCGCCGACATGCCCGACGAGAACAGGAGCGCGGCCTCCGCCTCCTCGAACACCGCGAGCCGGTCCTCGACGATCTCGCTGTTGGGGTGGTTGAAGCGGGAATAGACCAGCCCCGCCGCCTCGCCGGCCGGCGGCTCGCGCCGTCCCGAGACGTAGTCGAAGAACGCCTTGCCGTGCTCGGCGGAGGTGAACACGAAGGTCGAGGTCAGGAAGACCGGCGGCTTCACCGCCCCCTCCGAGAGGGCGGGATCGTAGCCGTAGCCGAGCATCAGGGTCTCAGGGCTCAGCCGGCGGTTGCCGAGCCGGTCCTTGTGGTAGCGGTCGTCCGACATGCGGGGCCTCGCTCCAGGCTGGCGACGCCGTCCTGGCGGCGTCGGTTCTCGGCGCGACGAAGCGCGCCGCAAGCCAGTTCTAACGCCGTTCACGACGTTTTGCGGTGCGTAAAGCGCAGCCCGGACGCTGCGCCGCGGCAAGGCCGGCTCGCCCGCGGCGCATTTTCGGCGCAAAACCCGCATAGGACGAAGGATTGAGAATCCGTGTACGCGGCCGCCCCCGGGCGGTCGGCGCGAGGAGCCGTGATGGGCAGACAGCCTCCCGATCGGGTGGTGGTGCGCGAGAAGCGCGCCTGGACCGACGAGACCGATGCCTGGAAGCAGGACCGGGCGATCCGCAAGGGCTACCGCATCCGCTGGGGCTACGTCGCCATCGCCTACCTGGTCGAGGCGCTTGTGATCTGCACCTCGCTCGCCGGGGCGTGGTTCTTCGCCGAGACCTACGCCGACAAGCACGACCAGAGCTTCTGGTTCATGCTGCTGGCGCCGATCGTCTACGCGGCGATCGAGCTGTGCCGGGTGCCGCTCGGCATCCTGATCCGGGTGCAGCGCGACTGGCTGATCAAGGGCCTGGCGATCGTCGGCATCGTGATGGCGGCGGGCGTGACCACCAAGTCGGTGTCGCAGCTCGGCGAGATGATGTTCCATCCCCGCCTCGCCGAGGCCTCGAAGGCGCGGACCACCCTGAAGGAAGCCGAGGCCGACCGCGGCACGATCGACAACCGCATCGCCCAGGCCGACGCGAGGGTGGCGCAGTACGCGGCAGAGGCCGCGGCGCTCGAGAAGCGCACGACGGAAGCCTCGGCCCAGCTCGCCGGCCTGCCGGGCCAGCGCTGCGAGCGCCTGTCGGGCACCAACAGCCGCGGCAAGCGCTACAATTATCTGCGCTGCGTCACCGATCCGCGCACCGCCACCATCGCCGGCAGCCTGAAGAGCGCCGGCGACGAGCGGGCGGTGGTGGCCAAGAACCTCACGGAGGCCCGCGCCGCCCGGGCCCAGCTCGACCGCGCCGCCGCCGATCGCCGGGTGACGGAAGCGGAAGGCGCCTACCGCGACGCGGTGCGGCGCTCGCAGCTGCACTCCTTCACCGCGATGGTCTACGGCGCCGACCCGGTCGACGTCACCGACCAGCAGGTCCACGCCTTCCTGCGGATCTTCGTGTTCGCGCCCGCGCTCTGCGCCGCCTTCGCCTCGACGCTGCTCGCGCTCTGCGCCGTGCAGGTGCGCAAGACCTATCGCGACGAGGACGACCTCGACGCGATGATGCAGCCGGAAGGCGTGCCGCTGCTCCTCAACCAGATGGCCGAGAGCGCGACCCAGATCCAGGACGCGCAGCGGGCGATGCGCGAGGCCGCGGTGGCCTCGGGCGCCGCGATCCCCCTCGACCAGCGCCGCTCGCCGACTGTGCCGCAGGCCGGCACACCCCCGGCGCCCCCGGCGCGCGACGACGACCGTATCGAGAGGCCGAGACCGTGAGCTACCTCGCACCGGGCACGCCGGAGAACGTCGCGCTCGCCCAGCACGTCAACGGGCGCCTGCGGGCCGAGGCCCGGATCTCCAATGCCCGCGCCTTCCTGTTCCGGGCGATCGGGCTCGGCGTGTTCGTCGGTCTGGCCGGCGCCGGCCTCGGCGCCGCCTTCTACGGCTACGCGACGATGAACGAGGTCGGCAACGCCTCCGACAAGCTCGCCAAGGCTCTCACCCAGGCCCTCGAGACCACGACGCTCAAGACGAGCGGCGAGGTGAAGCTCACCGACACCACCCTCAAGATCGAGGGCGGGGTGCCGGCGGCAAAGGGGCGCCCGGACGTGTCCTCGCTCACCGGCAACCAGGGCAAGACCGAGGCGCCGGCCTCCGCGGCGGCGGCCGTGCGCACGAGCTTCACGGTGTTCAAGACCGTGCCCTATCTCGACGGCTCGATCGTCACCGGCTGGAACTTCAAGGGCGACGAGCAGAAGCCCGAGAAGCAATATTGCTATGTGACCCGGCCCCAGAGCTTCGGCGACGGTGCCACCTCGAACCAGACCACGGTGGCGATCGACGGCGAGCTGCTGCCGCAGCCGGCGCGCTCGGAGATCAACTTCACGGTGATCGCCCGCAGCTGCGTATGGTTTGATCCGTCGAAGCTGTGAGGCGGGCGGGGCTCGCCAGCGCCGCCGCCTCGGCATAGGTTCGAGGCAACTCCTCCCACGGACGTGACGCGAGCCCGATGCGATTCACCGGAACCGAGAGCTACGTCGCCACCGGCGACCTCACCATCGCGGTCAACGCCGCCATCACCCTGGAGCGGCCGCTCCTCGTCAAGGGCGAGCCGGGCACCGGCAAGACCGTGCTGGCCGAGGAGATCGCCCGGGGCCTGAACGCTCCGCTGCTGACCTGGCACATCAAGTCGACCACCAAGGCGCAGCAGGGCCTCTACGAGTACGACGCGGTCTCGCGCCTGCGCGACTCGCAACTCGGCGACCCCCGGGTGTCGGACATCGCCAACTACATCCGCCGCGGCAAGCTGTGGGAGGCCTTCACCGCCCCCGAGCGGCCGGTGCTCTTGATCGACGAGATCGACAAGGCCGACATCGAGTTCCCGAACGATCTCCTGCTCGAACTCGACCGGATGGAGTTCCACGTCTACGAAACCGGCGAGACCGTCCGCGCCGCGCGCCGGCCGATCGTCATCATCACCTCGAACAACGAGAAGGAGCTGCCGGACGCCTTCCTGCGCCGCTGCTTCTTCCACTACATCAAGTTCCCGGACGCCGACACGCTGAAGGCGATCGTCGACGTGCACTATCCGGGCATCAAGCAGCGCCTGGTCGAGGAGGCCCTGCGGATCTTCTTCGAGGTGCGCGAGGCGCCGGGTCTGAAGAAGAAGCCCTCGACCTCGGAACTGCTCGACTGGCTGAAGCTCCTGATGGCCGAGGATATCGGGCCCGACACCTTGCGCGAACGCGACCCCCGCAAGCTGATCCCGCCGCTGCACGGGGCGCTCCTGAAGAACGAGCAGGATGTCGGGCTTTTCGAAAAACTCGCCTTCCTGAGCCGCCGCGAGGGACGCTAATCCGATGCGCCGCCTGATCCTGCTCCGCCACGCCAAGTCCGACTGGCCCGACGGCGCGTCCGACATCGACCGGCCGCTGGCATCCCGCGGGCAGGAGGCGGCACCGAAGATGGCCGCCTACCTGGCGGCGGAGGGGCTGATTCCCGAGCGGGTGCTGGTCTCGCCGGCCCGGCGCACGCAGGAGACCTGGGATCTCGTCAAGCCGGCGCTGGGGGCGGTGCCGGACGAGACCGTGCCGCAGATCTACGAGGCGCCGGTCTCGCGCCTGCTCGACGTGGTGCGGGCGATCCCGGACGCGGTCGCGACCGCGCTGATGATCGGCCACAATCCGGGCTTCCAGGACCTCGCCCGGTTGCTGAGCCAGCCGAGCGAGGCGCGGCGGGCACTGACCAAGAAATACCCGACGGCCGCGGTCGCGGTGATCGACCTGCCGGTGGATTCTTGGAGCAAGGTCGAGGCCGGGGAGGGCACGGTCGAGCGGTTCGTGACGCCGAAGAGCCTCGGGCACGGCGAGGACGAGTGAGAGTGGGGCTTCATCCTCCGATTGAGCGGGGATGCAGTGTCCGGTCACGTCATGCGTGTCTCTCCTGTCGGTGACCGCTGAGCGGTCTGGGAAAAGAAAAGGCGCGGGTCTCTCCTCTCCCCGCGGGCGGGGAGAGGGCCGTGTCACCGTCCAGGTGACGCGGCAAGCGGAGGCGCAGCCGGAGCGAGGGTGAGGGGGTCTCGACGATTGAGCCTCTTCCGGAGAAACCCCCTCACCCTCGCGGCGAACCTGCGGTTCGCGGCTCGCTGCGCTCCCTGAACGGGAGCACAGCCCTCTCCCCGCCCGCGGGGAGAGGAGGAACCCGCGCCTCTTTCGGTGGAACGGTGCGGCCAGGAATTCGCTTGAAACAGCCTTAGCCGCAGCCACGCACCCCGAGCCCCCGTGATCCTCAACGCTTTCCTCAGCTTAAGCCTCGCGGCCGGCCCCGCGACCGACGCGGCCGCCGCCCTGGTGCGGGACGGCGTCGCGCGGGTCAGCGACGGGCTCGCCACCGCCTCCGCCCTCGCGACGACCGAACGCGCGATGCCGGTCTACCGGCCCGAGGCGCGGGCGGTGTCGAACTGGCGCAGCGAGACAAAGGACGGGCTGCTGCCGCTCTCGCTGGCCTGGACCGCCTGGGCGGCACAGAACGATCCCGCCTTCGTCGCGCGTTGCGTCAAGCTCAACAATTACTGGTGCATCAAGCGGGCGCGCTGGGACGGCGAGATCGGCGGCGACCAGGAGGGCCATACCGGCTTCGCCACCGCCGGGCAGGGGGCCGATGCCGCGGTCTCGCTGCTCAGGCGCTACTACGGCGAGTACGGGCGCCGCTCGGCCCTGGCGATCGTCCGCCGCTGGGCGCCGGCCGAGTGCGCCGGCCCGGTCGCCGTGCGCGCCGTCAGCCCGGCGCGGGGAGCCGCGCCCATGCGGGCCGCCACGCCGGTGCTGGCGGCTCTCGCGCCGCAGGGCATCGGCCGCACCCTGCGGGCGCGCTTCCTCGCCAGCCACGGCCGCGGCGGCGCCCCGCGCCGGGTCGCGCGGGCACCGGCCCGCCCCACCGTGGCGGCCCGGCCGGCCGCCGGCAACGCCCTGCGGGTCCAGCCCTGGTCGGCGCTCGCCCGGATGCAGGGCCGGACGCGCCAGCCCGTGCGCGCCGTCAAGGCGCCGCCCTTGCCCACCATCGCCACCGGCATCGGCGAGGCGGCGCGCCCCGCCGCGATCGAGCCGATGCGGGCCCTCGACGGCGCGCGGCTCGCCGCGGAGGCCGCCGCCCTGCCGACCCTCGCCGTCGCCCCGGCCTCTTCCCTGCCGCCGTCGCTACGCCCGCCGGCACCCCTGTGCGGCTCCGACGAGATCCGGATCCAGAACTACGCCGCCCGCATCGCCGGCAGCGTCGGCGTCAAGCCCGGCGACGATCTCGGCCTGTTCACCCCCGACGGGCACGCCACCGCGCGCCTCGCCCCGGTGCTCCTGGCGATGTCCTCGGTCGAGCTCGGGGCCCTGCGGGCGAGCCCGGCCCTCGTCGCCGCGGCGATCGCCCGGGCCGAGGCCGAGCGCGGGGCGGCGAACCGGCAGGCGCAAGCCGCGCCCTAAGCAGGGTCCGCAAGGGCGACTCTGCTTAGATTCCTGTATTTGCATCATTTTTGCCGCCGAACCGGTGACCGCTTCGGCGAATGACGCCGAGGCCCTTGCGGAACCTTCGGCCCCGCGCCACCTCGGGGAGCGACATGAAGCCAGAGCGTACCGCGTGCCGCCCCTGACCGACCTCGCCGCGCGTGCCGGCTCCCTCGCCAAGTCCGTCACGGAGGCCACGCGCTCCCTGGCGGAGGCCTCCAACGACCTCCTGGTCCAGCCAACAGTGCGGCTCGGCGTCACCGGCCTCGCGCGGTCGGGCAAGACGGTGTTCACCACCGCGCTGGTGCATCAGCTCACCGGCCTCCACCCGCTGCCGGCGCTCCGCGCCTCGCAAGAGGGCCGCCTGCGCCGGGCCCGCCTGGTGCCGCAGCCCGACGACGCGGTGCCGCGCTTCCCCTACGAGGACCACCTCGCGGCGCTGACCGAATCGCGCCGCTGGCCGCGCTCGACCGACCGGATCAGCCAGCTGCGCCTGGAGATCGATTACGAGCGCAAGAGCGGCTGGCGCACTGGCCCGGCGAGCCTGATGGTCGACATCTTCGACTATCCGGGCGAGTGGCTGCTCGACCTCGCCCTCATCGAGCAGACCTACGAGGGCTGGTCGCGCGAGACGATCGCCGCTGCCGAGCGGCCCGGCCGGGCCGCGATGGCGGCGCCCTGGCTCGCATCCCTGCGGGCGCTCGACCCGAACCAGCCCCTCGACGAGATCGTGGCCGAGCGGGCGAGCGAGGCGTTCACGACCTACCTCGCCGCCGTGCGCTCCGGCCCCGAGGCGGTGGCGACGACGCCGCCGGGCCGCTTCCTGATGCCGGGCGACCTCGCGGGCTCGCCGGCGCTCACCTTCGCACCCCTGATCCTCGATCGCCCGGTGAACCCCGACAGCCTGGGGGGCCTGATGCAGCGCCGCTTCGAGGCCTACAAGCATCGGGTGGTCACGCCGTTCTTCCGCGACCATTTCCAGCGCATCGACCGGCAGATCGTGCTCGTCGACGTGCTGGCGGCGGTCGATGCCGGGGCGGCGGCGCTCGCCGAGCTGGAGGAGGCCCTCGACCGGGTGCTGATGAGCCTCAGGGTCGGGCGCAACACCCTGCTGTCGCGCTTCTTCGCGCCCCGGGCCGACCGGATCCTGTTCGCCGCCACCAAGGCCGACCACCTGCATCATTCCAGCCACGACCGGCTCGACGCGCTGCTGCGCCTCCTCGTTGCCCGCTCGCTGCGGCGCACGGAGGCCGCGGGTGCCCATGTCAGCACCCAGGCGCTCGCCTCGGTGCGCTCGACCCGCGAGACGGTGGTGCATGACGGGCCGAGCGCCTTCCGGGCGGTGGCCGGCACGCCGGAGGCGGGCGAGAGCATCGACGGCGAGACCTTCGACGGCGAGACCGAGGCCGCGATCTTCCCGGGCGAGCTGCCCGAGCGGCCGGAAGCCGTGCTGGAGGGCGCCGTGCCGCCGGGTTCGCTGCGCTTCCCGCGCTTTCGCCCGCCCCAGGTCGCCCGCGACGCGCTGGGCCGCCCGGGCCGCCTGCCGCAGATCCGCCTCGACCGCGCCCTGAACTTCCTGATCGGCGACCGCCTGGCCTGAGGGCTTCTCGATGACGAACACCCCGACCGCGAAGCCCCGCGCCTTCCGCCTGCCGCCTGCCGGACCTGAGACCGCCACCGCCGCCCCGCCGCCCCCCGGCACCGAGACGGCGCTGCCCGACGGCGTGCGCGTGGTGGAGGAGCCGTTCGAGATCGTCGAGGCCGCCGACGGCGTCGCCGTGCCGGTGGCGCCGCGCTCCCGCGCGCCCTGGGCCACCTTGCTCCTCTCGGCGCTCGGGGGCCTGGCCTCCCTCGGCATCGGCCTCGCGATCGAGCGCCTGATCGCCGACCTCTTCTCCGCCGCGCCCTGGCTCGGCATCCTGGCCCTGGTGCTGCTGGCGGTCGCCGCGGTGGCGCTCGCGGCGATCGTCTGGCGCGAGGTGGCGGGCGTCCTGCGCGAGCGCCGCATCGAGGCCCTGCGCGAGGAGGCCCTCGACGCGCTCCGCTCCCGCGACCACAGCGCCGCCAAGGCCGTCGTGCGCAGCCTCTCCGGCCTCTACGCCGAGCGCCCGGCCCTGAGCGCCGCGCGGGCGCGGCTCGCCGCCCTCGACGACCAGATCCTCGACGTCGAGGACCGGC
Source organism: Methylobacterium sp. Gmos1 (assembly GCF_053764715.1). Lineage (NCBI taxonomy): Bacteria > Pseudomonadati > Pseudomonadota > Alphaproteobacteria > Hyphomicrobiales > Methylobacteriaceae > Methylobacterium > Methylobacterium sp. Gmos1. Next base: position 94,370 of record NZ_JBSNCC010000001.1, on the reverse strand, counting down.
TCGGCATCGCCGAGGCCGAGCTGCTGGCCTCCCTCGACCGCGCCGCCAAGGCGGCGGTGGCGGACGCCGCCAAGCAGGTCTCGGCGGTGACGGCGCTGAGCCCGCGGGCGATCGTCGATGTCGGCTTCGTGATCTTCGCGGCGGTCCGGCTGCTGCGCCGCATCGCCACCATCTATGGCGGGAGGCCCGGCCTGTTCGGCTTCCTGCGCCTCGCCCGGGCGGCGCTCGCGCATCTCGCGGTCACCGGCAGCGTCGCGGTCGGCGACAGCCTGGTGCAGTCGGTGCTGGGCTTAGGTGTCGCGGCGCGCATCTCGGCGAAGCTCGGGGAGGGCGTGCTCAACGGGCTGATGACGGCGCGGTTCGGGCTGGCGGCGCTCGCCGTGTGCCGGCCGCTGCCGTTCACCCGGGAGGCGGCGCCGCGGCTGGGGGATGTGGCGGGGGAATTATTGCGGGGCGGGGGTGATGGGGAGGGGCGAATACACCCTTCTGAAAAGATATGAAATATTTGAGAAACAATGTGCTTAGAGACATGGCACTAATATATAAATAATTGTATGCCATATCGATCTAAATTAAATTCCATCTATAAATTCTGAGCAGGTTGAAAAATTTGAAGTATTATGCAAAGCAACGATGATCAAACTTTGAGCGTAGCGAACAAATTCTTGCAACAGACTTCTTTCAAAATCTGACCATTGCAACATACCATGCCTTGCTCGGAACCTATATGTTGCCCTAATGACATGGGCAACCTCCTCAGTTTTATTTCCTCCGTACGCCATAAGTTGAGTCAGTCGTTTTTCAACATTATATGCACGAGCCTCCGACTCATGCTTGAGCAGCAAATTTTCGACCGCCGAGAGCGTATAGATCAGTCGATCATCCAGATTCCTGAATGTGGCCGCAGTGCCAAAAATTATAATTGCTGACCGTACGGCGCGCTCAAATTCGCTTAAGTATTCGGCATCGAACAGTTTACCTACGGCATCGAGTGCCCGTTCTTTTTTTTCTATTTCTCCATTCGACATCTGCCAATATGCCACACGATCAGAAGGGCCGCTCTCAGAATATGAGAAATCACCGCTGCCAAGAACCAAGACATGACTTGTAGGAATGATCTCACTGCCGAGTAGGGAAGTTGGGCAATAAAGTGAAATATCCGAAGCGGCAGGAGAAAAGAAGCGTAGCAAATTTATAGCCTCGCGAGCTATTGCTAATCCATCCAGCTTTGCACGCTCCCGCACCGCCTCTATTTTAATCACAACTGCCGCATAGCCCTGCATCGTAGATCTTAGACTATTAAATAATGCATGCACTTGATCTTCTTGACCGGCAGCAAATTTAATACCCTCCTCTTCTAGATCGGTTAGCATCTGTGCACGGATCGGAAGTATCTGAGCAGGACCAAGTGAGAATCCTCGTTCCACTTCAAGATAGGCAATAGGAGCCCACACATCCCATAATTTTATGTTCGATTTAGCAGAAGATATAATTGAAGCAGCCAAGCCAATCGAGTCATCGGAAGCAAATGATGAACGACACCAGTCTATTATTAGGGACCTAATAAATTTTTCATCCAGTTTTTTTTGCGCCCAATCGATTTTGCAAATTACGTCAACTGTTTTATAAAAAATATCTGTAGCCACGGCATCAAAGCCGTATAGCTGTGAGTTTTGCGAAATAAACGCGATAATCTCATTCCCTTCAGCGTCTTTTCTGGATATAACAGGCTGCTCGATAAGTTCAGCAGGAGTAATAGTAAAGTTTACAGGGCGCTCACTCCTAAAATGCATTTCGGCATGCGCTTCAAAAATTAAGGCACGAATATTACTTAGCAAACGTTCGCCGCACTGATTTATTGCATCGACGATTGATATGGGAATATAAAAATCGTCAATAATCTTTTCAGGAGATTCATATAAAATTTTTCCTTCCGGTAAATTGTCTTCACGAGAAATATCAGCCTGCCCCTCACTCAAAGCATATTCTTCGCGAAGCGCCTCAAGTTCAGATATCTCATTCGCATGAAATTTTATTAGCGACTTACTTAATAAAATCTGAATTTCGTTAACTTTTGACACATATTCCTCAACGAAATTCTCAATATTTATTTCATCCCCAGCGGCATCAAGATATGCGCGTGCTAGCGAAGTCCAACCTGACCACTTTCTCAACTCATCAGCATCAAGTCGCACACCTGTTGTGATTTCACCGCCTGACTCAGGCAAACTGGGATCCTGAGAATACTTGAGAACATGCTTGAATTAGGCAAGCCGCGATGAAGCATATAATTACGAAGATCATGAACAAATTTAACATTTTTATTTTTTGCAAATTTACTGTCAACTTCCATTTTGTATATTTTTGAAATATCTGTTTGATCGTAATTTGCTTCGATGAAAACTCGTGTATGATCGACAAGGGTTTTTGCAGCTGCAACAAAATTATGGATTCTACGACTCACTTCTCTGTGAGCTTGTGTCCCGGCCTCCTTGTTGGCAACAGCCATTAGGCGCATGCCATGTTCAGGATCGCTCAAATGACGAACTAACTCTATTAATTCGTCTGCATTGGCGCGAAATATATTAACAGAAAAACTTCTTATATGCTCTCTATTTATAAATTTCATCCCATTTGAAGCATGAATATCTTTATTTATTTCGTAGCAACTGCGCAATTCAGTCTCCGCAGCAGATCTTCATATATTCTTACCAACCCAATCGGCGAAATGAAATAGGAGAGTAATCATCCATCCGAGTAGCCGCCAACCCGCTCCGCCGCGAACCGCTCCCGCAGCCAGGCCGCCGCCGGCCCGCAGGGCCGCTGCTTGTGCCAGACCAGCTCCAGGGCGATCGGCCAGTCGCCCTGGTCGAACTGCAAATCCGGTGTGACGAGGAACGGCGCGGTCGGGGAGGCGGCGATGACGTGGTCGGTGACGAAGGCCCAGCCGATCCCGTGCTTCACCATCTCGAGGATCACCCAGTGGCTCTCGACCCACCACACCTCGGCGGCCACCCGCAGGCGCCGCTTCTCCGGACCGTCGCTGCGGGCGGCGACGAGGATCTGGCGGTGGCGCTTCAGCTCCTCCCACTCCACCCGCGGCTTGGCGGACGACGTTTGGGCGAGCGGGTGGTCGCGCCCGCAGACGAGCTTGAGCGGCACCCAGCCGATGGTCTGGAAGCCGAGTTCCGTCGGCAGGACCTCCTGGCGCCACATCACGCCGAGATCGGCCGCACCCGACTGCACCATGCGGCTGACATCCTCCATCAGCGGAAAGAGCAGTTCCAGCTCCACGTAAGGAAAGGCCCGGGCGAACTCGGCGAAGAGGGCGCCGAGCGCGTGCTCGGGGTAGAGCTCGTCGATGGCGACGACGAGCCGGTTCTCGACCCGCCGCTCCAGGCTGCGCGCCACGCCGATCAGGTGCTCGCGCCGGTCGAGCACGACCCGCGCCTCCAGGAGCAGCCGCTCGCCGGCCGGGGTCAGGACCGGGTTCCGGCCCGCCCGGCTGAACAGCTCGAGCCCCAGATCCGCCTCGAGATTCGCCACCTGGGTGCTGACGGCCGACTGCGCCTTGCGGAGCGCACGGGCCGCGCCGGAGAACGACCCGGCCTCGGCCGCCGCCACGAAGGCCTGAAGCTGATCGAGCGAGACGGCCATCGATCTGATTTCCCGATACGTCCCAACTTGCTGCGCGGGGTATCGCCGATAGAAGGCGGCGGACCAACTGGATCTTTCGAGAGTTCAGCCCATGCGCAGCACACGCGACCGCATCCGCCACGCCCTCCTGTTTGAGGTCGTCGGCCTCGCCCTCATCATCCCGCTCGGGACCGTCCTGTTTGGGCTGCACGCCTCCGCGATGGGCGTGATCGGAGCGGGCAGCGCCGTGGCCGCGACGGTGTGGAACTACGTCTACAATTCGGGCTTCGATCGCGCGATGCAGCGGCTTGTCGGACACACGCGCAAGAGCCTACCGCTTCGGCTGGCTCACGCCGTGCTGTTCGAGGCGGGCTTGCTGGTCATCCTGCTGCCGCCGATCGCCTGGTATCTCGGGATCGGCCTCGTGCAGGCCTTCGTGATGGATATCGCGATCGCGCTGTTCTACGTCGCTTACGCTTTCGTCTTCAATCTGGCCTACGATCGGGCCTTCCCGCTGAAGAGCTGGGGCGAGGTCGCGGCGGCGCCGTCCCGGTGAGACCTTGTCCGGGTGAGCCGACCACGCTGAAACCCTCGCCGTCATCCCGGGGCCGCGCAGCGGAACCCGGGACCCATGAACGCTGACGGCACAGGATCAGTCGGGACGCGATCCGCTCAGATCTGCGCCGTCGGCGGGTATGGATCCCGGGTTCTCGCCCTGGGCCGAAGCGGCTGGCGGAACCAATCGAAGCGGCTTCGCAACGGTCACGCCGCCAGCGCCTCGCGCCCGAACCCCATCGGCAGCCCGACATAGTTCTCCGCGATCGCCGTCTGCGCCGCCCGCGACCCGCGGATATAGGCGAGCTCCGCCACCTGCATCCGACGGGCGAACGCGTCCATGTCGGGGAAGCGGTGGGTGAGGCCGGTGAACCACCAGCTGAAGCGCTCGGCCTTCCACACCCGGGCGAGCGCCCGGGCGGAGTAGCCATCGAGCCCCGACGAATCGCGCTCGGCGTAGTGCAGGGTCAGGGCCTCGGCGAGCATCGCGACGTCGGAGACCGCGAGGTTCATGCCCTTCGCCCCCGTCGGCGGGACGATGTGGGCGGCGTCGCCGGCGAGGAACAGGCGGCCGTAGCGCATCGGCTCGGCGACGAAGCTGCGCAAGGGCGCGATGCTCTTCTCGAAGGAGGGGCCGCGCACCAGCCCGGCCGACGCCGTCGGCCCGAGGCGGGTCTCGACCTCGTCCCAGAACCGCTCGTCGGACCAGTCCTCGATCCGCTCGTCGAGGCCGACCTGGACGTAGTAGCGGCTGCGGGTCGGCGAACGCATGCTGGCGAGGGCGAAGCCGCGGGCGTGGTTGGCGTAGATCAGCTCGTGGTTGACCGGCGGCACCTCGGCCAGGATGCCGAGCCAGCCGAAGGGGTAGACCCGCTCGTAGACCTTGAGCACGTCGTCGGGAATCGACGCCCGCCCGACGCCGTGGAAGCCGTCGCAGGCGGCAACGTAATCGCAGGCGAGGGTGTGGGCGACACCGGCCTTGCGGTAGGACACGCTCGGGCTGTGTCCGGTGAGGCCGTCGAGCCGCAGGTCCTCGGCCTCGAACACGATCTGCACGCCGCGGGGCTCGGCGGCGTCGAACAGGTCGCGCATCACCTCCTGCTGGCCGTAGACCGTCACCGCCGCGCCGGTCAGCGCCGCCATGTCGATGCGGAAGATCTCGCCGTCATAGGCGAGGTTGGTGCCGGTATGCGGCAGGCCCTCGGCCTTGAGCCGCGCGTCGAGGCCGAGCTCTTCCATCAGCGCGACGGTGCCCTGCTCCAGGACGCCTGCCCGCACCCGGCCCTCGACGTAGTCGCGGGTGCGCCGCTCCAGCACCACCGCGTCGATCCCGGCACGGGCCATGAGGTGGGCGAGGAAGAGGCCGGCCGGGCCGGCGCCGATGATGGCGACCTTCGTGCGCATGGGCGTTTCCCTGAGCGTTTCCTGGAACCGTGGCGCCACCATTCTTCGGTGGCTGCTCTTCGTGACGCGAAGGTGAACCGCTGCGGCCCGGTTGACGATGGACGGGGCGAGGGAAAAGTTGGATTTTTCGCAAGCTCCGTCGTCCTGCCAGGACCCGCCCGCGATGCGCCTCGATCCCGTCCAAGCCCCTGCGGTACCGCACTTCTTCCTCTACGGAGAGGCGCCGCGGGACGCGGACGATCGCTTCCTGCATCTCGAAGCCTTGGACGATCGCAGCCGCCCGAACCGCTGGACCATCCGTCCGCACGTCCATTCGAGCCTGCACCAGCTGCTGCTGATCGCCGACGGCGGCGGGGAGATGCGGGCCGAGGCCGAGCGGCTCGCCTTCGCGGCACCGTGCCTCCTGGCGGTGCCGGCCGGCACCGCCCACGGCTTCCGCTTCGCCGACGGCACGGTGGGGGCCGTGCTGACGCTCTCGGCGCGCTACCTGCGCGACCTGTGCGGGCGCGAGCCGGAATTGTCGGCGCTGTTTGCCGGCCCCGCGGCCCTCGCCCTGCCGGAGCCCGGCCCGGTCGAGGAAGCGGTGGCCGAGCTCGCCCGGGAGCTCGCCTGGGCGGCGCCGGGCCGGCGCGGCGCGATCGAGGCCCACCTGATGCTGCTCCTCGTCGCCGGCCTGCGCCGGCTCGCCGCCGCCCGCGAGCCGACGGCGCCGCCGGGGCCGCAGGCGCTGCTCACCGCGCGCTTCCGCGAACTCGTCGAGGCGCATCACCGCCGCGAGCGGCCGCTCGCGGCTTACGCCGACGATCTCGGGGTGACCGAGGCGCGGCTGCGCGCCGCCTGCCGGGCGGTGACGGGGGTGAGCCCGGGCCGGATCATCCGCGAGCGCCGCCTGCTCGAGGCCAAGCGCAGCCTGCTCTATTCCGACCTCGGCATCGCCGAGATCGCCTACGGCCTCGGCTTCACCGACCCGGCCTATTTCTCGCGCTTCTTCGCCAAGGGCACCGGCGAGTGCCCGCGGGCGTTTCGCGACAGGCGCGGCGCCGACAGGGGAGAGACGCGATGACGAGCGGGCACGGACTGACCCGGCAGGGGTTCCTCGGCGCGGCGCTGGCGGCGGCGGCCGGCGGCGGAGCCGCCGCGCAAGCGGTGGAGCTGCACCGGCGGCCGATCCCGGCGAGCGGCGAGACGCTGCCGGTGGTCGGGCTCGGAACCTGGCGCGGTTTCGACGTCGGGACGAAGCCCGCCGAGCGAGCGCCGTTGCGCGAGGTGGTGGCGACCCTGCTCGGCCGGGGCGGCCGGGTGATCGATTCCTCGCCGATGTACGGCCACGCCGAGGGCGTCACCGGCGACCTCGTCGCGGACCTCAAGGCCCGGGACAGGACCTTCCTCGCCACCAAGGTCTGGACCAGCGGCCGCGAGGCGGGCATCGCGCAGATGCAGCGCTCGTTCCAGCTCCTGCGCACCGAGCGCCTCGACCTGATGCAGATTCACAATCTGCTCGACTGGCGCACCCACCTGCCGACCCTGCGCGCCTGGAAGGAGGAAGGACGGATCCGCTACCTCGGCATCTCGCACTACACCGAGAGCGCCTACGACGCCGTCGAGGCGGTGCTGCGGGCCGAGCGGCTGGACGTCCTCCAGATCAACTACGCCCTCGACGACCGGGCGGCGGAGAACCGCCTGCTGCCGCTCGCTGCCGAGCGCGGCGTCGCGGTGCTGGTCAACCGGCCCTTCGGCGGCGGCGGGCTCCTGCGCCGCCTCGCCCGCACGCCGCTGCCGGACTACGCGGCGGAGATCGACTGCGCTTCCTGGGCCGAGATCCTGCTGAAATTCGTGATCTCCCATCCGGCCGTGACCTGCGCCATCCCGGGTACCGCCGATCCCGGTCACATGGCGGCGAACCTGCGCGCCGGAACCGGCCCGCTGCCGGACGAGGCCCTGCGCCGCCGCATGGCCGCAGCGATGCCGGGCTGAACCCGCGACGGCAAGGAACGGCCAAGTCTTCGAAATCGCAAGTCTTCGCGGAGCACACCTGCGAACAAGCGCGGCCATAGCCCAGTCGATCCGTCGACAGCCGCGCCCTGCCATATTGCTGCCGTTCTGCCTGTGTTAAGGATGCGTCATCCATACCGCTTCTCGTCCAGCGCGCGGCCGCTCGTGATCGCGCAACGGGCGATCGCGATCCACGCGCATCCTTTCCGCCAAGCTTTCAAGAAGCGAGCCGGCCGCGTCCAGGCTCGACCGAAGGGGGTCCCATGCTCAAGTCGTCCGTCGCCGCCCTCGTCCTGTGCGCCGCCCTGCCGGCCGGCCTGAAGCCGGCGGCCGCGGACGGGCGGGGATTCAACGGTACCTGGTCGGTGCAGCTCGTCACAGAATCGGGGATGTGCGACAGCCGCTACACCGTCTCGCTCGCCATCGCCGACGGCGACGTGCGGGTGGCCTCGGCGGGCGAGGGCGGCGCGACGGTGAGCGGGCGCATCGGGTCGGACGGCCAGGTCGGCCTCACCGTCCGCCACGGCTCGACCAGCGGCGCGGCCTCGGGCCGGCTCCAGGCCAATTCCGGCTCCGGCACCTGGAACGTGTCGGCCCTCTGCTCCGGCCGCTGGACCGCGCAGCGCCGCACTGCCCGGGTCGCGCAGGCGGACTGACCGGATCGCTGCACGACGCAGCGATCTCTCTACCCGGGCGGCTTGACGCCAGCCGATTTGGAGCCGGCGCAGAACCGGCTCCAGTGCTGCGCGTGCACGGTGCTGATGATGCCCGAGGCCCAGACCAGGCGCTGGTCCGGCATCAGCGGGGCGTTGTGGCTCTCCAGGTGGTAGGTGCCGCGCTGCGAGCCGCGCAGGATCTTCTTCAGGAAACGGTTTCCCTCCGCCGTCGCCACCGCGGCGTAGAGGTCGAGCAGGCGCTCCGGGCTCTCGCCCGCCTCGGCGCAGAGCACCACGTCGTCCGGCTCGTATTTCGGATACATCGACAGGCCGGCGACCCGGAACGCGATCGTGCCGTGCGGCACGGGGAACGGCACGGCGATCCGGAAGAGGTCGCCCCCCGGTCCGGGCTGCTCGTTCCCGGTGTCGATCAAGCCGCCGGCGCTGATCAATCCCTTCACCCCCACCACATGGCCGCCGTCTTGGCCGCTATCCTGGCCGCCCTCGGCGAGCGGCTCCGGCGCGTCGTCGTCGCCGAACAGGAGACCCTTGGCGGTGACCTCGACGCCGTCGCGGCGCAAGCGCGCGGCGTAGCGCTCGGCGTCGTCCTGGCCGATGGTCCGGGTCCCGGCCTCGTGCGCCCGATAGGTGCTCTCCGGCCAGGCGTTCTGCAAAGCGGCGTCCCGCGCCGAACGGTAGCCGGCGGCGATGCGCGCTTGGCGCAGCCGCTCGCCCTGCGCGGCACGGACGCGGTTCTCTCCCGATTGAATCACCTCAGCGAAAACCCTTGTCACTTGAGGTATTGAGCAAAATCATTACATCATGTAGCTACTTTGGCCGCAAGGACCGTGGTCAGGATCGTGCAAGCATCGCTGTTCGCCTCCGTCCCGTCCTGCATCCTACCTCAACGGCAGCGTGGTGCCGTATCCCTCGTTGCGGGAGTCTTGCCGATGGTCCACCGTTTCCTCGCAGCCCGCAGCGGACCACCCGACGGCGCTGCCCTCCGATGGCGCAACGGCGGGGTGACGGCGGACGATCCGGGTCGATGCGGCACCGGCTCCCCGGGCGGCGAATCGCCGCAACGGCCTGGCATCACCCCGACGGGCCGTCGCGCCGCGCGCCGTGCCGGTGCAGGAGAGGCGCATGAAGGTTGCCCTGATCGTGCTCTGGACCCTCGCCCTGGGGGTCGGCCTGTTCCTGATGGTGCGCGCCCGGATCGTGCGCGCGACCGAGACGCTGACGCGGGAGGCCGCCCGCGAGCGGATCGCCCCGCCCGACGCGCCGTCGGATCGCCCCGGCGGAGCCTGATCGGTCTTCGGCAGCCGGGGAGGGCGGCGTGAGCGGGAAGAAGCGCCGCATCGCCCGCCGCCGCCGCGAGGCCCTGGCGCATGACCGTCCGCCGGCCGACCGCGCCGCCGAGATCCGGCGCCGGCGCAGGCGACGGGTCCGGCACGTCCGGATCGTGCTCGCGGCCGATCGGGTCTGGCTCGTCGCCGAGACGCGGCCGCGCTGGGCCGCCCGCGCGGCCCGCGACTGCGAGGCCGCCGGCATCCCCACCTTCGAGCCGCGCGAGGAGGTCGAGCTGACCTCCCCCTCGGGCCGCCGCCGCACCGCCCGGGTGCCGCTGCTGCACCGGACGCTGTTCGTCGGCTTGCGCGACGACGACGACCTCGCGCGGGTCGAGGGCCATCCGGGCATCGCCCGCGTGCTGTTTCGCGACGGCCGCGCCGTCGTCATCGCGCCGTCCGTGCTCCAGGCCTTCGCCGACGCGGTCACCGGGCACGGCAGCGGGACGGAGGACGACGATGCGGAGGCGGTGACGGCGCTCCTCTTCGCGCTGGGCGACGACGTGCGGGTGACGGCCGGACCGCTCGCGGCCTTGCGCGGCACGGTCGAGGGGATCGACCCGGCCCGCCGGCGCTACCGGGTCGCCCTGTCGCTGTTCGGGCGCGAGACCCCGGCGGTGCTCGACGAGGACCAGATCGCGCGCGACTGACCCCACGAAAAAATCGCGTCCCGCCGAAGAGAACATTTGACGAACATCGGCGGGGCGGGTACAAAGGTCTCAGGTTATCCGGGTCTGCGGCCTGCCCCACGAGGGAGGTGGCTGCTCGACTGCCCCGCCATGCGGGGATGTGTCCCCGGACCCGGCCCACGGCATCACCGAGGCGAAGGGCGGCTCGTGCCCGCCGGCCCCGGTTGCCGGCGGCCACCGGCCGGCCTCGCGCCTCTCATCTCCCGACGAGGCGACATGGCCACAAGGCTCCCGACCCGGACGCGCGCGACCGAAGGACTCCCGGCGCGGCGGGTCATCGACTGGGCGGGCATCGCGGCGGCCTTCCGGGCCGAGCCGGCGGCCGGGCCCGCGATCGCGCGCCGCTTCGGCATCAGCCCGGCGACGCTGCGGCGCCGGGCGCGGGCGGAAGGGTGGGAGCGCGACGCCCCCCAGGACCCCGCTCCGCCGCGTGGCGCTGCCGCCGGCACGGCCTGCCTCGATGAGGCCCGTCCCGGCGGCGTGCTCGGCGGCCACCGCATCGTGGTGGCGCAGGGCGCCGCCCTCACCCTGCGTCTCCTCGACGACCTCCAGGCCGCCGCGGCCGAGGCCGTGCCGGACGACGGCACGGAGGAGGGCGGGCTCGCCCGCGCGGCCATCCTCCAGAAGCGCGTCGCGGCGTTGCGCGACCTCGCCGCCGCGGCGCGGCTGTGGATCGCCCTGGAGCGGCAGGCCTGGGATCTCGACAAGGGGGATGCGAGGAACCGTGACGACACCGCGACCTCCGACCCGGACGCCGCCTTCCGCCTCCTCGACGAGGGGCAGCGGGCCCAGCTCCGGGCCATCGCCGAGCGCCTCGCCCAAGCTTAACACCTTGGTGCCCGGCACCTCGATTCCGGGCACTTCGATTCCGGGCATTTGGCTCAAGGACCCGCCGGCCCTGATCCGGGCCCTCGACCGGCTCGATAGCGAGGAGAGCCTGGCGGGCTTCGTGCGCCGGGCCTGGCCGGTGATCGAGCCGGGCGCACCCTACATCCACGGCTGGCACATCGACGCGGTCTGCGCCCATCTCGAGGCGGTGACCGCCGGCGAGATCACCCGGCTCCTCATCAACGTGCCGCCCGGCACGATGAAGAGCCTGCTCGCCGGGGTGTTCTGGCCGGCCTGGGAGTGGGGGCCGAAGAACCGCCCTGCGTTACGCACCGTCGCGGTCTCGCACACCGAGCGGCTGGCGCTCCGGGACAACCTGCGCACCCGGCGCCTCGTCACCTCGCCCTGGTACCGGGGCTTGTGGGGCGGGCGGGTGCGGCTCACCCGCGACCAGAACCGCAAGGGCCGGTTCGAGACCACGGCGACGGGTTTGCGCGAGGCGGTCTCGGCCGGTTCGATCACCGGCTCGCGCGGCGACCGGGTGATCCTCGACGACCCGATCTCGGTCGACGGCGCCAACTCGGAGCGGGTGCGCGAGGGGATCGCGCAGTGGTTCCTGGAGGCGGTGCCGACCCGCCTCAACGACCCCGTCCGCTCGGCGATCGTCGTCGTCATGCAGAGGCTGCACGAGCGCGACCTGTCGGGCGTGATCCTGGCGCGGAACCTCGGCTACGAGCACCTGATGCTGCCGATGGAGTTCGAGCCGGAGCGCGCCTGCGCCACCCGCATCGGCTTCACCGATCCGCGCCGGGAGGCGGGCGAGCTGCTGTTTCCCGCCCGCTTTCCGAGGGCGGCGGTGGAGCGCGACAAGGCCGCGATGGGCGAGTACGCGGCCGCCGGCCAGTACCAGCAGCGGCCCGCGCCCCGGGACGGCGGGATGTTCAAGCGCGGCTGGTTCACCCGCGTGCGGGCGGTGCCCGCCGGCTGCGCCACCGTCCGGGCCTGGGACCTCGCGGCGAGCGTGCCCAAGGGTGGGCAGGGGACGGGCGGGCGCGGGCCGGACTACACCGCCGGGGTCAAGCTCGCGCGAGCCCCCGACGGTCACCTCTACGTCGTGGACGTGCGCCGCGACCGGCTCTCGGCCGGGGGCGTCGAGCGGCTGATCCTGGCGACGGCCGCCGAGGACGGGCCGTCCTGCCGGATCTCGCTGCCGCAGGATCCCGGCCAGGCCGGCAAGGCGCAGGCGCAGTACCTCGTCTCGCGCCTCGCCGGCTACGACGTGCGGGCGTCGCCGGAGAGCGGCGACAAGGCGACCCGCGCCGCCCCGGTCTCGGCCCAGGCCGAGGCCGGCAACCTGCACCTCGTCGCCGGTCCCTGGAACGAGGCCTTCCTCGACGAGCTCTGCACCTTCCCCAACGGCGCCTTCCTCGACCAGGTCGACGCCCTCTCGCGCGCCTTCTCGGCGCTCGCCCGGCCGGGATACGGCCTGCTCGGAGTCCTGTGATGTGGCTCGCCGACCGCCTCGCCAACCTCGTCTCCGGCCTCGGCGGCCCGCGGGACAAGAGCACCGGCAACCTGCACGTCCACGTGCCCCGCGCCCGCGCGGAACTCGACGCCGCCTACCGGGACAACTGGCTCGCCCGCAAGGTCGTCGACATCGTGCCCTTCGACATGCTGCGCGAGTGGCGCGCCTGGCAGGCTCCGCCCGAGGTCGCAGCGGCGCTCGCCGCGAGCGAGGAGCGCCTCGCCCTGCGCGACCGCCTGCTGCGGGGCTTGCGCCTGGCGCGCCTGCACGGCGGCGCCGCGATCCTGATCGGCGACGGGGCGCCCGATCCGAGCCTGCCGCTCGATCCCGAGACGGTCGGACAGGGGGACCTGCGCTACCTCCACGTTCTGCCCCGCGGCCGGATCCAGGCCGGCGCCATCGAGCGCGATCCGCTCTCGCCCTGGTTCGGGGAGCCGAAGGGCTACGCCGTGGCGGGCGGGCAGGCGGTGCATCCCTCCCGGGTCATCCGCCTCCTCGGGGCGGCCCTGCCCGACGACGAGGTCGGCGACGGTTGGGGCGACAGCGTGCTCCAGGCGCTGCTGGAGGCGATCGACCAGGCGACGGCGGCCTCCGCCCACATCGCCGCGATGCTGCCCGAGGCCAAGCAGGACGTGATCTCGGTGCCGGGTCTGTCGCAGGCCCTATCGACCGAGGACGGTACCCGCCTTCTCACCGAGCGCTTCGCCTATGCGGCCAGGATGAAGGGCCTGTTCGGCATGCTGCTGCTCGAAGGCGACGGCCGCTCGCCGGAGGGCGAGCGCTACCAGCAGAAGCAGCTCGACTTCTCGGGCCTGCCGGAGGTGGCGCGCCTCTTCCTCCAGGTCGCGGCGGGAGCCGCCGACATCCCGGTGACGCGGCTGCTGGGCCAGTCGCCGGCCGGCCTCAACGCCACCGGCGAATCCGACATCCGCAACTACCACGACCACGTCGCGGCCCGTCAGACCGTCGAGCTCACGCCGGCCATCGCCCGCCTCGACCGGCTCTTGATCCGCGACGCGCTCGGCCGGGACGACCCCTCCTTGCGCTACACCTGGCGGCCGCTCGCCCAGGCGAGCGAGCGCGAGAAGGCGGAGATCGGACGCCTCAAGGCCGAGACCGCCGCGATGCTCGCCCGCGAGGGCGTGGTGCCCGACGGCGTCCTCGCCCGCGGCGTCGAGGGCTGGCTATCGGCCGCCGACCTCTTCCCCGGCATCGCCGCGGCCTTCGGCCGGCCGGCGGGCTGAGCCGCGTTCCACCCCGCTCCCGAGCGGGCCGACACGGTCACACCGCCGGACAAGGCACGGGTTCCCTCCTCTCCCCGCGGGCGGGGAGAGGAGGGGTGCGCGCGACCCGGCGTTGCGACCTGACGAGCCCGAGCGGGAACGAGGTTTTCCCTCCCCACGCGAGACCCCACCCATGCACCTCTTCGACCGGTTCAGCCTCGGCCCCGCGGCCGAGATCGCGGGCGCGCGCCCGCTCGGCAACGGCGCCCTGGTGGTGCAGGCGCGCGCCGCGCGCGCCGGCAACGTCCAGGTCTATCGCGGCGACGAGGTCGCCCGTCCCGACCTCGCAACGGTCCGGATCTACCGCGACCCGGACGAGATCTTTCGCGAAGACTCCCTGCGCAGCTTCGGCCACAAGCCCGTCACCCTCGACCATCCGCCGGAGGCGGTGACGCCGCGGACCTGGCGCGGCGTCGCCCGCGGCCATGTCGGCGACGAGGTGGTGCGCGACGGCGCGTATGTCCGCATCCCGATGCTGCTCGCCGATTCCTCGGCCATCGCGGCGGTGCAGGCCGGGCGGCGCGAGGTCTCGGTCGGCTATACCTGCGACCTCGACTGGACCCCCGGCACCGCCCCGGACGGCGAGCCCTACGACGCCCGCCAGACCCGCATCGTCGTCGACCACGTCGCCATCGTCGCCCAGGGGCGCGCCGGGCCGGAATGCCGCATCGGCGACGCCGACCTGACCCGGCGCCTCGCCGAGGCCGAGGCGAGGGCCGAGGCCGCCGAGACCGCGCTCGCCGCGCGCGACGGCGAGGTCGCGGCGCTCCGCGCCCGGGTGCCGGACGAGGCCGCCCTCGACGCACTCGCGGCCGAGCGCGGCGCCCTGGTGGGGCAGGCCCGGCGCATCCTCGGCGACGCCTTCGATCCCGCCGGCCTCGATCCCGGGGCGATCCGGCGGCAGGCGGTGGCCCGGATCCTCGGCGAGGCGGAGGCGGCGGCGATGGGCCCCGCCGCGATCGAGGGCGCCTTCCGGGTGCTCGCCGCAGCCCCGCACCGGAACTCTCCGCACCACTCGCCGGCGCCGCGGCCCGCCGACCCGCTGCGCGACGCCCTGCGCGACCACCGCCCCGCTCACTCGACGCCCGAGGCGGCCCACGCCGCCATGGTCGAGACCCTCCGCACCGCCTGGAAACCCGCAGGAGCCCGCTGATGCCCCCCGTCCAGACCAGCTATCCCGCCCGGCCCGCCGCCGCCTACGAGGGCATGGCCGCCGACCAGACCCCCGCGACGATCCTCAGCCGGACGGTCGAGACCCCGGAGGGGATCGGCTTCGGCCGCGCCGCCTTCCAGGGCGCCCGCGACGAGGGCGTCGCCGCCTCGGGCGCGGTGTTCCGCGGCATCGTGCTCGCCGACCGCAACGCTCGGCCGAGCCCGACCGGCGCCGACCTCTTCGCCAGGGGCGAGACCGCGCCGGTCATGGTGCGCGGCGCCGTCTGGGTCGTCGCGGCCTCGGCCGCGAGCGCCGGCGCCCAGGCCTACGTCACGCCCGCCGGCGCGATCACCGCGACGGCTTCCGGCAACGCCCCGATCCCGAACGCCCTGTTCGACACCTCCGCACCCGCCGGCGGCCTCGTCCGCCTGCGCCTGAACTGAACGAGGCCCCCGATGACCCGCACCCTCCTCACCGACGCCCCCCGGGCGCTCGCCTTCCTGGTCAGCCAGCAGGCCTTCATCGAGCCGACCGTCTACCGCGCCCAGTACCCGGCGATCCGCTACCCGCGGCTCGTGCCGGTCGACACCGCGGCGCCCGAATGGGTCCCGACCGTGACCTACTTCTCGGTCGACCGGGTCGGGCAGGCGACCTGGGTCCACGGCGCCGCCGCCGACGTGCCGAAGGTCGAGCTGACGCGCCGCCAGCACGAGACCGCCGTCGCGATGGCGGGGATCGGCTACGGCTACGACCTGGAGGAGCTCGGCAAGGCCCAGCTGCTGGGCATGAACCTCGACGCCGACAAGGCCGACGCGGCGCGGCTCGCCTCCGAGGAGTTCATCGACCAGGTCGCGCTGACGGGCGATCCGGCCAAGGGCTTCTCCGGCCTCCTCAATCATCCGGGCGTCACGGTCGGCAGCGCCGCGGCGACCGGCGCCAACGGCAGCACCGCCTGGGCGCAGAAGAGCCCGGAGCAGATCCTCGCCGACGTCAACGGCCAGCTCATCGGCATCTTCACCGGCTCGAACACCGTCGAGATGGCCGACACCCTGCTGCTGCCCTACGAGCAGATGCTCGGCATCGGCCTGCGTCGCCTCGACGGGATGAGCCCGCTCACCCTGCTCGACTGGATCCGGCGCCACAACGTCTACACCCTGGAGACCGGCCAGGAGCTGACGGTCTACGGCGTGCGGGCGCTCGAGACCGCCGGCACCGGCGGCAGCGCCCGCTTGGTCGCCTACCGCCGCGATCCCTCGGTGCTGAAGCTGTGGCTGCCGATGCCGTTCCGGTTCTTCCCGGCCTGGCAGACCGGCCCGTGGCGCTTCGAGGTGCCGGGCGCCTTCCGGCTCGGCGGCCTCGACATCCGCCGCCCGGCCGCCTGCCGCTACCTCGACGGCATCTAGGGGAGGTCCACGCCATGATGCGGGTGACGAACCACGCGGCCGGCCCCCGGCTGGTCTGGCCCAAGGGAGCGCGGGCGCCCCGGCTCCTCCTGCCCGGCGAGAGCGCGGTGCTGGTGCTGCCCGAGCGGCCGGACCCGTGCCTGTCCGCCTGGGAGGCCTCGGGCGAGGTGCGGGTCGAGCCGGAGCCAGGGCTCCCCGATCCGCGCCCCGAGCGCCGCCGCGGCCGCGAGCGGCCGCCCTCCGGCGGGGAGGCGTGAGAATGGCCGACGCGATCACCCCGGACGGCTTCCGGGCGCGCTTCCCGGACTTCGCAGGCGTCCCCGACGGGGCCATCGCGGGGGCGCTGGCGGAAGCCGGCCCCCGGGTCGGGGCGGCCTGGCCGGCGGCGGACGCGGCGCTCGGGCGGATGCTGCATGCCGCCCACACCCTCACCCTCGACGGGCAGGGCGGCGCGGAAGCCGAGCTCGCCCGGGCGGGCGCCCTCGACCTCAAGGCGCTGCGCAGCGGCGCGCTCCACCTGGAGCGCCGCGACCCGCCCGCCGAGGCCCTGCCGGGCACGCTCGGGCTCACCTCCTACGGGCGGCGCTTCCACGAGGTGATGCGCCGCAACAGCGTCGGCGTGGCGGTGGTGTGATGGGCCTCCTCGAGGGAATCGGCCGCCATCTCGGGGGGGCCTTCGCCCCCCTCTTCGAGCCTGCGACCCTGCACCGGGGCGGCGTCGCGGACGAGCCCGCCCGGGCCCGGTTCGACGGCGCCCGGGAGGCCTCCGACGAGCCGGGCCTCCCCGGCCGCCTGGTGCGCCTGATCGTGCTGACGCCGGGCCCGCCCCCGAACCCCGACGACGAGATCACCCTGGCGGGGATCCGCCACCGCATCGTCGCGGTGGAGACCGACCCCGCCGGCAGCCACGCCATCATCCAGGGACGACCGTTGTGACCCAGAGAGCCGAGACCGGCCTGCTCCAGGCGCGGCTCGCGCGCCTCGCCCGTGCCGGCAGCGACGCCGCCCGGGCCCGGGCGCGGGAGGCCGCGCACGCGCTCGCGGCCGACATCCAGCAGGCGATGCCCGACGGCCGCGCCGAGACGGCGGAGACACCCATCGGTGCCGCCGTGACGGTCGAGGCGCCGGGCCTCATCGCACGGGAGTTCGGCACCGCGACCCGGCCGGCCCGGCCGGTGATCGGGCCGGCAGTCGCGCGCCTGGCGGGGAGGGGGTGATGGCCGGCCTCGACCTCTCGCCCCAGCTCCTGCGGGCGGTGCGCGCCCGCCTGCTGGCCGATTCCTCCCTGCATCTGCTCGTCGGCGACCGGGTGCGCGAGGCGGTGAGCGCCCGCGAGGAATGGCCGTTCCTGCGCGTCGATCCGCCGGAGGTCAGCTCCTACGAGGCGCAGGGCTGGCGCGGCTGCGCCTGCCGACTGACCGTCCACGCCTTCCTGCGCGGGGCCCGGGGCCTCGGGCCGGTGCAGGACCTGCTCGCCGCGGTCGCCGCCGCCCTCGACGAGGCCGACCTGACGCTCGCCCGCGGCGAGCTGCTGTGGCTGTCCCACGAGCGCAGCCTGGTGCTGCCGGAGCCCCTCGGGCCCGGCTCCTGGCACGGCGTCGCCCGCTTCGGCGCCGTCGCCGCCGAATCCATCTGATTTCCCAGGGAGTCACCCCATGGCCCAGCCCACCACCCTGCCGTTCTCGGCGATTGCCGTGAAGCTCGAGAGCCTGTCGAAGGCCGGCACCTTCGAGGCGCCCTGCGGCCTGACCGAGCGCGCGGCGCAGTTCACCAAGGAGACCAACAGCGCGGTCGTGCCCGACTGCGCCAACGAGGACGCCGCGCCCTTTGTCGACCGATTCGCGGTCTCGAAGTCGGTCGCGGTCTCCGGCAAGGGCGTGATGGCGCGCCAGAGCATCGCCCGCTGGCGCGCCGCCTTCGAATCCGACGCGCCGGTCAAGGCCCGGGTCGAGGTGAGCGGCACCGGGGCCGAGGGCGGCGGCGCCTGGGAGGGATCGTTCCACCTCACGAGCTTCGAGGTCGGCGCCGTGCGCGGCGAGCGCTGCACCGTCTCGGTGGCGCTGCAATCGAGCGGGGCGGTGGCCTTCACCGCCGCCGCGTGAGGCACCCCGGGAATTCCGTGAGGCATTCATGAGCCGCGACGGCCACATCGACCTCGCCCTCGAGGACGTCACCCACCGCTTCCGCCTCGCCATCGGCGACCTGGAGGCGCTGCAGGAGGCCACCGGCGCCGGCCCCGCCGCCCTGCTGCACCGGTTCCATGCCGGCCGGACGTACCGGTTCCGGGACGTGCGCGACGTCCTGCGCCTCGGCCTGATCGGCGGCGGCACTCCGGTGCCGCAGGCCCACGCGCTCGCCCGCCGCCTCGACGGGCTGCCCTGCATCCCGCTGATCGCCAAGGCCGCCCTGGTGCTCGCCGCCGCGCTGGAGGGCGCGGAGGACGAGCGGGTCGGCCGCCCGGCCGGGGCTACCGGCCCCGAGGGGCGGATCGCCTTCGCAGCCTTCTACGGCGCCGCCGCGGCCATGGGCCTGTCCGCCGCCGACCTGCGGGCGATGAGCCTGTGGCAGCTCGCCGCCTACATCGACGGCTTCAACCGCGCCCGCGATCCGGAGGCCGCCGACGCCCCGACGCCGGAAGAGGAGGACGCGCTCTGGGCCTGGCTCCAGGGCGCGCCGGAAGGCTTGCCCGACGACGGAGCGCCCGCATGACGACCGAGATCGAGCGCCTGGTGGTCTCGCTCGAGGCCGATGTCGCCACCTACGAGCGCGAGCTCGCCCGGGCCGGACCGCTCGCCGAGCGAGCGATGGGGCAGGCCGAGCGCGCGGTCGAGGCCGGAGCTTCGCGCCTCGGTGCCGCGATGGCGCGGGCCGGCGCCGAGGTGCGCGACGAGCTCGCCCGCATGGCCGCGCCGGAGGCCTTGGGGAGGCTCCAGCGGGCGATGGAGCAGGCGACCGCCGTCCCGGCTGGCGACGGCGTCGCCTTCCGGCGGGTCGACGACGCGGTCGGCGGCCTGACCGCCCGCCTCGCCGAGGCGGGGTCCGCCTCCCGCGAGGCGGTGGCGGGGTTCGAGGCGGTGGCGGGCGCGGTCGGGGGGATCGCCGACAGGATCCCGGCCGCCGCCGATCTCGTGGCGGATCTCGGCCGGCGGGTAAAGGCGGCCTCCACGGAGGGGGCGGCGATCCGCGCCCGCATCGCCGACGCCTTCGCGATCAGCGACGCCGCGCCCCGCGGCAGCCTCGCCGGCACCGCGACCGCCGCCCCGGGCGCGCCCGAGCCCGCGCCGGCGCCCGCCCGCGCGGCGGCAAGGCCCGCAAGGGCAGCGAAGGCCACGGAGCGGGAGGACGACGGCTTCCGCGACGAGGTCGCCCGCCTGACCCGGCGCACCGGCCTTCTCAAGATCGAGGCCGACGCGGTCGGTCGGGAGGAGGGCGCCGCCGCGAAGGCCGAGGCGGCGTTCCGACTGCTCGAGGCGGCGAAGAAGGCCGACCTCGCGGTGACGCCGGCTTTGCGCGAGGAGGTCGACCGGGTGGCGGAGGCCTACGGCGCGGCGACCGCGCAGGTGGAGCGGGCCGAGGCCGCGCAGCGCGCCGCCCAATCCGCCTCGCGCGAACTCGGCTCGGCGCTCGCCGACAGCTTCAAGGGCGCGATCCTGCATGGCGAGCGCCTGACGACCATCGTCGCGCGGCTCGCCACCACGCTGGCGAGCCGGGGCATCGACCGGGCCTTCGACGGCCTGTTCGGCCGCGGCAGCCCCGGCTCCGACCTCGTCGGCGACGCCCTCGGTTCGCTCGGCCTGACCCGGAACCCGACCGGCCGCGCCGCCGGGGGCCCCGTCACCCCGGGCGTCGCCTACACGGTGGGCGAGAGCGGCCGCGAGACCTTCGTGCCGCTCCAGCCCGGCCGCATCCTGCCGGCGACGCACGGCGTCGCGACCCCGGCCCCCGCCCCGACCGTCCAGGTCTCGGTCTCGATCGCCACCGCGGACGCCCCGAGCTTCCACCGCGCGGAGTCGCAGGTCAGCGCCGCCCTGGCCCGGGCGGTGCAGCGCGGTCTCAGGGGCATGTGAGAACCGGGCCTATCGAGCACCAGGAGCCCGAAGAACCATGCCGAGCCCTTTCCACGAGGTGCGCTTCCCCCTCGCCCTGTCCTACGGCTCCCGCGGCGGGCCGGAGCGGCGCACCGAGATCGTCACGCTCGGCTCCGGCGACGAGGAGCGCAACGGCCTCTGGCGCCACTCCCGCCGCCACTACGATGCCGGTCCGGCCCTGCGCTCGGCCGAGGACGTGGCCGTGCTGGTCGCCTTCTTCGAGGAGCGGCGCGGGCCGCTCTACGGCTTTCGCTGGCGCGACACCTTCGACCATTCCTCCGCCGCGCCCGGGCAGACCCCCGCGCCGACCGACCAGCCCCTCGGCACCGGCGACGGCGCGGCGCGGGTGTTCCAGCTCGCGAAGACCTACGGCGCCGCCTTCGCGCCCTACGCCCGCCCGATCACCAAGCCGGTCGCGGCCTCGGTCCGGGTCGCGGTGGCGGGCGTCGAGCTGCCGGCCGCAGGGTTCGCCCTCGATGCCACGACCGGCCGCCTCACCCTGGCCCGCGCCCCGGCGGCCGGGGCCGCCGTGACCGCGGGCTTCACCTTCGACGTGCCGGTGCGCTTTGCCACCGACCGCATCGAGATCGACCACCAGGCCCTGCGCGCCGGGCTGGTCGCCGGCATCCCGATCCTCGAGATCCGCAGATGAAGCCCCTGCCGCCCACCCTCACTGCCAGCCTCGCGAGCGGGGTCACCACCCTGTGCCACTGCTGGATCGTCAACCGCACCGACGGACTGCGCCTCGGCTTCACCGATCACGACAACGACCTCGTGGTCGACGGCGTCGCGTGCTCGGCCGAGAGCGGCGCCACCGGCACGGCGCTCGAACAGGGCACCGGCCTCTCGGCCGACTCCCTGGAGATCGTTGGCGCCCTCACCTCCGGGCGCCTGGCAGAGGCCGAGCTGGCGCGCGGCCTGTTCGACGGTGCCACGGTCGCGGTCTGGCGGGTCGACTG
Organism: Methylobacterium sp. Gmos1; assembly: GCF_053764715.1. Lineage (NCBI taxonomy): Bacteria > Pseudomonadati > Pseudomonadota > Alphaproteobacteria > Hyphomicrobiales > Methylobacteriaceae > Methylobacterium > Methylobacterium sp. Gmos1. The sequence continues at coordinate 72,853 of NZ_JBSNCC010000001.1, read as the reverse complement.
GTCGAGCCCGGCCGATCGCGTCCTCGTCCTCTCCGGCACCGTGGGCGAAGTCTCGCGCGGGCCCTCCGCCTTTACCGCCGAGGTGCGCGGCCTCGCCGATCGCCTCAACCAACCCCGCGGCCGGGTCTACCAGCGCACCTGCGACGCGCTGCTGGGGGATGCCCGCTGCCGGGTCGACGCCACCGCCGCCGCGATCCGGGGCGCCGGCACGGTCGCGACGGTGGGGAGCGCCCGCACGCTCACCGCCTCCGGCCTCGCCGGGTACGCCTCCCGGTGGTTCGAGGCCGGCCGACTGGTCTGGACCTCTGGGGCGAATGCCGGCGCGGTGGTCGAGGTGCGGGCGCACTCTCGCGCCGGGGCGCTCGCCGCCCTCGACCTGTGGGAGCCGATGCCGGCCCCGATCGCACCCGGCGACGCGTTCCAGGTCACCGCCGGCTGCGACAAGTCCCTGGCGAGCTGCCGGGACAAGTTCGCCAACGTCGTCAACTTCCGCGGCTTCCCGGATCTTCCGGGCAACGACTACGCCGTGGCCTATGCTGTTCAGGGGGCAGACAATGACGGAGGCCGCCTCGGCTGACACTCGCGCGCGCGTCGTCGCGCTGGCGCGCACGTGGCTCGGCACGCCCTACCACCACCAGGCCAGCCTCCGGGGCGCCGGCGCCGATTGCCTCGGCCTGCTGCGCGGCGTCTACGCCGAGCTGTACGGCGCTGAGCCGGAGCTGCCGCCGCCCTATACCCCGAGCTGGGCCGAGGACTTGGGTCAGGAGACGTTGCGGGACGCCGCCGCCCGCCACCTGGTTGCGCTCGCGCCCGAAGCGGCCGAGCCCGGCGACGTGCTGCTGTTTCGCTGGCGCGACGGCCTGCCGGCCAAGCATTGCGGGATCGTGGTCGGCCCCTCGCGCATGATCCACGCCTATGACGGCCACGCCGTCATGGAAACCTGGATCCCGCCGGCCTGGTCCCGGCGCATCGCCTACGCCTTCCGGTTTCCCGCCCCATCGCCAGCCCCCTCGCCGGAGATCTCGACGTGAGCACGCTCGTCCTGTCCTATGCCGGCCAGGCGGTCGGCAGCGCGCTCGGCGGCCCGATCGGCGGGGCCATCGGCCAGATGCTCGGCGCCGCCGGCGGCAGCGCCCTCGACCGCGCCATGTTCGGGTCCCGGCCCAAGCCGCAGATCAACATCGGCCCGCGCCTGTCCGACCTCCACGTCACCGCCTCGACCGAAGGCGCGGCCGTCGCGCGCGCATTCGGCCGCGTCCGGATCGGCGGGCAGATCATCTGGGCGACCAAGATCAAGGAAGTCCAGAAGGTCGAGAAGGTGAAGTCATCCGGCGGCAAGGGCGGGGCTACGCAGAAGCAATTCAACGTGACGTATGCCTACAGCGTCAGCGTCGCGATTGCCCTGTGCGAGGGCCCGATCGTCGCCGTGGGGCAGGTCTACGCGGACGGCAAGCCGATCAACCTCGCGGCCTATGGCGCCCGGGTCTATCTCGGCGACGAGGCGCAGGGGCCCGACCCGAAGATTGCCGCGATCGAAGGCGCCGACAGCGCCCCGGCCTATCGCGGCCTCGCCTACATCGTGTTCGAGGATCTGCCGCTCGCGGGCTTCGGCAACCGCGTGCCGGTCATCACCGCCGAGGTGATCCGGCGCGCGCCCAACGCGTCGGGCCGGCCGGCTCTCGAGGACCTGGTGACCGCGGTCACGATGATCCCGAGCATGGGCGAGTTCACCTACGCCACCGCGCCGGTCAACGCCTCGACCTTCGGCGGGATCGCCGGACAGAACACGGTCTCGGGCGGGGTCGACGCGCTGAAGGCGCTCGATCAGCTCGCCGTCGAGGCGCCGCGCTGCCGGCACGTCTCGCTGGTGGTCGCCTGGCACGGCACGGACCTGCGGCTCGGGTCCTGCCGCATCGTCCCGAAGGCCGAGACGCCGACCAAGACCACGTCGCCGGAATGGATCGCCGGCGGGGTCGACCGGGCCTCGGCGGGGATCGTCAGCCTGGACGCGACCGGGGCGCCGCTCCTCGGCGGCGCGCCGTCCGACCTGTCGGTGGTGCAGCTCATCCAGGCGCTGAAGGGCCGGGGCTACGCCGTCACGCTCTACCCGTTCGTGATGATGGACATCGCCCCCGGCAACGGCCTGCCCGATCCCTATGGCGGGGCGGAGCAGGCGGCGTTCCCCTGGCGCGGGCGCGTGACCTGCCATCCGGCCCCCGGCCGGCCCGGCACGGTCGACAAGACCTCGGCCGCAGGCAGTCAGGTCGCGGCGTTCTTCGGCACCGTGGCGCCGGCGGATCTCGCGTGGAACGGCCGCACGGTGACCTGTGCAAAGGCGGAGTTCTCCTTCCGCCGCTTCATCCTGCACTGCGCGCGCCTGGCCGAGGCCGCCGGCGGGGTGGATACCTTCCTGATCGGCTCGGAGATGATCGGCCTCACCACCGTGCGCTCCAGCGCCTCGACGTATCCGGCGGTGGCGCAGCTCGTGAGCCTCGCGGCGGATGCGCGGGCGATCCTCGGGAGCGCCACGAAACTCGGCTACTCGGCCGACTGGACGGAATACGCCAGTCATCGCCCGGCCGATGGGTCGGGCGACGTGTACTTCCACCTCGACCCGCTGTGGTCGAACGCCAATGTCGACTTCGTCGGGATCGACAATTACATGCCGCTCGCCGACTGGCGCGACGGCTTCGACCACCTCGACGCCAGGGCGGGCACCTTCACGTCCGGCGCGCCCTCGCCGTACGATCCCGGATACCTCGCCGGCAACGTCGCGGCCGGCGAGCTGTTCGACTGGTACTATCCGACGCCGGCCGATCGCGACGCGCAGGCCCGGGCGCCGATCGCCGACACGGCGTATGGCGAGCACTGGGTCTTTCGCCTCAAGGACCTGCGGAGCTGGTGGGCCAACGCGCATCGCGACCGGCCGGGCGGGGTGCGCCAGGCGCAGGCGACCGGATGGGTTGCACAGGGCAAGCCGGTCCGCTTCATCGAAGTGGGCTGCCCGGCCGTCGACAAGGGCATGAACCAACCGAACGTCTTCGTGGACCCGAAGTCGTCGGAGTCGTTCCTGCCGTACTACTCGAACGGCCGGCGCGATCCGGCGGCGCAGCGCGCCTACCTCGAAGCGACGCTCGCCTACTGGCAGGGGACGGCCGGCAACCCGGTCTCGACCGTCTACGGCGGCCGGATGGTCGATCCGGAGCGGCTGTTCGTCTGGACGTGGGACGCACGGCCCTATCCGGACTTCCCGCGCCAGGCGGCCGTGTGGAGCGACGGGCCCAACTACCGGCTCGGGCACTGGATCAACGGGCGGCTCGGCCTGTCGCCGATCGCCGACGTGGTGGCCGAGCTGTGCGGGGGGCTCGGGGTTCCGATCGATGTCGGCCAGCTCTACGGCCTGGTGGAGGGCTACGCCGTCACCGAAGTCCAGACGCCGCGGGCCTCGCTCGAACCGCTGCGCACGTGCTTCTTCTTCGACGCGGCGGAGTCGGCCGGGCGGCTGGTCTTCGCGCCGCTCGCCCGGGCGCCGGCGGCGGCCCTCACCGCCGACGACCTGGTGGCGCGGGAGGGCACCGGCGGGGATTACCGGCGCACCCGGGGCGAGGAGACGGCGCTGCCCGGGGTGGTGGCGCTGACCTACATCGATCCGCAGCGCGGCTACCAGTCGGCTTCGGTCGAGGCGCGGCGCACCAACGGCCGGGCCAACGCGGTGCAGCGGGTGTCTGTGCCGCTCTGCCTGGACGAGGGGGCGGCGCGGGGCATCGCGCAGGCCTTGCTCTATCAGGGCGTGGTCGAGCGCGAGCAGGTCGGGGCGACCCTGCCGCCGTCGTGCCTGGCCTTGGACGCCGGCGACGTCGTCACCCTCTCCCTCGCCGGGAGCAGCACCGACTACCGGCTCACCCGCCTCGGCCTGGAAGCGGGCCGGCCGGCGAGCGGCATCCGCACCGACCTGTCCGTCTTCGCCTACCGGGACGGCACCGCGACGCCGCGGCCGGCCGAGCCGCCGGCGACGGCGGGCGTGGCGTTGTTCCAGTTCCTCGACCTGCCGCTCCTGCGCTCGGACGCGGTGCCCCATGCGCCCTACCTCGCCGCCTACACGGCGCCGTGGTCGCCGGTGGCGGTGCTGCGCTCGACCGCCGGCGGGGCGTTCGTGGACGATGCCACGGTGGGCGCCCGGTCGATCATCGGGCGGCTGACGGCGGAGCTCTACCCGGGCCCGGTCGCCCGGTGGGACCGGGTGAACAGCCTCTACGTCGAGGTGCCGCGCGGGGTGGAGCTGACCTCCGCCCCCGAGATCGACGTGCTGAACGGGGCCAACGTCGCGGCCCTGCTGACGCCGTCGGGCGAGTGGGAGGTGCTGCAATGGGCGCAGGCGACGTTGCTCGCGCCCGGCCGCTACCAGCTCCGCACGCTGCTGCGCGGCCAGCTCGGGACGGAGTTCGCGCTGGGGAGCCCGACGCCGGCAGGCGCCCCGTTCGTGGTGCTGACGGACGCGCTGATGCAATCCGGGATGCCGCTGTCCCTGCGCACCCTGCCGCTCGCCTGGCGCTGGGGCCCGCTCGGCCGACCGCAGGACGATCCGAGCTTCACCGGCGCCACCCTGTCGTGCCGGGGCGTGGGCCTGCGGCCCTACGCGCCGGCGCAAGGCCGGCTGCTGCGGGCGGAGTCCGGCGACCTGGTGCTGTCGTGGATCCGGCGCACCCGGATCGACGGCGACCCGTGGGAACAGGTCGAGGTGCCGCTCGCCGAGGAAGCCGAGGCCTACAGCCTCGACGTGCTCTCCGGGTCCTCTGCGGGCGCCACCGTGGTCCGCACGTTCGAGGTGACGGCGCCCACCGTCACCTACAAGGCCGCCCACCAGGCGGCCGATTTCGGCGGGCCGGTCACGAGCTTGTCCGTCGCTATCCACCAAGTCTCGGCAACCTACGGCCGCGGCGCGGCCTTGAGGGCGACCCTGTATGCCTGACGCCACCACCGCAAACCTCGCCCTGCCGCTGCTGCAAGCGGCGCAGGCGCAAAAGCATGTCACCCACAACGAGGCGCTGGTCGCCCTCGATACGCTGGTGCAACTCGCGGTCCTCGACAAGGATCTGACCGCGCCGCCCGCGAGCCCGGCCGAGGGCGACCGCTACCTGATCGCCGGCGCCTCGCCCACGGGGGCGTGGACGGGCTGGGCCGGCCGGGTGGTGCGCTACCAGGACGGGGCGTGGCGCAGCTTCGTGCCGCGCTCCGGCTGGCTCGCCTTCGTGGCGGACGAGGCAGACCTCTACACCTATACAGGTGCGGCCTGGGCCTCGTTCCGCTCCACCCTCACGGCGTTCCAGAACCTCACCCGGCTCGGGATCGGCACGAGCGCGGACGCGACCAACCCCTTTGCCGCCAAGCTGAACAAGGCGCTGTGGACCGCTCTCGCCACGGCCGAGGGCGGGACCGGGGACCTGCGCTACACCCTCAACAAGCAAGCCGCCGGCAACGTGCTGTCGCTGCTGTTCCAGTCCGGGTTCTCCGGCCGGGCGGAACTCGGGCTCACCGGCGACGACGACCTCCGGCTCAAGGTCTCGGCCGATGGCGGCACCTGGCGCGAGGCCCTGCGGGTCGACCGCGCGACCGGCGGGCTCGACCTCGCGGCGGCGGAGGCCTCCGTTCCGGTCGCCGCGACCGTCGACCTCGGCGCGCTCGGATGCCTGCGGGTGGCGCTCACCGGCACCGGCACGGTGACGGGGTTCGGCACCGGCCCGAACCGGGTGCGGTTCCTGCGCTTCACCGGCGCCGCGACGCTGACCCACAACGCCGCGAGCCTGGTGCTGCCGGGCGGGGCCAACCTCGTCACCGCCGCCGGCGATACGGCGCTGGCGGTGTCGGACGCCTCGGGCAACTGGCGGGTGCTCGATGTCGCGCGCGCCTCCGGCAAGCCGGTCACCGGCCCGGGCTCGGCCGACATCACCGACGCCAGCGCCTCCGGCCGTTCCGTCCTCACCGGCACGGCGGCCTCGGGCGCGACGGCGCTGGGGCTCGGCACGGGCAGCTCTGTCACGTTCGCCGGCTTGAGCGTCACGACCCTGTCCACCGGCCAGCGCCCGGTTTTCGCCGGGAATACCCCGTGGGACAGCGGCAACCTCAATCCGGGCGACTACTTGAACCGCTTGGGCGGCGGCACGGTCGCGGGCTGGGTGACCTTCACGGGCGGCGGCAGGGCCGTCATCGAGGGCACGACCGGCGGCTTGGGGACCTCATCGGGCGGCCTGGCCCGTCTTGAGGTCAAAGGCGGCCAGGCTGTCAGTGATGCGGCCTACATGACGTTTCACCGGCCGGGGATATTTGCAAGTTACTTCGGCCTCGATGCCGACAGTCAATGGAAGGTCGGCGGCTGGTCTGCCGGATCCAACGCCTACAAGATTTTCCACGAGGGTGTCAGCGCCAGTCTCGCGCCGACCTGGGGCGGCGGAACCTTCAACGGCACCGTCTTGATCGGGGCGAACTGCTATCCGACGGCCGACAACGCGTATTCGTGCGGCCTGGGGAGCAACCGCTGGAGCGTCGTCTACGCGGCGTCGGGCACGATCAACACCTCGGATGCGCGCGAGAAGACCGGCCTTGCCGTGCTGACGGCGGCCGAACTCGCCTGGGCGAAGGATCTCGCGGCGGGCCTCGGCACGTTCCAGTTCCTGGCCTCGATCGCCGAGAAGGGAGCCGAGGCGGCGCGCCACCACGTTGGGCTCACCGTGCAGGGCGCGATTGCGATGGGGCGGGCGCACGGCCTCGACCCGTTCCGGTACGCCTTCATCTGCCACGATGCCTGGGACGCGACGCCGGCGGTGGATGCGGTGACGGAGACGGTTCTGGACCCCGACGGCGCGCCGACCGGCGAGGTTCGGACGGTGACCCCGGCGCAGGCGGGGCGCGAGGCCGGGGACCGCTACAGCTTCCGGACCGACCAGCTCGCGCTGTTCGTCACCGCGGGCCAGGAGCAGCGGCTCGCGGCGCTCGAGGCACGCCTGCCGCCGCTCGCCGCGCCCGGCGCCTGATCGCCGGCCGGGGCGCATGACGTATCGGCTACGACGCGGCCCTGTGATCCTGACCCGACCCTAGCGCCACCCGGCCCGAGCCACGCGACCCCGACGATCCGGAGATCGCAATGACCGTCGCTGAGATCCAGCGGCGAGTGTTTGGAGGGCTGGGCGCGGACTTGAACCGTGCCTGTGAAGCGCTTGCGGCGCGACCGGGTAGCCATTCCCCCACCAGCCCATGAGCGATCATTGGGGCAAATGCGCGCCGATCGCAAGCGAATAGAAACATCGGAGAAACAAATAAGATGAGCGCGACGACGTTCGAGCGGGCGCTTTCGCGCGTCCTGACACACGAGGGCGGGTGGTCGGACGATCCGGCCGACCCGGGCGGGGCGACCAACCTCGGGGTGACGATCGGCACCTTGAGCCTGTGGCTCGGCCGGCCGGCGACAAAGGCGGAGGTGCGGGCCCTCACCGTCGCGAGCGTGGCGCCGATCTACCGGCGTCGCTTTTGGGACGCGATCGAGGGCGACGCGCTGCCGGCCGGGCTCGATTACGCGCTGTTCGACTTCGCGGTGAACAGCGGGACGAAGCGGGCGGTGATCGGGCTGCAACGGGGCTTGAGCCTCGCCGATGACGGGCGGCTCGGGCCGGTGACGCTGGCGGCGCTCGCCGGCCGGGACGTGCCGGGGCTGGTGAACGCCCTGTGCGACGGGCGGCTGACGTTCCTGCGGGCGCTGTCGACCTGGCCGCGCTTCGGCCGCGGCTGGGGCCGGCGGGTCGAGGAGGTGCGGGCGGCCGCGCTCGCGCTCCACGCAGCGCCGGATCGACCCGCAGCGCCATCCCGCTGTCCCGCCTGCGGCTGGACCATCGCGGCCTGACTCACCCAGGCGACGAAGCTCTCAGCAGGAGAACGCCATGAACCAGGACCAGATCACCACGCTGCTGCGCACCCTGTTGCAGTTCGGCGGCGGGATCGCCGTCGGGCTCGGCTGGATCGACGCCGACACCGCGACGACCTTGACCGGGGCGCTCGTCACGCTCCTCGTCACCATCTGGGGGCTCTACGCACGGCGCAATGCCGGCCTCGTCGCCTCCGCGGCGGCGGTGCCGAGCGTCAGGGCGATCCTGGCCGATCCGGCGACCGCCGACGCGGTCCCCAGCCCCAAGGTCCGGCCGCCGGCGTAGCGCGGCGCCCGGCCCCCCGGAGCGTCGTCGGGACACCGTGACCGGCGGCGCTCCGACGCCTCGCACGCCCGTCCTCACCCGTAGGCGAGGCACCAGCCCGGACCTCGCAGCCAGCACCTGTCGTCCGGGACGTCGGCCGCACGGTGGAGCATCCGGACGGCCTGCTGGCCGCCGGTCGCCAGCGCGCGCGCCAGCGCCTGCTCGGCCTCCGGATCGCGGGCGCCGGCGCAAGGGTAGATCAGGGTCGGCGAGAGGCAGCGCGCCGCATAGGATCTCTCCTCGCGACGCTCGATCAGGAAAACGGCTCCCCGGGTGATCGGCGTGCCGAGCCGCATTCCGGCCGTGAGGGGCAGGATCAACCGTCCGCCGGGCGCCAGCGCGTCGAGCCAGGATTCAGCCGGGCGCGCCGCACCGGCATTGACGAGGACGAGGTCGGACGGGGGCAGCCTCATGGCGGCACCGTCGCCCTCGACGATGCGGACCTGCGCCAGCCCGTCCAGGGCATCGGCCGCGAAGGTCGCGAGGTCGGGGTCGTGCTCGATGCCGAGCACCTCGCCCTGCTCGCCGGCGAGGCGGGCCAGCAGGGCGGTGTAGTACCCGGTCCCCGTGCCGACATGGACCACCCTCATGCCGCGCTCCGGCCGCCCCCGGGCGATCAGGCCGGCGATGAAGGAGGGCTGCCCGTTGTTGAGGTGCCGGTCGGGTCGGATCGCCACCGGCACGTCCTGGTAGAGGTAGACCGGATCGTCGTCGGGCGTCCGCGCATAGCCGCCGGACAGCCGGGCGAGATGCCAGGGACCGGGCGGCAGGAAGCGCTCGCGGGGAATCGTCTTCAGGGCCGCCTCCAGGGCGCTCCTCAGCCCTGCATCGTCCGCCGCCGCCGCGTGGGCGATGTGGCGGGCGTAGATGAGCCGTGCGATGGCGGTCCTCGCGTCCCGTGTCATGGTTGCTTGCTCCCGATCCCGGGCCGCCGATGCGCGGCCAGGAGAGGAGGCACACGAGCGGGCCGGGCGCGGACCGGCCGAAATTTTTCGTGTCCGTCCGTCCGCCGCGGGCGCCGCCATGCGCATGGCGGGGGAGGCGTTGCGGGCAGGGCGACGATGGAGACGGACGAGGCGGACCAGCGCGACGTCGCGGGAGCGATCGGCGGCCTGTCGGCCGTCGATCTCGCGCGCCTGCGGGCGCTCGCCCGGCTGCGGGCGCGCCGGCTTCCCGGCACCGACTGGTCGGACATCCTGCACGAGGCGATCGTGCGGGCGCTCGACGGCACGCGGCGCTGGCCGCCCGGGCTCCCGGTCCTGGTCTTCCTCGCCGGCTGCATGCGCTCGATCGAGCACGACCTCCGGCGCCGCCAGGCGCAGGAGCGGGCCTTTCGCGAGCACGACCCGGCGGATCGCGACGGAACCGATCCCGAGCGGGCGATCGCCGCCTCGCAGGCGCTCGGCGCGATCGTGGCGCTGTTCTCCGGCGACGAGACGGTTTTGCGGATCATCGAGGGGCTGGGCCAGGGCCGCTCGGCCGCCGAGATCCGCGCCCGGCACGGCCTGTCCCAGACCGACTACGACACCGCCCGCAAGCGCCTGCGTCGCGCGCTGCTGCGGCGCGATTCCGAGGGAGGGCCGCGATGACCCAGTGGCGACCCGATCTCGCGCTCGACCGCCTGACCGAGGCGCTCGAGGCCGAGATCCTGTCGGCGCCCGAGCCGGAGGTGCGGGCCCTCGTCGCGGAATCCGCACGCGACGCCGAGGCCCTGCGCCGGCTGGTGCTGCGGGCAATCGACTGCGCCGAGGAAGGGGCCGGCCCGCCGCCGGGAGTCCCAGGGGGAATCCCGCTCCTGCGGCGGCCGTGATCCCCGACTCGCCCGTGATATCAGCCCAGCACCACCACCTGCGCGCCCACCGGCACCCGGGCGTAGAGGTCGATCGCATCCTGGTTGATCATCCGGATGCAGCCCGAGGAGACGCTGCGGCCGATGCTCTCCGGCTCGGTGGTGCCGTGGATGCGGTAGAGCGTGTCCTTGTTGTTCTGCCACAGGTAGAGGGCGCGGGCGCCGAGCGGGTTGCGGGGACCGCCCGGCACGCCGAGACCGCTCTGCAGCTTGGACACGCTGCGGGCGAGGGCCGGCTGGCGGGCGATCATCTCCTTGGGCGGGTACCAGTCCGGCCAAGCCTGCTTGGAGTTGATGGTGGCCGCCCCGTTCCAGGCGAAGCCCTGGCGGCCGACGCCGACGCCGTAGCGGCGGGCCCGGCCGCCCTCCTGGATCAGGTAGAGGTGGTGCGCCCGCGGATCGACCACGATCGTGCCGGGCGCGTAGCGGCCGCCATAGGCGACCTCCTGGCGCAGGAAGGACGGGTTGGCCCGGCGCCAGCGGAAGGCCTGGACCGGGAACGGCTCGGTGTCGAGCGCCGCGTAGGCGCGGGCGTAGTCGATCGGTCCGTCATCGACGACGACGGTCGGGCTCGGATCGGCCGTGCCCGGCTGCGGCTGGGGCGCTACGGTGCGCCGGCCGCCGCCCCAGAACGAATCCTCCTCCGGCGCCTCGGCCGGGACGGGCTCGGTACGGTAATACGGGTCCGTGGCCTGGCCCCGGGTGTCGTAGAACGTGCCGTCCTCCGCCGGGACGGGATCGCGGGAGCGCCGGCGCCGGACGGGGGCGATGTCCTGGTCCGTCCAGGCGAGGGCGGGGCGCGCGCCCGCCAGCAGCGTCGAGGCGAGGCCGGCGGCGGTGCCGGCGACCAGGAAGCGGCGGTTCTTGTCGGTCATGGGAGGTCTTGAGGATCGTGCTGACAGGAACGGGACGCCGGATGGCGCAATGCAGCAACAGCTAGGGCATTTCCCCTCCGAGGGGAAACCACGGTTCATGGAAAAACCGTCAGGACCAACGGGCTAGCACGATATCCCGGCGGGTGTGGCACCGCTGCCGCCCGGGCCCGACGGCCACCGGCGCTCGGCGGGGTCGTCCGACCGGTCGTGTGCGATACTTTTTCTATTTCGTATCGCGACTGACGAAATCTGTTGTTACGCATATCACTTGTGGTTGACGCTCGTGACAACACGTGCCCTCTTGAGCCGGTCACTTCGATCTGGTGCGCCATGACCAACGATGACTCCACCCGGTCGCTCGATCTGATCGAGCTCGCCGCCGACGTCGTGTCGGCTTACGTTGCGAACAACTCCGTTCCGGCGGCGGACGTGCCGGGGCTGATCGCGGCGGTCCACACATCCCTGAGCCAGCTCGGCGCCGCGCCGGTGCCGGAGCCCGAGCGGGCGACGCCTCCGGTCCCGATCCGTAAGACGGTCACCCCCGACCACATCATCTCCCTGGAGGACGGCAAGCCCTACAAGACGCTCAAGCGTCACCTGGCCGGGCGCGGGCTCACCCCCGAGGCCTACCGCCAGAAATGGGGCCTGCCGCCGGACTACCCGATGGTCGCCGCCAACTACGCCGCCCAGCGCTCCGAACTCGCCAAGAATTCCGGCCTCGGCCAGAGCCGCCGCGGCCGCGGGCGCGGCGCGGCCATGCGGGCCGCTTCCGACCCGGTGGTCTCCGAGCCGGCGCCGGAGAAGCCCAAGACTTCTGGCAAGGCCGCCGGAAAGCGTCGCTGAGCCAACCGCGGGGAGCGCGGGCAGAGCCCGGCGCGCTCATCGTGCATTCAGGTCGTTAGTCCTTTCTTGAGGGGGCAGGGCGGTCCACGCGGCCGCCCCTCACTCCCGAAGGAGAGATCCCACGATGATGCACGTCAAGGTGCTCGGGATGGCCGCCCTCGTCGCGGGCAGCCTGGGTCTTGCGTCGACCGCCCAGGCCGCCCCGATCGGCCTGAGCGCGGCGGGCACGCTCGCGCCGGAGACCGGCGTGACGAGGGTGGCCGGCGGCTGCGGCCCGGGCTTCTTCCCGAACCGCTTCGGCATCTGCCGCCCGTTCTACGGGCCGAGGCCGTTCTACGGCCCGCGCCCCTATTATTATGGCCCGCGGCCGTACTGGCGGCGCCCGTATTACGGCCCGCGCCGCTTCTACTACGGCTACTGATCCGCAACACGTGAGCGAGGCGCCCGACCGGCCGGTCGGGCGCCTTTTCGCGTTCCGGGCCCGACGGATCTATCCCGCCCGCGCCGCCGGCTTGCGGCCGAACGGGTCGAACTCGATCACCGGGGCCTTGCGGCCGTGGAGCGTCGGCAGCACCCGCTCGCCGAAGGCGTCGATGAAGGCGGCCTGGTTGCCGCCGACCTGGTGCAGGTCGATCGAGTCGAAGCCGAGCGCCGCGCAAGCCGCGATGCGCTCGGTGAGCGCCGGCAGGTCGTGCGAGATCAGCACCGCCTCGTGCATGTCCTCCGGCCGCAGGTAGCGGGCCGCGGCTTCGAAATCGGCCGGGCGGGGCAGCTCCCAGGCGACCGAGGCCGGGAGCGCATTGAAGCGCCACTCGGCATGGGCCTGACGCAGGGCCTCGGCCGGGTCGGGGGCGTAGCTCAGGTCCATCTTGAGGAAGACCGGCTTGTCGGCGCCGCCGCTCTCGCGGAACGCGTCGACGATCGGGCCCAGAGCCTCGGGGCTCGTCCCGACGGTGAGGAGCCCGTCGGCCCAGGTGCCGAGCCAGGCGGCGGTCTCGACGCTGGTGGCCGCCCCCACGAGGCGGGTCGGGGTCTCGGGCAGCGACCACACTTTGGCGTCGACCGCGGTCAGCCGGCCGCGCTGCGTCACGGTCTCGCCGGCGAGCAGCGCCCGCATGATTTCGGCGCCCTCGCGCAGGCGGGCGTTGCGCTCGGCCTTGTCGGGCCAGGGCCCACCGGTGGCGCGCTCGTTCATCGCCTGGCCGCTGCCGAGCGCCACCCACGGCACCCGGCCGGGAAACATCTGCCCGAGGGTCGCCACGGCCTGGGCCAGCACGACCGGATGGTAGCGCCAGCCCCCCGGCACCGAGATGATCCCGAAGGTCAGCCGCTCGGTCGCCTGTAGGGCGGCACCGAGCCAGGCCCAGGCGAAGCCGGATTCCCCCTGGCTCGGCGACCAGGGCTGGAGGTGGTCCGAGGAGAAGGCCCCGTCGAACCCGGCCTGCTCGGCCCGCTGGGCCAGCGCGAGCAGCGCCCTCGGCGGGCATTGCTCGTGGGAGATGTGGTAGCTGTACAGGGTCATCGCGCGGCTCCCGCCCACGGGGAATGCCCGAGCTGGGGCGGTCGTTCCGGGTCGGCGCGGTTGCGCCGCGGGCCCGACCGCTCCTCAGCTAGAGCATCTTCCGACGAAGTGGATACCGGTTCGTCGCAGAAAATGCGGCAAAATCAATGACCTAGAGAGCTTCGCGATTGCAGCGCGATCGTGAAGCGCTCTAGAGCAGCACTCGATCACGCTGCGATTGGGTGCTGCTCTAGGTCTTCGATTGTGCCGCATTTTCAGACGAACCGGCATCCGCTTCGCCCGAAAACGCTCTACATCCCCACCGCGACCCGGCGGCTGTTGCCCCGCTGAAGGTTGCGGTAGCGCGCCAGCGCCCAGAGCGGGAAGAACTTTGCGTAGCCGTGATAGCGCAGGTAGAACACCCGCGGGAAACCGGTGCCGGTGTAGAACTCCTCGCCCCACAGCCCGTCGGCGCCTTGCGTGCGGGCAAGGTAGTTGATGCCGCGGGCCACCGCCGGGTGGTCGGCCTCGCCGGCCGCCATCAGGGCGATCAGCGCCCAGGCGGTCTGCGAGGCGGTGCTGCCGGCGCGCTCGTAGCCGCGATACTCGAGCTTGTAGCTCGCCGCGTCCTCGCCCCAGCCGCCGTCGGGGTTCTGGATCGCGACCAGCCATTCCACAGCCTTGCGCATCGGCGCCGAGGCCGGGTCCTGGCCGGCGGCGTTGAGCGCGCAGAGGGCCGACCACGTCCCGTAGATGTAGTTCATGCCCCAGCGGCCGTACCAGCTGCCGTCCTCCTCCTGGTCAGCCAGGAGATAGTCGACGGCCCGCGCCAGGACCGGGCTCGTCTGCTTGGTCTCGCCGAGCTGCGCCAGCATCGAGATGCAGCGGGCGGTGACGTCGGCGGTCGGCGGGTCGAGCAGCGCGCCGTGGTCGGAGAACGGGATGTAGTTCAGGTAGTGGTAGGTGTTGTCGGCGTCGAACGCCGCAAAGCCGCCGTCGCGGCTCTGCAGGCCCTCGATCCACTCGCGGGCACGCGCGATCGAGTGGGTGTAGTCGGAGCCGCCCTCGCCGGGGCCGAGGCGGGTCTGCGCCCGGTCCATCGCCATCGCCACCACGGCGGTGTCGTCGAGGTCGGGATAGTGCGGGTTGTTGTACTGGAACGCCCAGCCGCCCGGGCGCACGTCCGGCTTGCGGGCCGCCCAGTCGCCCTTGATGTCGAGGACCTGGAGGGGCTTCAGCCATTCGAGGGCGGCGCGGGCCTGGCGCTCGTTCTCCGGCCCGCCGGCCTCCATCAGGGCGTGGGCGGCGAGCGCGGTATCCCAGACCGGCGACAGGCAGGGCTGGACGTAGGCCTCGTGCTCCTTGACGGTGACGAGCTTCTCCACCGCCGAGCGCGCCGTGACCACCAGGGGATGGTCCTCGGGGTAATCCAGCGCCTCGTACATCAGCACCGAGTTGGCGATCGCCGGGAAGATGGCGCCCAAGCCGTCCTCGCCGTTCAGGCGCTCGCTGACGAAGGCCACCGCCTTGTCGATGGCCCGCGCCCGCGGCTTCTTCGGGAAGTACGGCTCGACCACCCGCAGGATGTCGTCGATGGCGGCGAAGACCGGGCGCCAGGGCGAGGATTCCTGGGCGCCGGAGGGCCAGCGCCGGATCCGCTCCGGATCCTGGGTGAACAGCTCGCGCACGCCGATCCCGCGCGGGTTCTTCGCCCGGGGCTTCTTCACCTGGAGCACGAAGAGCGGCACCATCACGGTGCGGGCCCAGTACGACACCTTGTCGAGGTGGAACGGGAACCACCGCGGCAGCAGCATCACTTCGACCGGCATCACCGGCACGGCGCTCCACGGCACCTCGCCGTAGAGGGCGAGCAGGGTGCGGGTGAAGACGTTGGCGTGGGCCGCGCCCCCGCGCTGCAGGATCGCCTCGCGGGCCTTGCGCATATGCGGCGCATCGACGGAATCGCCGATCATCTTGAGCGCGAAGTACGCCTTGACGGTGGCGCTGATGTCGAGCGGCCCCTCGTGGACGAGGGCCCAGCCGTGATGCAGCGGGCTCTGCGTCCGGCGCAGGTAGACGGCGATCTTCTCCTCCAGCTCCCGCGGCGGGATCGACGCGCGGAAGTGGTGGTAGAGGATGTACTCGGACGGGATGGTGGCGTCCGCCTCGAGCTCGAAGCACCAGTGGCCGTCGGCATGCGCCAGCTGCGTCAGCGCCCGGGACGCGGCCGACACCCGCCGCTCGACCTCGTCGAGGGTGATGTCCTGCGTGCTCTTGCGTTGCAGCGTCTCGACCTTGCCCACGGTGTCTCTGCCTTCCTCGTGCGAGGGCGGCTCCGCCTCGCCGCCCATGATGCCATCCCGATTCGATTTCGCAGCGCACAAAACGCCGCATACGCCCACGCTGTTCCCGAAACCGGGCCCCGGCGTCAAGCGGCTCCGCGCAACGCAGCGTTGCCGCCGGTGCGAGCACCGGCGCCGGCCAGGACCTGCGCCGCCGTCGCCCCGGACCGGATCGCCCCCTCGATGGTCGAGGGCAGCCCGGTCGCGGTCCAGTCTCCCGCCAGGGTCAGGTTGGCGATGGGCGTGCGCGCACCGGGCCGGCGGGCGGCCTCGGCCGGCGTCGCCGCGAAGGTGGCGCGCTTCTCCTTGACGATCTGCCAGCGCGGCAGCGGCTCGCCGGAAAAGCCCGACAGCCGCGAGACCTCGTCCCAGATCGTGCGGGCGAGCTCCTCGCGCGGCACGTCGAGCAGGCGGTCGGCGCCGCTGATCGTCACCGAGAGCCGGTCGGGGTAGGAGAACAGCCACTCGGTCACGCCGCCGACGACGCCGAGCAGCAGCGGCGCCCCCGGCTTCGGCGGCAGGGCGAAATGGGCGTTGACGATCGAGCGGTGGCTCTGCGGCGTATCCAAGCCCGGCATCAGGTCGGCGGCGACCCAAGGAGGCAGGGCCAGCACCGCCGCATCGTCGGGTCCGAGTTCCTCCGGACCGTCCGAGAAGTCGAGCTGGGCGAGCCGCCCGTTCTCGATCCCGAGCCCGCGCAGGCGGCGACCGAAGCGCATCTCGGCGCCCGCCCCGGCGAGGGCCTTGAGCGCGGGATCGACGAAGGCCGCCGACAGGCCCTCGACGGCCACAAGCGGCCGGCAGGCCCGGCCGCCGGCGCCGAGGGTCTCGCGCAGGATCGTGGCGGCGAGCCCCGCATCGCTCTCCTGCGGCTCGGTGTTGAGGGCGGCGAGCAGCACCGGGCGCCACAACCGGTCCCAGAGCAGCCCCTCGCAGGCCATGCTCTCGCCGATCGTCGCCGCCTTCGAGGCGCCGCGGAAGATCCCCAACGGCGCGAGGTAGTCGCGGGCGCGGCTGCCCGGCACCCTGCGGCGGGCGTCGAGCACCCACCACGGCAGGCGCCCGGCATTCGGCCGCAGGGTCCAGCGCTCGCCCGTGGCGAGGTCGGCGAAGGCGAAGGCGGCCTCGTCCGGCCCGGCGAGCACGCCGTCGGGTGCGCCGGCGAGCTTCAGGAAGTCGAGGGCGTCGCGGTTGCCCGACAGGAGCAGGTGGTTGCCGTTGTCGATCGTCAGGCCGAGGGCCGGGTCGAAGTAGGAGCGGCAGCGCCCACCGGCCTGCTTGGCCGCCTCGTGCACCACGACGTGCCGGCCGCTCTTGGCGAGGCGCAGCGCGGCCGAGAGGCCGGCAAGGCCGGCGCCGAGGACATGAACCGTACCCATCAGACGATCGCCTGACGCAGGAGGACGCCGATCAGCGCGAGCTTGCCGGGCTTCACCCGCGCGCGGGGCGCCGCCCAGCCGCGCTTGCGCAGGCCGACGAGGATCAGGTGGTAGGCCGCGCCCATGATCCGCGGCGCCTTGGTGGCCCGGCGCGACTCGCGGTTCATGATCGCCCAGGACGCGTCGTAATGGCCTTGCGCCTCGTCGAGGAGCCGGGCGCAGACTTCCCCGAGGCGCGGATGCGCCAGCGCCGTCTCCGGGGTGGGATTTTTCAGCCCGATCGCCGCCAGCGGCTCGGCCGGCAGGTAGAGCCGGCCGCGCTCGGCATCCTCGTCGATGTCGCGCAGGATGTTGGTGAGCTGGAGCGCCCGGCCAAGATGGTGGGCGAGCCTGATCCCGGGCTCCTCGGGCAGCCCGAAGATCCTGACCGAGAGCCGGCCGACGGCGCTCGCCACCCGGTCGCAATAGAGGTCGAGGGTCGCGGAATCGGGGGCGACGATGTCGGCCTCGGCGTCCATCGCCATGCCGTCGATCACCGCCTGGAAATCCTCGCGCCGCAGGCCGAACTGGCGCACCGGACCGACGAGGGGTTGCGTGCGCGGCACCGGCCGGCCGGCATAGAGCGCGTCGATGTCGGCGCGCCAGCGGTCGAGCTCGGCGGCGCGCACCTCGCGGGCGCCACCGTCGTCGGCGACGTCGTCGACGGCGCGGCAGAAGGCGTAGACCGCGTACATCGCGTCGCGCTGCTCGGCCGGCAGCAGCCGCATGGCGGTGTAGAACGACGAGCCGGCGGCCGGCAGGGCCGGGGCCTTGGTCGAGGTCTCGACCGGCGAGGCGGGCTGGGAGGCGAGGGCGGTCACGGGCGGGCTCCCCGCAGGGCCGGGTGGAGGCGGCGGCGGAACGGCCGCCGGGCGAGGGCAGAGGCGGCGGCACCGAGCGCCGTCAGCGCGAAGGCGGCCTTGCCGTGGTGGACCTTCTCGCTCAGCGGATCGCGCACCAGGAGGCCGCGGGCGAGCAGCACCGCGAGGCGGTGGATCGCCGCGATCTCCATGGAAAGCCGCGTGTCGTCGATGAGATCCGGCAGGGGCCGGCCTTCCTCGAGGAGGTCGAGGCAGCGCTGCGCCAGTTCCCGGATCACGGCGCGCAAAGCCGGGGTGGCGCGCTCGGCACCCAGATCCTCGATGCGGGCGCCGTGCTTCTCCAGGGTCTCCCGCGGCAGGTAGACCCGGTCGACGCTCCGATAATCCTTGGCGCAATCCTGGAGGTGGTTGATCACCTGGAGCGCGGTGCAGATCGCGTCGGAGGTGGGCCAGGTGCGGCCCGGATCCTCGCCGTGGACGTCGAGGACGAAGCGGCCGACCGGCACCGCGGAGTAGCGGCAGTAATGCGCCAGCTCGTCCCAGTTCTCGTAGCGCGACTTGTGCGCGTCCATCCGGAACGCGTCGAGGAGTTCGAGCGCGTGGCGCGGAGGCAATCCGCGCTCGGCGAGCGAGCGGCGCAACGGGGCGGCCTCCGGGTCGTCGGGGCCCCTGCCCGTCAGCGCGTCGGCGAGCCCGTCGAGGAGCGCGATCTTGCCCTCCGGCGACAGGCCGGCATTGTCGGCGACGTCGTCGCCGGCGCGGACGAAGTAGTAGAAGTCGAGGATCGGGCCGCGGTGGCGCGGATGGATCAGGTGCGAGGCGACCGGGAAGTTCTCGTCGCGGTGCCCCTTGCCGGAGCGCGCCTCGGTGGCGGTGGTCATCGGATGTATCCAGCCTGACGGAACCAGGCGACGGCGTCGGACAGGCCGTCGCGGTAGGGCCGGGCCGCGTAGCCGAGCTCGGCCCGCGCCTTGGCGTCGGAGAAGAACATGCGGTAGCGCGACATCCGGATACCGTCGATGGTGGCGAGCGGCGCCTTGCCGGTGATGCGCGCGGCGAGCTCAGACACGAAGGCCACCGGATAGACCGCCGCCCGCGGCAGCCGCACGGTCGGGGGCTTTCGCCCGACGAGGCCGGCGATGTCGGCGAGCATGCGCGACAGGAGCACGTCCTCTCCCCCCAAGATGTAGCGCTCGCCGATGCGGCCCCTGTGCAGGGCCAAGAGATGGCCCTTCGCCACGTCGTCGACGTGGACGAGATTGAGGCCGGTATCGACGAAGGCCGGCATCTTGCCGTTCGCCGCCTCGACGATGATCCGCCCGGTCGGGGTCGGCTTGACGTCGCGCGGGCCGATCGGGGTCGAGGGGTTGACGATCACCGCCGGCAGCCCCTCGCGGGCGACCATCTCCTCGACCACCCGCTCGGCCACCACCTTGCTGCGCTTGTAGGCGCCGATGGCGGTCTCGGGCGTCAGCGGCCGGGTCTCGTCGGCGGGCGTGCCGTCGTCATGCGGCTTGATGGTGGCGACGCTCGACGTATAGACCACCCGCTCGACCCCGGCGTCGAGCGCCGCCCGCATCAGGGCCCGGGTGCCCTCGCGGTTGGTGCGCACGATCTCTTCCGGGTCCGGCGCCCAGAGCCTGTAGTCGGCCGCGGCGTGGACGAGGTAGCGCATGCCGCGCATCCCGGCCGCCGCCGCCTCGGGGTCGCGCATGTCGCCCTCGACGATCTCGACGTCGGGCCAGGTCAGGTTGGTGCGCGGGCTCGTCGCGCGGACCAGCACCCGCACCGGGAAGCCGGCGGCGCGAAACACGTCGACCAGCGCCGGGCCCAGGAAGCCGCTGGCGCCGGTGATCAGCACCGGGCCGGGCTCGAATCCGGGGCCGGACGGCGTCGATGGGCTGCGGTGCGGGGCCTCGGTCATGCGTTCCTTCTCGGCGGCTCGGGCGGCGGGCCCGGTCTCCGGCAGTGTGACAAGTCGGGAAGCCGGGCCGCTTCTGCCAGCCCGGCGTCAGGCCCGCAAGGCACGGGCGATCGATCGCGGGCGACCGTGCCGCCCGCGCATCAGCATCCTGCCTCCGGGACGATCCGCGCCCCGGATGCGGGCTCTCAGGCGAGGCGCAGGCGTCCGCCCCGCTCGGCCGCGGCTCCGCGCGCCGGCAGGGTCGCCTCGACGACGTTGACGATCGAGGCCGCGTCGAGCCCGGCTTCCGCGTACATCCGCTCCGGCGTGTCGTGCTCCTGGTAGGTGTCCGGCAGCGTCAGCGTGCGAACCCGCACCTTGCCCTCGTCCAGCGCACCGCGCGACGCGAGCAGATGCAGCACCATCGCCCCGAAGCCGCCCACCGACCCCTCTTCCAGGGTGATCAGAACCTCGTGGCTCGCCGCGAGGTCCAGGATCAGCGCCTCGTCCAGCGGCTTGGCGAACCGCGCATCCGCCACCGTCACGCCGATCCCGGCCGCCTCCAGCCGCTCCGCCGCCTTCAAGGCCTCCGCCAGACGCGTGCCGAGGCTCAAGAGCGCCACCCGCGCGCCTTCCGGACGACGGATCACCCGGCCCTTGCCGATCGGCAGAACCTCGCCCTGCTCCGGCAGCTCGACGCCGACACCCTCGCCGCGGGGATAGCGGAACGCGATCGGACCCGAATCGTGCGCGTGGGCGGTGGCCACCATGTGCACCAGCTCGGCTTCGTCAGCCGCCGCCATCACCGTCATGTTCGGCAGGCAGCACAGGTAGGCCAGGTCGAACGCGCCCGCATGCGTCGCGCCGTCGGCCCCCACCAGCCCGGCCCGGTCGAGGGCGAAGCGCACCGGCAGGTTCTGCAGCGCCACGTCGTGCACCAGCTGGTCGTAGCCGCGCTGCAGGAACGTCGAGTAGATCGCGCAGAACGGCCGGAACCCTTCCGTCGCCAGGCCGCCCGCGAAGGTCACCGCGTGCTGCTCGGCGATGCCGACGTCGAAGGTCCGCTCCGGGTGCACCTTGGCGAAGAGATCCACGCCGGTGCCCGACGGCATCGCGGCGGTGATCGCCACCACCTTCTCGTCGGCATCCGCCGCCTTGATCAGGCTCTCGCCGAACACCCGGGTGTAGGCCGGGGCGTTCGGCTTGGCCTTCGTCTGCTTGCCCGAGATCACGTCGAACTTCACCACCGCGTGGCCGCGGTCGGCCGCGGCCTCGGCCGGGGCGTAGCCCTTGCCCTTCTGGGTCACGACGTGGACCAGCACCGGGCCCTCGGGCGCGTCGCGCACGTTCTTGAGCACGGGCAGCAGGTGGTCGAGGTTGTGGCCGTCGATCGGCCCGACGTAGTGGAAGCCGAGCTCCTCGAACATCGTGCCGCCGCCGGCGAGCATGCCGCGGGCGTACTCCTCGGCGCGGGCCGCGGTGTCGTAGATCGCCTTCGGCAGCAGGCGCCCGAACTGCTTGGCGGTGTCGCGCAGCGAGCGGTAGGTGTCGCCCGAGACGAGCTTGGCGAGGTAGGACGACATGGCGCCGACGGGCGGCGCGATCGACATGTCGTTGTCGTTGAGGATGACGATGAGGCGGCTCTTGAGCGCGCCGGCATTGTTCATCGCCTCGTAGGCCATGCCGGCCGAGATCGAGCCGTCGCCGATGACGGCGACCACGTTGCGGCGCGGGGGCGTCTCGCCGCGGGCCTTCGCGGCGGCGTCCGAGAGGTCGCGGCCGATGGCCATGCCGAGGCCGGCGGAGATCGAGGTGGAGGAGTGGGCCGCGCCGAAGGGATCGTAGGGGCTCTCGGAGCGCTTGGTGAAGCCTGAGAGTCCGCCGCCCTGGCGCAGGGTGCGGATGCGGTCGCGGCGTCCGGTGAGGATCTTGTGGGGATAGGCCTGGTGGCCGACGTCCCAGATGATGCGGTCGTCGGGGGTGTTGAAGACGTAGTGCAGGGCGACGGTGAGCTCGACGACGCCGAGGCCCGCGCCGAGATGGCCGCCGGTGACGGAGACGGCGTCGATGGTCTCGGCGCGCAGCTCGGCGGCGAGCTGGGTCAGGTCGCTCTCGGGCAGCTGGCGGAGATCCGCCGGCTCGCGGACGCGGTCGAGGAGGGGGAGAACCAGATCGGACAAGTCGTGACACTCGCTCATTCGAGGGCGGACCCCACCTGAAGCCTCGCGGCCGGGAGTCCCCGCTGATGGCGGCCGTTATACCGCAAGCGGCCGATCGCGCCATGGCACGGCGCGCGACCGTCTCGGTTGCGGCTGTGTGTGGCCTAACAACTCCGAAGAACATCCTGAACCCGGCGTGAATCCTTCGTGGTGCGGCGACAGCTGCGCCGGACTGCGCTAGGATGCTTGAGCACGACGTGACCGCCCGGCGGTCTCGGCAATACGCCCCCGACGGAGGTCAGATGGAACGGTCGATACCGGCGCGCGGGCTCGTCCTCGGCCTTCTGCTGGGGGCGATCGGCCTCCTGGCCTCGCCCGGCCCGGCAAGGGCAACGCCGCTCTATCCCGCTCTCGATCCCGCCTGGCTGCCGCATCTGCCGGCCTGCCGGCCCGCCGACCGCACCTGCGACACCGTCGCGCGGCGACGGATCCCCGTCTGCACCTGGCGCCTGCGTCCGACGCCGGAGGGCCCGCGGCGGGTCCGGATCTGCGCGTGATCCGCGTCGCCGACATCCGCCCTCCGAGGCTGCCGGCCGGCGCCGCCCTGCTGCTGGTCCTGACGGCCGCCTGGCCCGGGCCGGGGCTCGCGCGCACCTGCCCGGAGCACTTCGCCGGCGGCACGCCGCCGACGCTGACCAATCCGCGCCTCTCCGCCGACACCACGCTCCTGTGCTACCAGGCCTTCGCGGTCCTGTTCTCGGGCCTGTCGCGCACGCCGCTCTACGCCGCCGAGCACCTCACCGCCGCCCGGATCGAGGCCGCCCGCCGGGTCGACCGGGTCGACGCCTTCCACGAGGAGGAAGGGCTGCCGGAGACGACGCGCTCCGAACTCTCGGATTACGCCGGCAGCGGCTGGGACCGGGGCCACATGGCGCCGTCGGGCGACATGCCGACCCCGAGCGCGCAGGCGGAATCCTTCAGCCTTGCCAACATCGTGCCGCAGAATCCGGACGACAACCGCCGGCTCTGGGCCGGGATCGAGAGCAGCGTACGGGCGCTCGCGGTCGAGCGCGGCGACCTGTTCGTCGTCACCGGACCGCTGTTCGAGGGCACGAGCGTGCAGTCGCTGCGCGGCCGGGTGCTGATCCCGACCCGACTGTTCAAGGCGGTCTACGACGCCAACAGGGGCGAGGCGGGGGTCTACCTCGCCCGCAACGCCCCGGGCGAGGCCTGGGAGGCGGTCTCCCTCGACCAACTCGCGGGGATCGGCGGCATCGTCGCCTTCCCGGACCTGCCGGATGCCGTGCGCCGGCGCACCATGGCGCTGCCCGAGCCGCGGCGCGACGAATATGCCGGCGGCCCGCGCAGCCGCCGCGAGCCGGGCTTCCTCGACTGGCTCGCGGCCGAGCTGCGCCGCGCCGCCCGCCGCGCCTGGCGCGACTTCCTCCGCTCGCTGTTCTGAACGAGACCCCCGATGCCCGCGCACGCGAAGCCCGCCTTCGTCCCCTTCGCCGACGACGCCGCGGTCCAGACCCTCGGCGGCCTGACCCTGGAGAACGGCCGCACCCGGATCGCGCTCCACGGCTCGCTCGACCTCGCCCGCGACCGGGAGAGCCTGGAGCGGGCGCGAGCGCTCGCGACGACCCTCGCGGCGATCGTGGCGGCGCTGGAGGATCAGCCCGACCTGCCCGAGCGGGCGGACGAGGTCCGGGTGGCGACGCAGGAGGTCAGGAACCCGTTCGGGTGAGGGCGCCCGCGGGCCGCCTTGCACCCCCCCGGCGGCCCTGGTAAGCGCGGGAGCACTCCCCATTCCCACGCGCGGCCGCCCGCGCCGGCGCCCGGCGGTCACGATCGTCTCCCGGGAGCCGGCCCGAATCCGGCCAGGATCGCGCGACAGAAACCCCGGAAGGACCAGCCCATGGCCCGTGAATTCATCTACCACATGCGGGGTCTGACCAAGACCTATTCCAGCGGCAAGAAGGTGCTCGACAACGTGCACCTGTCCTTCTACCCGGATGCCAAGATCGGCGTGCTCGGCGTCAACGGCGCCGGCAAGTCGACGCTTCTGCGCATCATGGCCGGCATCGACACCGAGTTCAACGGCGACGGGTTCGTGGCCGAGGGCGCGCGGGTCGGCTACCTGCCGCAGGAGCCGCAGCTCGACCCCGACAAGACGGTCCGCGAGAACGTGATGGAGGGCGTCGCCGAGTCCCAGGCGATCCTCGATCGCTACAACGAGCTCGCGATGAACTACTCCGAGGAGACGGCGGACGAGATGACCCGCCTCCAGGACGAGATCGAGGCCAAGGGCCTGTGGGATCTCGATTCCAAGGTCGACCAGGCGATGGATGCGCTCCGCTGCCCGGGCGACGACGTGGCCGTGGCCACCCTCTCGGGCGGCGAGCGCCGCCGCGTCGCGCTGTGCCGGCTGCTCCTCTGGCAGCCCGAGCTCCTGCTCCTCGACGAGCCGACCAACCACCTCGACGCCGAGACCGTCGGCTGGCTCGAAGGCCACCTGCGCTCCTATCCGGGCGCGATCCTGATCGTCACCCACGACCGCTACTTCCTCGACAACGTCACGAGCTGGATCCTCGAGCTCGACCGCGGCCGGGGCATCCCCTACGAGGGCAACTACTCGTCCTGGCTGGTCCAGAAGCAGAAGCGCCTCGCCCAGGAGGGCCGCGAGGAGGAATCGCGCCAGCGCACCATCGAGCGCGAGCAGGAATGGGTGTCGGCCTCGCCGAAGGCCCGGCAGGCCAAGTCCAAGGCCCGTATCGCCCGCTACGAGGATCTCGTGGCGAAGTCGCAGGAGAAAGGGCCCTCGACCGCGCAGATCGTCATCCCGATCGCCGAGCGGCTCGGCAACAACGTCATCGAGTTCGACCACCTCGAGAAGGCCTTCGGCGACCGGCTGCTGATCGACGACCTGTCGTTCAAGCTGCCGCCGGGCGGCATCGTCGGGGTGATCGGCCCGAACGGCGCCGGCAAGACCACCCTGTTCCGGATGATCAACGGCCTGGAGACCCCCGACAAGGGCGCGATCCGCGTCGGCGAGAGCGTCAAGCTCGGCTACGTCGACCAGTCCCGCGACGCGCTCAACCCCGACGCGACCGTCTGGCAGGAGATCTCGGGCGGCAACGACATCCTCTATCTCGGCAAGCGCGAGATCAACAGCAGAGCCTATTGCGGCGCCTTCAACTTCAAGGGCTCGGACCAGCAGAAGAAGGTCGGGGTGCTGTCGGGCGGCGAGCGCAACCGCGTCCACCTCGCCAAGATCCTGAAGAGCGGCGCCAACGTGCTGCTGCTCGACGAGCCGACCAACGACCTTGATGTCGACACCCTGCGCGCGCTGGAGGAGGCGCTGGAGGATTACGCCGGCTGCGCGGTGATCATCAGCCACGATCGCTGGTTCCTCGACCGCATCGCGACCCACATCCTCGCCTTCGAGGGCGACAGCCACGTCGAGTGGTTCGAGGGCAACTTCGCCGATTACGAGGCGGACAAGAAGCGGCGCCTGGGCGTCGATTCCACCATCCCGCACCGGATCAAGTACAAGAAGTTCAGCCGCTGAGCCGAGTGGGGCGGGGTCGTTCACCCCGCCCCGATCCGCCCCTCAAGGCAATAAAAAACGGGCTCCGCGGGGCCCGTTCTCGTTTCCGCATTCTTCCGGGACTACCGGGTCGCCGAGTACAGCGAGGCGCCGGAGGAGAGCGGCGCGGTGACGGTCGAGAACACGCTGAGCACCTTCTGGACCTCGGTGAAGGGCGCGTTCGAGACGTAGACGAGGTCGCGGTTGCGCATCCGGAACGCCTGGGAGACGAACAGGCTGTTGGGGTCGCGCATGTTGATCCGGTAGACCACCGGCACGAAGTTCGAGGACAGGAGCGGGCTGCCCGGGCGCAGGCGGCGCACCACCGAGGCCGGCTCGAACCGGAAGATGAACACGCCGGCCGGGTCGGCCTGGAAGTCGCGCAGGCCCCCGGACTTGGCGAGCGCCTGGGCGAGCGTGATGCCCTCGGCCGAGAACGGGATCTCGTAATTCGCCCCCGTCGCGCCGACGGCCAGGAAGGTCTGGGGGTCGCGCACCAGGGTCAGGGTGTCGCCCGGGCGCAGGAAGATGTTTTCGCGCGGGTTGGAGACCACCGCGGTGAGCGGCACCGTCGCGGTGGTCGCGCCGCGCGACAGCCGCACGAAGGTCTCGTTCACCGGTGCCGCGACGCCGCCCGCGGTGGCGATGACGTCGAGCAGGCGGTCGCCCTTCTCGGTCAGCGGCACGCGGCCGCCGCCGAGGTTGGAGACCGGGCCGCCGCGGGCCGCCGCCAGGCGGGCGCCGCCACCGGCCGCCGCCGCTTCGCCCAGCACCGTGACGCTGGTGCTGAGCGGCGAGTTGACGGTGACGAGCACCTGCGGCTGGATCGCCTTGCCGGCGAGTTCCTGCTCGATCTGGGTCTGCACGTCCGGGGCGCGCCGGCCCGCGACCTTGATGCGGCCGGCATACGGCACCGAGATCGTGCCGTCCCGGGCCACGATCTGCTCGGGGATGCTGGAGGATTTCGAGCCGGTGGAGAGGCCCCCCATCATGGGGGCGGAGAACAGGCCGCCGCTGCCGGCCTCCCAGATCGTCACCGTGATGGCGTCGCCGACACCGATCACCGGCTGCACCGAGGGGCGGCGGTCGCCGAAGGAGGACAGCAGGCTGTCGAGCGGGCGGCCGCGCAGCGCCTCGACCACCGCGGCGTCGACGTCGACGAGTTCGTAGCGGGCGAGCAGGCCCTGATCGGTCGCGACGTCGGCGCCCTCCACGACCGCGCTCGCCGTCGGACCGGCCGCGGGCAGGAAGCTGCTGCACCCCCCGATGAGGCAGGCAGCCGCCAGGACCGCTGGCATACCGACGCGCACCATGCACCACCCTCCGAAACCAGCCGGACCGTCCGCGACGGCCCGCTTCGGTCTTCCACTCCGTCGATGCCGGCACGCCGGCATCCGTCGCCGATCGCGACGCCCATCCGAGACGGACGCGCGCCGGCGCGGCCGTGACGCGGCCACGCTTCGTCGCCCCTTCCTACCATCTCGGGTGCTCGGGAGCGATGAACGGGGCGCAGAGCGCGCACAAGCGGCGCCGGTGTTGCACCGGGCCCACGCCGCACGACGCGCGCCGTGGCAACTCGGCCGCAAATGCGTCGCGAGCGTGGCGGTAACGGCTCCCGCGATGGGGCGGGGGCGGGCGCGGCGGGGGAGGTCGTGTGAATCCCGGGAATAAACCCGATCCGTCCACGTTCCTGCCCAGATCGCAGGCCTTATGGCGGCGGTCGTCCGTCGGACGATCGCGACGGCGCCACCCCGCCCCGCGCGACGATGGCACTGCGATTTTCCCCGACTGTTGCAGAATTGCCATTGTTCGCCCCGGATCGGCCGGTACTGTCCGCGTCGTCAGCGGCTCGCGCGCGGCTCTCGCGCGCCCCGAATCGTCCGTCCCGGACAGGCTGGCTCCAGCCTGCTCGGGCCTTGACCGCCGCAGGATCCCGCCGGGCGACCGGCCGCCGGCTCCTGCCCAGACTCGAGGTATGCCCGTGAGAGCTGATCCCGCGCGAAACGTCGATCCGGCCCGCCAGGCCGCCCGCCCGGGCGCCCGCCAGGTCTTCCTGTTCCTGCAGGGTCCGGTCACGCCGTATTTCGCCCGGGTCGCCGACGCCCTGGAGGCGCGGGGCCACCGCTGCCTGCGGGTCAATCTCTGCTTCGGCGACTGGCTGTTCTGGCGCCGCGCCGGCGGCGTGAATTTCCGCGGCACCCGCGAGACCTGGCCGGCCTTCATCGCCGACCTGATCGACCGCGAGGGCGTGACCGACCTGATGCTGCTCGGCGAGCAGCGCTACTACCACAAGGTCGCGATCGCTGCCGCCAAGGCCCGCGGCCTCAACGTCACGGTGACGGATTTCGGCTACCTGCGGCCGGACTGGATCACGCTGGAGCGCGACGGCATGTCGGGCGACAGCTGCTTCCCGAAGGACCCCGAGGCCGTGCTGGCGCTCGCCGCCAAGGCGCCCGAGCCCGACCTGGTGCCGCGCTATCGCGACAGCTTCTGGCTCCAGGCCGTGTGGGACATGGGCTACCACCTGATGAGCAACTGGCTCTGGTGGCTCTTTCCCGGCTACAAGTCGCACCAGGTGCACCATCCGGCCCTGGTCTATCTCGGTACCGGCCTGCACATCCTGCGCGCCAAGCGCACCGGCCCGCGGGGCGATGCCCTGGTGCGCCGCCTGCGCGAGGCCGGCACGACCTACTACGTGCTGCCGCTGCAGATGGAGAACGACTTCCAGCTGCGCGCCTATTCGCCGTTCTTCGATCTGAAGACGCCGATCCACGCGGTGGTCCGCTCCTTCTCCGAGCACGCGCCGGCCGGGTCGCGCCTGCTCGTCAAGATCCATCCCCTCGATCCCGGCATCCGCAACTGGGCACGCATCGTGCGCCGTTCGGCGGTGAAGTGGGGCGTCTCCGACCGGGTCGACTTCGTCGACGGCGGCGATCTCGGGGCGATGCTGGAGGGCTGCCGCGGCGTCGTCACGGTCAACAGCACCGTCGGCCTGTGGTCGATGCGCGCCGCCAAGCCGACCATGACGCTCGGTGCCGCGATCTACGACATCCAGGGCCTGACCTACCAGGGCGCGCTGGAGACGTTCTGGACGAAGGCCGAGCCGCCCCGGCGCGACCTGTGGGACGCCTTCATCAAGGCGATCGTCGCCAACATCCAGATCCGCGGCGTCTACTACAAGGGCGAGGGCCTGGCTGCCGCCGTGGAGGCGACGGCCTCCCGCCTCGACCTCACGCAGGGCGCCTGGCTCGAGGTCCGCTCCCGGGCCCGCGCGACGCCTGACGCCGGCGACGACCTGCCGGGCATCGAGGCGCTGCAGAACGCCTGACCGCGCGACATCACATCGGATCGACGATCGCAACGGGGCCGGAAACGGCCCCGTTTTCGTTTGTGCGTCCTGCCCTTGCGTCGTGAAATACTGGAATTTTCATAAGTTAAAGCCAGATCGACGTTGTCCGTGCTGATCTGACGGCGCGAACCGTCGCGAAGAACGGTGCATTGTCCATCGTCGGGCCGCGTGTTGCTGCGCCATTGCAGGAAATCGGCCGGACGGAATTCTCGAACGCCCGGATGGCCCCGGCGGCAAGACGGCTCGCATCGCGTGACGACGCGGGCGGTGAGCGCGGCCGCTTGCATGGGCCGGAGAAGGATCCTCCCCGATGCCGCCCATCCCCACCTCGCCCGCCGCCCCGTCGCTCGCCCGCGGCGCGGGGCGGATCCTCGGTACGGCCGTCCGGGCGCCGCTCTGGCTCGCGGGCATCGCCGGAGCCGACAAGTCCTTCGCCAAGAACCCGATCCTCGGCAGCCCGGCCCTGAACCGGCTCGGCCTCCATGCCGGGCGGGTGCGGCTCGCCGCCCGCATGACCGAGCTGCGGCGCGCCCGACTGGCCGATCGCCTCGACCCGGCCGACCGCGCCGCCTTCGACCGCGACGGCATCGTGATCAAGCACGATTTCCTCGACCCGGACGCCTTCGCGGCGCTGACGGCCGAGATCTACGGCCGCTCGTTCGAGGCGCGGGAGCTGCGCCAGGGCCAAGCGGTGCAGCGGATGGTGCCCCTCGGCGGGCGGGCGCTGGCGCAGCTGCCGCGCCTGCGGGCGCTGGTCGAACACCCTGCCTTGCGGGCCCTGACCCACTACGCCGCCTCGCGCGCCGGCGAGCCGGTCACCTACCTCCAGACGGTGCTGGCCGAGCCCGACGGGCCGGACGACCCGCAGACCGCGCTCCACGCCGACACCTTCCACGCCACCACCAAGGGCTGGTTCTTCCTGCACGACGTCTCCGAGGAGGATGGACCGTTCACCTACGTGCCGGGCTCGCACCGGCTGACGCCGGAGCGCCTGACCTGGGAGCGGGCGCAGAGCATCGCGGCGCGCGCCGCCGCCAACGGCCACCACGCCGCCGGCTCGTTCCGGATCGCTGAAGCCGATCTGGCCGGGCTCGGCTACGGGCCGCCGGTGCGGGTGGCGGTGCCGGGCAACACCCTGGTCATCGCCGACACGTTCGGCTTCCACGCCCGCGCCCCGAGCCTGCGGGCGAGCACCCGGGTCACGGTGCACACGACTATCCGCCGCAACCCGTTCCTGCCCTGGACCGGTCTCGACCCCAAGGCGCTGCCGGGCCTGCGCGGGCGGGAGCTGGATCTCTACCTCGGGGTGCAGGACATCCAGCGCCGCCTGACCGGCCGCGGCGCGCCCTGGCGTCCGGTCGGCGCCGTCGCCATCGACGCGCCGGCCCGGACCTGACGACCCTCACCCCCGCCGCAGCACGCGGCGCCAGACCACCGACCAGACCTGCTTGAGCACGGCCTCGGGCGTGAGGGCGCGGCGCGCCAGCTCCGGGTCGCCCTCGGCGAGGCGCTGCACGAGCACCTCGGGCGGGCAGGGCAGGCCGGTGCGCGGGTCGACGTAGCGCGGGTAGAGGATCAGGGCGGCGGCGACCAGCTCGTCGAGCGTCAGGCGGCGGGTGCGGCGGGGCGAGCCCGGGTCGTCGGTCAGGCCCCAGCCGGCGTAGAAGGGCAGGCCGTGGGTGGTCACGGCCTTGCCGCGCAACAGCGCCTCGAAGCCGATCAGCGAGGTCGCGACCTCGACCCGGTCCGCCGCCTCGATCGCGTCGATCGCCGAGACGTCGCGCAGCACCACGTCGGCATGGGCGGCCAGCTCGTCCGGCGGCACCCAGCCGGGGCGCAGGCCCGCCTCGACGTCCGGATGCGGCTTGAAGGCGATCACGGCGCCGGGGTTGCGCTCGCGGGCCAGCCGCAGGAGCGCGGCGTTGCCCGAGACCGTGGCGTTGCCGAGACGGATCGAGGCGTCGTTCTCGACCTGGCCGGCGACCAGCACCACCGGGCCAGGCCGCGGCATCGCCGGCATCGCGTTGCTGCCGACATTGTACTTGCTCACCCGCGCGGCGACCACCGCCTCGCGCAGAGCGGCCGCCCGGGCGAGGAGATCGGCCGGAAACGTCCCGGTCTCGAGCAGGCGCTCGAGGTCGCTCGGACCCGTGGCGTCGTAGTACACGCCGGAGGCGTCGAGGACGTGAGAGGCGCCCGGCCGCAGGGCGACCCCGAGGCCGATCGAGCGCAGGAAGCCGTCCTCCATCCGCAGGAGCGGCACGCCCGCCGCGCGGCAGGCCGCCTCGGTTCCGGGCGGCATCCGGCTGGCCCAGGTCACGACGCGCCGGACCTCCGCCAGCTCGCCCGCCGTCACGGGGGCGTCGCCCCGGCGCACCACCGGGCGGTAGCCGGGCGCCGACAGGGTCTTGGTGATCCAGTCCCGCTTCCAGGCCGAGAAGCCGACGCAGAGGGTCGCCACGGCGTTCTCGCGCCAGCGCGAGGCGACGAGGTCGAGGATCGCCGCCGCGTCCTCGAACCGGATCGGCGCACCCGTATAGGGATCGAAGTAACGCGAGCAGACCAGGTAGGCGGCAGCGAAGACGTCCGCGGCCTTCCGCCGGCGGGTGCGGCGCGGCAGGTGCAGCCGGTCGTCGGTGAAGCCCCAGCCGGCGTAGAAGGGCAGGCCGAAGCAGGTCACCGGCGTGCCGGCGAGTGCCGCCTCGAAGCCGGCATGGGCCGAGACGACGTAGACGCGGTCGCACCCCTCGGCCACCGACCAGGCGGTGACGGGGTCGACGACCAGGCGGGCGCCGGCGGCTTCCGCCGCCGCCGCGTCGATGTGGCCGCGCCGACCCACCTTCGCCGCCGGATCCATCACCACCAGGCGCTCGGCCTCGGGCGCGTCGGCGGCCGCGGCGGCCAGCATCGCCGCGAACGAGCTGGCGCCGGCGAGGCCGAACCCCACCGTCGGGTCGCCGACCGCCTGGTCAACGACCACCACGCGCCGGCGCGACGCGTCCCCCTTCGCCGGCAGGTCGCGGCGGCGCGGATCGTTGTCGAGGCTGAGCCGTCCCTCGCGCAGGCGCGCGATGCCGGCCCGGGCGCGGGCGAGGAGGTCGTCCGATTCCCAGCCGCCCTCCTCGAGCATGACTTCGAGCTCGCTCGGTGCTGTGGCGTCGTAATGGATGCCGAGACCGTCGATGATGTAGCTCAAGGAGCGCTCGGGACGGGGGTCGCCGAGGCGCAGGAAGCCCTCGTCCCAGCGGTCGCTCAGGCGCACACGCCGCGAGGTCGGCTCGCTGCCCAGGCGTCGCGAGCGGCGGGGACCGGGCCCCTCCGACTCCGACGGCATCCGGGGCCACAACCGCTTCAGCTTGCCGCGATCCATCCGCCTCTCACTCACTGCGGACCGTGCCGCCCCGGCCCTGCGACCCGGAGCAGGGGCCGTTCCACATCACCCCGGCCCCGTCAAGCACGCACCCCGCGCGCGGGGCGACCGAGCCGGGCCGCGCCCTGTCCTGCACCGGCCTTCCTTACAATCGATCCGAGTTTTGCAAATCCCGCCACTACCGGATTTTTCGCGCCGCGACGGGAGCGCCGTGCTACAGGCGCGGGCCGTGCCGCCGCGTTCCGGTCACCTCGGGAGAACCGCCCTTGCCCGTCATCCTGATCACCGGCGCATCGAGCGGCATCGGCGCGGCCCTGGCGCAGCATTACGCCGCCCCCGGCACCACCTTGGTCCTGAACGCCCGCGGGCCCGAGCGCCTGGAGGCGGTGGCGGAGGCCTGCCGGCGCAAGGGCGCCGCGGTCGAGACCCGGGCCCTCGACGTGCGCGACCGGGACGGCGTGCGGGCCTGGATCGACGACGTCTCGGTGCGGCTCGGCCTCGACCTCGTGATCGCCAATGCGGGCGTCAACGGCGGCCATCCGGAGGGCGGTCTCGAGACCGAGGAGACCGCCTTCCTGGTCTATGATGTGAACCTGATGGGCGCGCTCAACGTGGCGCTGCCGGCGGTCGCCCTGATGGCGGCGCGGGGCAGGGGCCAGATCGCGCTGATCTCCTCGCTCGCGGCCTACGCGCCGCTGCCCGACGCCCCGGCCTATAGCGGCACCAAGGCGGCCCTGCTCGCCCACGGCCTGGCGCTCCGCGAGAAGCTGGCGCCGAAAGGCGTGCGGATGAACGTGGTCTGCCCGGGCTACGTGAAGACAGCGATGGGGGCCGATTACGAGGGCTGGCGCCCGCTCGAGATGAGCGCCGAGGCGGCCGCCAAGCGGATCGCCAAGGGCCTTTCCCGCGACGAGGCGGTGGTCGCCTTCCCGGCGGCGCTCGCCGCTGCGGCACGCGGTGCCGGATTGATCCCGGAATCCTGGCGCCGCCTCGGCATGCGAGGCTTCAGCTTCCGGATGAGCGAGCGCCAGCAGCGCTGATCCCGGATCGCTAACCCAGATCATGGAGGGGTCAAGTCCGGTGCGGATCGCCCTGTTCACCCTCGAAGCCCTGCCCAATGCCCGGGCGGTGCGCCGCTTCGTCGCCGACCACGCCGCGGACATCGCCTTCGTCGGCCTGTCCGACCCCGAGCGGCCGAGCACCGGCGGGCTGACGGGCCAGGTGCGCCGCCACCTCGCGCGCTCGGGCGCGGGCTTCCTACCCTATCTCGCGGTGAATTTCGGCCTGCCGGACCTCGCGCGCGGCCTCGCGCCGGCGACGCAGGCGCTTGCCGGCAGCCGCGACGTGCCGGAGGCGACGCCGTTGCGCACCCTGTGCCGGCGCCTCGGGCTGCCGCACGCCACCATCACCGACGTGAACGGGCCGGAGACGACCGGACACCTGCGGGAGCACGGGGCGGAGCTGATCCTGTCGTTCCACTTCGACCAGATCTTCGACGCCGCGACCCTCGCGGCGGCGCCGAAGGGCGGGCTCAACGTCCACCCCTCGCTGCTGCCGCGCCATCGCGGCCCGGTGCCGACCCTGCACGCGCTCTTGGAGGACAGGCCCGAGTTCGGCGTCACGGTGCACCGGCTCGCGCCGGCGATCGATGCCGGCGGGATCCTGGCGCAGGCGCCGGTGGCGCTGCCCGAGGGCGTCACCGCCTCGCGAGCCGCGGTGCTGCTGCACGAGGCCGGGCGGCCGCTGCTGGAGGAGGTGCTGGCCGAGGCCGATCGCGCCGGCGCGCTGCCGGAGGGGCGCAGCGTCCCGGTCCTGCCCTATTGCGGCTTCCCGACGCCGGCGCAGCTGCGCGACCTGAAGCGGCGGGGCAGGAAGATCGTCGATGCGGGGGACCTGCGGGAGGCGTTGAGCCTGTCGCTCAGGCCGTGAACACCTTCCGGGACTACGGCACAGCATTCACCCCATCAACGACCTCATCCTGAAGTTGGGGATGGGAGAAAGAAGATCACTTGCAGGTCCACCCCAGGCTCCGCTGCGCGGCTCCGGGGTGGCGGGGAGATATCCTCACGCCCGCCGCGACATCAGCCGCTCGACCAGCGAGCCACCCTGGTTCAGCTCGTCGAGCTCGTCGGCGAGCACCGTCACGGTCTCGCGGATCTGCTCGGGGGTGTGCTCGGAGGTGATGAAGAAGCGCAGGCGCGAGGAGCGCTCCGGCACCGCGGGGTGGATGATCGGCTGCACGTTGATGCCGCGCTTGAACAGCCGGTCGGACAGGGTCACGGCCTTGAGCGAGTCGCCGAGGATCACCGGGACCACGGCGAGGCCGAGGCTGGTGCCGGTGTCGAGGCCGCGCTCGCGGGCGGTAGCGAGGAACAGGGCGCCGTTGCGGCGAAGCCGCGCCACCCGCTCGGGCTCGCGCCGCATCAGGGCCAGCGACGCCGTGGCGGCGGCGGCGAGCGGCGGCGACAGGCCGACCGAGTAGACGAAGCCGCCGGCGGTGCATTTCAGGAGCTCGACCAGCGCTCCGGCGCCCGCGACGTAGCCGCCGCAGGAGGACAGCGTCTTCGACAGCGTGCCCATCCAGATGTCGACGCTGCCGGGAGGCACGTCGCAATGCTCGTGCAGGCCATGGCCGTCCTGACCGAGCACGCCGAGACCGTGGGCGTCGTCGACCATCAGCCAGGCGCCGTAGCGCTCCTTGAGGGCGACGACCCCGGCGAGGTCGGGGGCGTCCCCGTCCATGCTGTAGAGGCCCTCGATCACGATCAGTGCCCGGCGGTGCTCGTGGCGCGTCGCGTGCAGCAGCGATTCGAGGGCCTGGAGGTCGTTGTGCGCGAAGCTGCGGCGCTGGGCCCCCGAGAGCTGCGCACCGGTGACCACCGAGTTGTGGATCAGCGCGTCGTGGTAGATCACGTCGCCGGGTTCCAGCAGGGCCGCGATGGTCGCCACGTTGGTGGCATGCCCGCTCACCATCACCACGCAGGCCTCGGTGCCGTAATGCGCCGCGATGGCCTTCTCGAGGGTGAGGTGCCCCGGGCGCTCGCCGGCGACGATGCGGCTTGCCGAGGACGAGGTCCCGTAGGTGGAGAGCGCGTCCTGCGCCGCCGCGTTCACCTCGGGATGGCCGTTGAGGCCGAGATAATCGTAGGACGAGAAATTGGTGAAGGTGCGCCCGTCGATCCGCGTCGTGGCGCCGGCCTTGGCGTCGTGGACGCGAAAGAACGGGTTGCCGAGGCCGATCAGGTCGGCCGCGGAGCGCTGGAGCTTCAGTTCCTTGTAGGCCGGCAGGCTGTCGAAGCTCTGGGCCTGGGCCAGGGCGGGCTTGGGCGCCGGACGGGCCGGCGCCGGACGGACGGGAGCCTTGCCGAGGCGGGCGGCGACGAAGCCCGCCAGGGCCTCGCGCCCGCCCGCGCCGTTGGAGGGTCCGCTGCTCATGAATTGATGACCTTGATGTCCTGGCTGTTCTGCTCGACCAGCACCTGGAGGGACTGAAGCGTCGCGGCATCGGCCGAGTCCACGCCGCCATGGCGCTGCGACAGGCTCAGCACCGCCGCCGCGCCCTCGTCGACCGGGGCCGCCACCGACTGGATCAGGGTGTCGGCGAGTTCGGTCACGGTCTGGCCGCTCGACACGCCCGACGGCGGCGCGTCGAGGCCAAAGCGCTCCTGCAGGCTCGCGCCGAGCTCGACGCCCATCAGCGAGTCGAGGCCGATCTCCGAGAGCTGCCGCACCCGGCTGATGTCGTCCTTCGGCAGGCGCAGGATGCGGGCGATGTCCTCGACGATGGCGTCCGCCACGGTCTTGCGGACGTCGTCGAGGTCGTGGGCGCGCAGCAACCCCGGGATGCTGATCGCGACCTGAGCGCCGGCCTCCACCTGCTGCTCGGAGCCGAGGCTGGCGTAGCTCGGGGAGCGCAGGGTGGCGAGGCGCTCACGCGCCTTGCCCCAGTGCATCGCCGCGATCGCGATCACCGCGTCGTCGGGCGCCGCGCCCTGCACGCCCAGCGCCTCGGCCATCAGGTCGAGGGACTTGCGGGCATCGACCGGGGTCACGCCGACGCGGCCCGCCAGCGTCTCCATGACCGCCTTGTTGCGGGCGAGCACGCCGACGTCGCCGATGGCGCCCCAGGCCACCGCCAGGGCCGGCAGCCCGAGGCGGCGGCGCTGGCGGGCGAGGCCCTCCATGAAGCCGTTGGCGGCGACGTAGGAGCCCTGGCCCGGATTGCCGATGAAGGTCGTGGCCGAGGAGAACAGCACGAAGTAGTCGAGCGCCCGGTCGCGGGTGAGCGCGTCGAGGTGCCCGGCACCGATCACCTTGGGGGCGATCACCGCCTCCAGCGCCGCCGGATCGAGGTTCGCGATCAGGCCGTCCTGGAGCACCATCGCGCCGTGGATGATGCCGGCGAGCGTGGGGCCCTTGGCCTCCACCCGGGCGATCAGGCGCTGCACCGCGGCGCGGTCGGTGATGTCGCAGGATTCCACCTGGACCTTCACGCCGCGGGCGGTGAGATCGGCGATGGCCGAGAGCGCCGCCTCGCCGGTCGGCGCCTTGCGGCCGACGAGCGCGATGTGGCGCGCGCCGCGATCGGCGAGCCAGCGCGCCGCCTCGATGCCGAAGCCCCCGAGACCCCCGGTGACGAGGTGGACGCGGTCGGGTGCCACCACGAACGGCTTCGTCGTCTCGGCCGGGATCGAGCCGGCCTTCGGCGGCGCGATCACGATCTTTCCGACGTGACCCGATTGCTGCATCAGCCGGAACGCGTCCGAGACCTCTTCGGCCGCGAAGGGCTGGTAGGGCAGCGCCTTCAGGCTGCCGTCGGTGAACAGAGCCATCACCTCGCGGAACAGCCGCTTGCCCTCGTCGGGCTGGAACTGGAGCAGCTGGTCGAGGTCGACGCCGAAGTAGGACAGGTTCCGGCGGAACGGCCGCAGGCCGATATGGGTGTTGGCGACGTAGTCGCGCTTGCCCAGCTCGACGAAGCGCCCGAAGGGCTTCAGCGCGTTGAGGCTGCGCTCCATCGCCTCGCCGAACAGGCTGTTGAGCACCACGTCGACGCCGTCGCCGGTGATGCGGCGGATGTCGTCGACGAAGGCGAGCGAGCGGGAATCGAGCACGTGCTCGGCGCCGAGCGCCTTGACCAGCGCCCGCTTCTCGTTCGAGCCCGCGGTGGCGATGACCCGGGCGCCGCGCATCCGGGCGATCTGGAGCGCCGCGAGGCCGACGCCGCCGGCGCCGCCATGGACCAGCACCCACTCGCCGGCCTTGAGGCGGGCCAGCGTCACGAGGCCGTAATAGGCGGTGAGGAACGCCACCGGCGTGGTGGCGGCGGCCTCCGACGACAGCCCCTCGGGAGCGGCCGCCACGACCATCTCGGGCACCACGATGTAGGTCGAGAAGCCGGACTGGGCGAAGGCCACCACCCGGTCGCCGGGCTTGAAGGCGGTCACGCCCGCCCCCACCGCGGCGACGCGGCCGGCGCATTCGAGGCCGAGCCGCGGGCCGGCGAAGCCGTCCTCGAGGATCTCCTCGGGCAGCATCGACAGGGCCCAGAGCACGTCGCGGAAGTTGAGGCCGGTGGCCTCGACCGCGATCTCGAGCTGGCCTGGGCCGGGCGCGACGCGCTCGGCCGGGCCCCAGTGCATCTCGTTGAGGCCGCCGGTGGTGCTGCGCTCCAGCCGCGCAGCGGGCGCCGCCGGACCGGAGCGGCGGGCCGGCCGCGCGCCCTGCGAGAACCGCACCACCCGGGTGCGGTCGTCGTCGACCACGATCTCGGTCTCGGGCGTGCCGGACAGGATCAGGTCGCGCAGGCGCTCGGCGGCGCGCTTCGAAGGTATCGCCGTCGAGAGGTCGATGCGGCGCACGTCGAGGGACGCCACCTCGTTGGCGAGGGTCCGGGTGAAGGCCCAGACGCCGGCCTCGACGCCGCAGGCGAGCCCGCCGCGGTCGCGGGTGGCGCCGGGGCAGACGACCCAGAGCCGGGTCGGCCGGCTGCCGAGATGCTCGACGCAGCGCTTGAGCCCGAGGCAGCGCTCGCGCAGCCGCTCGGCCGGCTCGCCGCCGCGGTTGAAGGCGCCGGCGAGGTAGACCACCGTGTCGGGCGTCTCGCGCTCCAGCTCGCGCAGCGAGGCCTCGGAATCGAGGATGATCGAGACGTGCACCCCGCTCGCGACCAAGAGGGTCGCCAGCGACGAGGCGGTCTCAGCCGCGAACTCGTCCTCCGAGCCGATCACGAAGGCGAAGGTCTGGCCGGCGGCGGCCTTCGGCCGCGGCGGGGCTTCCGCCAGCAGCAGCAAGTCGTTGCCGTTGCGGGTGACGGCGCGGTCGGCCGCGACCTTGACGAGGCCGACGGCACTCAACGAGCGCTGCCAGGCCGCGACGTCGTCGAGGCGCCCGACCGGCACGTCGCCGGCGATCTCGAACCAGCCGGCGTTGAGGCCGAACACCATGTCGCGGAACAGCGAGGCGCCGGGCTCGACCGCCGCGAACAGGCCGCCGGCGGCGAGCGAGGCCGCGAGCGGGGTGAGGAGGTCGCGCGAGGCGCGGTGGAGCACGTCGCTCGCCAGCACCGCGTCGAAGGCGGCAAGCCCCAGGGTCGCCGGATCCTCGACGATGGTGATGCCGGCGGGCAGGGCGAGGCGGGCGCGCTCGGCGAGGCGCCGGTCGGCCTCGAACACCGTGAGGCGCGCCTCGTGCAGGCCGGCGAAGGTCGCGACCTGGGCCGAGAGCGGCCCGAACCCGACCTGGAGCAGGCGAAGCGCCCGGTCTCGCGGCAGCGAAGCGGCGCTGTCGGAGAGGAGCCGCATCACCGCGTCGGCGGACGCCCGCACCGTGGCGCCGCGGAGTGAGAACGCGTCGAGGGCCGCCTGCGGCAGCGAGGGCGCGTCGCTCAGCGACCCGGCGAGGATGCGCGACACCACGGCGCCGAGATCGGCGCAGAGCAGCAGCTCCGCCGACAGCTCGGGATGGTCCGCCGCGATCCAGCGCATGATCTCGTCGGGCTCGGGCAGCGTCACGTCGGCGCGCAGGCGCCAGCGCCCGTCGCCGGCCGCCTCCGCGAGCCCGCTGACTTCCAGCGCCAGGAGCTGGTTGACGAGCCAGGGACGAAGCGCCGCCGGCAGCCGGCGCGAGGCCGCGACGTCGACGACGCCGCCGACCGCCAGCCCCCGGGCGAGCCGGTCGGCGAGCGAGGTCGCCCAGCCCTCGAGCAGCATGTGGCCGGCGCCGAGAGCAGCCTCACCCTTGGCCGTGACCGCGCCTGCCTGCCGGCGCACCAGCGCGGCGACCGCGGGCTGCGGCTCGAGGGCGATCGCGGTCGGCTCGGTGGCGAGCTCGGTGAACTGGCGGATCGCGAAGGCGTCGAGGTCGTTGCCCGCCTTCATGCGCAGGGCCTGGAACCGGCCCTCGCGCAGGGTGGCGATGACCTCGCCGGCCTCGTCGACCAAGGTGAAGTCGGCCAGGATGCTGCGCTCGTTGCAGCGCCTCGTGCGGATCACCGCCCGGGCGATCGCCGCGCCAGGACGCACGAGCCGAATCTCGCCGAAGCGGATCGGCACGTAGGCCCGGCTCGCCGCCTCGCCGAGGAGGTCGGCGAAGAGCAGGATCAAC
Source organism: Methylobacterium sp. Gmos1 (assembly GCF_053764715.1). Lineage (NCBI taxonomy): Bacteria > Pseudomonadati > Pseudomonadota > Alphaproteobacteria > Hyphomicrobiales > Methylobacteriaceae > Methylobacterium > Methylobacterium sp. Gmos1. The sequence continues at coordinate 32,992 of NZ_JBSNCC010000001.1, read as the reverse complement.
CCGTGGAAGCAGGAATCGAGGCGGGCCGGAGCCAGCCCGTAGCGGGTGCCAGCCTCGGCGGGCACGAGGTCGGAAACGATGGTGGCCTCGTCGAGACGGGCCGAGCGGGCGACCTGGCGGAAGGACGGGCCGAAGCCGAGGCCCGACGCCCGGGCGCGGGCGTAGAGCGCCTCGCCCTCGATCGTCGTCTCGGAGGGCAGGGCGGCCGCGTCGCGGCCGGTGAGGCGGGCCGGCGGCGGCGTCTCGCCCTCGACCAGCTTGGCGACAGCGTGCAGCTGCCAGGGCGCCTGGCTCAGGCGCGGCCGGGACAGGATCTGGACCAGGTTGGCACCGGGCGAGAACCGGGACAGCACCTCGCGCACCGCGTCCTCGGCGAAGACCATCGGCTGCTGGATCTCGAGATCGGCGAGCGTCACGCTCTCCGAGCGCACGATCTCGCGGCCGACCGCGAGCGCCATCTCGGCAAAGCCCGCGCCGGGCAGGATCGCCTGGCCGTCGATGCGGTGGTCGTCGAGCTCGGGCACCGTCGCGACGTCGAGGTGGGCCAGCCATTCCAGCCCGTCCGAGCCCTGACGGGCGCCGATCAGCGGGTGGTAGGGCCGGGCGCTCGCCGGGTTCACCGTCTCGGCGGTCTCCGGCAGGCGGAACACCTTGCGCTGCCAGGGATAGTGCGGCAGCGCCACGGCCCCGGCCGGCTCGGGGCCGAAGGCCACGTCCTCGTCGACCGCGGCCCCGGCGGCGAGCGCCGCCGCCAGCGCGCGCCGGAAGGGATCGGCCGAGAGCGTCTTCTTCGGCAGCACGCCGACGGTGGCGCCGTCGAGGCCGAGGGGCTCCAGGCAGTCGCCGATATGCGGCAGCAGGGTCGGGCGCGGGCCGACCTCGACGAAGACCCGGGCGCCGGCTTGCGCCGCGGCCTGGACCGCCGCGCTGAACCGCACCGGCTCACGGATGTTGCGCCACCAGTAGCCGGCGTCGAAGGCGGTGCCGTCGAGCACGTCGCCGGTCACCGTCGAGGCGAGCGGCACGTTGCCGGCGGAGGGCTTGAGCCCGGCGAGGTCGCGCCGCAGCGGCGCCTCGATCGGGTTCATCAGCCGGCCGTGGAAGGCGTAGTCGAGGTCGAGCTTGCGGCCGCGGCGGCGCTTGCGCGCGAGCGCCTTCATGGCGGCGTCGATGACCGCCACCGGGCCCGCCACCGTCACGGCCTTCGGGCTGTTGTAGGCGGCGATGTCGAGCTCGGGGTAGTCGGCGAGGAAGGCCTCCACCTCCTCGACGGGGGCGAGCAGCACCGCCATGGTGCCGAGACCGCGGGTCGCCTCCTGGTGCTTCGAGCGGTAGAAGATGACCTTCACCGCCTGCTCGAGCGTCAGGATGCCGGCGGCCTCCGCCGCGCCGATCTCGCCGACCGAGTGGCCGACGATCGCGGTCGGGGCGAGGCCCACGGCCTTCAGCGCCGCGGTCGAGGCGGTCTCGATCGCGAAGATCAGCGGCTGCGACACGCTGGTGAGGGCGAGGCGCTCCTCCAGGTCGTCGGCGAACAGCGCGTCCTTCAGCGACCAGCCGGCGAGCGGCCGGAACAGGGCGTCGGCCTCGTCGAAGCGGGCGCGGAAGATCGGGTTGAGGGCGTAGGCGTCGCGGCCCATGCCGGCCCACTGGCTGCCGTTGCCCGAATACACGAAGGCGACGCCGCCGGCGCGCTCGACCGCGGTGGCGACGACCGCAGCTTGCGTCTCCTCGCCCTCGGCGAGGCTGCGCAGCACGTCGGCCACGCCCTCGGCCTCCAGATCGCGCAGCGGAATCGCGGCGCGGACCGGCAGGCGTTCGCGGCGATGCGCGGCGGCGGCCGCGACGCGGGCGATCTCGGCCGCGTCGGCCCCGTCGAGGCGGGCGGCGTAGTCCTGGGCGAGGTCGGCGAGCGCCGCCCTGGTCTGGGCCGAGACCAGCAGAACCTCGGGCGCCGGCTCGGCCGACGGTGCCGAAGCCGCGACCGGCGCCGGGTCGGTCAGGATTACGTGGGCGTTGGTGCCGCCGAAGCCGAACGAGTTCACGCCGGCGAAGCGCTCCTGGCCGGTGCGGGGCAGGGGCCGCAACTCACGGTTGACCGCGAGGTTCAGCTCGTCGAACGGGATCGCCGGGTTGAGCTCGGCGCTGTGCAGCGAGGGCGGCAGCAGGTCGTGCTCGAGCGCCAGGCTGGCCTTGAGCAAACCGGCCAGCCCCGAGACCGGCTCGGTATGGCCAATATTGGTCTTGATCGAGCCGATCGGCAGCGGCGTGGACCGGCCGCGGCCGAGCTTGTTGCCGATGGCGCCGGCCTCGATCGGATCGCCGACCGGGGTGCCGGTGCCGTGGGCCTCCATGAAGGCGATCGAGTCGAGGGAAACGCCGGCCTCGCGGTAGATCTCCTCCAGCAGCGCGCCTTGAGCATAGCCCGAGGGAAGCGAGATGCCGGTGGTGCGCCCGTCCGAATTCACCTTCGAGGCCGCGATCACGCCGCGGACCGTCGCGCCGTTGCGGGCGGCGGCCCGCGCCGATTGCAGCACCAGGACGACGCCGCCCTCGGCGCGCACGTAGCCGTCGGCGCTGGCCGAGAAGGCCTGGCACAGGCCGGTGCGCGACAGCATCGAGGCGTTGGAGAACGACACGAAGTTGAACGGGCTGACCAGCAGGTTGACGCCCGCCACCACCGCCGTGTCGATCCGCCCCGAGGCGATCGCCGACACCGCGGCGTCGAGGGCGACGAGGGACGACGAGCAGGCCGTGTCGAGGGTGAAGCTGGGCCCCTTCAGGTCGAAGATGTAGGAGATGCGGTTCGAGAGGATCGACAGCGTGTTGCCGGTCGCCGCGTAGGCGTCGCCCGACGCGGTGTCGAGCACCCGCAGGTTGCCGTAATCGAGCGAGGAGGCGCCCACGAACACGCCGATCGGGCTGCCGGCCACCGCCGACGGCCGCAGGCCCGCGCTCTCCAGGGCTTCCCAGGTCAGTTCCAGCAGCAGGCGCTGCTGCGGATCCATCTGCTCGGCCTCGCGGGGCGAGATGCCGAACACGGAGGGATCGAACGACCAGGGATCGTCGATGACGCCGGCGGCCCAGGTGTAGCTCTTGCCGCGCTCCTGCGCCCGGGGGTGGCCCATGCGCTCGAGGGACCAGCGGTCCTCCGGGATGCGCGAGACGGCGCACCGTCCCTCGATGAGCATCTGCCACAGGCTGTCGACGCCAGAGGCGCCCGGAAGCCGGCAGGCCCGACCGATGATCGCGATGTCAGGACGCTGTGTCACGTTCGATTCGCACACGCTCTTTTACGGAGGACCGGAGGCGGCGGCGCCGCACCCGGGCATTCAACCCAATCCATAGTATGACGCCCGCGCCGCGCCAACCCCGGAACGGCATGACCCATCCCGAAGAAGCAAGACTTGGCCTAGGTGTGACATCCCTTCCTCAGTCAAAGCCTGCCCCATGACCAGGCACAACGCCCAAGCATGCGACACAACATTGTCATCCGAAAGAATTGCGGGCCTCACAGACCGTCCGGTTGAGCTTGACGCGCGGTCCAGGCCGGGCCGGGGCGCGCCCGAACGGTTAGACCCGATGAATCGGGTCGCAATGCGGCAGACCGGCCCGGGACGCGGCCCCGGCGCGCGGCCGCGGTCAGAACGCCTTGAAGGTGATGATGGTGCGGGTATCCTGGATGTCCGCGATGGTCTGCACGTGCTCGGCCACGAAATGCCCGATATCGACCCCGTCATCGACGTGGAACTTCGCCAGCACGTCGTAATGACCGGCGGTGGAATAGATCTCGGAGGCGATCTCGCGATCGGCGAGCGCGCTCGCCACGGTGTAGGTCTTGCCCAGGCGGCACTTGATCTCGACGAAGAAGGTCTGCATCGGCTGGCTCCCGGCGATCGTGGCGTCTGGCGTCGAAGAATGTCTGGCGTCGAAGAAGTCTCGGGCGCGCGGCACCCGGTCCGGTGCCCGGGACGGCGTCGTCCCGGGCGTCACGACCGGGCGTCACGACCGGTCATGGCCGCCCGATGCTGGCATAGGAAAAGCCGTGCCGGCGCACATCCTCCGGCCGGTAGACGTTGCGCAGGTCGACCATGACCGGCTCGGCCATGGCGGCGTGCAGGCGCTTGAGGTCGAGCGCCCGGAACGCGTCCCACTCGGTCACGATCACGAGAGCGTGCGCGCCCCCCGCGCAGGCATAGGGATCGGCCGCGTAGTCCACCTTCGTCAGGAGGGAGCGCGCCTGTTCCACCCCTTCCGGGTCGTAGGCCACCACCGTCGCGCCCGCATCCTGAAGGCCCGCGATGATCGAGAGCGAGGGCGCGTCGCGCATGTCGTCGGTGTTCGGCTTGAACGTCAGGCCCAGCACCGCGATCCGCTTGCCCCGCACGCTCCCGCCGCAGGCCGCCACCACCTTGCGGGCCATCGCGCGCTTGCGCTGGTCGTTGACCGCCACCACCGTCTCGACGAGGCGCACCGGGCTGCCTGCATCCTGCGCCGTCTTGACCAGCGCCAGCGTGTCCTTCGGAAAGCACGAGCCGCCGTAGCCGGGGCCGGCATGCAGGAACTTGCGCCCGATCCGGTTGTCGAGCCCGATGCCGCGGGCGACCTCCTGCACGTCGGCGCCGACCTGCTCGCACAGGTCGGCGATCTCGTTGATGAAGGTGATCTTGGTGGCGAGGAACGCGTTCGCCGCGTACTTGGTCAGCTCGGCGGTGCGGCGGGACGTGACCAGGATCGGGGCCTGGTTGAGGTAGAGCGGGCGGTAGAGCTCGCTCACCACCTGGGCGGCCCGGGGATCGTCGGCGCCGATGACGATGCGGTCGGGGCGCTTGAAGTCGGAGATCGCCGCGCCCTCGCGCAGGAACTCGGGGTTGGAGGCGACGCCGATGGCGATGTCGGGGCGGGCCTCGCGGACGATGCGCTCGACCTCGTCGCCGGTGCCGACGGGCACGGTGGACTTGGTGACGACGACGGTCGGTCCGGTGACGGCGCCGGCGATGTCGCGGGCGGCCTGGTGGACGTAGGTCAGGTCGGCAAAGCCGTCGCCGCGGCGCGACGGGGTGCCGACGGCGATGAACACCGCGTCGGCGCCGGCGACGGCACGGGCGAGGTCGGTGGTGAAGGAGAGGCGGCCCTGGCGCACGTTCTCGGCCACCAGCGTGTCGAGGCCGGGCTCGAAGATCGGGATGCTGCCCTCGTTGAGGGCGGCAATCTTCTCCGGCGCGGTGTCGACGCACACGACGGTGTGGCCGAAATCGGCGAAGCAGGCTCCCGAGACCAGGCCGACATAGCCCGCCCCTACCATCGCAACGCGCATCTCACGTCCTCTCGGCAGCGGCGCGGCCCGGCGCCCGCGGGCATCGCTGTAGCGTTGCGGTGCAAAACGGGCAACGGGCGTGCCGTCACCACAGGCGGAACAGCGCCTTCGCCCGGGCGAGGTTGGGGTTGTAATAGGGGTCGTTGCGCAGCTCCGGGCCCCAGCGCTCGGTCATGGTGGCGACCTCGGCCTCGAAGCGGGCGCGCTTCTCCGGCGTGTCCTCCTTGCCGCGGCTCTTCGATTCGTGGTGGGTCAGGGCGGCGTGCGGCGTCCAGATCACGCTGTAGCCGGCCTTGCGCACCCGCAGGCACAAATCGATGTCGTTGAAGGCCACCGCCAGGTGCGCGGCATCGAAGCGGCCGACCGCCTCGAACACCTCCCGCCGGATCATCAGGCAGGCCCCGGTGACCGCCGAGACCTCCTGCGCAATCACCATGCGGCCGAAATACCCCGGATCGTCGGGCCCGATATCCGGGTGGCTGTGGCCGGCGACGCCGCCGACGCCGAGCACCACGCCGCCGTGCTGGAGCGTGCCGTCCGGATAGGACAGCTTGGCGCCGACCGCCCCCACCGCCGGCTCGACGGCGATCGAGGCCATCTCGGACAGCCAGCCCGGCTCGCGCACCTCGATGTCGTTGTTGAGGAACAGGAGGAGCGGCCCGCTCGCCGCCGCCGCGCCGTCGTTCGACAGCCCCGAGAAGTTGAAGGGCCCCGGCCGCGACAGCACCCGCACCCGCCTGTCGGCACCCGCCTCCTCCAGCAGCGTCCGGGCCGCGGGCTCGGTGCTGCCGTTGTCCACCACCACGACCTCGATGTCGGGATAGTCGGTGCGGGTGAGGAGCCCGTCGAGGACGACGCGCAGCAACTCGGCCCGGTCCTTCGTCGGGATGACGACCGAGACGCGCGGCGCCGGATCGGGCAGGGCGCGCACCAGCCGGTTGAAGCCGAGCGGGCCGCGCTCGACCCGGTGCGGCCAGCCGCGGCGCGCCACCAGTTCCTCCAGCGCCCGCAGCCGCGCCGCCTCGGCGCGAGCCAGGAACGCGTCCGAGAACGTGCCGGAGCCGATCGCGGTGCGCCAGTGGTAGAGGATCACCGGCAGGTGGCGCACCCGGGCGGGATCGAGCCGGTCGCTCAGCCGCAGGAGCAGGTCGTGGTCCTGGCTGCCCTCGAAGCCGACCCGCAGGCCCCCCACCGCCTCGACGAGGCTGCGGCGCACCACGGTCAGATGGTTGAGGTAGTTCTGGCCGTAGAGGAGTTCCGGGTTCCAGTCGCCCTTGAAGTGCGGCTCGAAGCGCCGCCCGTCGGCGTCGATCTTGTCCTCGTCGCTGTAGATGAGATCGAGGTCGGGCTCGCGCCGGAGCGCCTTGGCCACCTCGTAGAGGGCGTGGGCCGGCACCACGTCGTCGTGGTCCATGAAGGCGACGTAGGCCCCGCGCGCGAGCGAGAGCGCGGTGTTGGTGGCCGCCGCGATGTGGCCGTTCTCGGGCCGGCGCACGACGCGGATGCGGGGATCCTCGGCCGCCGCCCGGGCGAGCAGGCGCGGCACCGCCGGATCGGTCGAGGCGTCGTCGGCGATGCACAGCTCCCAGTGCGGGTAGAGCTGGTCGCGCACCGAGCGCAGGGCCTCCTCCAGCACCTTCGGGCCCGGATTGTAGACCGGCATCACCACCGAGATCAGCGGGGGGTCGCGCCACTGCGCCACCTCGGCGCCGATGCGGGCGCGGTCGGCCTCGCTCAGCGTGTCGAAGTGGCGGACCCAGGTGTCGTAGCCGGTGAGCCCCGGGGGCACGAGGGCGCGGGCGAGGCGGTGCTGCGAGCGCACCCGCTTGCCGACCGCGCGCCACATCAGGGCCTCGGCGGTGAGAGCCGGCCGGCGCAGGGCCGCCCGGCCGACGAGGGCAAGCCGGCTCCGCACCGTGACGGTGAACTCGGCGATGCTCAGCGCCGCCTCGCCGAGCATCGGCGTCAGCGTCAGCGCCGTGGTGCCGGCGGGCAGCCGCCCGAGCCAGGTGAAGCGCCCGTGGCCGAAGGCGCGCTCGGACAGGCTGGTGCACTGCGGCCCCTCCGGCCCGTCGACGATCGCGGTCAGCTCGACCCGGCTGAACGCACCGTGGTTCTCGTCCTTGAAGGCGATGCTCACCCAGCGCCCGCCGAGCCCGAGATCGGCCACGTCGAGGCGCAGGCCTTCCGCCCCGAACTCGAGCCGCAGGCGGGCGAAGTCCCGCGCGACTTCGCGCCCGCGCCCGAGGCGGAGCGCGGCGCGCAAGGGGGCGTGGGGGGGCGTGGCGGGAGAAGGGGTCTGGGCGGTCACCTGTCCTCGCGCCTCGGGCGGCCGTCTCGGCGGACGGTCGTCATTGTCAATTAAATCAACTGGTTAGATCGATCGCTCGGGGCGAGCGTGTAGCAGGGGGGCGGCGCGGCTGGCAAGGTCCATCCCCGCGCCTGCGGGGAACACGATCTGACCAACGCCCAGATCGAGGGCGACGACGGTTCATCCCCGCGCCTGCGGGGAACACGCACCGGCGTTTCCATTGGCATTGCCAATGATCGGTTCATCCCCGCGCCTGCGGGGAACACCGCTCCACCCAATTACCGGCGGCGACGAGCCCCGGTTCATCCCCGCGCCTGCGGGGAACACCGGACGGCCGGCGTCTTCTCCAGTGCGTTGAGCGGTTCATCCCCGCGCCTGCGGGGAACACCCCCCGCGTAACCGGTGATCCGCTCGCACCACCGGTTCATCCCCGCGCCTGCGGGGAACACCGTTGGCGGTGCTCGTCGCGCGGCACGACCTGCGGTTCATCCCCGCGCCTGCGGGGAACACAGCGGGTGCTTGCCAGCGAGAGACGCATCAATCGGTTCATCCCCGCGCCTGCGGGGAACACAGCGGGTGCTTGCCAGCGAGAGACGCATCAATCGGTTCATCCCCGCGCCTGCGGGGAACACGAAAGGTACCTCCGGTGAGGGCAGAGCCTAGTCGGTTCATCCCCGCGCCTGCGGGGAACACTGTTCGAGGCGACGCTAGCGAACGACCCCGCTCGGTTCATCCCCGCGCCTGCGGGGAACACTCCATTGCCCACAGGTTGAGCGGGGTCACGACCGGTTCATCCCCGCGCCTGCGGGGAACACACACCGTGGCCTCGTCCATGAACGGCGTCGATCGGTTCATCCCCGCGCCTGCGGGGAACACACCTCGGCATTGATACCGACGGCCAGTGGAAACGGTTCATCCCCGCGCCTGCGGGGAACACGCGCCCTGAAGCATCACGGTCATGTAACCGCGCGGTTCATCCCCGCGCCTGCGGGGAACACTCAGCCCAGGGCGTTAGCGTTGCGGCGTAGGACGGTTCATCCCCGCGCCTGCGGGGAACACGTCATCGTGGGAGAGGCGCCCTCAGACGGATGCGGTTCATCCCCGCGCCTGCGGGGAACACGCAGTCAGATCAAGCCGACCGGCACAGACCAGCGGTTCATCCCCGCGCCTGCGGGGAACACTGAAGCTAACCCCTCAGAAGGTCCAGGAATGGCGGTTCATCCCCGCGCCTGCGGGGAACACTCTCCGGCGCCAAAAAGCGCATCTACCAGATCCGGTTCATCCCCGCGCCTGCGGGGAACACGGTCGCAGCCTGCATCTCGGCCAAGGTGTCACCGGTTCATCCCCGCGCCTGCGGGGAACACCTGTCGAGCACGACGGTGCGGAAATCGTGCTCCGGTTCATCCCCGCGCCTGCGGGGAACACGACATTGCCGCGGCTTTGACTGAGACGGCCGGCGGTTCATCCCCGCGCCTGCGGGGAACACGCGGTTCCGGCGTCGAAGACCTTGTCCGAGCCCGGTTCATCCCCGCGCCTGCGGGGAACACCCTCCCATCAGCGCGGCGAGGCGGCGCGGGTTCGGTTCATCCCCGCGCCTGCGGGGAACACCCCAGGTTGTCCTGGAACACCTCCCACGCGATCGGTTCATCCCCGCGCCTGCGGGGAACACGTGTCGGAGCCGAGCCACTGGCGATCCGGGGGCGGTTCATCCCCGCGCCTGCGGGGAACACTCTTCCTAGAAGTGCTTGATACGCTTCACGTTTCACGATGTCAAAGAACGCACCGACGTTTCCGCTCCGTTCCGGCCCCGGTCAGAGCGGCGTCTCGTCGGGGTGGAACGACACCAGGGGGAGGCCGTCGAGATCGACCGGCATGCGGCGGTTCCGGCCGCAGGTATCGAAGGCGTAGCCGATGTCGGTCTGGGCGGTCCAGGCGATGACGCCGTTGCCCTCGCCGATGGCGGACTGCACCTCGGCCCAGATCCGCTCGCGGGTGCGGCGGGAATACTGTCCGACATAGACCCCGGCCCGCACCTCGACGAGCCAGACCGCGAGGCGGCCGCGCAGGCGAGGCGGCGCGTTCTCGACCACCACGACCATCATCCGCGCACCATCCTCGTCTGCGATGGCCTCCGCCTCATCCGCGATGGCCTCCGTCGCCGGAGGGCGCCTCGGTGAAGGCGGGGGGCTGCGCGTCGGCGGGCTCGCCCGGGGGCGGCAGGCCGCCGGCGACGAGCACATCCTCGATGCTGGGAATCAGCCGCTCCAGGAGCTTCGTCTTGCGGAAGATGTCGCGGCACTCGCGCCGCACCACCCCCTCGACCGAACCCTGGAGCGGCTGGCCCTTGGCGACACGGCCCGCGACCTTGAACGCCACTGGCACCACGGTCTCGAACTTGAACAGGTCGGCGATGTCGTAGACGAAGGAGAGCGGCCGGCCCGAATGCAGGAAGCCGATGGCCGGCGCGTAGCCGGCGGCGAGGATCGCGGCCTCGGCGAGACCGTGCAGGCAGGCGGTGGCGGCCGAGAGGCAGCGGTTGGGGATGTCGGCGGCGTCCCAGTCTCCGCGGTCGTAGGCGCGGCGGCGCCACTCCACCCCGTGCTGCTGCGCCTGGATCTCGTAGAAGCGGCGCACGCGCGCGCCCTCGATGCCGCGCAGCTGGTCGACGGAGCGGCGCTCGGGCGCCTCCTCGTGAAAGCGCACGGCGAACATGCGCCGCACCACCTTGAGCCGGGCCGACTCGTCGAGGGCGAGGCGGGCCTGCCAGAGCAGCCGGTCGGAGCGGGCGCCGCCGGGCTGGCCGGCCGCGTAGAGCCGCACGCCCCCCTCGCCGCACCAGACCAGCAGCGTCCCGGCCCGGGCCGCGAGCCCCACCGCCGCGTGGCTGACCCGGGTGCCGGGCTCCAGCATCAGGCAGACTAGGCCGCCGACCGGGATCTGCGTGCGCACCCCGCGCTCGTCCACCACCACGAAGGCGCCGTCGAGCACGTCGAGCCGGCCCTTCTCGATGAAGACCAGCGAGGCGCGGTCGCGGATCGGGATCGGCTTCGGCGGGGGAAGGCCCGGGAGGGCGGAGGCGCTCACGGCCGGCGGATCAGCATCAGGCCGCAGCCGAACGCCTTGGCGCGGCCGAACCCCCTGGGGAGCTGGGCGAGGAACTTCGCCGGATCCTCGACCACGATCTCGCCCTCGAGGTCGAAGGTGGTGAAGGCGACCGCCGGGTACTTGCGCCAGGCATCGTCCTTCGGCGGCGTGCGCCGCGGCGTCTCGCGCAGGCGCTTGGCGTCGTAGGGCAGGCGGCGCTGGAGGTCGCCGTCGATGGTCAGCACCGGCCGCGCGACACCCTCGGGATCGGGCAAGGTCACCGGGCGGAAGCCGGATTTTTCGCCTTGACGGGTGAGCCAGTCGCCGATGACCTCGCGCTCGATCTTGAGCCGCAAGCTCCGCCGGTCGTCGAGCGGCATCTCCTTGAGCGGTGGCTGGTGAGTCTTCAGGCGGTGCCAGACCGGATCGACCCGTTGGCCCCGCTCGCCCTTCGTCTCCGACGGGACGCTGAAGGACGGCGATGCCCGCAGGCGGAAGCGCAGAACTTGCCCCGCCGACAGGTCGGGCGCGAAGGGCTTCGACTCGACCTCGAACAGGCCGCCGCCGCCCATCGGTTCGCGGGCCGACAGCACCAGGAAGGTGGTGCGCTGCCAGGCCGAGCCGCCATCCTCCCGCCAGAGGAAGTCGCGCTCGCGGTCGGGATGGTCGGCGAACAGCGACCAGATCAGCCGGTGGCCGGCGGCGATGCGGGCGTCGTCGTCCTCCGGGAGCAGCAGGCGGGCGAGAGCGGCGGTGTCGGGGGCGTGGCGCAGGCGCACGCGGCTGAGGAAGAGGCTCACCGGGCGGCCTCCGGCTCGGGGATGCGGGTGGCGACGATCTCGTCGCGCAGGCCGAATTGCCGGCGCACCCGGCTCGTCACCCGGTCGCGGCGGCGCTCGATCCGGCGGGCCTCGTAGTCGGGGGCGAGCAGGCCTTCGAGCGCGGCATCGGCGTAGACCGTGGCGTCGTCCCACTCCTCCCACAGCCGCAGCGGCTCGAACGGGTATGGCCCGGCCATCAGGCGCGTCGGCTCGCCCGCGAGGTCGAGGAGGGCGGCCAGACTCGTCACCGCACCGAGGCAGCGGGGCGCCGGCGGGCGGCCGAGGGGACAGGACTTGCGGCCGAGATAGAGCGTGTAGGCCGGCCGCCGCAGGGCCTCGGCGATTTTCTCGGGGGGAGGGCCCTCGGCGTCGCGGAGATGCACCAGCCCCACCTCCACCCACAGATCCTCGCGGTAGTCGCGGCTCGACAGCAGGGTGTTGAGCCGGTGCGAGGGCCGGTCCAGGGCTTCGCGGCGGGTGGCCCAGGCGGATTTGCGCTCGGCCGGCGGCGCCTGGACGGTGTGGTAGTCGGTCATCAGGCGGCCGGCGCGCCGCACGCGCTGGACGAGGCCGTAGCCGGCGTCGAGGGCAGCGTGCTCGGCCTCGGCGGCCCGGTCGTAGCCGAGGGCCGCCGCGACGAGGCCGAGGACCGCCGAGCGCCCCGGCCGGTCGAAGCCGCCGCGGCGCTCCCCCACCGCGAGGTCGCCCAGCGCCGCGAGCGGCGCGTAGAGCGTGAAGGCGAGGCCGGCGGGCATCAGCGCGTCGCGTAGGCGATCAGGCGCTTGAGGCTGCCCTCGCCGGTGAGCACGTTGAAGACCGGCCAGGGATCGTCGTTGCCGCGCCAGCCCCCGGGATCCCTGTCGCGCCGGCTCTCCGGCAGGTCGTAGGCCGCGCGGAACCCGTTGCGCGTCGCCTCGAAGGCGGCGACCGAGCCGGCGAGCACGTCCTCGCCGCCGACGGGCTTCAGGAATGCCGAGGCCAGGGTGTGGGGCGCCCCGTCGGAGACCTCGACGAGGCCGTAGCTCGCCAGCGCCCGGCTGGCGAAGCTCGCCTGCTTGCCCTTCGGCCCCACCGTCGCGGCGGCGTGGATCAGCGCCGCGAGGCCGCGCCTGGCGAGGTCGGCGTCGCCGCCGAGGTTGCGGGCCAGCAGGTCGCGGTCGATGCAGAGATAGAGGTAGAAGGTGCCGGCGCCGAACCCCGCCTCGCCGACGAAGCCCGCGCCCGCATCCTCGGCCGGCGTCTTCAGGTCGTCGATGGCCGTGTAGTAGTCGTCCTCGACCACCGCCCGGTGCGTGGTGACGGCGTGGGCGACCTGCACCGCCGCCTCGCGGTTGAAGTCCGGGTCGTCGGCCAGCATGCGGCCGAACATGCCGATGTCGACCGCGCCGTCGACGGGCCGCAGCAGCGGGGTCTTGGTCAGATCGACGCTCTCGCCGCCGGCGATCCTCTCGGCGAGGGCCAGGGCGTCCCGGCGCTCGTCGGCCGACACGAAGGCGAGCTGCTCGATCCGGGTCGGATATTTCTCGCCCTCGCCCTTGATCTTGCCGAACACGTCGGCGACCTCGCGGGCCGCCTTGCGGGCGGAGCCTTCCGCCACGCCCTGCGTCAGGAGATGCGCCTCGATCTCCTCGCCGAGGCGCTGGGTGCGCTCGCCGAGATGGCCCTCCAGCGCCGCCTTGAAGGCGGGGGAGGTGCGCCAGGCCCGCTTGAGCGCCTGCGAGGACACCCGCAGCCGGTCGACGTTGCCGAACCGCGCGGTCTTCGGCCGGCCGGTGTCGTCGCGGTTGAGGTTGGCGGGCGGGTAGGCGGTGAGGAGGTGCAGCTGCACGAAGGTGGTCATGGCGGGCTCTGGGGGAGAGGGGGCGTCAGGCGGCCGGGGGGCTCGCGGGCTCGGGCGCCCGGCCGGGGGGCCGGTGGGCGGCGGCGTGGTACTCGAAGGCGAAGGTCGCCCGGGCCCGGTCGCCGCGCTCCGGATGCAGCCAGTCGAGGATCGTCTCGCCGAGGCCGGCGACGTCGACCGGGCGGTCGCCGGCGAGGTCGACGGCGCGGCGCATCTGGCGCAGCAGGTCGTCGGGATCGCGGGCGGCGGTCAGGCGCTTGAGCCGCAGGGGCGAGAGCAGGGGCTGGGCGTTCGCCTCGCCGTAGGGCGGTCCGAGGACGGCGGCGAGGGGGCGCGCCGGGTTGTCGGCGGCGAGGCGGGCGAGCACGCAGGCCGCGACCGCCACCGGCACCAGGGTGTCGGCGGCGTGCCGGCGCCCGTAGCCGAGGGCGTCATGGAGGTGGAACACCACCGCCTCGTCGAGGACGTCGAGGGGCGTCGCGGCGCGGCGCAGGCGCGCGAGGGCGCCGCGGTCGAACAGGCGCCACGCCTCGATCCCGTTATGGCCCGGCGGCAGGCGCTCCCACCAGCGCCGGATCTTCCAGCGCCGGTCGCGGTGGATCTCCCGGATGTCGTCCGGATCGACCGGCGGACGCCGGCCCGGGCCCGACGCGCTCCCATCCCCTGCGCTCATCCGTGGCCTCCCTTGGCCTTCCTGCCCCCGGTTCCGGTCTTGCCCGTCGTCTTGCCGGTAGTCGTCTTGCCGCCCTGGGGATCCTGGTCGGGCTTGGCGCCCTTGGGCCTGGCCTCGGGCGGCGTCAGGCCGAGGGCGTCGAACAAGGTCCGGCCGAGCTTGCCGTAGCCGCGCATCGCCCAGTCGAGGCCGATCTGCGCCTTGACGCGCTCCGCCGCGACGCTCGGACGGAGATCCGTGAGGTCCTCGACCGGCACGAGCCCGGCGAACACCGCCGTCGCGGCCTCGCGCAGGTGGCCGAGCCAGGCTTCGAGCGTCGGCGCGTGGGGGGTGTCGGCGGCAAGGCCCGCCCCCGGCAGGGCTGTCGCCAGCTCTCCCAGGGTTCTGCCGAACGCCGCCTCCGTCCGCTCCCAGAAGCGCCCGCGGCCGAGATCGAGGAGGCCGCCCTTGTCGATCGCCAGGGCCTGCTTCAGCGACACGCGCAGGATGAACTCGGCGTCGAAGGCGCCCCGCACCATCCGGCGCACGGTCTCGTCGTAGGGCCGGAACTCCGCCGCGCCGACGAGGTGCAGCGGCATCTCGCTCTCGACGAAGTCCCGCGCCTTCATGTTGTCCATGTCGTAGCCGGCGGCGATCAGGCGGGTGCCGAGGCGGGCCGCGGGATCGTCCTGGTTCTGGAGGCGCTTGATGCCGTCATGCACCGACGCGGCCGGCACGCGCGCGGTCTTATCCCCCTGCTCGCCGACGACGAGGCCGACCCAGTGGCGGTAGCCGATGCGGCCGGGCTGGCCGTGCAGGGGCAGCCAGGGCTCGCCTGCCTTGGTCTGATAGTGCGGCGAGAGCGGATGCACGAAGCCGGCATAGCTCGTGCCGTGCGGCCGCGTGCGGTAGTGGCGCACCACCAGCGGGTCGACGCGGCCGGTAAGGTCGCAGGGGCGCCCCTCGGGATTGGCCTCGACGACGAGGCGGATGCGCCGCGGCATGCCCCAGAAGGCCTGGAGCGGATCGACGTCGCTCTCCGTGGTCGTCCGGCCCTTGTCCGAGACGCGGGTGAGGGCGAGCCAGGGAAACACCCGCTCGGGCACGGGCGGCCCGTCCGCCCGGCAGGGCACCGCGAGCCACAGGCTGCGCCACAGCGGCACCGGCGCCGTGCGGTCCTTCGCGCCCGGGATCACCTTGGCGCCCGGGATCAGCAGGGTGGTCAGGGGACCGCCGCCGCGCACCGAGACGCGGTGGCCGGCCCCGCCCGAGGGCGCGTAGGTCTGGAGCGTGAACAGCGCCATGGCGGCCCCGGCCCGCGACAGGGTCTCGACCCCGCCGCGGCGGACGAAATGGTCGAGGTTGCGCTTCACCGTGTTGGCGCCCGGCGCCTCGATCAGCAATTGCGACACCGGCACGGTCTCGCCGGCGATCTCCTCGAGATCCTGCCCGAAGCGCGGCCCGTCGCCGTCGAGCACGAAGGCGCGGGCGAGGGGGGCGAAGGCCGCGTCCAGGTCGGCGGGGGTCGGCGGCGCCTCGAACCAGGCCGGCCACGCGTCCTCGTCCGCCCGGGCGCCGCAGGCCGCCGCCAGGAGCCCGATCCAGAACTCCCGCGTCGCCGCGTCGAAATCCGCCCGGCCCCAGGCCGGCGCGACGACCGGGTTGCCGTCGATGTCGTCGGTGATGGCGGCCGGCCGGATCAGGTCCGGCGTGCCGTCCGCCCGCAGGACAGGGATCCAGGCCTCGGTCAGGAGGGAGAAGGGCGGGACCACGGCACTCCCTGGGCGAATCGTTCTGGAGTCGGCTCAGGTAACGGTTGCATAACCCACGACCCAACGGAAGGTGCAAAAGCCCCTTTTCGGCGAGTCTAGGTTTGTGTAAAAAAGAGGACGCTCGGGAGTGCAGTCCCGCGCGTCCGAGCCGACAAATCAGGCTCTTCTGGCTTGGGTCATGAGCCACATGCCCAGACCTCCTTTCGCTGCCTCCGAGGCGGCTTCTTTGATCGGACCTTACCACCAGCCGGCAGGGGGCAACCTCTCTGCCGGCTGATGTGTATCAGAGACTACCTCGTAGACAGAGTCAACGACCTTTTTAAACCCGACCGAGCGGGTTCCAACATCTCTTCAATCCCCGCGCCTGCGGGGAACACACCCGTCCTAGCGGCTTGCACCATCTTGGTTCATCCCCGCGCCTGCGGGGAACACTCCTTACGGGCGGCCGCATCATACTCCTGTCTCGCTGCATGTCGAGCGGCCAAGAACTCACACCCATCCTTTGCCCGAAGATGAAGCCGACCGCCGGCCATGGCGCCCCCACTCAAGCCGCCGAGCCGAGGCTTCGGCGCGTCGCCACCGGCTCCCGGGCGAGCAGTGTCAGGATCGCGTTGACCGCCGGATTGGGCCTGATGCTCCCCAGGCCCCCACTGGCGCCACGTCTTAAGCGGAACTCCGATCCACGCCGCGAACGGTTCATCCCCGCGCCTGCGGGGAACACACCCCCACCCGAAGGTGCATCTCCTGATTCCAAGGTTCATCCCCGCGCCTGCGGGGAACACGCCTGGGCGCGGACCTCGTCGAACGTCCACTCCGGTTCATCCCCGCGCCTGCGGGGAACACAGCTCGGCAGTCTTGTTGGTCTTGCCGGCACCCGGTTCATCCCCACGCCTGCGGGGAACACGCCGGAAGGGTGGGCTAGGGTCGTCGTAACGGCCGGTTCATCCCCGCGCCTGCGGGGAACACGCCTACTGGAATGGTAACAACAACCCGCACTGCGGTTCATCCCCGCGCCTGCGGGGAACACGGCTGTACCGCGGCCTGATAGAGGCCGAGGTTCGGTTCATCCCCGCGCCTGCGGGGAACACTCCCACGCGGTCGAACCGATCGCGGCGGGGTTCGGTTCATCCCCGCGCCTGCGGGGAACACGTCGATCGGGCTCTCATGCTTCGCACCACGCCCGGTTCATCCCCGCGCCTGCGGGGAACACAGGGGCATAGAGTTTCCCTGTTTTGCCAAGAACGGTTCATCCCCGCGCCTGCGGGGAACACGTTCTCTCACACAGCCTGACAGCCGACATGATCGGTTCATCCCCGCGCCTGCGGGGAACACGGCCACACCTACAAGGATCAGGTGATGGAGTGCGGTTCATCCCCGCGCCTGCGGGGAACACAGACCGCGGCCGACATCGCCACGGTTGGCGCGCGGTTCATCCCCGCGCCTGCGGGGAACACCTGATGCGGAAGGTCGCGTTCGCCACGAGCGCCGGTTCATCCCCGCGCCTGCGGGGAACACCCGGCGTCGTGGCCGGGAACGCCGCACAAGGCCGGTTCATCCCCGCGCCTGCGGGGAACACTGCTGGCGCTCCATCTCGAACTCAGCCTGGAGCGGTTCATCCCCGCGCCTGCGGGGAACACGCTCTCGGCGGCAACAGCAAGGTTGCCGCCCTCGGTTCATCCCCGCGCCTGCGGGGAACACCCAAGCGGCCGAGCCTCGTCGTCCGCGGCGGTCGGTTCATCCCCGCGCCTGCGGGGAACACTCCTTCTGGAAGCGGTTGATCCGCCTCGCGTTTGACGATGTCAAAGAACCTACCGACGTTTCCGCTCCGTTCCGCCGGCCCGACTCGGCGTCCGGAACAGGCGCGACGATGCCCCGGATCGGCGCCGGGCGCCAGGGTCCGGCGCGGCCCGGCTCAGAGCATCAGGCCGAGCCGCGTCCCGTAGGTCAGGACGAGGGACCCGCCATCCTCCGCCACCAGGATCCCCTGCCGGGCGTCGTCCGGCCCGGGCTCCAGGGGCAGCAGGATCACGGCGTCGTCGAAGCGGCTCCAGTTGGCCCGGGCCGCCGCGACGGCATCGTTCCAGCGCGGAGCGGGGGCGAGGTGGCCGCGCAGCTTGCGCGACGCCACCGTGACCTCGGAGAGGGCCCAGGCCAGGCGGGGGTCGGGGTCGCGGTGCCAGGGCACCAGCCGGCCGTCCTCGACCCGGGCGAGGCGCACCGTGCGGCTCTCCTCGGCGAGGCGGGTCGGCACCCGGCCTTCGTCGGGCCAGGCCTGGTCGGGCCAGTAGCCGGCGGCAGCATCGAGCAGCGCGCCGCGGGCGGCGGCGCGCTCGGCGCCGGCGCGGCCGACGGCGTCGAAGTGGATCCGCAGCAGCGCCTCGGGGATGTCGGACTCGTCGGCGGCAAACACCGCCTCGATCGCTGGGCGCACGTCCTGCGGCACGCGGAAGGCGGGGCGGGCCGCCAGCTCCCGGGCGGTGCGCCACAGGATCGCGTGGTCGCGGTAGACGTACGAGGCGCGGGGAAAGGCGGAGGCGGCCCAGCCGGCGGCCACCGTGCCGGCCGGATCGGGCGAGACCACGACGAGTTCCGGGCCGGGGATCGGCCGCTCGCGGCCGGTGTGGCGCCACAGGCGGCCGGCGCGCTGGAGCACCGAATCGATCGGCGCGAGATCGGTGACCACGAGGTCGAAATCGAGGTCGAGGGAGCTCTCGGCGACCTGGGTCGCGACCAGCACCCGGCCGCGCCGCTCGGCCGGCCTCGAGGCCTTGCCGAAGCGGGCCAGAACCCGCGCCTCGACCGCGAGGCGGTCGCCCATGGCGAAGCGGGCGTGGAAGAGGTCGGGATCGAGGCCCGCCGCCCGCAAGGCGGCCGCGCCCTCGACCGCGTCGTCGACGCTGTTGCGGATCCAGGCGATGCAGGCCCCGGCGGCGGCCGCAGCGCGGATCCGCGCGAGGGCGGCGTCCCGGTCCGGCAGGCGGGTGACCGCGAGGGTGCGGCGGAGGTCCTCGCGGGCGTCGAGGGGCTCCTCCACCGGGTCCTGCCCGGGAGCGAGCAGGGTGGCGAGGGGGTAGTCGGCCTTCGTGAGCACCGCTCCGGCCGCGCCGGCGCCGCGGCGCCAGTTCGCCACCAGCTCGGCCTTCGCCGCGGCGGGCAGGGTGGCCGACAGGACCAGGGTGGTGCCGCCGCCCGCGGCGTGGAAGGCGACGAGGCGGGCGAGCTCGGCGCCCATGTAGGCGTCGTAGGCGTGGGCCTCGTCGACGATCAGCACCTTGCCGGCGAGGCCGGCGAGGCGGACCGTGCCGTAGCGGTTCGGCAGCACCGCCAGCACCGCCTGGTCGATGGTGCCGACGCCGAGATCGGCCAGCAGCGCCCGGCGGCTCTCGCCGGCGAGCCAGGCCGACGCGACCGCGCCCGATTCCGCCTCCTCGCCCAGGTCTGCCTCCTCGCCCAGCTCTGCCTCTTCACCCTGCGCGGCCCCGGGCTCGGGCACCGAGAACCCCTCGGCGGCGGCGCGAAAGCGCGGGTGCAGGCCGGCCCGGCCGTGGGCGAGCGCCAGGGACGGACGGGCGCCGGCGGCGTAGAGCCGGTCGGCGAGGGGGAGGAGCCGGTCGACCATGGCGTTGGCGGTCGCGGTGGTCGGCAGCGCCAAGTAGAGCCCGTCGGCCCGGCCGGCGGCGAGCAGCCGGTGGGCGAGGGTCAGCGCCGCCTCGGTCTTGCCGCCCCCGGTCACGTCCTCGATCAGGATCAGGAGCGGCCCGTCCGGCAGGGCGACCGTCCCGGCCCAGGCCTGGATCGCGGTCGGCGGATGGGAGAGGCCGGTCAGCTCGGCGAAGGCGAGGCGCGGGCCGGGCGGCGCCGGCACCAGGCCGGCCTCGCGCAGGGCCGCCTCGGCCCGACGGCCGGCCTCGTCCCAGTAGGCGGTAAGGTCCGCCTCCGGCGCGGCGTAGGGAAACCAGGCCTGGTTGGAGCCGATCCAGTCGGCGAGCGCGGTCAGCCCGGCCAGCAGCCAGCTCGCCTGCGCCGCCGCGGCGGCCCGCGGCGCGGGCACCTCCGGCGCCGGCAGCAGCGCCTCGACCGCCCGCCAGTAGGCGAGGGCGGCCGCCGCCGAGGCCGGCGGGAAGAGCGGGCGCCAATCCTCCGGCTGCCAGCTCTCCGACATCGCCACCGGGCGGCCGTGATGGCCGAAGATCGGCTGGAGCAGCCGGTTGCGCGGGGCCGCGCTCCAGCCCCGCATCAGGCCGGACGGCGCGGTCCGGTCCATCAGGAGGCCGCCGACGAGGCGCAGGCCCGCTGCCGGGTGGCCGGGATCGGGGATCCCCGGCGGCGGCAGGTGGGCGGGGCGATGCGCCGGCACCTTGGCCTGGAACAGGTGCGAGAACTTGCCGATGTCGTGCAGGGCCAGGAGATGCAGCCACAGGGCCTCGAAGGCCGGAACCTCGAGGCCGAGCCCCGCCGCCAGGGCCCGGGCCGCCCGGGGCCGCGCCCGCAGCAGCGCCCGGCCGGCCGCCGCCACGTCGAGGCCGTGCGCCCAGGCCGGGTGAGTGGGGTGGATCGCCCCCGGGCCGGGCCGGGCCTTGCCCCAGAAGATCCGCGCCGCGTGCTCCCGCATCGGATCCATGTGATTCGCCCGCCTCCGTTGCCGGGGCATGGTCGGCCCGCCGGGCCGGCGCCGTCGAGGGGCGGGAATGGAAAACTGCGTTGCGCCGGAGCCGGCGAAGGAACCCGCTTGTCACCCGCCGCAACTGCCTCTATACGCCCTCTCACACCGGGGCCGCGACACGGCGGCGCCGAGGGCGCGTAGCTCAGCGGGAGAGCACTACGTTGACATCGTAGGGGTCACAGGTTCGATCCCTGTCGCGCCCACCATCGCCCCTCCGGATGTCGGGAGCTCGTCTCCCCGGAGCGGCGCCGGACCGGTTGGTCCGGGTTGGATGAAAGAGAAAGTGACGGCCCCTCGCTCGCGAGGAGTGCCGAACCAGGCTTCCGGGCAGCGTTGCGCCGGGCGAGCCGGATGGGCGCGTAGCTCAGCGGGAGAGCACTACGTTGACATCGTAGGGGTCACAGGTTCGATCCCTGTCGCGCCCACCATCATCCTCTTGCCTCTGCCCTCCTCGCCGACGGAAATCTCCCTCATGACCGATCAGGATGTGGGCGTGGCCTTCGCCACCCTGGCGACCGCGCTCGCGGTGGCGCTGCACAAGCAGGGCATCGCCGACGGCGAGGCGCTGCTCGCCGACACCGTCGGCACCCTCGAGGCCGTGCTGCAGGACGACTATCCCGAGCACGCCAAGTACCCCGATCACGCCAAGGCGATCCTGTCGGCCTGCGCCCGCTCGCTGCGGGCGGCCGAGGGCTGACGGCCCGTCACCGCTCCGGCCGCGACGGGGCGGGTCCTGCCTCTCTGGCCCAGGCCGCGTGCACCCTGCCGCGGGCTTTGTCCGGCTTCGCCTCGCCGATGAAGATCACGACCGGGCCGTGCGCGTCGCGGCGCGGGTCGTAGAAGTCGAGCAGGTCCGGATACCGGTGCTGGAAGAAGGCCGGCCTCTGCTCCCGGCGGGCGAGCAGGTGGTCGATGACGACCTGGTCGCCGTGGACCGCGTTCGGGACCGGGCCGCAGGAGCCCGGCTCCATCCAGCGCCCGGGCTCGGCCGCGAACGCGGCGTAGAGCGGGGCCAGCGCGTCGCCGTGCCAGCGCAGCAGCGCGCTCGAGACGCGCCCCTTGTGGAAGTAATCCTCCATCGCCGCGAGACCCGGCTCGGCCAGCGCGTCGGCCGGCCCGGTCAGGACGGTGTCGAGGTCGCACAGGAGCACCGTCCCGTCGGCGAGGCCGGGGCGGAACGCCTCCATCTTCGCCCACCAGGCCGGCCAGTCGTGCCGCAGCGGCACCCGCTCGACGCCCGCGACGGCGAGCGGCAGGTCGGTGAGGCAGAGGATCCGCCCGAAGGCCGGCGCGTGGCGCCGCACCCCGTGGGCGAGGCGCGCGACCCACGATGCGTCGTAGCGGCCACCGCTCCGCAGGACGGTGATCAGGGTTGCCATGGGGGGATTCATCCGTCGGTCGGGGGAGGGTGCAGGCGCAGCCGGCCGGCCACCGCGGCCTCGTCGAACCAGGCGCGCTCGGCCGCCCAGGGGTGGCCGGGCCAGCCGGCGAAGCCGAAGCCGTGGGCCTCGATGGCGGGAGCGCCCGCCGGGCGGCCGAGGACGAGCGCGAGCGCCAGGAGGAAGCCGGTGCTCGGGTTCGGCCGGCCGCCGGCGCGGGCCCCGAGCACGCGCCGGGCCTCGTCGTGGAGGGCTTCCGGCAGGACGTGGACCGGCCGGCCGAGCGGGCGCAGCAGCGCCAGCGCCCCGCGGGTGAAGCAGATCGGCTCGGGCCGGTTCTGCGCCTCCGGCAGCATCGGGAAGGGCAGCACGAAGGCCTCGGCCTGCCGCACCACCGGGCGGTCGAGGAAGCCCGGATCGGCGAGCCACTCGCGCATCTGCCCGCCGCGGTTGACCAGGGCGAGATGCGTGACGCGCGACCCGCCCCGGCCGCCGAAGCCCGGGGCGTTGTTGAAGCGCAGGACGGTCGCAGCCGCGTCGGATGCGGTCGCCTCGGTCCCGGGCGCGTTGCCGACGACGGCGACCGTGCCGAGGTCGGGCAGGCCGGCCCAGGCCGCGCGGAGGGGGTCGACGGCGTCGGGCACGCGCGGCAGATGTCTCGATGCAGGGAGACCGACGAGCGGGTTCGTCGGATGGACCCCGGAAGTATGGCGCCCGGCCCGCGCGACCAGCCCCGACCGGTAGGGAACCTCTGAGCGATGCCCCTCACGATCTCATATGGTTTCCGATTGATCGCTTCGCGATACAGAAATCGGCTTCGCTCAGGCGCCGCGCGGGCTGATGATACGAACTCCGGAAGATCCCTTCCGGAATTCGTATCATCGCACCGCTGCTTCGTCTGCGCCGCCGCCATGCCGGTGCCGAGCGACCGCCGCCTGGCCGATTCCCCGGGGCGCGAGCGCGCCTTCCCGTTGGCCTGCGGGTCCTGCGGCGTCCTGACGGAGCGGGACGCGGATCCGGCGGCGTGCTGGCGCGACCTCGGGCGCCGCCTCGCCGCCCCCACCTTCGTGCCCGATCTCGACGCCCCCTACGGCCTCGACCTCTACACCCTGCGCATCGCCGCGACCCGCCTCGGCCGCGGCGTCCTGCCCTGCGGGCCGGAGGACCGCGCCGCGCTCCTGGCGCCGCACAGCCCGCTTGCGGCGCGAGCGCAGCTCTACGACCTCGCGGCGGGTCCCCCGGTCTCCCTCGGCCTCCTCTGCCGCCCGGCCGAGCTCGACGGGGTGCTGGCCGGCCTCGCACGGCCGGCGGCCTGGACCGACGACGTCGCGATCCTCCTCGACGGCGCGGCCGCGCCGCCCCGCGCGGTCGCAGTCGCGGGCTTCGCGGACGGCGCAGTGCGGGTGGCCGCCCGCCCGCTTTCGGGCGATTTCGCCGGGCAGCGCAACGCCCTCCAGGACCTGGCGCGCCACGCCTGGATGCTGCAGCTCGACGCCGACGAGACGCTTGCCCCCGAGGCCGGCCGGCTCCTGCCGGCGCTCGCGGCGCTCGCCGAGGACGGCGACGTCGTCTCGGTCGGGCTGCCACGGCGCAACCGCGTCGACGGGATCCTGTCGGACGTCTACCCGGACGTGCAGTACCGGCTGAACCGGACGACCGTGCGCTACGCCGGCCGCGTCCACGAGCGCCCGGTCCTCGACGGCGGCTGGCGCCGCAGCTTCATCGCCCTCCACGGCGCGATCGACCACGCCCTGAGCCGCGACCACGTCCGGACGCGCTCGCGGACCTACGAGGCGCTCGATCCGGGGCGCGGGCGCATCGAGGAGGAGGAGGCGCTGCTGCGGCCCTACCGGGCGTAAGGACCGGTTGCTGCGATCGCCCGCCGGTACAGGTCGAGCGTCTCACGCCCCAGGCTCGACCGGGTGAAGCGCCCGGCCGCCGCGAGGGCGCGGGCGCGATAGGCCCGGCGCAGGCCGGGATCGCGCAGCAGCGGGCGCAGGGCCTCGGCGAGCGCCGGCCCGGTGGCGGCGCCCGCGAGCGGCCCGGCCCCGGGCAGGCCGACGAAGGCGCGGGCGCTGGCATCCTCGGCGCAGGCCACCACCGGCCGGCCATAGGCCAGGGCCTCCTGGTAGACGAGGCCGAAGCTCTCGTAGCGCGAGGGCGCGAGCACCGCATGGGCCCCGGCATAGGCCGCGGCCAGCGCCCCGGCGTCGATCCGGCCGCGGGCCCGGAGGCGGCGCATCGCCGCCGCGGGCAGGTCCGCCGGCAGGTCGCCCGGCGGCACCCCGACGAGGTCGAGCCGGAACGGCGGCACCTCGCCCCGCTCCTGCTCCGCGGCGAGGAGCGCGACGGCGGCGAGCATGGCGTCGAAGCCTTTTCGCGATTCCGCCCGCCCGACGAACAGGAGACGCACCGGCGCCTCCGCCGCCGGGTAGGGCGCGTCGCGGGCGCTCGCGGCGATCTCCGGCGGCAGGCTGAGGCCGATCACCGCGGCGGGCCGGCGGCCCGGGAGGCGGTAGGCCCGCGCGATCACCGCCTCGTGCGCCGCGGTGTTGGCGATGAGGCCGGCGCTCCCGCGCGCCTGGCGCCGTTCGAGGGCGTCGGCGGTCGCCCCGTCGAGGCGGTCGCGCAGGGAAGGCGGTGCCCCGCGGGTGAAGGCCGCGGGGGTCGAGGAGCGGGTCACCAGCGGCAGGTCCGGGCGCCCGGCGAGGAGCGAGCCCGGCGCGTACCAGTTCGTCGCCTCGACCACGTCGAACGGCGCGCGGGCATGGGCGGCGAGCACCGCGCGGCGAAAGGCGAGCGGCGCGGCGAGGTGGCCGACCGAGCCCCAGCGGCGCAGAGCGGCGAGGCCGCCCGCCGGCGGCAGGGCGAGGCCCGCCACCGTGACCCCTCCGATCGACCCGGTGCCGCTGCGGTCGAGGGTGAACACCGTCACGTCGGCGCCCGCCTCCGCCAGGCTCTCGGCGATCTCCCGTGCCGCAGTCGAGAGGCCGCTCGGGGCCGGCGGATAGTCCCAGGCGAGGAGGGCGGTGCGCATCAGGCGGCCAGCAGGCGCCGGTAGAGGGCGAGGTAGTCCCGCGCCATGCGCTCGGCGGTGAACCGCTCCTCGAACCGGCGGCGCACCCCCGCCCGGTCGATCTCCCCGATCCGGGCGAGCGCCGCCACGGCCTCGTCCTCCGAGGACACCACGAAACCCGTCACCCCGTCCTCGACGATCTCCGGCACCGAGCCGCGGTTCCAGGCGATCACGGGCGTGCCGCAGGCCATCGCCTCGATCATCACCAGGCCGAACGGCTCCGGCCAGTCGATCGGGAACAGCAGCGCGGCGGCCCCGCGCAGGAGCGCGCCCTTGGCCGCGTCGTCGACCGGCCCGAGATAGACCGCGTCGTCGGCGAGCAGCGGGCGGACCGCGCGGTCGAAGTAGCCCGGGTTGCCGACGTCGATCGTGCCGCCGAGCCGGATCGGAAAGCCGGCGGCCCGCGCCACCCGGATCGCGGTGTCGGGCCGCTTCTGGTCGGTCATCCGGCCGAGGAAGGCGAGGTGCGATCCCGGCGCCAGCGACGCGGCGTAGCGGTTCCGGTCGATGCCGTGATGCACGATGCCGGCCCGGTTCGCGGCCGGGATGCCGGCACCTTGCGCCGCCGAGATCGCCGCCACCGGCAGGTCCGGGAAGCCTTCGAAGAACAGGGCCCGGTCGAGCTCGTCGACCCGCCAGTGGATCGTCGTCAGGCTGCGGCGCCGGCGCTCGCCCAGCAGCGCGGCGTGGGCGAACTCGCCGTGGCCGTGGACGATGTCGAACGCGTCGAGGTGCCGGCGCAGGGCCTCGAGCTGGAGGGCGTCCAGCGCCGCCGGCACGCCCGGCGCGACGCTGCCGTAGCGACGCTCCAGCGCCGCGAGGCTCGGATAGTTACCAATACGGGGTAAGTGTGTCGCACTGTCCGAAGGGGCGAACAGCGTTACCTCCACGCCCAAGCTTCGCAGCGCCGTGCTGAGGTCGTGGATGACCCGCTCCGTGCCGCCGTGATGCTCCGGGGGAATGGGAAAGATGTTCGGGGCGATTTGGGCGACGCGGATCACAGACTATACCTCACCTGAATCGTCCTGTCCTTCGGGATATTCCGCTGCGGCAGCAGCCTGATGTTCGTTCTTCACGTCGCCCTGCAGGGCTGCCTGCGCGGCCGGGACGTCGTCTACGGGCTCACCGCCGATACCGGCGGCCATATCCGCTACCTGCTCGACCTCGTCGCCGCCTCGGCGCAGGATCCCGGGATCGACCGGATCGTGGTGGCCACGCGCCGGTTCGACGGTCCGGCCGGGCCCGATTACGCCGTGCCCGAAGAGCGCCTCGGCGACAAGGTCGCGCTCGTGCGGCTGGCGAGCGCGTCGCCGGGCTACCGCACCAAGGAGGAGATGCACGCCGAGGTCGCGAGCTTCGCCGAGAGCCTGATCGCCTGGATCGCCGCGCAAGCGCAGGCGCCCGACCTGGTCCACGCCCACTACGCCGATGCCGCCGCGGTGGCGGCGATCGTCGAGGCGCGCCTGGGCATCCCGTTCGTGTTCACCGCCCATTCCCTCGGCCGGGTCAAGGCGGCGATGCTGGGGGAGGGGGCGGAGAACCCCGATCTCGCCCGCCGGATCGCCACCGAGGAGGCGGCGCTCGCCCGCGCCAGCCTCGTCGTCGCCTCCTCGCGCGACGAGGCCGAGGTGCAGTATGCGGGGTACGCGGCCTACGACCCGGGCCGGGTGCGGGTGCTGCCGCCGGGCAGCGACCTCGCCCGCTTCGCCGACAGCCGGCCCGACTCGCGGGTCGACGCCACCATCGCGCGCTTCCTGCGCGAGCCCGGCAAGCCGGTGCTGCTGGCGCTCGCCCGCCCGGTGGCGCGCAAGAACCTCGCCGCCCTGGTGCGGGCCTACGGCGAGAGCCCTGGGCTGCAGGCGCGGGCAAACCTCGTCCTCGTCGCCGGCACCCGGGAGGACATCGACGCCCTCGACGGCGACATGGCCGCGACGATGCGCGACCTCCTGGTGCTGATCGACCGCCACGACCTCTACGGCCGCGTCGCCTATCCGAAGACCCACCGGCCCGAGGACGTGCCGGCGCTCTACGCCCATGCCCGGGTGCGCGGCGGCCTGTTCGTCAACCCGGCCCTCAACGAGCCCTTCGGCCTGACCCTGCTGGAAGCCTCCGCCGCCGGCCTGCCGCTCGTCGCGACCGACAGCGGCGGCCCCAACGACATCGTCGAGACCTGCGGCAACGGCCTCCTGGTCGATCCGCGCGACCCCGGCGCCATCGCGGCGGCCTGCACCCGCATCCTCGACGATCCGGCCTTCTACGCGGCCTGCGTCGCCGGCGGCGCGCGGGCGGCGGCCGCCTACGACTGGGACCGGCACGCGGCGCGCTACCACGCCCTGCTGCGGGCGCTGCGCACCCCCGTGCCGCCGCTGCGGGCGCCGCGCCAGCTCCTAATCTGCGACATCGACAACACGCTCGTCGGCTGCGCGGCGGCTCTCGAGACCTTCCGACGCTGGCGCAGCCGGCAGGCCGGGCTGGCCTTCGGGGTCGCGACCGGGCGCTCGTTCCACAGCGCGATGGCGGTGCTGGAGCAGCAGGACAGCCCGCGGCCGCAGGTGATGATCACCTCGGTCGGCTCCGAGATCTACCACCTCGACGCGAACGGCGTGACCTACACGGCGGATGCCGCCTGGCGCGGCGCCATCGCCGCCGGCTGGGAGCGGGAGCAGTTGCGCGCCGCGCTCGCCGGCCTCGACGGGCTCGAGATCCAGGGCCCGCTCGAGCAGCGCGCGTTCAAGCTGAGCTATTTCGGCGACGCGGCGGCGGCTCAGGCGGTGCGGGCCCGCCTCGCCGGCATGGGCTTGCGCGCCAGCGTGATCCACAGCCACGGCCGCTACCTCGACGTCCTGCCGGAGCGGGCCTCGAAGGGCACCGCCGTCGACCACGTCCGCGCCCTCTACGGCCTGCCCGAGCGGGCCCTGTTCGTGGCCGGGGATTCGGGCAACGACGTCGAGATGCTGCGCGCCCGCGCCCAGTCGATCATCGTGGCGAATTATTCCGACGACCTCGCCGGCCACGCGGCGCTCCGGCACTCCTACGTCGCCCGGGCCTCGCATGCCCGCGGGATCATCGAGGGCGTGGGGCATTTCCGCCGGGCCCACGCCCAGCCCGTGGATTCCCATGCGGGCTGACCCTGCCGCCGCGACGAGCGTGCTCACCCTGGTG
The DNA here is from genome assembly GCF_053764715.1 of Methylobacterium sp. Gmos1. Taxonomy (NCBI): domain Bacteria; kingdom Pseudomonadati; phylum Pseudomonadota; class Alphaproteobacteria; order Hyphomicrobiales; family Methylobacteriaceae; genus Methylobacterium; species Methylobacterium sp. Gmos1. Next base: position 4,915 of record NZ_JBSNCC010000001.1, on the reverse strand, counting down.
CGCGGCCGGGAGGACCGGCTGCGCAACCTGATGCGCGGCCTCGCCCGCCAGACCGCGCCTCCGCGCGAGCTGGTGATCGCCTGGATGCAGGCCGAACCCGCCCCCGACCTGCCCGATCCCGGCTGCCCGGTCCGCCACCTGCACGTGCCGGGCGAGCCGATGCCGCTCGCCGCCGCCCGCAACCGGGCGGCGGAGGCCGCGTCCGGCGACCTCCTGGTCTTCCTCGACGTCGATTGCATCCCGGGCACCGGCCTCGTCGCGGCCTACGCGCGGGCCGCCGCGCGGACCGACGGCCTGTTCCTCGGCGAGGTCCTGTACCTGCCCCCCGGCGCCGCCGCGTGCGACGAGGCGGAGTTCGACCGGCTCGGCCGCGTCCACCCGGCGCGGCCCCCGATCCCGAAGGCCGGGATCCGCCCCGAGCCCGATCCCGGCCAGCTCTGGGGCCTGTCCTTCGCGCTGCCGGCGCGGGCCTGGGGCGCGGTCGGCGGCATGGACGAGGCCTATGCGGGCTATGGCGGCGAGGAGACGGATCTGGCCGCCCGCCTCGCCGGCAGCGGCCTGCCGGTCTTCTGGGTCGCGGGGGCGCGGGCCTACCACCAGCACCATCCGGTCCACGTGCCGCCCTTGCAGCACTTCGCACCGATCCTCGCCAACGCGGCGCGCTTCCGGGCCCGGCACGGGCGCTGGTGCATGACCTACTGGCTCGGCCAGTTCCGCGATGCCGGGCTGATCGACTGGGACGAGGGCGCCGACGCGATCCGCCTCGTCCGCCCGCCGACCGCGCCCGAGATCGCCGCCGCCTTGCGGCCCGACGCCCTGTTCTCCTGAGAGATCCCATGAAGAAGCCGATCGCGTTCTTCGTCCACCACCAGGGGCGGGGGCACGCCAACCGCACGATGGCGGTGGCGGCCGAGTTCGCCCGCGACCGCCCGGTCTCGGTGCTGACCGCGGGCCCGCACCTGTTCGAGGGGTTCTCCCGCGACGTCGAGATCGTGGCCCTGCCGAACATGATCGGCGCGGCGGTGCCGACCCCGCGCCTCCACGCCGAGCCGACGCCGCAGGTGATGCACTGCGTTCCCCTCGGGCTACCTGAGATGCGCCGGACGATGCGCCAGATCCTCGACCACCTGGATGAGCGCGGCATCGGCCTGTTCGTCGTCGACGTCTCGGCCGAGATCGCGCTTCTGTCGCGCATCGCCAGCGTGCCGGCGGTGCAGATCCGCATGCACGGCGACCGCCAGGATATCGGCCATGTCGGGTCCTACGAGGCCTGCGTCGGGATGCTGGCGCCGTTCGACGCGAGGCTCGAGCAGGACGACTACCCCGCGCGCCTGCGCGCCAGAACGTTCTACAGCGGCGGGTTGTGCACCAGCATCGACCGGGTGCCGGACCGGGCCGAGGCGCGGACGAGGCTCGGCCTCGATCCCGACCGCGAGATCGTCGTCGCGGTCACCGGCGGCGGGGGCAGCGGCACGCCCTACGCGCCGCTCACGGTCGCGGCCCGCGCCGCGCCCGACGCCCTGTGGCTGACCCTCGGGCCGACCCACCGCGAGGGCCACGAAACCGACTTCTCCAACCTGCGCGAACTGGGCTGGGTGCCCTCGGTCACCGAGTACCTGGCGGCGGCCGACATCGTGGTGGCCTCGGCCGGCGACAACACGGTGCACGAGGTCGCCCGCGTCGGCGGTCGCCTGATCGTGATGCCGGAATGGCGCTATTTCGGCGAGCAGACCCGCAAGGCCGAGGCTCTGGTGCGCCTCGGCGCGGCGGTCCAGGCCCCCGTCTGGCCCGGCGACCTCGAGGGCTGGCGCGACCTCTTGGCCCGTGCCCGCGCCCTCGACGGGGCGGCCCTGCGGAGCCTCTACGCGCCGGACGCCGCCGCCCGCGCCGCCGGCTGGCTCGAAGGGCTGACCGACGACCTCTGGCACGATGCCGGTGCAGTGTCCGATGGCCGCGCGGCCGAGCCGTGCTCCGGCGCCCCGCTGCGCGTCGTCGCGGCCGGCTGAACCCTCCCTCTCCTCCTTTGCCCCTTGCCGGAGCCCGGAGCCCGCATGTCCACCGTTTCCGTCGTGACCCTGGCCAAGGGCCGGCCGGCCCACCTGGCCAACGTCCTGCGCGGCCTGGAGCGCCAGACGATCCCGCCCGTCGAGTTCATCGTCGCGGTGATGCAGGACGACCTCTACGACCTGCCGCAGGCCTCGTTCCCGGTGCGCCAGATCCGGGTGCCGGGCGCGGCGCTGCCGCTCGCCGCCGCGCGCAACCGCGGCGTCGCGGCGGCGAGCGGCGAGTCGATCGTCTTCCTCGACGTCGACTGCATTCCCGCACCCGGCCTCGTCGCCGATTACGCGGCGGGGCTCGCGGCCCTCGACGGCCTGCTGATGGGCGAGGTGCTGCACCTGCCCGAGCACGCAGCAACGGGTGACTGGACCTACGAGGGATTGGCAGACGTCGCGGAGAAGCATTCCGACCGCCGCGGGCCCCCGGCCGCGGGAATCGAGATCTGCCGCGACTACCGCTGCTTCTGGTCGCTCAACTTCGCGATCCGGCGCGCCACCTTCCTCGCCAGCGGCGGCTTCGACGAGCGCTATACCGGCTACGGCGGCGAGGACACCGACTTCGGCAAGGCCCTCGACCAGGGCGGCCTGCCGATCGCCTGGATGAAAGGCGGGCTCGCCTATCACCAGTACCACCCGCACCACATGCCGCCGGTCCACCACCTCGACAGCGTCGTGCGCAACGCCGAATTGTTCGAGGCCAAGTGGGGCTACCGCACCATGGGGCACTGGCTCCACGCCTTCCGGGTGATGGGGCTGATCGACGACACCCCGGACCGGCCGATCCGCATCCTGCGCCGTCCCGACGCCGACGACCTCGCGCTCACCGGCCAGCAGGGCCACCAGCCCTACACCAACTCGGCCTCCGTCATCCGCGCCATCGAGGCCCGCGACGCGGCCGTGCCGGCGTGAGGATCGCGCTCCTCGCCCACCTGCGCCACCCGATCGCGCCGCCCTTCGCGGGCGGCCTGGAGGCGTATTGCTGGCACCTCGCGGCGGGGCTGACCGCGCGGGGGCACGAGGTCGTGCTGTTCGCCTCCGGCGACAGCGACCCGCGCTTCACCCTCGATCCGGCAAGTCCGGTCCACCACGAGGCGCGCTTTCCGGGGCTGGAGCACCGGAACGACCCGGGGCTGAGGGCGCATGTCGACGCCGCCTGCGACCGGATCGCGGCCGGCGGCTTCGACGTCCTGCACAACAACTCCCTGAGCCGCCTGCCGCTGGAGCGGCGACGCACGGAAACGATCCCCACCGTCACCTCGCTGCACGCGCCGCCCTACGACGCTCTGCGCTGGTTCGTGCACGACAGCCCGGGCCCGACCCACCGCCTCACCGCGACCTCGGCCGCGCATCTGCGGGCCTGGTGGCCCGACGGCGCCCCGCCGGAGGCCTCCGTCCTGCATAACGGCATCGATCCCGCCGCCTGGCCCTGGAGCGGGCGCGGCGACGGCTCCGCCGTGTGGAGCGGGCGCATGGCTCGCGTGAAGGGCACCCATCTGGCGATCGCGGCGGCGCGCCGCGCCGGCCTGCCCCTGACCCTGTTCGGCCCGGTCGAGGAGCCGGACTACTGGGCGGGCGCGATCGTCCCGTTGCTCGGCGGATCGATCCGCTACGGCGGCCACCTGCCCGGACCGGCGCTCGCCGCCGAGCTCGGGCGCGCCTCGGTCTTCCTGTCCACCCCGTGCTGGGACGAGCCGTTCGGCCTTTCGGCGGTCGAAGCGATGGCCTGCGGTCTGCCGGTCGCCGGCTTCGACCGGGGCGCGATGCCGGAGGTCGTCGGCGAGGCCGGCCGCCTGGTTCGATCCGCGGATGCCGCGGCCCTCGCCGAGGCGATCCCGGCGGCGCTGGCCGTCCCGCGCCTCGTCCCGCGCGAGCGGGTCCTGCGCCTGTTCACCCGCGACCGCTGGCTCGATGCCTGCGAAGCCCTCTACGCCGAGGCCCGCGCCGGCGCACGCCTTCCATCCCCCGCAGCCCGAGCCGCCTCATGACCCGCCAGACCATCATCGACGCGCTGTGGCACGGGCGCGACCCGTTCGCGGATCCGCCAGGAGACTTGCGCCCCCTCGACCTCCAGGGCTGGCGCAGCGTCCACCCCTATCTCGACGAGGCGGTGCAGGAGTGGCGCCCCGGCGTGGTCGTCGAGATCGGCACCTGGAAGGGCGCGAGCGCGCTCCACCTCGCCCGGACGATGGAAGCGGGCGGCGTTCCCGGCACGGTGATCGCGGTCGATACCTGGCTCGGCGCCGTCGATCACTGGGCCGATCCCGGGCTGTTCTCGGAGCTCGCGACGGAGAACGGCTATCCGAGCCTCTACCGCACCTTCCTCGCCAACGTCCTGCGCGAGGGCATGGCCGACCGGATCGTGCCGTTGCCGCTCGATTCGGTGAACGCCGCCGAGCTGATGCGCCTGCGCGGGGTAACCGCCGACGTGATCCACCTCGATGCCGGCCACGAGGAGGCCTCGGTGGCGGCGGATCTCCGGGCGTGGTGGCCGGTCCTGCGCCCCGGCGGCCTGTTCATCGCCGACGATTACGACCGCCTCGGCGGAAAATTCCCCGGGGTCGGCCGTGCGGTCGATGCATTCTGCGCCGAGCACCAACTGGAGGGCCCGTGGTCGTTCAAGGGCAAGGCCAAGTTCATCAAGCCGGCGGACGGGTGAGCCCAGGGGCCGGCCGGGAGCGAGCGCTCAGCGCACCGGCACCGCGACGATCTCACGAGATCGAAACCGGTGCGCACGTCTAGAGCGTGTTATGAACTGATTATTGTACGTTCGATTTTGCTGAGCATATCGCAGACGAAGGCAACCATGTGGAGGCCCGCCAATGTGCTGGCGTAGCGCTCGTAATCCTTGACCAGCCGGC